>CAVUGR010000002.1:0-374139 GCA_963741115.1 uncultured Alphaproteobacteria bacterium | reverse complement strand
TGTAATCCCCGAGGGCCATAAAGCGTTCTATACGGAGAAGATTGTTTATCTACCAAATTGTTACCAAGCCAATGATCGAAAGAAAGAGATTGGAACGCGTGTCTTCAGTCGCCAAGAATGTGGATTGCCTGAGAAAGGTTTTGTGTTCTGCTGTTTCAACAACAGCTACAAAATTATGCCGGATATTTTTGACTGTTGGATGAGAATTCTTCGGCAAGTCGACGGCAGCGTAATTTGGCTTATCGAGGACAATCAAAACGCGGTCATCAATTTAAGGAGAGAGGCTGCAGCGCGAGGCGTAAATTCCGATCGACTAGTATTTGCAAAGCGAATTCCGCTATCTGATCATCTCGCAAGGCATCGACGGGCTGACTTGTTTGTTGATACGTTGCCTTACAACGCGCATACGACCGCAAGTGATGCACTTTGGTCTGGTTTGCCTGTGTTGACTTGCATCGGAGAGACATTCGCAGGCAGAGTTGCTTCGAGCCTGCTGAAAGCGATACACCTGCCCGAACTTATAACAACGACTTTGGAAAGTTATGAGCAGAGGGCGGTTGATATTGCCATGCATCCGGAAAAATTGGCTATTATCAAACGTAAATTGGCTGACAACCGTCTTACGACACCTTTATTCGATACCAAGCTTTTCACCCGTCATATCGAAGCGGCTTACACCACGATGCACGGGCGACACCAGGTTGGTTTAGGGCCAGATTATATCGTTGTACCGCCGCTTTGAACGTAACGTCGAGGCGCCTTGGAAGCAGGCCGTCCCGAAATCGCGCTCGCCGAAATGGCACCTGCGGCGGGCAGGCCCAGGGGATTGATCCGGGGGTGGAACGGCGAAGTCATCTAAAACACAAACGGTTTCAACTGAAGTTGGCGGAGCCGGAGGGATTCGAACCCTCGATACGCCTTTGGAGCGTATAACGGTTTAGCAAACCGCCGCCTTCAGCCACTCGGCCACAGCTCCGACGCCTGAAATCCCTATAGATCAAGCGCTTTTGCGTCAATCAATCTTGCGGGCATTTGCGGCAATTGCTGCAAATATAAGCGGAGTTAGACCCCGCAAAATCTCCCACCGCGATTGCGTCCGCTTTCCTCCGGAAGGCAGATTTGCGCGCTGCACCATGTGGTGGCAATTCTGATAAAATCAACAACAAAGGCGCTTCGGGTCATTATCGGACATCCCGCGATATCGGGTGCATGTCAGCTTTGCGCGGGCATCGATCCTTTTCTATCTGGTGCGCTTAAATGCGGCGATATCAGCCGCCGCGCCGGCCTCGTCTCCCTGTTTCTCTTTGGCGAGGCTCCGATAAAAAAATGCTCTGACGTAGCCACATTTAATGGCTTCGTCGTAGTCCGCGACCGCGTTGGCGTATTGCCCTTTGCGATAGTAGGCTAATCCGCGTGTGTTGAAGACCCGGCCAATTTTTTTGTTTTTCTTTGAAGACTTCCGTGACGAGTCGATCAGCATTGTGCAGCCACTTATTTGCTGATCAAGAGTTACCTTCGCTGAATTCGCGCACCATGCTCGCGCTTGCGGATGATGCGGCGCGGCACCGGATTGGCCTGCCAACGCGAATAGGACGATGACGGCGATCCCTATCGCCTGCGTTTTTGGTAGCATGGTTTCATTCTCGACTTTCCAATCGCGCCGAGGCGGACAGATTGATTGTGAACGGCAAGCAAACTCATCCGAAAACGACACGGCATTCTTGGATCATAGAATCAATTCGACGCCGCCTCCGTTACAGACAGATCGCCGCGAGCTTTTGCCTTTACTTGCCCTTGCCAAGAATTTCTTCGACCGCCTGCATGACGGTAACCTTTGGATTCGTGACGCAGAAGTCTTTTACCTTTTCCAAGTTTTCTTTGAAAACTTGAACGTTGACGACTGTATTCCCGCGCTTGCCGTTATAGTAACCGCTCACCCAAAGCGCGATGTTGTTCGGGTCGGTAATTGCGTAGCTCCTGAACTGCTCGCAGGAAATCTTCGCAACATCGATAGTGACCTGCCCTTGTGCGATCGAACTCATGAGGCCGCAGACTATCAAGCTTGATAAATAAATCCCGAGCTGCGCCATGACCTCGTCTCCTAAAGTCCGATATATGAGAGTTCCTAATATCCGCCAATATCGTGGTAAGTCGTTGGCAGCTCAAGATACATCTGTTTCCCTATCCTCATTGATCCGTCAATCAAGAATGTTGCCACGCGGGCGTCCGGACGCTGCTGCTGAGTTTCATACTTCCGGTATTATGAGGTGGCAGCAGACATAAGCTATAGATTCTGCGGAATGCGGGTAAATTCTTGGGACGCGAGCCGATGAACCGAAAACAGCGCCGCATCGCGCTGAAGCAGCAAAAGCCGCTCGCCGCCAGTCCGCCGCCCGCCGCCGGTTCCGCCGCCGATCGACTGCTCGCAGAGGCGCGCTGGCATCAGCATCACGGCAATTTCGGCGAGGCCGCCAAGGCCTTCAAGCGGCTGCTAGCGGTTGCGCCGGAGCGCGCCGAGGCGTGGAACAATTTCGGCGTCGTGCTGCGCGCGCAGGGCAAAATGGATGAAGCGGCCGCCGCGTTCCGACAGTCGCTGGCGCTCTATCCGCAACTGCTCGACGACTTCGGCAGCATCGTCAACTTGCTGATCAGTCTCAATCCGACACTCGGCGCCAGCATGAAACGCGCCGAAGCGGCCTGGCCGCTGACGGCTGGCGCCTTCGGATTTATTTGGGCCGCCCGGGATCGCCGCGATTGCCGGCGATCGATTGCTGCACTGGGTTTTGCAATCCACCACGGCGCGCAACTTCGAGCTCGAGTGGCTGCTCACATCGCTGCGCCAATCCCTGTTGCAGGCTGCGGCAGCGCCAAACAATGAAGGGCTGCTCGCGCTCGCCGGCGCGCTGGCAAGCCAATGCTTCATCAACGAATACGTCTTTGCGCAAACGCCCGACGAAACCGCGCTGGCCTCCCGCCTGCGCGACGCGGTGGTTGCGGCGGCCGCGGCCGGTTCGCCGATTGCCCCCCTCAGTCTGCTGGCTGTGGCGATGTACTTTCCGTTGGATGCGCTACCGGTAGCACCGGCGCTGCTGGACCGGCAGTGGCCGGCACCGGTGGCCGACGTCGTGAGCCTGCAGATCCGCGAACCCGGATGGGAGCGCGCGCTACGCGACAAGGTGCCCCGGCTGACCACCATCAATGATGAGGTTTCGTTCCTGGTGCAGAATCAATACGAGGAAAACCCCTACCCGCGCTGGGTCTATGCGGCCGCCGGCAAGCAGGACGTTACCATCGACGAGTACCTGCATTTGCGCTTTCCGGCTTCCGGCTTCCGTCCGCTGAACCAGCACGGCGAACTCGACATTCTTGTCGCCGGCTGCGGGACCGGGCGTCATCCAATCGAAGTGGCGCAACTGTTCAAGAATACCCGTATCCTGGCCGTCGACCTCAGCCTGACCAGCCTTTGCTACGCCATACGAAAGACGCCGCCCGCGCTTGCCGATCGGATCGAATACGCCCAGGCCGACATCCTCGAACTGCCGTCGATCGATAGGACCTTCGATGTGGTCGAAGCCGGCGGCGTGCTGCATCACATGGCCGATCCGCTGGACGCTTGGCGCCGGCTGCTCGCCATGTTGCGGCCCGGCGGTTTCATGCGGCTTGGTTTTTACAGCGATTTCGCTCGCCGCAATGTAGCGGCCGTGCGCGCCTATATCACTGAGCGCGGCTACAAGCCGACCGACGACGACATCCGCAGCTGCCGCCAGGACCTGCTGGGTTCGCCGTTTAAGGCGGTCGCACGATCCGGGGATTTTTTCAGCATCAGCGACTGCCGCGACCTGTTGTTTCACGTGCAGGAGCACCGCCTGACGCTTCCGCAGATTAGTTCATTTGTGGGCGCGCAAGGTCTGAAATTCATCGGCTTCGTCTTCGGCCCGCAAGCCTACCTGCACTATCGCGATCGGTTCGCGGCGGCCGGCTGGTCGATGCAGGATCTCGAGCGTTGGCATGCCTTCGAGACCGAGCATCCCGACACCTTCGCCGGCATGTATCAATTCTGGGTGCAGAAGGCCTGAGACGGCGGCATGCGGCCCGTCACAGGATTGCCGCCATCTGAACTTAACCGGAACCATCGGTGTTAGTGATTTACCTTGGCCGGAGATCATCCATGCAAAACAGGTACTTTTATCTCGCTGCCGGCGCCGCGCTGGCGAGCGCGTTGCTCGGCACCGCCGGACCCGCCGGTGCCGACCCTTACAAATGGTGCGCCGTCTATGGCGGCAGGGGCGGCGGCGGATCGAATTGCGGCTTCCTCACGCTCGAGCAATGCCGCGCGACCGTGAGCGGTATCGGCGGATTTTGTGAGCCGAACCAGTTCTACACGGGCCCGGATACGCCGGTCCGGCGTACCCGCAAGCAGCCGCAGAACTGAATACGCTGGTTGATCAGGCGGCGGCGCGGATCGCCAGCACCGGTGCGCTCGCCTGCGGATGCGCCTTGAGCCAATCGCGCGCGGCACGCTGGGCGCATCCGATTTCGGAGTCGCTCATCTGCTCGGCGATTTCGCGGCGCAGCCGCGCCCCGTCGCTGTGACCGCGCATGGCCGCGATGTTGAACCATTTGTGCGCCTGCACCAGGTCAACGGCGACGCCGGCTCCCGACGAATACATCATGCCGCACCCGAAGCAGCCCTCGGCATCCGCGGGCTCGGCAACGGGCGTCGTCGCTACGATTTCAATGTCGGCCATCTCAGCCTCCCCAATTTCGCGTTCGGTCGCCCTCACGGCCGTTCGCTTTTGTCCCTGTTGCCCGACGAATGATTTTCCGTTCGAGCTGTCACGATCATCGGGATAAAATTTGAATGACAGTTTAAGTGTTGCGATGAATCGAACGTGAAGGAACATAACATTGCCAAAGGTGGCCTTTCGGAAAGTGCCGCAATTCCGATACAATTCGACTATTAGAGGTATTTATTGAGGAACTGCTAACTGACCTGCTTTAGGCGGAACTAACCACGGGGCTACTTCGTAGGCTCTTTAGGTTCACATACGCGGTTTGCCGCCCGGCGCTGCCGGGCGAAAGGCAATCGGAACACGGGATATCGAACGATGAAGTTGCTATGCGCGGCCGCAATTGGCCTGGTTTTATTGTCGCGGACGGCGCTCGCCTCCGGCCCGCAAGGTAGCTGGCTGTCGGAGACTGGCGACACCAAGGTCAAGGTTTCGGATTGCGGCGGCAAGCTGTGCGGTACCGTGGTCTGGCTCGGCAGACCCGTTGATGCCACCGGCAAGCCGAAGACCGACAAGCTCAATCCCGATCCGGCCAAACGCTCGCATCCCCTGCTCGGCCTGCTGGTCGTGCGCGGGCTCTCGCCGAGCGGACCCGACAAATGGTCGGGCACCATTTACAACGCCGACGACGGCAATATTTATCAGGCGAGCATGACGGTGCAGGGCGACAGCAAAGCCCGCGTCCAAGGCTGCGTGCTGGGCATCCTCTGCAAGAGCCACACCTGGACGCGCACCAATTGATCGCGCTGCCGCGCGGTTAGCTCGCCCGTGCGCGCTGGCCGAACAGCACCGCCTGCACTTTGGGGTCCTTCATGTCGATGCCCTGGCGGAGCTCGAGCCCGAGCGCCATGCCGCGCTTGACCGCGGGGCGCGCCTTCATGGTTTCGAGCCAGCGCCTCAAGTTCGGGAACTCGTTGATGTCTTGGCCTTGCCGCTCCCAGCCATTGGCCCAGCCGACAATCGCCATGTCGGCGATCGAATATTTGCCGGCGATGTATTCGCGATCCTTGAGCCGCAGGTTCATCACGCCGTAAAGCCGGTTGACCTCGTTGACGTAGCGATTGATCGCGTAAGTGAGGGTCTCCACCGCGTAGTTCTTGAAGTGGTGCACCTGCCCCGCCATCGGCCCGATGCCGCCCATCTGCCAGAACAGCCACTGGTCGACCTCGACGCGCGCGCGTTCGTCGCTCGGATAGAACTTGCCGGTCTTGCGGCCGAGATATTGCAGGATCGCGCCCGACTCGAAGATCGAAATCGGCCGCCCGCCGGGGCCGTCCGGATCGACGATCGCCGGCATGCGGTTGTTGGGGGAGATTTTCAGGAATTCCGGATTGAACTGCTCGCCCTTGGAAATGTTCACGGGCTTTAGCGTGTACGGCAGGCCGCACTCTTCCAGCATGATGGATATTTTGAAACCATTCGGCGTCGGCCAGTAATAGAGATCGATTGGCTTTGGGTTTCTTTTGGCTGGCTTGCTCTTGGTTTTGACCCCGCCTTTGGCCTTGGTCTTGGATTTCGGCTTCGCTTTTGCCTTCAGGCGCGCCATGTTGCTACTCCATTCAGACTGCAATAAATCGGGAAAATCGCCCTCAGACCTAGGCTCAGGGCCTGAAAACCGCAACTCGCGTCAGACATGCGAAAGTCGCGGGATGTCGCCTGCTCCGCCCGGCGATACTGGACGGATGCGACCTGTGATGGATTCTTCCGATCAGGTTGCTTCGGCCGGCAAGATCGAGAAGGGGCAGACCTGGCCGAAGTAGGCTGCGACACACGTCTCAAGGGCGGGACATAAGCCGCCGCGCGTTAGCGCTTGAGATATTTTGCGCGCGCGCACGAACAAACGAAATCGGAAGAACGCTACAAACACCGAGGGCGTCGGCGAAACCTGAAGTCTCGCCGACGCCCTCAGTTGTCATCCCGAACCGGGCGCGCCTCGAAGCAACCGCGTTGCGCTCGTCACTCCATTGCACGCACCGGTCCGTATGACACAATCTTCGGCGACGATGACCGAAGATCGAGCAGTCTCGTCAGAAGACTAGAGCCTCTTCTTCCGGCCCTTTTTCTTCTTCGCCACTGCCTTCTTTCTTCGCTTAGCCATTTGCTGCCCTCCTAGCCATGTAACATGGCGGGTGTCGCATCAGTACGGTCGGGGATCGACACGCACTGCACTCCGTTTACTACAGAGCAATGAAAAAAACACTGACTCCGCTTAACAATGTGTATATGCGACGCGCGCGCGAGATGTTTTGCAGCGTCGATGATGCGTCGTGCATTCGCAGAATCGATTTGCGCGCGCACACATCACCGTCGCGCGCACGATTCAGAAACGTTACAAAAAGGCCGATGGAATAAGGACTTTTCGTAGCAGAGGTGTTCCTCTGCACGTGGCGCCCACGCGTAAAATTCGCTCGCATGCACGTCACATTTTTCGACGGCTATCGATCGCGTGCAATGCAATCGCAGCGCAAAATATTTTTGCACAATTTGCCGCGCGCAAGGCTTGCGAACGACCGGAATCGATCAAAAACGAGCGAATCAGTGCCAAGTGATTCGCGAGACGTGCGCTTGACGGCGGCAAAATTTTGCCGTCGATCGCGCGCCGATTTCGTTTCGCATGGAAAATTCTTGCCGCGTGCGGAAACTTCGCGCGCGTTCGTGCAGCGATGCGTCGGGTCAGAGTCCGAGTTTGGTTTTCAGCAGATCGTTGACCGCCTGCGGACTCGCTTTGCCGCCGGACGACTTCATCACCTGCCCGACGAACCACATCATCGCTTTCGGATTGGCCTTGGCCTGCGCCACCTTGTCGGGATTCTTTGCGATGATTTCATCAATGACCGTCTCGATCGCGCCGACATCGGTCACCTGCGCCATTCCACGCGCCGCAACGATGGCGCGCGGGTCGCCGCCTTCGGTCCAGAGGATTTCGAATAAGTCCTTGGCAATCTTACCGGAAATCGTGCCGTCCGCGATTAAATCGAGCATACCGCCGAGCTGCTTGGCGGTCACCGGCGAGGACGCGATGTCCTTGTTCTGCTTGTTCAGTCTTGCGAACAACTCGTTGACCACCCAATTGGCCGCGCCTTTGGCGTCGCGCCCTTTCGCCACCGCTTCGAAGTAGTCCGCGGTACTCACGCTCGGCCACAAGAAGCGTTGCGTCATACAGTGAGAGCGCAAAGTCGCGCATGAAGCGCGCCTTCTTTTCGTCGGGAAGTTCCGGAAGCTGGCGTTTAAGTTCCGCGACGTAACTTTCGGTCACTTCCAGCGGCAGCAAATCCGGATCGGGAAAATAACGGTAGTCGTGCGCCTCTTCCTTCGAGCGCATCGAGCGCGTCTCGCCTTTGTTCGGATCGTATAGCCGCGTTTCCTGATCGATCTTGCCGCCATCCTCGATGATCGCGATCTGCCGGCGCGCTTCGTGTTCAATCGCGTCGCCAATGAAACTAATCGAGTTCATGTTCTTGATCTCGCAGCGGGTGCCGAGCGCTTCACCCGGCCGGCGCACCGAGACATTGACGTCGGCGCGCAAGCTTCCCTTTTCCATGTCGCCGTCGCAGGTGCCGAGATAACGCAGGATCGAGCGCAATTTGGTGATGAAAGCCTTGGCCTCGTCCGGACGAGCGCAGATCCGGCTTCGACACGATCTCCATCAAGGCGACGCCGGAGCGGTTGAGATCGACGTAGGAATAGGCCGGATGGCGGTCGTGCAGGCTTTTTCCGGCATCCTGTTCGAGATGCAGCCGCTCGATGCCGACGGTGACTGTCTCGCGCGCCGTCGAGATCGACGATGACCTCGCCCTCGCCCACCACCGGCGACTTGTATTGGCTGATCTGATAGCCCTGCGGCAGATCGGGATAGAAATAGTTCTTCCGGTCGAACACCGATTTGAGATTGATCTGTGCCTTGCAGGCCCAAGCCGGTGCGGATCGCCTGGCGCACGCATTCCTCGTTGATCACCGGCAGCATGCCCGGCATGGCGGCATCGACCAGCGAGACGTGGCTGTTGGGCTCGCCGCCGAATTCGGTCGAGGCGCCCGAGAACAGCTTCGACTTCGAGGTGACCTGGGCATGCACCTCCATGCCGATGACGACTTCCCAGTCGCCGGTCGCGCCTTTGATGAGCTTTGTGGGTTTGGCTCTGCACGTTCATGTGGCAGACTATCTATCGCGGCCCACGGCCGGCAGACTAGACTTAGCCGCAATAAAACATAAAACGCGTGATGGGAGGCGACCATGAAGATCCAAGTGATCCTCGCAGTTTGTGCTGCTGTCGGGTTCGGTGCGGCCAATGCGGCTGAAATCACGGTGCTGTCGACGCAGGCCACCGAACAGGGCTACCGCGAATTGCTGCCGCAGTTCGAGAAGGCGACCGGCAACACGGTCAAGATCAGCTATACCGGCACGCTCGACGCCAAGAAGCGCATCGCCGCCGGCGAGTTCTTCGACGTGCTGATCATGGCCAGCCCCGACATCGACGCCTTCGTCGCAATCCGGCACGCTGGCGCCCGGCAGCCGCGTCGACCTCGCCAAATCCGGCGTCGGCATCGGCGTCAAGGCCGGCGCGCCGAAGCCCGACATCAGCACCACCGAGGCCTTCAAGAAGACGTTGCTGGCGGCAAAATCGATCGGCTATTCCACCGGACCGAGCGGCAATTATGTCATCGGCCTGTTCGATCGCCTGGGCATTGCCGATCAGATCAAGCCGAAGCTCAAGCAGACGCCGACCGGCGTGTTCGTCGGCACCATCACGGCCAATGGCGAGGTCGAAATCGGCATCCAGCAGGTGAGCGAGATGTCGCACTATCCCCGGCGTCGACTATGTCGGCCCGCTGCCGGCCGACATCCAGAAGATGACCGTATTCTCCAGCGGGATTGCGGCCAACGCGAAGGAGCCGATGGCGGCCAAGGCACTGGTCAAATTCATCACCGCGCCGGAGCGCGCCGAGGCCTTCAAGAAGCGCGGCATGGAGCCGGGCTGACTTTTTGCGGGCGCTTCAGAGGTTCAATTCGCGGCCGAGTGCCTGCTCGACCACGTCGAAGCTGTTGGCGAATTCGCGAAATTCGATCACCTTGCCGTCCTGGAAGCGCAGGAAATTGGCGACGCGGAAGCGCAGCGTGCGGTTGGTCGCGCGCTGCGTGAAACTCACGTCCGACATCACCGCGGCGCGGTCGCCGTCCACGATCATGATTTCCGGCCGGTAGCTTTCGAGCGCGTAGTGCTCGGCGATCCCGCCCATGGCCTCGAGCACCGCGGCGCGGCCGTGGCGCGGACCGGCGAACGGAAACACCGAGACCGGACCGTAGATCACCCAGTCGATATCGGGATGGATCAGCGACGGCGACGTGCTCGAAATCCCGCCGCTCATAGGCGTCGTAGAGCTCCCGTCACCGATCGCGCGCGTCCCGCCCTCGCTCCACGGCTGCCTCCCGGCCGTCCGAGAGTATGGCGCTACCTCGCAGGCTGCCAAGCATTTCCGCAGCGTTTTCAACCACATTCAATAGTTGCAGAATATTTCGGAGGCGGCAGCGGCGCACAGCCAGTCCACGAAATGGCCCAAATTCTGCATAGGTTTTGGCGTGAATCGCAGTGCAGGTTGGTCCGGAAACCGAAATCGCGACCGCGCGACGTTTGGAAACGTGATGAACCAAGAAGACAACAACGGCTTCTTCGGAATCATCGTCGGCGGCATCTGTCGCGCTGGCGATTGTCATCTTCATCTTCAGCGGCGGCGAACTGGGCGGCAAGAAAACCATCGAGGGCGACGACGACCTGCCGCCGGTCGACGAGCACCGACCGGCGATCATAGCGGCGACGAATAACTCACCACCACTGCTTCGGCGCGAAATGTCCCGCCGCCTGCTCGATCACATGCGCGGCCGAGAACAACGTCTCCTCGTCGAACGGCCGCCCGATCAACTGCAAGCCGAGCGGCAGGCCTTGCGCTGTCCAATCCCGCCGGCACCGCGATGCCGGGCAAGCCCGCCATGTTCACCGTCACCGTGAACACGTCGTTCAAATACATCTCGACCGGATCGGCCTCGGCCCTTCTCGCCGACGCCGAAGGCCGCCGACGGCGTCGCCGGCGTCAGCATGGCGTGCACGCCGGCTTTGAAAGCGTCCTCGAAATCCTGCTTGATCAACGTGCGCACTTTCTGCGCGCGCACATAATAAGCGTCGTAATAGCCGGCCGAGAGCACATAGGTGCCGATCATGATGCGCCGGCGCACTTCGTCGCCGAAGCCTTCGCTGCGCGTCTTCTCGTACATGTCGGTGATGTCGCTGCCCGGCACGCGCAAGCCGTAACGCACGCCGTCATAGCGCGCGAGATTGGACGAGGCTTCCGCCGGCGCCACGATGTAATAGGCCGGCAGCGCGTATTTGGTATGCGGCAGCGACACCTCGACCAGTTCGGCGCCGCCGCTTTGAGCCATTCCCTGCCCTGCTGCCAGATTTTTTCGATCTCGGCCGGCATGCCGTCGAGCCGGTATTCCTTCGGAATGCCGATGCGCAATCCCTTGACCGATTTGCCGACCGCGGCTTCGTAATCCGGCACCGGCAGATCGGCGCAGGTCGTGTCCTTCGGCATCGTGCCCGGCCATCGAGCGCAGCAGGATCGCGGCGTCGCGCACGGTGCGCGCGAACGGTCCGGCCTGGTCGAGCGAGGACGCAAAGGCCACGATGCCCCAGCGCGAGCAGCGGCCGTAAGTCGGCTTGATGCCGACCGTGCCGGTGAAGGCCGCCGGCTGGCGGATCGAGCCGCCGGTGTCGGTGCCGGTGGCGCCAAGGCACAATTGCGCCGCCACCGCCGCGGCCGAGCCGCCGGACGAGCCGCCCGGCACCAGCGGCGTATTCGAGCCCTTGCGCCGCCACGGCGAAATCACCGGGCCGCAGATACGACGTCTCGTTCGACGAGCCCATGGCGAACTCGTCGTTGTTGGTCTTGCCGAGCAGCACCGCGCCGTCGCGCCACAGATGCGAGGTGACCGTCAACTCGTAGGTCGGCACGAAATTATCCAGAATGTGCGAGCACGCCGTGGTGCGCACGCCTTGCGTCGCGAACAAATCCTTGACGGCGAGCGGAATGCCTTCCAGCGGGCCCGGCTTTGCCGGCAGCGATCCGCGCATCGGAGGCTTTCGCCATGGCGCGGGCGCGCTCGGGCGTCTCCAGCACATAGGCATTGAGCGCGCGCGCCTTCTCGATCGCCAGCAGATGCGCATCGGCCAATTCGACGGCGGAGAAGTCCTTCTTCGTCAATCCGTCGCGTGCCGCGGCCAAGTTAAGCGAAGTTGAGCTCGCTCACGGTTTGCGCTCATCCGGCGTTGCAGGCGATGGCTTCGACGTCCTCGGGCACATCGCAGCCAAAGGCCGCGGCCTGCTCGCGCAAGATCTTCTCGCGCTGCTCGCGGCGGCAACGCCTCGATCATGTCCCAGAAACCCATTTCGCAGGCCATGCACATTTACTCGACCACCTTCGGCACCAGAAAGAAATTGTCTTCGCTCGCCGGCGCGTTCTTGAGCACCGCCTCGGCATCGTTGCCGTCGGTGACCACATCGTGCGCGCTTCTTCATCGCCATCGGCGTCACCGAGGTCATCGGCTCGACGCCATCGACATTCACTTCCGGAAGCTGCTCGACAAAGGCGAGCATGGCGTTGATCTCGTCCTTGAGATGATCGACCTCATCCTCGGCGACCGCAATGCGGGCGAGATGCGCGATGCGGCGGACGGTATCGGCGTCGACGGACATGGTTTTCCTCGCGATTTCCGCTCGGCCTATAGCACGCGCCTTGGCATTATTCGATCACCTTGACGTCCCGCGCGCGGGCTTTGAAAATACCCTGCCCCGGGCAAACCGCTTAGGAAATTCTGCATGCGCGCGCTCCTGATCACGTCTGCTTTTTCTGGTCTCCGGCTGCGGCGCTGCCCACGCAATCGACTCCGCCAAAGCCCAGGCCATGACAGAGGCGTCGGACCAGTTCGTCGCGCTCGCCAAGGGCTCGCATCTGACGGGCCATCCGCCGCGCCAGAACGATGCCGCCGCCAAGCCGCTCATCGACCAATTGCTCGACGTGAGCGAGGTGCGGCAATCGTCAGGCGCCTACAAGATGGCCGACTTCAACAACCTCAATGCCTGGAATAGGGCCGTGCTCAAAGTCGGCCTCGTCTACGTCCTGGCTGGTTCCGGCGTCGACGATCTGTCGAAGCTCGGCGACGACCGTCAGACCCTCGAGTTGGTCGATCGCAACACCGCCGCCTTCGCGCCGGAAATGGGGCGATATCTCGATGCGCAGACTTGGCTGATGATCGGCCTCATGGACATTCTCAACGGCTACTTGCCCACCGCGCCACAAAGCCAACTCGACAATCCATCTTTCAAAAATGCGATCGCCTCCGTCCGCTCGGGCCATACGCAAGAGATCGACGGCACCATCACCACGTTCTTTATTGCCGACCTCAGCGATAGCTGGCGCCGCGAGAGATTGCCGGCGCTGGCGGCGGCCGGGCCGCGCGCGGCCAAGTTCCTGCTGCCGGAACAGACCGCGGCGCTGCGCGCAAAGACGATCAAGCTGGCCGCGACCATGAAGGATCCTACAGTCAAGGCTGGGCTTGCCTCGTTCGCGGATGCGCTCAAGCCGCGATAGCGTGGTCCGCGCAGGCGTGGACTTCGACGGTGACGTGCGACAGCCCCGTGATGCCTTCGAGCCGCTGCTTGTAGACCGCCGGCCGCTGCGGGTGGTCGGCGACGATCGACGCGATCAGCCCGGCATGGCCGGGACCGAGTCGCCACAGATGCAGGTCGCTCACTTTGTCGCCCTCGACTTCGAGCCGCTGCCGAACCGTCCCGGCCAGACTGCGATCCGGCACCATGTCGAGCAGCACGGCGCCGGCCGTGCGCACCAGGCCGAACGACCAGCTCAGGATCACGCCGACGCCGATCAGCGCCATCAATGCGTCCATCCAGACCAGGCCATAGAAGCGCGCCAGCCAGCAGGCCGATAATTGCCAGCACCGAAGTCATGGCATCGGCGAGCACGTGAACGTAAGCGGCGCGGATATTGGAATCGTGGCCGTGATGGTGGTGATCCGCGTGGTCATGGTCATCATGCGCATGGTCGTGCTGCGCGTGATCCTGATGATGCCCTTGATTGGACAGCAGCCAGGCGCTGGCGAGATTGACGCAAAGGCCTAAGGCAGCGAGCCAGGTAGCTTCGACAAAATCGATCGGCACCGGCGCGAACAGGCGCGACACCGCTTCATAGCCGATCGCGGCCGCGATCATGGCCAGGATCACCGCGCTGGTGAAAGCCGCCAGTTCGCCCACCTTGCCGGTGCCGAAGGTGAAGCGCTCATCGCGCGCATGACGCCGCGCGAAGCGGTAGGCCAGCGCCGCGATGGCCAGCGCGCCGGCATGCGTCGACATGTGCCAGCCGTCGGCGACCACCGCCATCGAGCCGAACACGTGGCCTCCGACAATCTCGGCAATCATCATGGCGCTGGTGAGCGCGACCACGAACCAGGTGCGCCGCTCATGGCGGCCGTGATTGGCCCCGAGGAAAACGTGTGTGTGTCGCCAGGGCTGCGTGGAATGGCTGTGCATGGGACCTCGGGGATTCGTCTGCCACTATAACGCACAGAAGCCTCAATCCGCCTCATCCTGAGGAGGGTCGCAGGCCCGTCTCGAAGGACCGGCCCACGGGCCATTCCCCCGCCGGCCGCCCGCTGATGCTCGCGTCCACCCTCCGCTTTGGGGGAGGGATATGAAAGAAAACGCGCTACCATCCAACCAATGAGTCCCGCCCGCCACCACGACCGCTATCCCTATTCGCCAATCAACGCGCGGCCGGTCTACGACTGGCCGGACGGCAAACGGCTCGCGATCTATATCGGGCTCAATCTCGAATGGTTCTCGTTCGGAGAAGGCCTCGGCGCCGAGTTGGCGCCCGGCGGACCGCAGCCCGACGTGCTCAATTACGCGTGGCGCGACTACGGCAACCGCGTCGGTGTATTCCGCCTGGCCGACTTGTTCACTGAGTTGAAGCTGCCGGTATCGCTGCTGGTCAACGCGCGGATGTACGCGCACGCGCCGCAGGCCGTCGCCGCGTTTCCCGGCGCCGAGATTGTCGGCCACGGCCGCAGCAATTCCGAACGCCAAGGCGAGCTCAACGAAGCGGACGAGCGCGCGCTGATCGAGGAGACCACGCGCGCCATCGAGCAGCATTCAGGCCAGCACCCGCGCGGCTGGCTCGGGCCCTGGATCTCGCAATCGCATGTGACGCCGGATCTGCTGCAGGAGGCCGGCTATACGTACTTGCTCGACTGGTGCCATGACGACCAGCCGGTCTGGATGAAAACGCGCAAAGGCCGCATCCTTTCGGTGCCCTACCCGCAGGAGCTCAATGACATTCCGCAGATCGTCGCGCGCAAACGCGAGGGCGCCGATTTCGCCGATATGATCGTGGATGCCTTCGATGTGATGCATGCGGAATGCAAAAGGCGCCCGCTGGTCATGGGCATCGCGCTGCATCCTTACATTGTCGGCTGGCCGCACCGCTTCAAGCATCTGTCACGCGCACTTAAATCACATCCTGCGCCGCGCCGACGAGACAGGTCTGGTTCACGACCGCCGGCGAGATCGCCGGGCACGCGGCAAAGCTGCCGGTCGGGATGGTGCCATAGAGGACGTGACCTATTTCGGCTTGCGCTCGGTGGTCACCAGGCGGATGCCCACGGGCGTGCCGGTGCAGTTGGTCAGATACGGCCAAGGCTGCTGCACGCAGCTCGGCGCCTCGGTCGACCGTGCCGCCGTCGATGGTGCCACGGTCGATGGTGCCACGGTCGAGATGGCCGGCTTGACGATCGGGCCAGCGTCGACCTCGGCGTTCCCGGCCGAAGCCAACGTGAACACCCCGGCAATCACGGCGGCGGTGATAACGGTGGCAAACGTTTTCAACATGACGGCACCTGTCTTCTGTTTGATACCCGGGTTTTCCCGGGAAATTTTTCGCTCTCCGTGATTGTCAAACTAGGGGGAAGCCGGCCGGTCCGCTGTGCTGGTGGTCACAAAAAGAGCGGATCGTGTCGAAGATTTAAGCCATTGAATTAACTTATATTTTATCCGCCTCGCCGGATGCATGCGGCGTTGGCGGCGATTTGGCCGCGTGCTACCGGTCGTTATGGCCGTCATCTTGCCGCTGATAGAAGCCGCCGTTCATTTTGCCGCCGCGCGGCGGGCTGATCGGGCTCGACCTCGGCACCAAGACCATCGGGGTCGCGGTCAGCGATCCGGACCGCAAACTGGCGAACGGGGTCGAAACCATCGCGCGCACAAAATTCGCCGCCGACGCGCAACGCGTGCTGGCGCTTGCCGCCGAGCGCGGGACAATCGGCTTCGTGCTCGGCCTGCCGATCAACATGGACGGCTCGGAAGGCCCGCGCGCGCAATCGACCAGAGCCTTCGCGCGCAACTTCGCCAAGTTGACCGAATTGCCAATCGCGCTGTGGGACGAGCGCCTCTCCACCGCCGCGGTCGAGCGCGAACTGATCGCGGCCGACATGAGCCGAGCGCGGCGAGCCGAAGTGATAGATCAGCACGCCGCCGCTTTCATTCTGCAAGGCGCGCTCGACCGACTGGCGCGGCTGTAAAAAAGGCCGCTCACAAGGAACACCGCGTCGTCCAGTCGACTAGCGCTGCGACCGGATCGAGTTATCCTTGGCGCCCGACCAACTGCGATAGGTATAGGTTGGAGCGTACTCGTACGTGGCATAGAGGCTCGACATAGACCGGCTCGGCATAGGCCGGCTCGTAGGCGTAGCTGTCATAACCGTAGCCCGGACCGTAGTAGTACCCGTTATTGGCATTGGCAGCGGCAGCACCGACCAGTGCGCCCGCGCCGAAGCCAATGGCCGCGGCGGCGTTGCGTCCGTCGCGCGCCTGACTTGGCGGCCGCGCCAGCAATCGCCAGCGCGCCGGTCAACGTCGCAATCGCGGCATACTTGATATATTGTTCTCATGGTGGCTCCTCCTTCTTTGGGGATCGAAGCGTCAACACGGGAACAGCCCCGCGGTTGCCGAAACTCAGGGACGAGCCTTCACGATGATGTGGTGGAACCGAGGTTTCGCCGCTAGCGGAGCCTTAACCACCCGACTGTGGATCGGCGGGCTGAACCCTTGCCGGAGGGCGCAACTTGCGCCTATAGGACTGGCTTTAATGACCATTGCGCCGAAATCCTCCTTCGTCCTCAGCCATCGGCATCTGTTGGGGATCGAGGGCCTTTCCCGCGACGAAATTTCCGGCCTGCTCGACCTCGGCGAGGAATTCGTCGACCTCAATCGCCAGATCGAGAAGAAACGCACCTCGCTGCGCGGCCGCACGCAGATCAACCTGTTCTTCGAAGTCCTCCACCCGCACCCAGTCCTCGTTCGAACTGGCGGGCAAGCGGCTCGGCGCCGACGTCATGAACATGTCGGTCGGCCAGTCCGCCATGCGCAAGGGCGAGACGCTGATCGACACCGCGATCACGCTCAACGCCATGCACCCGGACATCCTGGTGGTGCGCCATCATGCTTCCGGCGCGGTCGAACTGCTGGCGAGCAAGCTCGATTGCTCGGTGATCAATGCCGGCGACGGCGCGCATGAGCACCCCACCCAGGCGCTGCTCGACGCGCTCACCATCCGCCGCAACAAGGGCCGCATCGAAGGCCTGCTGGTGGCGATCTGCGGCGACATCCTGCATTCGCGCGTCGCGCGCTCCAACATCATGCTGCTCAATGCGATGGGCGCGCGCGTGCGCGTGGTCGCCCCCTCCACCCTCCTGCCCCCGGGCGTCGAGCGCTTCGGCGTCGAAGTCGCGCGCGACATGCGCGAAGGTCTCGCCGACGCCGACATCGTGATGATGCTGCGCCTGCAGCGCGAGCGCATGAACGGGTCTTACGTTCCGTCGGTGTCGGAATATTTCCACTACTGGGGCCTCGACGAGAAAAAACTGTCTTACGCCAAGCCCGACGCGCTGGTGATGCATCCGGGCCCGATGAACCGCGGCGTCGAAATCGACTCCATTGTCGCCGATGGCGCGCAATCGCTGATCCGCGAACAGGTCGAAATGGGAGTGGCGGTGCGCATGGCGGTGCTCGAAGCGCTGTCGCGTAACTTGCCGAACGCATGATGATGCTCTCCGACCGCCGACCGATACTGTTCGCCAATGCCCGGATCGTCGATCCGTCGCGCGCTCTCGATATCGTCGGCGACCTGCTGATCGCCGACGGCGTCATCCGCGAAGCCAAGAAGGGCATTGGTGCCGCCGGCGTGCCGGAAGGCACCGACGTGGTCGATTGCCGCGGCAAACTGATCGCGCCCGGACTAGTCGACATGCGCGCCTTCATCGGCGAACCCGGCGCCGGCCATCGCGAGACTTTCGCCTCCGCAAGCCAGGCGGCGGCCGCCGGCGGCGTCACGACCATCATCTGCCAGCCCGACACTTCGCCGGTCATCGACGATCCGGCCACCGTGGATTTCGTGCTGCGGCGCGCGCGCGACACCGCCATCGTGCACGTGCATCCGATGGCGGCTCTCACCAAGGGGCTCGAAGGCAAGGAGATGACCGAGATCGGCCTCTTGAAGGCCGCCGGCGCGCTTGCTTTCACCGACGGCGACAGAAGCGTCACCAATGCGCTGGTCATGCGGCGCGCGCTGACTTACGCGCGCGATTTCGACGCGCTGATCGTGCACCACACCGAGGATCCCGACCTGATCGGCGACGGCGTGATGAACGAAGGCGAATTCGCCGCCCGCCTCGGCCTGCTGGGAATTCCCAGTGCCGCCGAAACGGTCATGCTGGAGCGCGACATCAGGCTGGTTGCCCTGTCGGGCGGCCGATATCACGCGGCCTCGATCACCTGCGCGGAATCGCTTGCGGTGCTGCGCCGTGCCAAGGAAGACGGGCTGAAAGTGACCGCGTCCGCCTCGATCAACCATCTCGCGCTGAACGAAAACGACATCGGGCCCTATCGCACTTTCTTGAAGATGTCGCCGCCGCTGCGCGCGGAAGATGACCGCAAGGCGCTGGCCGCGGCGCTCGCCAGCGGTCTGATCGATGTGGTGATGTCGGACCACAATCCACAGGACGTCGAAACCAAGCGGCTGCCGTTCGCGGAAGCCGCCGCCGGCGCCATCGGGCTGGAGACGATGCTGACTGCGGGTTTAAGGCTGGTGCATTCCGGCGAAATCGAACTGGCCACGCTGCTGCGCGCGATGTCGACGCGGCCGGCGGAAATTCTCGGCATCGCCGGCGGCACGCTCAAGAGCGGCGCGCCGGCCGACGTGATCGTGGTCGACATGGACGTGCCCTGGGTGGTCGACCCGAACGAACTCAAGTCCAAGTGCAAGAACACGCCGTTCGATGAAGCGCGCATGTCCGGCCGCGTGGTGCGCACCATCGTCGCCGGGCGAACCGTGTACGAGTACGTATGATCCTCCTGCTCGCATTTGCGTTCGGTTATCTGCTCGGCTCGATTCCGTTCGGCCTGCTGCTGACGCGCGCGGCCGGCGGGCCCGACATTCGCGAGGTCGGTTCCGGCAATATCGGCGCCACCAATGTGCTGCGCACCGGCCGCAAGGGCTTAGCTGCGGCGACGCTGCTCTGCGACATGCTCAAGGGCACGATCGCCGTTCTGGTGGCGCTGTATTACGGCGGCTCCGACGCGGGTCTTGCGGCAGCGCTCGGCGCTTTCCTCGGCCATGTCTTTCCGGTGTGGCTGAAGTTCAAAGGCGGCAAGGGCGTCGCCACCTACATCGGCCTGCTGATCGGATTGTATTGGCCGGCCGCGCTGATCTTCTGTTTGATCTGGCTCGCGGTCGCCGCCGTGAGCCGCTATTCCTCGCTCTCCGGCCTGGTCGCCAGCGCGTTCATGCCGCTTGTCCTGTGGCTCTTTGCTTGGCCCGCCGCGGCGGCCTTGTTTTTGGCTCTGACCGCGCTGATGTGGATCATGCACCGCGCCAATATCGCCCGCCTGCTCCAAGGCCGCGAAGGCAAGATCGGCGCTAAGACCTAACCTCCCAGCGGGGGTATTTTTCCAAATCCGGCTGTAGTGCGCCAGGGCTTGCGCGATGCTGCGCCCATTACCGGCGGGGGGCGTCGTTGCGCGAAGGTGTGCAACTGAGCGAGTAGCAGCGGCTCGACTGGTTGCGGGTCATTCGCGCCCGCATCATTTCCCTACTCGGGCCAATGCCGGTGGCGCTCGACGATCTGGTGCGTATGTCGCGCACGTCGCCATCGTGCGCGCGGTGTGGAACTCAAGATCACCGGCCGCCTGGAGCGTCACGGTGCCAGGTTGGTGTCGCTGCTGTAACATGCGATACGATATGTGACCCGCCGGAATCAGTTCACATGATCAGCCGCAGCCTTGCCGCATTGCTACTGGTAGCTGCCTGCCTCCACGCGCACGCCCAGTCGCCTTATGCGCCAGCACGCGCGCAGGAGCCGACACAGTCGTTCGCCGCATTCGAGGCCGAGCTCTGGCCGGATGCGCAGGCCAAAGGCGTCACGCGCTCCAATTTCGATCTCGCGCTCAAAGGCGTCACGTCCGATCCGAAAGTAATCGCGGCCACCAAGCGGCAGCCGGAATACGGCAAGCCGGTCGGCGACTATGTGAATTCGATCGTCTCGTCCGGCAATATTACCGTCGGTCGGCGCAAAGAGGTGGAATGGTCGAAGACTTTCGACGCGGTGGAGAAGAAGTTTTCCGTGGAGCGCTGGGTCCTACTCTCGCTGTGGGGGATGGAAACTTCCTATGGCGCAGAGAAGGACCACTGGGATGTGTTCCGCTCGCTCGCCACGTTGGCTTACGTGCGCTACCGCCATCCCTATTTCCGCAACGAGCTGATCGTCGCCATGGGCATCATGCAGAACGGTCACATCGCGCGCGACAAGATGGTGAGTTCCTGGGCCGGCGCCATGGGCCAGAGCCAATTCATGCCCTCGAACTACGTGGACTATGCCATCGATTTTTCCGGCGACGGCCGCGCCGACATCTGGACCAATGTGCCGGACATGCTCGGCTCCACCGCCAATTATCTGAGCAAGTGGCACTGGAAATACGGCCTGCCTTGGGGCTTCGAGGTCAGCGTGCCGAAGGGATTCGACTACATGCAAAGCCGCGGCTCGTTCGCGGACTGGCAAAGGCTCGGGGTTCGACGCGCCGACGGCAAGCCGTTCCCGCCCTCGGGCGACGGCATCCTGTTCTTTCCGAGTGGTGCCAATGGCCCGGCCTTCATCGTCACCGACAATTTCCCGGTGCTCAAGGAATACAACAATTCGGATGCCTACGCGATTGCAGTCGGCCATCTCGCCGACCGCATGAACGGCGGGCCGCCGATCAAGGCGGCGTGGCCGACCGACGATCGTCCGCTCTCGCGCGACGCGCGCATCGCCTTGCAGAAGAAATTATCGGAGCTCGGCTACAAGGTGACCGACTTCGAAGGCCATGTCGATTTCGACCTGCGCGACAATATTCGCGCCGAACAGAAGAAGTTCGGCATGCTGCCGGACGGAAATCCGACCGCGGCGTTTCTGGACCGGCTTGGTGTGAAGGCGGCCAATTAACGCCGGCCGTTTGCCCCGTTGCTCTGGCGCGTGGCGCTTTCGGCCTCGAGCCACACCATTTCGAGCAGATAGCCGAGGGTGTAGAGGCCGCTGCGGCACGCCATGACCGCCAAGTCCGCCGACAGCGTCGCCACATAGCCGGCCACGCGGTAGGGCTGGGCTCGCGGGTTCGGTTCGATCGGCCATCTCAATTCCAAGCCGGGCAGTTAATGGTATCGATTATGAAATGCCTCCTTAGGTTGTAGCCCGAGGATAGCGATGGTCCGGTTTCTTTCACGCCCAAATTGGCTGTTTCTAAAGGTCTTCGGAACTACCCTGATTTGACAGCAGGGGTCACCTTCCCCATGTTCCCGGCAAAGCAAGGCCGATTCCGCCAAGTTTGACGCGTGATTTAGGCGGATAACCCTTTGGAATCTCATGAAAGTTGTTGTTGTCGAGTCGCCTTCCAAAGCGAAGACGATCAATAAGTATCTTGGACCCGGCTACGAGGTCTTGGCCTCCTTTGGGCATATTCGCGACCTGCCGGCCAAGGACGGATCGGTCGATCCCGATAACAATTTCAAGATGCTCTGGGAGGTCGACCCCCAGTCGCAAAAGCGCGTCAATGATATCGCGCATGCACTCAAGAACGCCGACACCTTGATCCTAGCGACCGACCCGGATCGCGAGGGCGAGGCGATCTCCTGGCACGTGCTGGAAGCCCTCAATGAAAAGAAGGCGCTCAAGGACCAGAAGGTCGAGCGCGTCGTGTTCAACGCGATTACCAAGCAGTCCGTCACTGAGGCAATGAAGCACCCGCGCGCCATCGACGCCGGGCTGGTGGATGCTTATCTGGCGCGCCGCGCGCTCGATTATCTTGTTGGTTTTACGCTCTCGCCGGTGCTCTGGCGCAAACTTCCGGGCGCGCGCTCGGCCGGCCGTGTGCAATCGGTCGCGCTGCGACTGGTGTGCGACCGTGAACTGGAAATCGAGAAATTCGTTGCGCGCGAATACTGGTCGATTGTCGCCAAACTTGAAACGCCGCGCGGCGACGCGTTCGAAGCGCGCTTGATCGGCGCCGACGGGCAGAAGATCCAGCGGCTCGATATCGGCACCGGCGTGCAGGCTGAGGATTTGAAGAATGTGCTTGAGGGCGCGGCCTTCACCGTTTCGACGGTCGAAGCCAAACCTGCGCGCCGCAATCCGCCGCCGCCGTTCACCACTTCGACGATGCAGCAGGAGGCGAGCCGCAAACTCGGGTTTGCCCCGGCGATCGCGATGCGGCTTGCGCAGCGCCTATACGAAGGCGTCGAGATCGACGGCGAGACCACCGGCCTCATCACCTATATGCGTACCGACGGCATCGACATGGCGCCGGAGGCGATTACCGATATCCGCGCGATGATCGGCAAGAACTACGGCAAGGAGTATGTGCCTGGCGCGCCGCGCACCTATCACAACAAGTCGAAGAACGCGCAAGAGGCGCACGAAGCGGTGCGCCCGACTGACCCTCATCGCACCCCCGACCAGGTCGCCAAATATGTCGATCGCGATCAGGCGCGACTCTACGAGCTGATCTGGAACCGCGCGGTCGCGAGCCAGATGGAATCCGCCGAACTGGAGCGCACCACAGTCGACATCGCCGCCAAGAACGGCGCGCGCACCATCGACCTGCGCGCCTCCGGCCAGGTAGTGAAGTTCGACGGCTTCCTCACGCTCTACCAGGAAGGCCAGGACGAGACCCCGGAAGACGAAGAGTTGAAGCGCCTGCCGGCAATGTCGGAAAACGAACGTCTCACCAAACAGGCGATCGAGGCCGCGCAGCATTTCACCGAGCCGCCGCCGCGCTTTTCGGAAGCAGCCTTGGTCAAGCGCATGGAAGAACTCGGCATCGGCCGGCCTTCGACCTACGCCTCGATCCTGCAGGTGCTGCAGGACCGCGGCTATGTGCGCATCGACAAGAAGCGGCTCATCCCGGAAGACAAAGGCCGCGTCGTCGTCGGCTTCCTGGAAAGCTTTTTCCAGCGTTACGTGGAGTACGATTTCACCGCCTCGCTCGAGGAAAAGCTCGATCGCATTTCCAACAACGAGATCAACTGGAAGGAAGTGCTGCAGGAATTCTGGGTCGGCTTCATCAGCGCGGTCAACGAAATTAAGGACCTGCGCATCACGCAGGTGCTCGACGCGCTCAACGATCTGCTGGAGCCGCACATTTTCCCGGCGCGCGCCGACGGTGGTGCCGTGCGGCAATGCCCCACCTGCGGCACCGGCAAGCTGTCGCTCAAAGTGGGCCGCTTCGGCGCCTTCATCGGCTGTTCGAACTATCCGGAATGCCGCTTCACCCGGCAGATGACGCCGGGCGCCGGCGGCCAGCAAACCACCAAGGTGCTTGGCGTCGACCCGGTCACCAATCTCGAGGTGACGATCCGCGGCGGACGGTTCGGGACTTATCTGCAATTGGGCGAACAGGCGCAGGTCGAAAAGCGGCCCAAGGGGACAAAGGGTCCAAAACCTCCTCCGCCCGAGAAGCCCAAGCGCGCAAGCCTGCCGAAAGGCGTGGCGGCCGAGGACATCGATCTCGACAAGGCGCTGGCGCTGCTCGCGCTGCCGCGCGAAGTCGGCAAGTCGCCGGAAGATAATGAACCGATATTGGCCGGCGTCGGGCGCTTTGGACCTTACGTCAAACACGGCAAGGTCTACGCCAGCCTGGAAGAAGGCGACGATGTTCTCACCGTCGGCCTCAACCGCGCCATGCATCTGATCGCCGACAAGATCGCCAATCCGAAAAAAGGCCGTCGCTTCGGCGCCGATCCGGGCAAGGCGTTGGGCGACCATCCTGACAAAGGCGGTCCGATCGTGGTCAAGAACGGCCGCTACGGACCCTATGTCAGCCACAACGGCGTCAACGCCACGCTCACCGGCGACAAGACGCCCGATACGGTCACGCTCGACGAGGCGGTGGTGTTGCTCGATGCCCGCGCTGCCGCGATGGGCTCGTCGCCGAAAGGCCGCCGTGCCGCCGGCCGCAAGCAGGCCTCCGGCAAGCCTGCGGCCAACCCTGAAGGCCGCGCCAAAAAACCCGCCGCCAAACCGAAAAAGCCGGCCGCAATCGACGCAGCCAAGGCGAAGACGCCGCGCCGCACCAAGGCCACCGCGGCCGAGTAGCTAGCGAACGCTGCATGCCATCATTACATTCAATTTTTAACAGCGCCGTTTGAGCGCAGGACCCTCTATTTTGAACAAGCAGACTAAACACACACCTTCTTCCCTCCCTTCCAAGGCCGACATTCTCGCCTTTATCGGCAAACAGCCAGGCAAAGTCGGTACCCGCGAAATCGCCCGCGCGTTCGGTCTCAAGAATTCCATGCGTGCCGAGCTCAAGCGCATGCTGCGCGACTTGGGCTCCGAGGGCGCGATCGACAAGCGCCGCAAGAAACTGCATCACGCCGGCACCCTGCCCTCCACCGTGCTCGCCGACGTTACCGCGCGCGACAGCGATGGCGATCTCATCGCCACGCCCGACGAATGGGACGAGGTCGCGCACGGACCGGCACCGAAAATCCGCATCCATGTTCCACGCAAGGCGCGCCCGGGCGAAGCCGCCGGGGTCGGCGACCGCATCCTGTTGCGGGTCGAGGAGACGGAAGAAGACGCCGGCATCCGGCACCGCGGCCGCGTCATCAAGATCATCGACCATCCCAAGCAGCGCGTGCTGGGGATATTCCGGAAACGCGCCGACGGCAGCGGCCGGCTGGAGCCGGTCGACAAGAAAATGCTCGGCACGGAACTCAGCATTCCCGCCGGTGCCACCGGGGAAGCGCAAGACGGCGATCTGGTCGCGGTCGAGACTAGTCGCGCACCGCGCTTGGGTTTGACCACGGGCCGCGTGGTGGAACGGCTCGGCTCGCTCGCCAGCGAAAAAGCGGTCAGCCTGATCGCCATTCACGCGCATGGCATTCCACACGTTTTTCGCAGCGATACCCTCGCTGAAGCCGACGAGGCCAGGCCGGCGACGCTTGCCGGGCGTGAGGATTGGCGGCGCCTGCCGCTGATCACCATCGATCCGCCCGACGCCAAGGATCACGACGACGCCGTGCATGCCGAGCTGGACACAACGGGCAACAATCACGGCGGCTTCGTCATCACCGTCGCCATCGCCGACGTCGCTCACTACGTGAAGCCAGGCTCGGCGCTCGACCGCGAAGCGCTGGTGCGCGGCAATTCGGTCTATTTCCCCGATCGCGTCGTGCCGATGCTGCCCGAGCGCATTTCCAACGATCTATGCTCGCTGCGCCCGCACGAGGATAGGGCAGCGCTGGCGGTGCGCATGACAATCGGCGCCGACGGGCGCAAGCGCTCGCATACGTTCCACCGCATCATGATGCGCTCGGCAGCCAAGCTTTCCTACCAGCAGACCCAAGCGGCCATCGACGGCCGCACCGACGAGACCACGGTGCCGCTGATGGCGCCGGTATTGCAGCCGCTTTACGCCGCCTATGAAGCGCTCAAGCGCGCACGGGCCGAGCGCGCGCCGCTCGATCTCGATCTGCCCGAGCGGAAAATCCTGCTCAAACCCGACGGCACGGTCGATCGCGTGGTCACGCCGGAACGGCAGGACGCCAACAAGTTGATCGAGGAGTTCATGATCCTCGCCAACGTCGCCGCGGCCGAGACGCTGGAGAAAGCGCGCGTGCCGCTGATCTATCGCGTACATGACGAGCCCGGAATCGAGAAGCTCAATTCGCTGCGCGAATTCCTCTCCAGCCTGAACCTCCCCTTCCCCAAATCCGGCGCCTTGCGGCCCGAAGCCTTCAACCACATTCTGGCGCGTGTGAAGGGCGGCGAATACGAGCAACTGGTGAACGAGGTGGTGCTGCGCAGCCAGGCGCAGGCCGAATACGCAGCGGAGAATTATGGCCATTTCGGCCTCAACCTGCGCCGCTATGCGCACTTCACCTCGCCCATACGCCGCTATGCCGATTTGATCGTGCATCGCGGACTGATCCGTTCGCTCAAGCTCGGCACCGATGGCTTGCCGGAAGCAACCGACCAGAAGGTGCTTGCCGAGATCGGCGCGGAGATTTCCGCCACCGAGCGGCGCGCCATGGTGGCCGAACGCGAGACCAATGACCGGCTGATCGCGCATTTTCTCGCCGACCGCATCGGCGCGACGTTCGAAGGCCGCATATCCGGCGTCACCCGCGCCGGGCTATTCGTAAAGTTGCGCGACACTGGCGCCGATGGCTTTATCCCAGCGCGCACCATCGGCGATGAATATTTCCGCTTCGACGAGGCCGCCCGTTCCATGATCGGCAATCGCTCCGGCGAGAGCTACCGGCTGGGCGATCCCGTAACCGTCAAGCTGGTCGAAGCGGCGCCGGTTGCCGGCGCGCTTCGTTTCGAGCTTCTGTCCGAGGGGCGCGCGGGCAAGTCGCAACGCCGCTCGCACAACGAGCCGCGGCAGCAAGAACGGGGCAACGATCGCGGCAAATCAAAACGCTATCGCGGCAAGCAACGGAAAGCACGATGACGACCGATCTAGGGAAACTCTGGGCCGAACGGATGACCAAGACGGAACGCGACCAGTCCTTCCCCGATAGCGAGCCGCGCGATGCCGCGACCTTGATGCTGATCGACCGCGCAGGCTCAACGCCGAAAGTGCTGCTCGGGCGACGCCACCACGGCCACAAATTCATGCCGGGCAAGTTCGTGTTTCCGGGTGGACGCATCGAGCCGCTTGACGCCAAGATGTCGGCGATCAGCGAGATTCATCCCGGCATGGAGGAGAAACTCAAAGAGCGCGTCGCCGAGCCGAGCGCCGAACTCGCACGCGCCTTCGCGCTCGCCGCCGTGCGTGAGATGGCGGAGGAGACCGGGCTACTGCTCGGCGTCAAGCGCGATCAGGCCCCGGCGGTGCCGGGCGAAATCTGGACCGAATTCAGCAAAGCAAACGTGCACCCCGATCTCGGCAATATCCATTTCATCGCGCGCGCCATCACGCCGCCGCGCCGCCCGCGCCGCTTCGACACGCGCTTCTTCACCGCCGATGCGACTGCGATCGCGCACACAATCGAAGGCGTGGTGGGTCCGGATTCCGAACTGGTCGAGTTAACCTGGGTGCCGATCGCAGAGGCGACCAAGCTCGACATGCCGACCATCACCGGCGTGGTGCTGGAAGAGCTGCTGGCGCGGGTGAAAGCCGGCATGGCGCACGACCTGCCGGTGCCGTTCTATTTCATGCAGGACCAGAAGTTCTGCCGGGAACTGCTGTAGGGCCGACTCCTAGACTGCGGCAAATTGCACGCACGATGCGGCCTTGTGGCGCATTGGAGACGCCCGCGCAGCCCTCTATCCCCAACGCTCATACTCAAATCGCTAGGCGTTTGGCGGCAATGACGATGGGCGAAAAAAATCGGGATGACGAATTGCTCCGAAGGCAAGAAAGGCTAATCCGCAAAATCACGCCTTGGAAAATTCTGCTCTGTTTCGCGATGATCATCTTTTGTGCCTACCAATTATCGCAGTGGTACGCGACCGGAAGTTTGCTTTACGTCCCTCGCATCGGTCATCAGACTCGTCTTTGGTTCCACGAGGAACCTTGGCTGTTCGCGTTCATGGCCTTCATCTATTCGGCCGGCCTGCTGCTGGCCGGTTATGCCGCGGTTTTGGGGCTATTTGCCAAACGCGGAAATGAATGAGTTTGCTGCCTAAACGCTGTGTTTCTTGACATTTGCCGCCCCGGCGCTAGGTTCCGCGCCAACGCCTAAGACCACCATCAAAACTCAGGTTTCAAGGACGAATCCAATGGCCAAAGCCGCCAGTCTCAAGATCAAGCTCGTCTCAAGTGCGGGCACCGGCCACTACTACGTGACCAAGAAGAACTCGCGCACCCAGACCGACAAGCTCGCCAAGAAGAAATACGATCCGGTCGCCAAGAAGCACGTCGAATATCGCGAATCCAAGATCAAGTAGCGGAATTCGGGTGACCACCATGCTGCGCACCGTCTTTGCCGCTTTGCTGATGCTGCCGCTCGCGTTTGCTTCGGCCAACGCCGGCGCTACCCACCGGCTCGCGATCCAGGTCAGTGACAACGATCCGGTCAAGATGAACGCGGCGCTCAACGTCGCCGCCAATGTGTCGAAATACTACTCCGACAAAGGCGACGAGATCGAAATCCAGATCGTCGCCTTCAATGCCGGCCTGCACATGTTGCGCGAGGACACTTCGCCGGTGAAGCAACGGCTGACCTCATTCAAGCAGGGCATGCCGAACGTGAGCTTCAAGGCCTGCCAGAACACTATCGACGCCATGACCAAGACCGAAGGCAAGGACGTTCCGATCGTCGAGAACGCCGAGCGCGTTCCGGCCGGTGTGGTGACGCTGATCGAACTGGCGGAAAAGGGCTGGACCATCGTCCGCCCGTAAGCCTCTGCTGTCATGCCCGCGCAGGCGGGCATCCAGTGATCACTGAAATGGTGGTGTGTACTGGGTCCCCCGCTTTCGCGGGGACGACGGTCACTGCTTACGCCGCGTCCGCCGCGACGCGGTTGCGGCCGTCGCGCTTGGCGCGATAAAGCGCAAGATCGGCGCGCTTGAGGATGGCCGCGGCATTGTCGCCGAGGCCGCCGAGCGCGGCGATGCCGATCGAGATCGTTACTTCGAGGCTGGCCGCCCCCTGCTGGATCATGAACGGCTCGGTGGCGATGCGGCGGCGCAGCCGCTCGGCCACCATGGTGGCAACCGCCATGTCGGTTTCCGGCATCACGATGACGAACTCCTCGCCGCCGTAGCGGCAGGCGAGATCGATGTTGCGGATCGACTTGCGGATACGCAGCGCGAATTCGCGTAAGACGTCGTCGCCGGCATCGTGGCCGTAGCCGTCATTGACCGATTTGAAAAAGTCGATGTCGACCACCAGCACCGTGATCGGCTTGCCGCGCGAGGCCGCCTGCTCGACCAGGGTCGAGAGATGCGATTCCATGTAGCGGCGGTTGAACAGGCCGGTGAGCGCGTCGGTGATCGCCATCTCGATCGACATCTGCACGTTGTCGCGCAGCCGCTCGGTGTAGCGCTTCTTCTTGATCTGGGTGCGCACGCGCGCCAGCATCTCGTTCTTGTCGATCGGGCGGATCAGGTAATCGTTGACGCCGATTTCCAGCCCGCGCACCAGCCGCGCGTTGTTGTCGGCTTCCGCGATCGCCAGGATCGGCACGTTGCGGGTGCGCTCGAGCGAGCGGATCTGGCTGCACAACCGCAAGCCGTCGAAGTTCTGCAAGCTGAGCGAGACCAGCACCAGGTCGTAGTTGCCGTCGGCGGCGTGGAACAGCGCCTCGGTCGGCTCGGCCTGCACATGCACGGTGTGCTCGGCCGTCAGCGTCGAGACGATACGCTCGTAGGAGTTCTTGCGGTCGTCGACAATGAGGACGCGGCCATGGCGGCCGGTTTCGTTCACCGCTTCCCGCTCGGGGCTATGGATGCCGATTTCCTTGGAGGTGAGCGCGCGCATGCGCAGCTCGTCGGTCACCATCTTCAGCCGCGCCAGCGAACGCACGCGCGAGACCAGCGCCACGTCGGTGACCGGCTTGGTGAGAAAATCGTCGGCGCCGGCTTCCAGTCCGCGCACGCGGTCGGAGGGCTGATCGAGCGCGGTCACCATGACCACCGGGATGTGATGGGTGGCGGGGTTGGACTTGAGCTTGCGGCAGACCTCGAAGCCGTCCATGTCCGGCATCATCACGTCGAGCAGCACGATGTCGCATTCGGCGCGCTCGCACAGCGCCAAGGCTTCGGACCCGCTGTAGGCGGTGGCAACATCGAAATATTCCGCCGACAGCCGCGCTTCCAGCAGCTTCACGTTGGCCGGGATGTCGTCGACGACGAGGACACGGGCGGTCATCTTACGCTGGCCCCAGGAAATGACGGATGGTTTCGATGAATTTGCCCACCGAGATCGGCTTGGACAGATAGGCCTCGCACCCGCCCTCGCGGATGCGCTCCTCGTCGCCCTTCATTGCGAACGCGGTGACCGCGACGACCGGTATTGCCTTGAGCTCGGGATCGTCCTTGAGCCATTTGGTCACTTCGAGGCCGGATACTTCCGGCAGTTGGATATCCATCAGGATCAGATCGGGCCGGTGCTTGCGCGCTAGATCGAGCGCCTCAATTCCGTTGCGCGTGCCGACGGTCTGGTAGCCGTGCGCTTCAAGAAGATCGTGGAAGAGCTTCATATTCAGCTCGTTGTCTTCCACGATCAGGACGGTTTTCGGCATTCACCCCGCCCCATTTTGTCCCCAAAGCCCCTTTGCCCGGCGCCTGCGGCGTCGCCAGGGCGCGCGCGGTCGGGCATGATCATGAACGGTAGTGCCGAAATCTTACGGAAAGGCAAATTTTACCGATGAAAGGGCGCGGTCCCATCACCCCGGAAGTGGCAGAAGGGCTTGCAATACAGGCGCTTACCTTCATCGCGGCGGACGGCGAGCGGCTCGGGCGCTTCCTGGCGCTAACCGGCATCGGGCCGACCGAGATTCGGGCAGCGGCGCGAGAACCGCGGTTCCTTGCCGGAATTCTGGGTTACCTCGCTTCCGACGAACGGCTGGCAGCCGCTTTCTCTGTCGAAACAAGCTGCTCTTCTGAGGACCTCCGAAAGGCTTGCTCTGCGCTCGGCGGCGAGTCCTGGGAGCGGGAGGTCCCGTGAGCTTCTGCCGCGATTGCCTGGCCGACGGCGCGGAAGAAGGCCGCGCGCTGCCCGCAATGCGGATCTCCTCGCCTCGCGCGCCACCCGGAACTCGACACGCTTACGATCGCGCATATCGACTGCGATGCTTTTTACGCCACGATCGAGAAACGCGACGATCCATCCCTCATCGACAAGCCGGTGATCGTCGGCGGCGGCAAACGCGGCGTGGTGGCCGCCTGCTGCTATGTGGCGCGCACCTATGGCATCCGCTCAGCCATGCCGATGTTCGAGGCCAAACGCCGCTGCCCCGACGCGGTGGTGGTCAAGCCGAACATGGCAAAATACGTCAAGGTCGGCCGCGAGGTTCGCCGCGCCATGTTCGCCTTGACACCGCTGGTCGAGCCGCTGTCGATCGACGAGGCCTTCCTCGATCTCACCGGCACCGAACGACTGCACGGCATGAGTGCTGCACGTGTGCTCGCGCGTTTCGCGGGGCAGATCGAGAAAGACCACGGCATTACGGTGTCGGTCGGACTTTCCGCCAACAAGTTCCTCGCCAAGATCGCCTCCGACATGGACAAGCCGCGCGGCTTTGCCGTGCTCGGACAGGCGGAGGCTGCAGCGTTTCTCGCACCCAAGCCGGTCGGCTTCATCTACGGCGTCGGCGCGGTGAGTGCCGCCAGGCTTGCGTCCGACGGCTATCGCCTGATCGCCGACCTGCAACGCGCCGACCAACACGATCTCATGCGCCGTTACGGCGAGGAAGGCGCCAGACTCTGGCGGCTGGCGCGCGGGCTCGACGATCGCGCCGTCTGCACCGATCGCGAGACCAAAAGCGTCTCGGCGGAAACCACTTTCGACCGCGATATCGGCGACTATCGACCGCTCGAGCAGCATCTATGGGATTTGACCGAGCGGGTTTCGGCCCGGCTGAAAGCCAGCGCGCTTGCCGGCTCGACCGTCACGCTCAAGCTCAAGAGCGTCGACTTCAAAATCCGCACGCGGGCGCGCGCGCTCGGCGCGCCGACGCAACTGGCCGCGCGCATCTTCGCCGCCGGCCGCGATCTGCTGCGCCATGAAGTGGGCTCCACGCGCTTCCGCCTGATCGGGATCGGCGTCAGCCACCTGGAGGACGCCACTGGCGACGATCTCTCCGACCTGATCGACCGCCGCGCGGCCGGTGCCGAACTTGCGATCGACAGGTTGCGCTCGAAGTTCGGGAAGGATGCGGTGGTGAAGGGCCTGGCGCTCGACGAGGACTAGATACCGTTGAAGAGCCGCAAATCATCGAATGTTACGGAAAAGGCTCAGTCTGCTGGGCGCCCGGTCAGGTTCGCGTAAACGCGCTAAAATCGCAATTTTTGTGACCCCCATCACAGCAGGGGTGCCGGCGCCATCCTAGGTTGGGAGCATGAAATTCCGAGCAATGGAGGCTTCCATGGCCATCAAGTTCACAAATCCTACCCCCGCCGGTTGGTCAACGATTGCACGGCGCATTGTCGAAAGGGGCCACATAACGCCCGCCGATTACGAGTCGAAAACGGTCGGCGAACGCGATTTTACCGATGAGCCTTTCACGATTGACGACGCCAGGGCGGAAGCCTTGAAATGGAACTGGCAGCATTAGCTCGTATTGTGAGGAGGCACCCGCCCCTCAGGGGCACGGCTTGGCCTTTTTGACGTCGAGCGAGGTCATCTCGCCGGTGATCGTGAAATCGGTGTAGTCGAGGACGAGCGCGCGTGAAATGCCGTTCTCGTAGAGTTCGAACGAGATGGAATAGAGCGGCGTTTGCTCTTTTGTCTGTTCGGCATCCTCGTCCGCCTTCTCGAAATAGCTGATGGTCACCGGCCATCGCGTGAGCTTGGCCAGTTCAGGCACTTTGGTCGAGGCGTCGCTCGGCGGTTTTTCGCCCGGCCGGATCGGACGGCCAATCACGGTGAGCGTGTTGAATAGCTTGTCGCCGGTTTCCGACCCGTCATAGACCGGAAATTCCAGAATGCTCTTGCCTTCGCGCGCGGCGATGATGATGCGGCGCATGTGTTCGGTCGGAAACACGGCGCTGACCGGAACCGTGAAGGTCTTCTCCTTCGGCTTGGTCAGGCTGATCGCGACTGTCTTGTTGGCGTTGCGCTCGGCATGGCCGTTGACCGAGTCGGTGGTCTGGTCGTCGGACATGTTTTCCGAATTGAAACGAAACTTCTTGGCCTCGCCGTCTTCCCACGTGTTGGAGCGCAGATCGCTGAGGGCGGCTTTGCCCTCGCCGGAATCGAGTTCGGACACCTGGCGGAATTGCAGGTCATAGCCATCGCAGGCGTTGCCGGAAAAATCATACAAAATGCGCCCACGCACCGCCTCGATGCCGCGGCTGCCGCGCGCCTTGGAAAGCTTGAGGTCGTAGACCGCCCGATGCGGCGTCAAAAGCACCGTATCGGCGGGCGGCGCGGCGGAGGCTGGCCGGTGGACTGCCGCGGCGACAAGACCGATGGCGAGCGCAGATAGAATCAGCCGTTTGGCGTTGATAAGACGAGTCATGGAATCAGGACCTCTCCGCGGCAGCATTGCAGCCGGGTGCGGGAGAAGAAAGTGCAAGATATGGGCAAGATAGAGGCCGGTAAGGTTTCCGGCAACCAATAGTGCGGGCTGCTTGCGCATCGAGGCCTGATCGGCCAAGACAATTCGCGAATACAAGGCCCCGCATCGAGGAGGAATTAATGGCTGGAATGGCTGAATCGACGCTCGCCAAGCTAGGCATCAGCCTGCCAAGCCCGGCAAAGCCGATCGCCAACTACGTCGCGTGCGTCCGCAGCGGCAACCTGCTCACCGTCTCCGGTCAACTGTGCTTCGGCGACGAGGGCAAACTGGTCGCCAAAGGCCAGCTCGGCGGGGCGGTGTCGATCGAAGACGGCCAAAAAGCCGCGCGCGCCTGCGCCGTCAACCTATTGGCTCAGATCAAAGCCGTCCTTGGCGATCTCGATAAGGTAACCCAGGTGGTGCGGCTGGGCGGTTTCATCAATTCGGCGCCCGGCTTTACCGACGGTCCGAAAGTCATGAACGGCGCCTCCGACCTGATGGTGGAGGTATTCGGCGACAAGGGCCGCCATGCCCGTTCCACGGTCGGCGTCTCGGCCTTGCCGGCCGACGCGGCGGTCGAAGTTGAGGGTCTTTTCGAAGTAAGCAGCGCATGATCCGAAAAACGGGATTCGGATTTCGGACAAGATCATGCGCAAACTAAAATAGGCTTTATGCCCGGTCTCGCCTGGCTCACCGCGCGACCCATCGCCCATCGCGGTCTGCACGACGCAGCCGCGGGCGTCATCGAGAACACCGCGTCCGCGTTCGCCGCCGCAATCGCTAGCGGCTATGGCATGGAGACCGACCTCCAGATCAGCGCCGATGGCGAGGCCATAGTGCATCACGACGATGCGCTCGGCCGCTTGACGCAAGGCCACGGCCGCCTCGCCGATATGGCGGCGGCCGCGATCAAGGCGGTCCGTTTCAAGGCAAGCCAAGACCGCATCCTGACGCTTGGTGAATTGTGCGATCTGGTGGGCGGCCGCGCGCCGCTCGTGCTGGAGCTCAAGAGCCGTTTCGACGGCGACGTCCGGCTGGCGCAACGGGCTGCCGCCGTGCTGGCGCACTATGCCGGGCCGGTGGCGGTCATGTCGTTCGATCCAACTCTGGTCGAAGCGGTCAGAACGCTCGCGCCTTCGCTCACGCGCGGTATGGTGGCCGAGCGCCACTACGCGAACCACGACTGGGAGGCCCTGCCGGCATCCAAGAAGCGCCGCATGGCCTATCTGTTGCACGCCTCGCGCACGCGGCCGCAGTTCATCGCCTATTCGGTCAGGGATCTGCCGGCGGCTGTGCCGCTGATCGCGCGCGCGATCTTCGGCCTGCCGCTCCTGACTTGGACGGTGCGCAGCGCGGACGACCGCCGCCGCGCCGCGCGCTGGGCCGATCAGATCATCTTCGAGGGCTGGCGGCCTTGAGGGGCCCAAGGGGGCCCGGAATTCGCATGGCGAATGCGCAGAATGTCGGATGAATTCCGCACGATTTCCGGCATAAAATTGCGCTATTACCAGCCTTGGCCCGATGACCGATATCGAACTCCGCATCCGCATTGTGCAATCGCTCGCCGAAGTTCCGGCCGCGGCCTGGGACGCCTGCGCCGGCAATGCTGCTCGGTGCGATCTTCCAGTTAAACTAGAACATGAGGATAACTTATCCCCGCCATTATCAACACGAGGAGAAGTCGATAACCCATTTGTTTCTCACAATTTTCTAAGGTCGCTGGAAGCCTCCGGGGCGGTCGGCGCCCGCACTGGCTGGGCTCCGCGTCACCTGCTGGCGGAGGACGCCAAAGGCGCGTTGCTGGGCGCCGCGCCCTGCTATGTGAAGAGCCATTCCCGCGGCGAGTACGTCTTCGACGCAGGCTGGGCCGAGGCCTACGAGCGTGCCGGCGGCGACTATTACCCCAAGCTCCAAGTCTCGGTGCCCTTCACGCCGGTGACCGGCCCTCGCCTTCTCGCCCGGCCCGGCCCGCTGGCGGAGCAGGTCCGCGGCGCGCTCGGCGATGCGCTTGCCGAGATCGCCACGGCGAGCAAGTTGTCCTCGGCCCATGTCACCTTCCTGACCGAGCCGGAAGCGAACTTGCTCGCCAAGCGCGGCTTCCTGCTGCGCACCGACCAGCAGTTCCACTGGGAGAATGCCGGCTACGCCACATTCGCGGATTTCCTGGCCGCCCTCTCCTCACGCAAGCGCAAGACCATCCGCCGCGAACGCAAGGACGCGCTTAGCCCCGGCATCGAGGTCGCCTGGCTCACCGGCGCGGATCTAACCGAAAGCATCTGGGACGCCTTCTTTGCCTTCTACATGGACACCGGCTCACGCAAATGGGGTCGGCCCTATTTGACGCGCGATTTCTTCTCGATCGTGGCCGAAAAAATGCGCGACCGCATCCTGCTGGTGATGGCGAAACGCGCCGGCCGCTGGATCGCCGGCGCGATCAACTTCATCGGCAACGAAACGCTCTACGGCCGCAACTGGGGCGCGGTCGAGCACCACCCATTTCTGCATTTCGAGCTGTGCTACTATCAGGCCATCGACTACGCGATCGCGCATAAACTCAAGCGCGTCGAGGCCGGCGCCCAGGGCGAGCACAAGCTCGCGCGCGGCTACCTGCCACACACTACCTTTTCAGCCCATTTCATCGCCGATCCCGCGTTGCGCCGAGCAGTCGCCGAGTATCTGGCGCGCGAACGCGCTTACGTACAAGCGGCGTCCGAGGAGCTTGCGGCGGCCGCGCCATTCCGCAAGGATTTGGTCGAGCAGGACACTTAATCTTTTGGGGGCTTGAAATGCCGAGCTACGATTCAAACAACATCTTCGCCAAGATCCTGCGTGGCGAGTTGCCTTGCTACAAGGTCTACGAGGACGACAAGGCGTTCGCTTTCCTCGACATCATGCCGCGCTCGCCCGGCCATACACTGGTGCTACCGAAGACGCCGGCCCGCAATATCCTCGATGTCGGCGCCGACGACCTCGCCCATGTGTCGAAAGTGGCGCAAAAAGTCGCCAAGGCCGCGATGAGGGCATTCGAGGCGGACGGCATCACCCTACAACAGTTCAACGAAGGCGCCGGCGGACAGGTCGTGTTCCACCTGCACCTCCATGTCATTCCGCGCAAAGCCGGCGTTACCATGAAACCGCCGGCAGCCGAGAAGGAGAAGCCGGAGGTTTTGGCGGAGCACGCCAAGAAGCTCGCCGCCGCCATCGCCGCGAGCTGACGATTTAATGTGCGAATAGATATCCGCCCAGCAGCAATGCCGCCTCGCCCGCAATGACGCCGGCAAACACCGAACGCTTCATGACGGCGTAGGCAATAATTGCGCAAACCGCAGCGCCGACGCGGACCTGCACCGGGATGCCCGCCAATTCGCCGGTCGAGAACAGGATCAGCTTGGCGATTACGCCGGCCAGAATGGCGGTCGCCACCGCGCGGGACCAAATGACAAGCTCGGACCCCTCGTTCAATCCGCGCGCCATCACCAGTCCGAGCACCCGCCAAACCTCGTTCGGCAGGAAGCCGACCAGAATCAGCATCAGGTAAGGTCCCAACTCGATGATCGCCGCCTTCATTGGGTGGCCTCCCGCAAACGGTGAGCCGCATAAGCCACGGTGCCGCCGATTATGCCGCTCCACATCAGGTCGAGCGGCAATTGCCAAAAAGCGAGCAAAGGGCCCAGCGCCAGACCGAGCACCAGCGCCAGTTTGTCGATCAACATGCGACAGTTGTTTACAGTCGAAATAAAGAACGACATCGGCGTCAAGAACAACAATGCGCCGGCCAGTAAGGGCGGCAGCCCGGCAGCGAGATAATAGCCGGCAAAGCCGAACGTCACCGCGGTACCCATGTATCCGACCGAAAGGCCGTTGCAGAACGCGAGGCGCTGCTCGCGCTGGACCATCGGCAACAGCCGCAGCGACTCCACCCACATGCTGATCGAGGTGAAGTGCGTCGGCACCAGCAAATCGCGCAGGCGCGTGCCCGGGCCGCGCACCAATGGCAACAACGCCACGACCATGGGAAACAGCCGGGTCGCGCTCAAGGAAACCGCCAGCGCCACCTCGAACAGCGACGCGCCGGTGCCGATCGCCGAAATCATGATCAGTTGCGCCGGTGCGGCCCAGACCAGCATGGTGGACAACGCCAGCCACCACGACGACAAGCCAACGCCATGGGCGAGCGCGCCCATGCCGATATAGGTGCCCATCAGCACCAGAAAGAATACCGACGTCAGCGCCGATTTCAGGCCGCCGAAGAAGGCGGCGGCCGGAGAGTTGAAAGTGCGGAGGACGGACATGGCGGCGGCCAACCTGTCTCACAGGCCCCCTACAGGCGCAACAGCCCAATCATTCCGCGGCCGCATGCGAGATCAGCGAATTCGGACCGCATGGTGTAGAGTGACGGCGGATTGACATCGCACGGTGCAACATGAATTCGCCTCAGCCTTATTTGACCGTGGCCAGCATCCTCACCGGCTTTTGCATCTCGGTTTTCATGTTTCGTATTCAGCGCGAGCTTGGCGTTCGCGATCGGCACCCGGACTGGCCGAACTGGCTTGCCTGGGCCGACTATTTGATTATTGCGACGATTATCTTGTCGGTCCTGCTGGTCATTCTGCCGCTGGTCGCGCTGCCCGCACCCGGCCGGGTCGCCTATTCGATTGCCGCCGGAAGCTGCGCCGCGTCCTCGCTGCTGTTGCTCGCCTATCCCTTCGCCATTCTCGACCACTACCGGATCGAGATCGGAACGTGGCGTACCGAACAAGGCGAAAAGCCGCAGGTCCGCCACAAAGGCGAGCCGATCGAGCGGATCATCGTGGTAACGGCCGCGATCATCGCGCCGCTGGTGTTCGCGGCGATCGTGTTCATCTGGAACAGCTGAGGCGGGCTAGCCTGTCTCACACCTTGATCAGCGGCACCTTCGGCACCGAGCCGCGTTTGCCGCCGTCGCCTTTCGGCTTTGGCCGCGGCGAAGAGCGGCGCTTGGCCTTGACCGCCGGCAGCTTTTCCGGCTTCGGCGTGACCGGCCCGTCAAGATACTCGAAGCCGAGCTTGTCGCGGCCCTGCTCGTCCTTGTCGACGATGACCCGCACATGTCCGCCGTTTTTCAGGTGGCCGAACAGCACTTCGTCGGCCAGCGGCTTCTTGATGTGCTCCTGGATCACGCGCGCCATCGGGCGCGCGCCCATCAACTCGTCATAGCCATTGGCGATCAGCCAGCGGCTCGCCTCCACCGACAGCTCGATGGTGACGTTGCGGTCGTCGAGTTGCGCCTCGAGCTGCAGCACGAATTTCTCGACCACCTTGGCGATCACGTCCTGCGACAGATGCGCAAAAGTGATGGTGGCGTCGAGCCGGTTGCGGAACTCCGGCGCGAACATCTTGCTGATCGCTTCCTGGTCGTCGCCCTCGCGCTTGGTGCGCGTGAAACCATAGGCCTGCTTGGCGAGATCGGAAGCGCCCGCATTGGTGGTCATGATCAGGATCACGTTGCGGAAATCGACCTGCTTGCCGTTGTGGTCGGTGAGCTTGCCGTGATCCATGACCTGCAGCAGCACGTTGAACAGGTCGGGATGCGCCTTTTCGATTTCGTCGAGCAGCAGCACGCAATGCGGATGCTGGTCGACGCCGTCGGTAAGCAGCCCACCCTGATCGAAGCCGACATAGCCCGGCGGCGCGCCGATCAGGCGCGAGACCGTATGCCGCTCCATGTATTCCGACATGTCGAAGCGGATCAGCTCGACGCCGAGCGAGAGCGGCCAAGTTGCTTTGGCAACTTCGGTCTTGCCGACGCCGGTCGGGCCGGAGAACAGGTAGCAGCCGATCGGCTTTTCCGGCTCGCGCAGACCGGCGCGCGCCAGCTTGATCGAGGCCGAAAGCGAGTTCGATGGCCTTGTCCTGGCCGTAGACCACGGTCTTCAGCGTCTGCTCGAGATGGCGAAGCACCTCGGCGTCGTCCTTCGAAACGGTCTTGGGCGGTATGCGCGCCATGGTGGAGATCGTGGTCTCGATCTCCTTGATGCCGATGGTCTTCTTGCGGCGGTTTTCCGGCAGCAGCATCTGCGCCGCGCCCGAATTCGTCGATCACGTCGATCGCCTTGTCGGGCAGCTTGCGGTCATGGATGTAGCGCGACGACAGTTCGACCGCCGCCTTGATGGCTTCGTTGGTGTATTTGAGCTTGTGGTATTCCTCGAAATAAGGCTTGAGGCCCTTGAGGATTTCGATCGCATCCGGCACCGACGGCTCGTTGACGTCGATCTTCTGGAATCGGCGCACCAGCGCGCGATCCTTCTCGAAATACTGGCGGTATTCCTTGTAGGTGGTCGAGCCGATGCAGCGGATCGTGCCCGACGCGAGCGCCGGCTTGAGCAGATTGGACGCATCCATCGCGCCGCCCGAGGTGGCGCCGGCACCGATCACGGTATGGATTTCGTCGATGAACATGATCGCGCCCGGATAGGCCTCGATCTCCTTGATCACCTGCTTGAGGCGTTCCTCGAAATCGCCGCGATAGCGGGTGCCGGCGAGCAGCGTGCCCATGTCGAGCGCGAACACGGTCGCGTTCTTGAGCACCTCCGGCACTTCGCCGTGAATGATCCGGCGCGCGAGCCCTTCCGCGATCGCGGTCTTGCCGACGCCGGCTTCGCCGACGAACAGCGGATTGTTCTTCTGCCGGCGGCACAGCACCTGGATGGTGCGGTTGATCTCGGCATCGCGGCCGATCAGCGGATCGATCTTGCCGTCCTTCGCCTTCTTGTTGAGATTGACGCAATAGGCCTCGAGCGCGTCGCCCTTCTTCTTGGGCTCGTCGCCGCCGCCTTTGGCATCGGACTCTTCCTCGACGCCCCGCACCGGGCGCGATTCGGAAAGGCCCGGCCGCTTGGCAATGCCGTGGCTGATGTAGTTCACCGCGTCGTAGCGCGTCATGTCCTGCTCTTGCAGGAAATAGGCGGCATGGCTCTCGCGCTCGGCAAAGATCGCCACCAGCACATTGGCGCCGGTCACTTCCTCGCGGCCCGAAGACTGCACATGGATGACCGCGCGCTGGATCACGCGCTGGAAGCCGGCCGTCGGCTTGCTATCCTCGGCGCCGTCGGTGATCAGGTTTTCGAGTTCGGATTCGAGATAGGCGATCAGGCTGCGCCGCAGCTTGTCGAGATCGACATTGCAGGCGCGCATTACGGCGGAGGCGTCCTGGTCGTCGATCAGCGCCAACAGCAAGTGTTCGAGCGTCGCATATTCGTGGTGGCGCTCGTTGGCGAGGGCAAGCGCCCGATGGAGCGATTGTTCGAGGCTGCGCGAAAACGTTGGCATCAGCTTCCCATTTCCATTTGTATTGGACGCCCCCCGAATCTCATTTTTTTTCCATCACGCATTGCAAAGGATGCTGATGTTTTCTGGCAAAGTCCATCACCTGCGTCACTTTTGTTTCAGCCACTTCATAAGTATAGATCCCGCATTCGCCGATGCCGTGGTGATGCACATGCAACATAATTCGCGTCGCGGCCTCGTGATCCTTGCCGAAGAATCGCTCCAGCACGTGCACGACGAACTCCATCGGCGTGTAATCGTCGTTGAGGATAAGCACGCGGTACAGATTCGGCCGCTTGGTCTGCGGCTTGGTCTTGGTGATGACCGCGGTGCCGGGGCCACCCGGCTCGCCCAAGTTGCCGCCTTTGCGCTTGCGGTCGTCGTCGGCCATGCGAGGCGCGCCGACGGGCCGCGCGGCGGCGCTTGCCGGGATATGGGAAGCAAAGCTCTTTCTAACAATGGACGTCATGGTATGGCCGAAGGCCGCAATCCAGAAAGTTGCGCCTCGGCCGCACCGCTCACGGCCAAGGTCGATGATCTTGCACCATCATAATGACCCCGCCGCCGGCATTCCAAGCGGGCAATTTGGCCCATTCAGGGCTGACCCGTTCCGGGACAGGGTAATTCCGGCCGCGTTTCGATGAGATAGCCATTGGTTACCTGTTCACAACCCGTATCCGGCCAATCCGAGCCGAATTTTCCCCAAATTCAGGCCTGGCCGCTCACGGTATCTCAATGCCCAGCCGCCATATTCCGGAACTTCTACGGATAGGCATTTTCCACATGGCTGGTGAGGCAACAATGTTGACCAGATTTATTCGAGACTGCAGCGGCGGCATCGCCCCCTTGGTGGGTTTGCTCGCGATTCCCCTGGTTGGTTTTGTCGGCGTGGCAGTCGACTATAGCCGCGCCAACGCCACCAAGGTGGCCTTCCAGGCTGCCCTCGATTCGACAGCGCTGATGCTGTCGAAGACCGCGGCGACCCAAACACCGGGCGACCTACAGACCTCGGCGACCAGCTACTTCAATGCACTGTTCAACCACCCCGAAGTGCAGAACGTCACAATCACCGCCGACTATTCGTCGACTGCCGGATCGAAAATAACTCTCAACGGCACCGCCAGCACCGACACGAAATTCCTCGGCGTGCTCGGCTTCAGCCAGCTCAATATCACGGCCTCGACAACCTCGACCTGGGGTAACACCCGGCTGCGGGTGGCGCTCGTGCTCGACAACACCGGATCGATGTCGAGCGCGAACAAGATGACGGCGCTGAAGACCGCGTCACAAAGCCTTCTCACGCAGCTCAAGAACGCGGCGGTGACCAGCGAAGACGTCTACGTTTCGATCGTCCCTTTCGTCAAAGACGTGAATGTCGGTGCATCCAACTACAATCAATCCTGGGTCGACCTGACCAGTTGGGCGGCACCTCCAGCCAACTCGGCACCGGCTGCAAATGTTGGACCCGGTAGTTCCTGTCCCTGGACCAACAGCAATGACGGTTACAGGTGTACGACCGGGCCTGTAAACGGCAGTTCAACCACCAACACAGTCCCGAATAGCGGCACCTACAAGGGCTATATCTGCCCGAGCGTCGATAGCGGCACCGGCAGCTACTACAACGGCTGCTATAACAGCACGACCTTCAGCATGTCGGGAAGCTCTGCATCTTGCACGGGACACAGCCATTGCTCCTGCTCCGGCAGCGGCAACGGCAAGACCTGCAGTACAGACAGCGGCTATCACGAGCACGCCTGGATCGCCAACGCGACCAGCACCTGGAACGGCTGCGTCACTGACCGCGACCAGAATTTCGATACCACCAACGACGCGCCGGTCGCCGGGGGCAACTTGTATCCGGCCGAACAGTATTCGTCCTGCCCGGCAGCGGTGATCGGTTTGACCAATGACTGGACCGCGCTGTCCAATGAGATCACCGCCATGGCGCCGGCCGGCAATACCAACCAGGCGATCGGATTGCAGTTGGGCTGGCAGTCACTGACGGCCTCGCCCTTCGCGATTCCCGCGATGGATTCGAACTACAAATATAATCAGGTCATCATTCTGCTGACCGACGGCCTGAACACGCAGGATCGCTGGTACACCACCCAGTCATCGATCGACACGCGGCAACAGAGGACCTGCGACAATATCAAGGCCGCGGGCATCACGCTCTACACCGTGCAGGTCAACACCGGCGGCGACCCCACCTCGACGCTGCTGCAAAACTGCGCGAGCGACTCGAACAAGTTCTTCCTGCTGACGTCGTCGACGGAAATTGTCGCGACCTTCGGACAGATCGGCACCGCCTTGTCCAATCTGCGCCTGGCAATGTAAGCCGCTGTTGCGGCCTGCGCGTCACACGAGGTCAATGGATCGGCGCGGCCGGCGGCCGCGCCGCGACGGCACGCGCCGCTCCAAAGAGGCCGTATCTCGAACCGCACCAACCAAACGTTAACGATGTCAAATAAGAACCATTCGGCATTTGTCCGCGTCCAAGGCGGATGGCATTAATCAAGCAAGCGCTTGGCCGAACACTTGTTTCTCCTCGATCGCGTACCTTACGTTTACGGCGCTTGGCGGAGTTTCCGCCTATCCATACACCAGCGATTTAACACCAGGGTCTATGAAGGCAGCCGAATTCAACCGTTTTTGGTGACCGACATGAAAAACCTCTGGACGAAATTTTGCCACGCCATCGGCGCCTTCAAGGTCGCCCGCGCCGGCAACGTCGCCATCACCTTCGCCTTCGCCACGCTTCCCGGTGATCGGTATCACCGGCTATGCAGTGGATTTCAGTCACGCCAACGCGGTCAAGGCCGCGATGCAGGCCGCGCTCGACTCCACCGCGTTGATGCTGGCGAAGGATGCCGCGACGCTTTCCAACACCGCCCTGCAACACTAAGGCCAACACTTATTTCACCGCCCTGTTCACCAAGCCGGAGGCCAGCCAGCGTCACGATCAACGCCACCTACTCGGCGAGCGGCGGATCCAATGTCGTGGTCAACGGTTCCGCCGAGGTGCCCACGTCATTCCTGCGCGCGCTCAATGTCATTGCGCCGAACTCCGGGCTCGACAACATCACCGTGAGCGGCTCGTCCACTGCGCAGTGGGGCTCGACGCGGCTGCGCGTGGCGCTGGCGCTCGACAATACCGGATCGATGGCGGATGACGGCAAGATGGCCGCGCTCCAGAGCGCGACCAAGAGCCTGCTGACGCAGTTGCAGAACGCCGCTTCGACCAATGGCGACGTCTACGTGTCGATCGTTCCGTTCAGCCGCGACGTCGCGGTCGACGGCGCAAGCAACTACAGCGGCAACTGGATCGACTGGACCGATTGGGCGGCGGCGCCCGCCGACTCGACGCCGGATATGAGCGTCGGTCCGGGCGACAACTGCCCCTGGAGCACCGACAATAACGGTTACACCTGCACAACCGGGCCGGTGAACGGTAGCTCGACGACCAGCACAATTCCGAACAGCGGCACCTACAAGGGCTATATCTGCCCGAGCAAAGACAGCGGCAGCGGCAGTTATTACAACGGCTGCTACAACAGCACGACCTACAGCAGCAACGGAAGCAGCGCTACATGCACCGGCCACAGCCATTGCTCGTGCTCCGGCAGCGGCAACGGCAAGCACCTGCAGCACTGACAGCGGCTATTACGAGCACGCCTGGATCGCCAACGCGACCAGCACCTGGAACGGCTGCATCACCGACCGTGGCAATTCGACGACGCCCAACTCGGCGAACTACGACCAGAACGTCACCGCCCCCGTCTCGGGCACCGCGGCCAGCTATTATCCGGCCGAGCAATATACGATGTGCCCGCAGCCGATGATGGGGCTCAACTACAACTGGACGTCGATGAACAGTCTGGTCGATAACATGTCGCCGAATGGCAATACCAACCAGCCGATCGGTCTGGTCTGGGCCTGGCAGTCGCTGGTCGGTGGCGGACCGCTCTCGTCTCCCGCCATGGACTACGGGCTATACGTATAAGCAGATCATCATTCTGCTGTCGGACGGCTTGAACACGCAAGACCGCTGGTACACCAGCGCAAGCTCGATCGATAAACGGATGTACAACTCATCGAACAGCGGCGCCGGCACCTGCGCCAACATCAAGGCTGCCGGCATCACGATCTACTCCATCCAGGTCAACACCGGCGGCGATCCGCAGTCCACGCTGATGCAGAACTGCGCCAGCGACTCGAACAAGTTCTGGATGCTGACGTCGGCCAGCCAGATCATGAACGTGTTCACCACCATCGGCACCAACCTGACCCAGCTGCGGGTGGCCAGATAATAACAATAAGCGGGCACGGATTTTTCGTGCCCGCGCCAACATCAAGACGGCCACCATCCAGGTCTACATGATCCAGGTAAACACCGGCGGCGATCCGACCTCGACCCTGCTGCAGAACTGCGCCACCGACGCAAAGAAGTTCTTGCTTACTGACGATCAGATCGTCACGACTTTCAGAACCATTGGTACCGATTTGACCCAGTTGCGCATCGCGCAATAGAGCCAAACAGGATCGCTGTGCCAAAAAGCAAAAAGCCCGGGCTCGCCGCCGGGCTTCTGCACTTTTTACGCTTGGAAACGCTACGCGACGAGACTCGACGCGGTACGCGACTAACGCTTACTGACCTGCTTGGCCTTTACTTGGCCTTCGCCATCGCGCTTTCGAACGGCTTGTAGGTTTCCTTGGCCAGATCGGCATAGAGTTCGCCGATCTTGGTGGCCTCGGCCACAAAACCCTCGTAGGCGGACTTGGCGTATTCGGTCTGCACCTCGATCGCCTTCTCGAGCGACTTGACGCCGAACAGCTTTTCCAGCGCCGCGGTGCTCTCCTCGAAGGTCTTCTTCGAGTAGTCCGCAACTTCCACGACGATCGCCTGCGCGCTCTTCGATACGGCACCCATCGACTTCAGCGCCACATCCATGTTCTCTTTGCCGACCTGCTGGAGGTCCTCTAAATTCTTGACCATTGTGATCCCTTCCCGGCCCGCGACGCGGACCCAATGTGCTGATTTTCCAATCCCGGCTGCCCGGGACTGAATTAACCTTATATTGCACTGCACAATAAAGTCAACCGCTATTATTGCAGCGCGAAAAATGGCTTAAAATCTAGGGGATTGGCTTAATTATTTGTAAACCGCGTTCTCCTACGGTTATAAATTGTGGCATCGCGGGGCTGCATAAATTCGCCAATATGGTGGCTTAGGACCGCCGAAGAACCGGGGTTGGGGATAGCGGATGTTGCGTGCAGGTGCCCAAGTGCAGCGCTGTCTTCGTTTCGGCGCTTTGGGCCTGGTGGCCCTGCTCGGCCAGACCGCGTTCAGCAATGACGCCGACGCCCGTGCCCGCCGGCGGCATTCGGCACCCGCTACCGAAGAATATAATCCCGCCTATTCCTCGATCGTGGTCGACGCCAATTCCGGCGTGGTGATGCAGGGCAGCAGCCCCGACAGTCCGCGCCATCCCGCCTCGCTCACCAAAATGATGACGCTTTATTTGCTGTTCGAGCAGCTCGATGCCGGCAAGATGAAGATGTCGACGGAAATGCCGACCTCGGCGCATGCCGCGATTCAGGCGCCGTCCAAACTGGACCTCAAGCCCGGCGAAACGATCAACGTCGAAACCGCGATCCGCGCCGTCGTCACGAAATCGGCCAACGACGTGGCGGTGATCATCGCCGAAGCAATCGGCGGCGATGAAAGCAATTTTGCCAAGCTGATGACCGCCAAGGCGAACGCGCTCGGCATGCACCACACGGTCTATCGCAATGCCTCCGGCCTGCCCGAGGAATTGCAGATCACCACCGCGCACGACCAGGCCCTTCTCGCGCGGGCTCTGCAGGACCGCTTCCCGCAATATTTTTCGTATTTCTCCACCCGCACCTTCGTGTTTCGCGGCAAAGAAACGCGCAATCACAATCATCTACTGGGAGTCGTGGACGGCGTCGACGGCATCAAGACCGGCTACATTCGCGATTCCGGATTCAATATCGTCACCTCGGTCCACCGTGCCAACCGCCGTATCATTGCGGTGATGTTCGGCGGGCGCACCGCCGAGGCGCGCGACGTGCGCGTGCGCGCCTTGATCGACAGCAACATCAACGTGGCGGCGGTCAAGCGCACCGCGCCGCTGATGGTCGAAGGTTGGGAGAATGCCGAACCCAAAACCGCCGAATCCAAGAATAGCAAGAGCAAGCCTCAGACGGCTTCGGCAGCGCCGCCAGCACCAGCGCCAAATCCAGTTCAGGTCGTCGCTTCGGTGGCGCCGGAGGCAGTCGGACCCGCTAGCCCCTGCGCCCGGTTCGACCGATCCGATCAAGCCCAATGCGGTCAAGACCGTCACCGTGCAACCCGCTACCACACGCACGGCTGCCTTGTCGCCAGCGCCGTTGGATAGCCGCAAGCTCATCCCCTCGCCGACCAGCGCCAAGCCGATCAGCGTGACCGACATCGTCACCGTCAAAGGTGACGCACCGCCACCGGCCACCCCCAGCCGCTGCCAAAGTGACCACGGTCTCCGCTGTGAAAAGCGAGCCGCTGCCGCCCGCGGCCGCCCCACCGCCCACGCCTAACGTACGGCCGGGCACGCCCGGCGCGCTGTCCTCCAAGGTCGCATCGGCCGGCGACAACGTGCCGATCGCGACCGTCACGCCTGCGCCTGCCGCCAAACCGCGCGGCGGCTGGATGATCCAGGTCGGCGCGTTCGACGACGAGAAAGACGCCAAGGAGCGCCTGACAACGGCGCAAGACAAAGCCAAAGACCAGCTTGCTCGCGCCAATCCGTTCACTGAAAAGGTGGAAAAAGGCGACAAGTCGATGTTCCGGGCGCGATTTGCCGGACTGGAAAAAGACCAAGCCGAGACCGCTTGCAAAAATCTCAAGCGCAGCGAAATTCCGTGCATGCTGCTCAAGAATTAGCGCCTGATCACGCGCCAATAAGAAACTGAAAGATCCCAGGGATTAGTCGAACCTCAGGAGCCGCTGATGATGTTTTGTAAGGAGTACATCAGCGATGACGGCGAAGAAGGATTTCTTTGGCTTCATTGATACGGGCCGCGAGATACGTCGACCCCCCTTGGTCGGGATGGAATTTCTTCATCAGCGTGCGATGCGCGCGGCTGATGTCGTCCGCGCCCGCACCGGTTTGCAGGCCAAGGATCTGGTAGGCCTCCTGCTCCGACATTTTGCCGCTGGACGCCGCCCCGCGCCCCGTTGCCGCGTCACCTTGCGCGTGTTCACTCCAAGCGGCATCCCGGCGGTCAAGATACGCCACCAGTAGCGCGCGGCTCTCCTCGTCAACATCCGTCAGCAATCCGACTAGGGTCTTGACGTCGAGGCTCTCGATCGCCGCGCCTTGATGGCGGCCGGCGAGGATCGTGCCGCGCATCTCGCCGCTGTCGTGGTCGAGCTCCATGTCGAAATAGGCCGAGCGCACCCGCGAATTCCTGCCGCTGCTCTTCTGGGCGCGGCTCGAAAAGCCGGCCGGCCCGAATGGCAGCCAGCCGAGCAGCCCGAGCCCGAATGCGCCGAGCGGAATTGCGATCCCGACTTCGCCGCGCAGTCCGAGGAATACCCCAAGGCCGAGCGCGAGCAGCCCGCCGGAAAGCTTGAGCACGCGGGCGCCGACCTTGGGATTGACCTTGGAAATGACGTTGAGGGCCCACATGACCAGCAACAACGCCAGCAGGCCAAGAATGATTGTCGGCATCTTATCGATTCACTTTATTGATTCTCTTAGCTCGCATGATCACGCTCGAAGTTGCGCCAGCAGCAAGCGCGCGCCGCCCGCCTTGCGCGCCGACAGATCGGCGAGCGCTTTGATGCCGCCGGCGGCATAGGCCGCGACTGCGCGCAAGAGTTCGCCGAGTTCATGGGCAGCGCCGGTATCGAAGCGGCAATAGGCGCCACGCGACAGCCGGGCGATTTCGCGATAGGCGCTCTCGGCCACCGGATCCCTGCCCTCCTGGAACATGAACACCGGCACGCCCAGCAGACCAAGCTCGCCAGCCGCCGCGCATAGGTCGTCGATCCTTTCCTCCATGGCGTCCCCGACGAACACAAGCGCCTGCGCCCGTTGCTTGGCGCTTTCCTGACGGGCGTGGCTGAGAACCTTGCCGATCTGGGTATGGCCGCCGCGACAATCGATGGCCGACATCAGGCCTGCGAGCTTCTCAGATCCTGCCACCCAGCCCGAGGCGCGGCATTCGTTCAGACCGCGGAAATAAACCAGCTGGATATCGAGTCCGCCGACGGAAGCAGCTTCACGGAACATGTCGGCCTGCAGCGCGCAGGCGGAATCCCAAGTCGGCTGCCGGCTCATAGTGGCGTCGAGCGCAAAGATCAGCCGCCCGCGTTTGCCTTGATTGGAGGCGGGGCCGAGCGCGCGCACCCGTTCGATGAATGACTTCGATTTCCGGCCGCGTAGCGGTCGGCGCCGGGGGCTTCTGGGAGCGATCCTTGCTCATGGATGAAGTCTACACCGATTTAAGCCGCGTCGCGCGTACGCGCCTTACGTGGCGACGGGGAAACGTCAACGCAAGCTGACCGGCGCGTTAGGCGCTGGCAGACGGTAAATGAACAATTGCGAGTAGAAACTCGGCAGGCGTCAGATGACGTCGTGAACCTGCAGCGGCTGATCCATGACCGAGAACCATTCCGCGCGCGCCGCCGCCCGCCGCTTGCCGTTTTCCGACATCGGCAGACGCAGCGCGTTGAGCAGCGCGATCACTTCCTCGCGCGCCGTCACGTGCGACATGTTGGGCTTGGTGCCGAGCGTTGCCTCGTCGAGATCGTCGAGCGCAGTCAGTCCGCGCGGGAAGAATTCGCGATAGACCACGCGTTCGGCGAAGCCGTCGATGCTGCGGAAGCCCATGCGCTTCGACAATTCGGCGATCCCCTCGCCCACCAGCTTCTTGTTGCGCGAGCCGAGCGCGGCCAGGCGATTGCGCACCACGATCCAGTCGGTGAGCTTGCCGTCGACCAGCCGGCGCTGGCGGCGCGCCTCGCGCACCATCTCGGCATAATGGCTTTCGCCGGTGACGGCGAAATTGGTCGGGTCAAGCGAGGCCAGCACGTCGAAATCGAGGAAACTGTCGTTGAGCGGGGTGACCAGCGTGTCGGCCATCGAATGGGCGAGCCGCATCATGTAGGTGTCGGAGCCCGGAGTGTCGATCACCACCACGTCGTGGGTGTGCTCGATAGCGCTGATCGCATTGGAGAAGTTCGCGAACTCCTGCGCCTCATTTGCCTCGAGCGAATTGTGCTCGGCGCGCGGCACGCAAAAGTGCGTCGGCATTTCGAGATCGACGCGCGCGCGTTCGCCCCAGGCGCGGCGGTTCTCGATGTAATGGGTGAAGCTCTGCTGGCGGGAGTCGAGATCGAGCGTCGCTACGCGTTGGCCGGCCTTGAGCAGGGCAACGGCGATGTGCAGCGCGGTGGTGGATTTTCCCGAACCGCCCTTTTCGTTTCCGAGCACGACGACGTGCGCAGACTGAGGGGATTCTTGGATCGATTGGACCAACATGACGCGTCCTTTGACAACGCCAATTCAACAAGGATTCCGGCTCTTTAGTCAAGTTTATCACAACTTAACCATTAATCCATTGGGCGCCGTTCAAGAAATCCAGGTGGTCGGCTTCTGGCCGGCTTGGCGCCGCTTTGCTAGGTCGTAGCCCGGCTTTACGACAGTAGACTGAAAGCGGTACGGCCAGGCTGGGGATCATGGGAAAACGTCCGACCGTCGTCCATACGGTTTCCGCCCTGCGGCGAGCCATGGAACCCTTCCACCGGGCCAAGCAGCGGGTGGCGCTGGTGCCGACCATGGGCGCGCTGCATCGTGGCCACCTCGCGCTGATTGCCAAAGCCCACGCCCGCGCTCACCGCGTGGTGGTATCGATCTTCGTTAACCCCGCCCAATTCGCCGCGCATGAGGATTTCGCCAGCTATCCGCGCCGGCTGGCGGCCGACATAGCGGCGCTGGCCGAGGCCAAGGCCGATCTGGTGTGGGCGCCCTCGGCGCAAGTCATGTACCCGGAAGGCTTTGCCACAAAGCTCGCGCCGGAAGGCGCCGCGCTGGCTGGCCTGGAGGACAAGTTCCGGCCGCATTTCTTCGGCGGCGTCGCCACCGTGGTGGCCAAGCTGTTCACGCAAGTATCGCCCGATTTGGCGTTGTTCGGCGAGAAGGACTACCAACAGCTGCGCGTCATCACCCAGATGGCGAAGGATCTCGATCTGCCGGTCAAGGTGGTCGGGGTGCCGACGGTTCGGGAAAAAGACGGGCTCGCGTTGTCGTCGCGCAATGTCTACCTGAGAGCGGGCGAGCGCAGCGTGGCGCCGGCGCTCTATCGCGTGCTCAAGGGCGCCGCCGCGCACATCCAGAACGGTGACGCCATCGCGCATGTGCTGGATGTTGCCCGGATCGAAATCGAGGTCGCCGGATTCAAGCTCGATTATCTGGAGGCGCGCCATGCGCTCACACTTGAACCCATTGCGTCCCGCGAGGATGGGCCGTTGCGGCTCCTTGTCGCGGCCAGGATTGGCAAGACCAGGCTGATCGATAATCTGGGGGTGTGATCCTCATGCGGTGGCTTGTGGTGTCAAGCCGTTATACCTGCGAAGGATGAGCGGCCGCGTCCTTCGAGACGCGCTCTTTGAGCGCTCCTCACCATGAGGCCGAGAGGGGCTGCGGGATCGGCCGGAACACTACAACAGTCCCAATTCCCTTAACTCCCGCCGCATATTCTCCGGCATCAAGGCGGCGCCGGGAGCCGCCCGCGACAGGTCGCGCGGGGCTTCCTTGTCCTCGAGATAGCGCCAGCCCTGGAAGGCGCTGCGCGGGCGCGGCTCGACCAGCACGCATTTCGGATCGAGCACCAGCCGGCAGCGGCCGATGCCGTCTTTGTCAGTGAAGGGCCGGATGTCGAGAATGCGCTCGCGGCACATGATCTGGCCGCGGATCACCCAATAGATCGAGCCGCCGTCGGTGAGCTCGTCGGCGCGCTTGGGCACCATGCGAGTGGTGTGGATGCGCTCGGGCTTCTGGCCGCGCCGCTTCTTCTCTTTGAGTTTGAGTTTGATCCAGTCCTCGAGATCGGCGACCGAATCCGTGCCGACCGAAAGCTTGATGAGGTGCAGCGGCATTCAGCGTCTTCCAAATTCACGCATGTGGAGTCAACGCGCCGTAGCCCGTGAGCCGCGGGGCCTCTTTTCCCCCAGCACGTAGTTGCTCAAGTCCCGATCGTGCGCCCCGATGACCGAGAAGTGATCTTCGCCCGCGCCGGGAACTATATTTACCGACCGGCGCACGTTGGCGGGCTGCTCCGACTCGCCCACCGGGTCGAGCGTCACCACCAGTTGCACCGGGACGCCGGCGCGGCCAAGTTCCGCGGCCATGGATTTGGCGGCGCCGCCGCCGAGCGAATGACCGACGATGTAGATCGAACGCAGCCGCCCGCTTTTGTATTGCTCGATCGCTTCCTGCGCGAGCGCCGGCCAGTCGCCAAAATTGCTGACCGTGGTCGGAATGCCGCGATGGCCGATTCTTTCGCCGAATTCGCTTAGGCCCGGCGACATGTTCAACCAGCCGAGCAGAACATAGAGGTGCCCGCCGCTACCTGGCCTTGCATCGTTATGGAGGCGGGATCGGCCATGGCTATCGCTGGGCCACGCAAAACATGCGCAGACAATCACCGCAAAGCCTGTCAGCGCAAAACGCCACGACGACATGAAACCGTTACGCAAGACGACACTCCCGATCACGCGTTCTCGATCACCATAACCTTGGCGCCCTCCGCCACCTGCGCATCCACGGCGACCGCGATCTCGGCGACAACGCCGTCCAGACCAGCGACCAAAGTATGTTCCATCTTCATGGCCTCGATAATGGCAAGACGTTGGCCGCGCGCGACCGCGGCCCCCTTCTCCACCAGAATTGCCAGTACCTTGCCATGCATCGGCGCGCGCACAAGCCCGCTGCGCCCGTGATCCCCAGCCTCGTCGAGGCTCGTATCGCGCAAGCTCACTTTGGTCTGGCGGCCGTGACGCAACACGTAGACCGCCTCCGCGGCCTCGACCGCCACCGCATCGCTTGCAGGCCCGGCACCCTCGACCGTCACCGCCGCCCCGCCCGCAGCCTGGACGACCTGCGCAACGACCGTTTCACCATCCGCGAGAATGGGGAGGCCAAGCCGACGCGGGCCCGAAAGCTGGAAGGCGTCGGCAGCGTCCCAAGGCGAGGCAAAAGCAGAGGCGCCCTCGCGCGGCTCGCACTCAATGGAAGAAGCGATGCGGGCACTCTCGCGCGCCAGCAATTTCTGCACGCCCAAGGCGGCGGCGGCGCGGTCGAGGCCCTGTGGAGCTGCGCCGAGCGCGGCGAAATTGCGCTCGATGAATCCGGTATCGAAATCGCCGGCACGGAATGCGGGAGCACGGCAGAGCGCGGCCAGGAAACCGGCATTGCTGCGCGGGCCGATAACGATCGTGTTGTCGAGCGCGCTGGCCAGTTGTCGAAGCGCCTCATCCCGCGTTTTGCCATGCGCAATCAGTTTGGCGATCATCGGATCGTAGAACGGCGTGACCTCGTCGCCCGCCTCGACGCCGCTGTCGACGCGCAGGCCGTCGGCCTTCGGGAATTGCAGCGCGATCAGTTTGCCGGTCGAGGGCAGAAAGCCGCGCTCGGGATCCTCGGCATAGAGCCGCGCCTCCACCGCGTGGCCGTTGAGCGGCACTTCACCTTGCGCAAGCGGCAGCTTTTCCCCAGCCGCGATGCGGAACTGCCATTCCACCAGATCGAGGCCGCTCACGCTTTCCGTCACCGGATGCTCCACCTGCAGCCGCGTGTTCATTTCCATGAACCAGAAGGCGTCCTCTTTAAGCCCGCCCGAGCCGTCGGCGATGAACTCGACCGTGCCGGCGCCGACATAGTTCACCGCTTTGGCGGCCGCGACGGCGGCTGCTCCCATGACAGCGCGCAACTCCGCGCTCATGCCCGGCGCCGGCGCTTCCTCGATGACTTTCTGATGGCGGCGTTGCAGCGAACAGTCGCGCTCGTTGAGGTGGATGGCGTTGCCGTGACTGTCGGCGAAAACCTGCATCTCGATGTGGCGCGGGCTGCTCACGTATTTTTCGAGCAGCACGCGCGCCTCGCCGAAGGCCGCTTTCGCTTCGCGTTGCGCCGACGCCAAGGCGGCGTCGAATTCGGCGTGACGGTCGACCCTGCGCATGCCTTTGCCGCCGCCGCCGGCAACCGCCTTGATCAGCACCGGATAGCCGATCTCGTAGGCTTTCTGTTTGAGGAATTTGCCGTCCTGCATGTCGCCGTGAAAGCCCGGCACCACCGGCACCTTGGCTTTTTCCATCAGCGCCTTGGCGCGGTCCTTCAGTCCCATGGCGCGCATCGCCGCCGGTGGCGGTCCGACAAACGCAATGCCGGCATCCAGACAGGCCTGCGCGAAGGCGGCATTCTCCGAGAGAAAGCCGTAGCCGGGATGGATGCATTCGGCACCAGCCGCTCGCGCGGCGGCGATCAGCCGCTCGATCGACAGATAGCTAAGCGCTGCCGGCGATGGACCGATGGCCTGCGCCTCATCGCATAGCCGCACGTGCAGCGCGTGGCGGTCGGCCTCCGAATAGACCGCGATCGTGCGCAAGCCCAGCCGCCTGGCGGTGCGGGCGATGCGGCAGGCAATCTCGCCGCGATTGGCGATCAGGACGGATTTGAACATGGGTGGCCCGCGCTAGCTCCGGCCTACCCTAGCGCGCGGGCGGCGTGGCCGCTTGGGTCTGCGGACGTTTCGGCGGCACCGGCGTCTTGGCAGGAGCCACGGGAGCTTCGCCGCCGTCAGGCGTCGCGGCGCCGGCGGCCGGATCTTTCGGCAGCGGCGGCTCGGAATTCATGATGCTGACGGCCGGGATCGAGGCCGAGGAGGGAAAATCGTATTTATTCGGAACCGGCTGGCTGGCAGGCTGGTCCGGTGCGCTGGCAACCGTGGTCGGCGCGCCCGGCGCCTTCTCGGCCACCGGCCCGGCCTTCACCCCCGCCTTGCCCCAGTCGGCGGCATAGCGCTCGACATAATTGTCGAAAGCATGCACCCGCAAATTGGCCCTGAGCACGCCGTTATCGCGCACAAGTGCGAAGGCGGCGCAGCGATCGGCGGTGCAGCCGTCGCGCACCGACAGCACATGCGCGACGATGCCGTAGCGGTCGATCTCGATGGCGCGGCGCGCCACTGCCAAGGCCTCGAGCGGCCCGGAATCGCCACGCTTGGCGAATTCGACCGCGTCGGCCAGCAGCGCCAGCCGCGCCGCCGTATAGCCGACCGCAGCGGCGGCACTTTGCGCATCGGCGAACACCGCCTTCTCGCAGGCATTCTCGATGGTTTCGCCGGCGCCGCTGTCGAGACAGGACAGCATCGAGCCGGTCGCCACGGCACTGATGCCGAGTTCGGCATTGCGTTGCAGCAGCGCGCGCCGCTCCGCCGCCCGCTCGTCCATGGTCAACCGGTCGAGCAACGCAATCACTGCCAGCGCGCCGATCGCGAGGCCGGTAACCGGCAACAGCACGCGCTGCATCCCGCCCGCCCCCGAGCGCCGCAGCGCCAGCACCGAGAGTACGACCAACAGCGCCGCCAGCGCGCCGGCAATCGAGACCGGCAGCACCAGCGGTGTCGACAGCAATCCGTTCAGCGACGCGCCATCGATGTTCGACATAGTCCTCCGATTTTAATACTCACTGGACCTTGGCGCCCGAGACTTTCACGACGTTCGCCCATTTCTCGATGTCCTTGCGCAGATAGGCATCGAACTCCTCCGGCGTCTTAACCAGCGGAACGGCGCCCTGCTTGAGCCATGCTTCCTTCACGTCGTCGCGGTTGATCACTTTATTGATCGAAGTATTGAGGAAGGCGATCACGTCCTTGGGCGTGCCCTTCGGCGCCATGACGCCGAGCCAGATGGTCGCCTCATAGCCCGGAACGGTCTCGGCGACGGTCGGCAAATCGGGCGTGAGCGGGGAACGTTTCGTGCCGGTGGTCGCCAGCGCGCGCAACTGACCGCCCTTGGCAAGGCCGGACATGACGGTGACGGCGTCGAGCATCATCTGCACGGTGCCGGCCAGCACGCTGTTGCGCGCATCGCCGGAGGCCTTATGCGGAACGTGCACGATGTCGGTGCCGGTCATGGCTTTGAACAGCTCGCCCGCCATGTGATAGGGCGTGCCCGGTCCGGACGAGGCGTAATTAAGTTTGCCCGGTTCTTTTTTTGCCAGCGCGATCAATTCGGCCACCGAGTTGGCGGGGACCGAGGGGTGAACCACCAGCAGCAGGTCGGAGAAATTGATGGTCGCCACCGGCACGAAATCGCGCATCAATTCATAGGGCTTGTTGGGCAGCAGCGACTCGTTGGTGGTGTGGGTATTCGACATCACCAGCAGCGTGTAGCCGTCGGGCGTGGACTTCGCGACCGCGTCGGTGCCGATGAGCGCGCCGGCGCCCGGGCGATCCTCGACCACGAAGGCTTGCTTGGTTTCCTCGGACAAATATTGCGCGAGCATGCGGGCATAGACGTCGGCCGGTCCGCCCGCGCCGAACGGCACGATCAGCTTCACCGTGCGGCTCGGATAGGTTTCCGCCGCCGCGGGTAACGCGAACAGCACCGGCAGCAGCAGCGCGGTCCAGCGCAAGAATTTGAACATGAATCCTCCCGAGTTCTTTGTTGCGGCTTAGGATATCGCCGCGTTGCGTTTGTTAATTTCTGCGAGGTCTACGCGCCACCGGCCGACTTGAAGCCGGGCGCCAGATCGCCCGCCGCAGCGAAGGCGCCTTTGGCCTCGACCGAGGTCATGGCCACGGTCGTGCGCATATCGGTGACGCCGCCGCTGCTGCCGGCCGCCAGCAGCACGGCCGCCATCTGGGTGTCGTTCGGCATTTCGGCGATCGACAGGAAATCGTATTCGCCGAAGGTGAGATAGTAGCCGATGAGCTTGCCACCGGCCTTCGATATCAGCCGGCCGACCGCGTCAGCGCGGTCCTCGGGCTTGATGATCATGCCCTTGATGGCGTCGCGCGTGTAACGGCCCTGGGTAATGTAGGTCGGCATGCGAATCCTCCTCCGCTCTCCGGTGCATTATATGGGACGGCGGAGACGAAATCGCGGCAGCCCGCAGGCTCAAGCCCGGTCGAGCTGGCTTTCCTTGGCCACGCGCTCGAAGGCCTCGCCGGAACTCTTGATCCGGTACTGGTAGTCGTCGCCTTCGTGCGGCAGCAGCTTGACCACGGTATAGCTGCCGGTGGCGGCTGCACGGCCAAAAGTCGGCGACGTGTAATAAACCGTCTCGCCAAGCTGGTATTTGTGCGTGCGGACCGGAATCTCGACCGTGGCAACCGGCTGCACCGGCGGGCTCAGGGTTCGAATCATCTTTGCCGCGCTTGGAATGCTTGGCACCGTTCTGGGCGCGCGCACGACAGCCGCGCGCGCGGGCCTGGTGCCCTTGCCGACCGGGCTACGGGCCGACTTCGACGCCGATTTGGCCGCCGTCTTGCCGGACGCGCGGGCGCTTTTGGCGACGGTCTTGGCGCCCTTTTTGACCGTGCGGCGGGGGGCTTTGGTGGACCGCCCGGCGGTCTTTGCTGAATGTCTACTCATGTCGTCAATATAGCAGCTAATTTTGGTTAGGGGCGAAGTTTTTTAGGCGAGAATCCTATTATTTTCAATCAGTTACAAGAACGGTTCCGTCCTGCAGTGCGGTCGCCGCCTCTCGCCTGATACTGCCCATCACGGCGTCATATAGGTACGCGAAGGCGGCCGCGGGAGAGGAACTTTTCCGGCAAGGAGCGCGTTCTGAGGCAGGGAAGTGGAGGATTTGTCATGCGGACCTTGTTCGGCATCATCCTTGGCGCCCTTTTGACCGTCGGAGGCGCCTATATTTACGAACTCTCACAACGCACTCGACGCGGTGAACGCCCCGGCCACGGCGCAAAAACCGCTGGTCAACTGGGATATCGTCAGTGTGAAGTGGCAATACGTGAGCGAGCGCGCACGCTCCGAGTGGAGCCGGATCGCCGGTTAACCGGCTGGTCGGCTGCAGCTAACGCGGACCTACGCGTGCTAATCTCCCCCAAACGGCCGGGGAGGAAACACTCATGCGTGCTGCCTATTACGAGAAAAACGGTTCGGCGCGCGAGGTCTTGCGCGTTGGCGAGGTGGATACGGCGCAAGCCGGCCCCGGCGAGGTGCGGGTCAAGCTTGCGACCTCCGGGGTGAACCCATCCGACGTAAAATCGCGCCAAGGCAGCCGCAAGATCGCCTGGCCGCAGTTGGTGCCGCAAAGCGATGGCGCCGGCGTCATCGACCAGGCCGGTGACGGCGTTCCCAAGTCCCGTATCGGGGAGCGGGTGTGGATCTGGAACGGCCAGTGGAAGCGCCCGTTCGGGACGGCTGCCGAATATATCGCGCTACCGGCGGCGCAGGCGGTGACGCTGCCGGAGCGCGTGAGCTTCGAAGCCGGCGCTTGTCTGGGCATCCCGGCGATGACGGCCTTACACGCCATCGAACTGGCGGGGGCGGCCAAAGGCGGCACCCTGCTGGTCGCCGGCGGCGCCGGCGCGGTCGGCCAATACGCCATCCAGTTCGCCAAGGCGAAAGGCGCGCGCGTCATCGCCACCATTTCATCGCCCGAGAAGGCCGAGGCCGCGCGCGCGGCAGGCGCCGACGCGACCATCGACTACAAGCGCGAGGACGTCGGCGAGAAGGTCAAGGAATTCACCGGCAATCGCGGCGTCGACGCGGTAATCGAGATGGATCTGGCCGCCAATGCCAAATTGCTGCCGAGCGTGCTGCGGCCCAAAGGCAGCGTAATCATTTATGGTACCGGAGCCGCCGAAGCCACGATCCCAGCATCGTTCTGCCTGGTCAATTCGATCCGGCTGCAGTTCTTTCTGGTCTACGAACTCGACGAGACGATGCGCGAACGCGCGGTCACCGCGATCAACCGCGCACTGGCGGACGGCGCGCTCAGCCATCGCATCGCGAAGCCGACTTATGCGCTGAGCGACATCGTCGCCGCCCATGAGGCGGTGGAAAAGGGCACGCTCGGGAATGTGGTGGTGACGATGTAGCCTCGTCATTCCGGGACGGCGCACCCGATCTCGGGTTTACCCGAGATCGGCATTTTAATTAATGCGCCGGACCCGGAATCCAGATGCAACCCCAGAAAGCGTTTCTGGATTCCGGGTTCGCGCCTTTTGGCGCACCCCGGAATGACTTAAGGCGCCACTTCGGCGTCCTTGAATCCCGCGGCATCGAGCGCGCGGCGAACCAGTGCGGACTTCTTGGCGTCTTCCATCAGGCTGCTGGCGAGCTTCAACGCCGCCGGCCGGCCCTTCGGCACCGCCACCGCGATCCCCGTTTGCTGGAAGTGCCCGGGCAATACCCGCGCGCCCGGCAACTTCGGCAGCAGTCCGGTGAAAGAATCATGCGACAGCGCGAAGGCATCGCCCTGCCCGGTTCGCGCCATCTCGGTCAGCTGGTCCACGCTCGGCACTTCCTGCGCCGTCGCATTGGGCGCGGTGCGGCGCGCGCTGCGCACGGTAGTCGTGTTGGAAATGCCGACAATGCGCACGCCCGGACGGTTGACCTCGTCGATGCTCTGGATGGTCGAACCGGCGGGCACCAGATATGTGCTGGAAATGAAATAATACGCCGGGCCGAAATCGACTTTCTTCGCCCGCTCGGCATCCTGCGGCATGAAGGCAACGTCGCAATCGCCTTTGGCAACCGCGTCGGTGACCTGGCCGGAATTGTCGTAAACATTGAGCACCAGCGGCAATTTCAGCGCCTCGGCAAAGCCGCGCAAAAGATCGATGGTGACGCCGCGCACCTCGCCCTTGCCGTCCTTGATGGCGAAGAAGGCCGAGGCCGCGGGCGAGACAACGACGCCGCCGCGCAATTTGCCGGTGGGTGCGAGCGCTTTGATGTCTTCGGGGCTGGTCATGGCCCGAGATTTAGCACGCACGGATCGCATAAGTCACCGCCGCAGGCCTTAGCCGCGACAGAATTTATGACTATGATGATGCGACGGGATTCTTCGGATTGGGAGCAACCCATGCGGTTCATAATCGGCATGATCTTTGGCGCAGCGCTGATGCTCGTCTCGGCCTACCTGCACGACACCAAACGGGTGCAGTTCGGCCCGCCGCAGGCCTTCGTGAACTGGGATATCGTGTTCGGAATGATCGGACGCTGAGCCTCAGAACTTCTCCACCCACGGCCGCAGCTCGAGTTCCTGCGTCCAGGCGCTGCGCGGCTGTTGCAGCACGTGCAGGTAGCTTGCAGCGATCGCGTCGGGATCGAGCAGTGAATCCGGTTTGTCGGACGGCTCGACGCGGCGCGCGCTCTTGATGCCGCCGTCGATGACGAAATGCGCGACGTGGATGCCCTGCGGCGACAATTCGCGCGCCATGCTCTGCGCCAATCCGCGCAACGCGAACTTGGCCATCGCGAAGGGCGCCGACTGCGCGTAGCCCTTCACGCTCGCGGATGCGCCGGTGAATAAAATCGCGCCATGGCCAAGCGGCAACATGCGCTTGACCGCGGCCTGCCCCACCAGGAAGGCGCCGAAGGCCGAGACTGCAATCGCTTTTTCCACCTCGACCGGATCGAGCTCGGTGAAAGGCCCGCGCGTGCGGTAGCTGGCGTTATAGACCACCACATCGGGCGCGCCCTGGCCTGCTTCGAGCGCGGCGAATAACTTGTCGACCTGGTCGCGCCGGCTCGCATCGCAGGCATAGGTTTTCGCGCCGGTCTCCTGCGCCAGCGCGGCAAGCTTTTCGGTCGAGCGCGCGGCCAACGCGACGCTCAGGCCGACCTTGGCGAATACGCGCGCGAGCGAGGCGGACAGCCCGGAGCCGGCGCCGACGATGAGGGCGGATTTGTAATTCACGCCTCAATCCTGCTTCTGTTCATCCTTGCACTCCCCGACCCATTTCGAGTCGACCTTCTTGTCGGCGGTCGTTTCCTGGCCGGCAATGGTCATTTTCGTTTTCATGGCGGCGGTATAGTGCCGCTTGCTCAGAAACGTATAGGTCCCGCTCATGTCGACCGCCATGTCGGCAGGATCGCCGCATTGCATTTCGACCGACACCACGTTGCCCTTCTCTTTGATATCGAGTTTCTTGCACTGACCGGCGGCGCCCTGCATCGACGTCAGCGACTTGATCGGATCCTTGGCCTCCTCCGGCGTCATGCAATCGGTGGTGACGTCGGGATCGACCGGCTTGCCGTCCTCCTCGCCGGTTTCGGTGTCCTGCCAAAGGCCGGGATCGAGTTCGACGGCAAAGGCAGGCCGGCTTGCGACAATCGCGCAAACCAGCGCGGCCATGGCGGCAAGGCGCAATAGGATCGGCATGCGGGGTTCCTCGTAATTCGTCCGATCCTATGCCATTCCAGTGCCGCCGCGCCATGTAGCGAGTTAGCTGAATGTGGAACGCGCGTTTCGCAAATCCGCCCTACGGGCTATCATGAAGCCCATGACAATGACGAAACGGCTCGCCATGGGCGCTGCATTCGCCGTGTTGGCTTCGGCCGCGGGAGCCCAGACGGCGGCGCCGCTCCTGCGGCCCAAGCCCACCTTCGTTCCCGGCCTCTACGAGGCCGAGAGCCGCAACTCCGCGTTCCAGGACCAGCCGGTCAAGAGCAAGACCTGCATCGGGTCGGCCGACTTCGATGCGTTCCGGGACGAGACCATGGCGCAATACCAGAAGGCGCCGCAATTCTCGAATGGCTGCCGGCTCAGCGACACGAAATCGCTCACCAACGGCTTTGTCTTCGCGATGCATTGCAAAGGCGTGAAAACAATCCTCACCTTTCGTTTCGCGAGGGATCTCGTGAGCAGCACGATCGAAACGCTGATCGTGGATTCCCCTAAATATTCTTCCTCGATCCTCACCATGATGCGGCGCGTCGGCGACTGCCCGGGGCAAGCGCCGGGGAAGGCGCTTTAGCGAGCTTCAGGTCGAAAACTCACATCCTAAACACCCCAAACTTCGTCTCCTCCACCGGCGCATTCAGTGCCGCGCTGAAAGCCAACGCCAACACGCGGCGCGTTTCGCTGGGCGCGATGATGCCGTCGTCCCACAGCCGCGCGGTGGCGTAATAGGGATTGCCCTCGGTCTCGAACTGGTCGCGCAGAGGCGCCTTGAACTCCTCCTCCTCGACCTCCGACCATTTCCCCCCACCCGCCTCGATATTGTCGCGCTTGACGGTCGCCAGCACGGACGCCGCCTGCTCGCCGCCCATCACCGAAATGCGCGCGTTCGGCCAGGTGAACAGAAAACGCGGCCCGTAGGCGCGCCCGCACATGCCGTAATTGCCGGCGCCGTAGGAGCCGCCGACGATGACGGTGATCTTGGGCACCTGGGCGCAGGCCACCGCGGTCACCATCTTGGCGCCGTCCTTGGCGATGCCGCCCGCCTCGTAATCGCGCCCGACCATGAAGCCGACGATGTTTTGCAGGAACAGCAGCGGAATGCGGCGTTGGCAGCACAGCTCGACGAAATGAGCCGCCTTCAACGCGCTCTCGGAAAACAGAATGCCGTTATTGCCGAGAATGCCGACCGGCATGCCGTGGATATGCGCAAAGCCGGTCACCAGCGTGGCGCCGTAGAGCGGCTTGAATTCGTCGAACTCGGAAGCATCGACAATGCGCGCGATCACCTCGCGCACGTCGTATTGCTTTTTAAGATCGACCGGCACGAGACCGTCCAGCTCAGCCGCGGCAAGCGCCGGCTCGCGCGGGACTTTAAGCGGAATGTCGACATTCTTCTTGCTGTTCAAATTGGCGACGATGCGCCGCGCGAGCGAGAGCGCGTGATGGTCGTCCTGCGCCAGATGATCGGCGACGCCGGACTTGCGCGCATGCAGGTCGCCGCCGCCCAAATCCTCCGCGCTTACCACCTCGCCGGTGGCGGCTTTCACCAGCGGCGGACCGCCGAGAAAGATGGTGCCCTGGTTCTTGACGATGATGGTCTCGTCCGACATCGCCGGCACATAGGCGCCGCCGGCGGTGCAGGAGCCCATCACCACCGCGATCTGCGGAATGCGCAAGCTCGACATGGTCGCCTGGTTGAAGAAGATGCGGCCGAAATGCTCGCGGTCGGGAAACACTTCCGTCTGGTGCGGCAGGTTGGCGCCCCCTGAGTCGACCAGATAGATGCAGGGCAGCCGGTTCTCGCGCGCGATTTCCTGCGCGCGCAGATGTTTTTTCACCGTCATCGGGAAATAAGTGCCGCCCTTGATGGTCGAGTCGTTGCACACCACCATGCATTCGCGGCCCTCGATGCGGCCGATGCCGGTGATCAGGCCGGCGCCGTGGATCGTCTCGTCATACATGCCGTTGGCGGCGAGCGGCGACAGTTCCAGAAACGGCGAACCGGGATCGATCAGATTCGTCACCCGGTCGCGCGGAAGTAGCTTGCCGCGCGCCACGTGCCGCTCGCGCGCCTTCTCCGATCCGCCGGCTGCTGCCTCGGCGCGGCGCGCCTGCAATTGCGCGGTGAGCGCGCGCATCTTTTCGGCATTGGCGCGAAATTCAGCCGCGTTGCTGTCGATAGACGACGTCAGAATCGGCAACTTGCCCTCCCGGTAGGTATCGCGGAGCGTGCCTTGACGGAACCCGGAACGCAATGGCGAGGGAACTGCGTCATTTCAGTGATTTTGGAACGAAGCCTCCGCCAAGACGTTCTTTCATACATGTCATCGCGTCACACACGACGGGAGGCATCCAGAGGAGGATTCACCATGAGAAAATCACAACTGTTATCGAGCGTAGCGGCAGCGCTGCTGCTCACCGCTAGCGCCGTGTCGGCGCAGGGCGTGAAAAAGGAAGAAGCGCCCGCTCCCGCCCCGGCCGCGCAACAGAGCGCGCCGGCCGAGAAGGTAGCGCCGCCCATCAAGCAGGGCGCGCAGAACAGCCGGAAGATTCCGGAAACGACCGGCCAGGCATCGGACGCCGACAAGGCCGACAAGACCCATGCCCTCGACAAGGGCGCGATAGACAAGGGCGGTTCCGAGAAGAACCTCAACAAGACCATGGATAAGGGCGCCGCGACCAAGGACCGATCCGACGTCAAAGCCGGCGCCGATGTGAAGGTGAAGGAGAACACCGCGCAGGATTCGTCCGGCATGAAGCCTGGCAAATCCGTGACCGAAAGCAAGTCCATGAACGAACGCGATGGCGCGACCACCGGCCAGGGTTCTGCCGCCGGCTCGGCCAAGCTATCGACCGAGCAGCGCAGCAAGATCACCACCGTCTTCAAGCAGAAGCGGGTCGAACCGGCGCATCTCAACGTATCGGTTCGCGTCGGGACGCGTGTCCCCGACAGCGTGCGCTTCTATCCGGTGCCGGAGGAAGTGGTCGTGATCTATCCCGAATGGCGTGGCTACGACTACATCCTGGTCGGCGATGAGATCCTCGTCATCGACCCGCGCACGCACGAGATCGTCGCGATCCTCGAAGCCTAACGGGTAATATCAGACAGTGGCGCATGGCCGCGGCGGGAAACCGCCGCGGCCATCACGTTACCGACAATTTAGACTTAATCACAGTTTCGCCTGACTTTGCCGGAACTTTCGCCGGAGTTTTCGGAACAAGCTTGCGGCGTCCCCGTTGTAGTCAGAGCCGCCCCGCGGCATTCCATCCCAGGAGTTACCTCTATGAAAGCTCTCACCACTCTCACCGCGGTCGCCGCCCTCGTCGTCGGCATGTCGATCGCGAGCGCACAGACGCCCAGCCAGCCGGCCCAGGCGCCCAACGCCACCGGCATGAAGGCCGCCCCCGGCGCCAATGCCAAGAAGTCCTTGGTCCACGGCACCGGCAAGTTCTGTTCGGTAAGCGCGACCGACGGCAAAATGAACTGCAAGTACGTCAGCGTCGATGCCTGCCAGAAGGATCCGAAGCTCAAGGGCCGCCCGTGCGTGGCCAACCCGGGTTCAGCAGGCACCACCGGCTCGAACTAATTCGAAAATGTCGCAGCGTCGCGATGTGGAACGGCCGGGAACTTTCCCGGCCGTTACGCCGCCAAGTCGCCGCGTGGAAATTTCTTCCATATTCCCGGAACGGGAATTCATCGCCTTGGTTGTCCTGAGTGCCGTCAGTGGCATCACCCCAAGGAGGCGAAAATGAAATCACTCACAGGTTTAACCGCGCTCGCGTTGTTGGCCGGCATTTCGGCCGCCAGTGCGCAATCCGGCATGAGCAACAGCTCCGGTTCGCAACGGCAGGCCATCGGCAATTCTCCGGTCTGCATTACGACTTCGGCCAGCGGCGCGCTGAACTGCAAATACGCGAGCCTGTCGGAATGCGAAAAGGACGCCAAGCCGCAGAACTTCACGTGTTCGCCCAATCCGAACCGCGGCACGACCGGCGCGAAGTAACTTCGTTTACGGAACTTGACCGATGCTCGTGCCGGGCAATCCGGCGCGGGCTTCGGCCTGTTTTGCGTTCATGGTACGCCCGAATTGTGTGCCCGTTCGCGTGGAACGTTGGCGATCGTTCAAGCGTTGTCTTGGCGGTTGCTTTACCGCTCAGCAAAAAGGAGATCACCATGAACAAAGATCGCATTCAGGGCTCGGTCGAACAGGCCAAAGGCAAAATGAAGGAAGTCGCCGGCAAGGCCACGGGCGACGCCAAGCTCGAAGCCGAAGGCAAAACTCAACAGGTCGCCGGCAAGGTGCAGAACGCCGTCGGCGGCTTCAAAGACGCGGTCAAGGATGCCGTCAACCACTAAGGCTGACGCTTTGCCCGAACTGGAAAACCCGGCCGTCGCGCCGGGTTTTCGTTTTTTGCGATCATGCGCTAGCCTTCTTGTCCGCAGCGGAGGCCAGTCATGGATGCCAAACTCGATAACTACCGGGACTTGAAACTCAAGCTCGACGGGCTGGTGCCGCCCGGGCATGGCTTTCATCGCAATCTGCTGTTCGATGCGCTTTATGCCTCGCTGCCGCGCGACCCGCAGGTGAAGGTGCAGATCTACAACGCCGAGATCGTGCCTGGCGGCTTTACCAATTGGCACTGCCACAACGGCGCGGCATTTTTCGTGGCGTTGCAGGGCCAGTTCGAGGCGCATTTTCAGGAAGGCGTGCTGGTCAAGGCCAAGGCCGGCGAATGCTATTCCGAGCCGATTGCCAAATTCCACCGCGGCCATAACCCGCATCCGGAGCTGCCCTACCTTTGCGTCGGTCTCTGCTTCACTTCGCCCGACCGCGAGCACGTCACCAATTCGGTGGAGCGGCCTTGGTAATGGGGCGTTTTGCCTCGCCTGACAGGATGCCGTCCGCGGCAAATTGGCGTAGATATATTTCCGATTGTGAAGTTCGGTACCACGCAGCGACAGCGGCATCATTTTTGCTCGTGTCCGTAGCAGGCAACGCCATGCCACATCGAGCCAATGTCAGCGCCGGTATTCTCGCCTTTCGCCGAAAGAAGGGCGGCAAGCAGGGTATCGAACTGTTGCTGGCCCATCCGGGAGGGCCGTATTGGAAAGCCAAGGACGTAGGCGCCTGGTCGATCCCGAAGGGCGTGGTGGAATCCGACGATCTGCTGGCCTGCGCCAGGCGCGAGTTCAACGAGGAGACCGGATTCACGACGAGCGGGCCGTTCATCCCGCTCAAGCCGGTCCGCCAAAAGGGCGGCAAGACCGTGCACGCTTTTGCCATCGAGGGCGATTTCGCGCTTGCCGCGTTTTCCAGCAATAAGTTCGACATGGAATGGCCGCCGCGCTCCGGCAAGCGGCAGAGTTTTCCGGAAATCGACCGCATCGCCTATTTCAATGTCGCCACGGCAAAACGAAAGATCCTGCCGGCGCAGCGGCCTTTGATTGAGGAGTTGGTGCGTCTCGTCGCCGACAGCGCCGGCCGCGCCGCCGACGATAGCTAGACCCCGCGCACCAGCGGCCAGTCCGGCTCATTGCCCTGCATCACCCAACGCTCCTTGAGCGCGGCCGCGCGCCACTCGGCCCAGGCCGGCAACGCCATCACGGCGTCCATATAGGCGCGCGCCGCCGTGCTCATCTCGAAGCCGTAGCTGTGCAGCCGCGCGACCACCGGTGCATACATGGCGTCGGCCGCGCCAAAGGGGCCGAACAGAAACAGCCCGCCGCGCCCGAAGCGGGTGCGGCAATCGCTCCAAAGCGCATCGATCCGCCACACGTCCTGCATGACGTCGCCCGGCTGCGGGCGCGCCTTCACCGGCAGCCATAGGTTCATCGGGCAGTTCTTGCGCAGCGGCTGGAAGCCGCCATGCATTTCGGTCGCCACGACGCGGGCGTGACTGCGCGCCTTGATGTCGGCCGGCCAGAGGCCAGCGTTGGGGAATTTGTCGGCAACATGTTCGAGGATCGCGAGCGATTCCCACACGCTCACGCCATCGTCGACCAGCACCGGCACTTTGCCGGCCGGCGAATACTTCAAGGCCTGCTCGCGGCTGCCGGGCTCATAGAGCGGGATCACCACTTCGTCGAAGGGAATGTCCGCCACTTTCATGCCGATCCATGGCCGCAGCGACCAGGAGGAATAGTTCTTGTTGCCGATAATCAGCGTGAGGGACATGCGAGCGGCTAGGCCTTCTTCGGTTTGGCCGGAATTTCCAACGCTTCGACCGGCCCGCCGGTTTTCTTCCAGGCGCCGAAGCCGCCTCTGATATGGGCGACCGGCTTGAGCCCCATGTGCTGCGCGGTCTGCGCGGCTAGCGCGGAGCGCAAGCCCCCGGCGCAGAAGAACACGTACTTCTTGTCCTGGCCGAAGGCCGGTTTGTAATATGGGCTCTGCGGGTCGAGCCAGAATTCCAGCAAGCCGCGCGGACAATGAAAGGCCCCCGGCACCCTGCCCTCGCGCTGCAATTCGCGGATGTCGCGGATATCGACCAGCACGGTGTCGTCGCGGCCCGCGAGCTTGATCGCGTCCTCGACCGGCAGCGTCTCGATCTCGCGTTCGGCGGCTTCCACCAGGGCCTTGTATCCGGTGGTGATGGTCTGCGGCATGCGGGCTTCCTTTTCCCGATGGTGGCAGAGCGGGCGCCGCCGCTCAAGCCAACTTGAAGCCGGCCGCATCAACGGGCACTCTGGCGCCATGCCGGTTCTGCCCCTGCCCGATATTCTCGCCTTCGTCTGGTTCCTCGGCGCCTGGCTCGCCTATTCGATCGTGATCGAGCGCACCGCCAAGGGCCGCAGCGGCCTCAACGCGCTGATGAACGACTATCGCGACGAATGGATGGAGCAGCTGCTGGCGCGCGACATGCGCATGGTGGACGCGCAGGTGACCGCCGCACTCCAGAACGGCACAGCATTTTTTGCGTCCACCAGCCTGATCGCCGTCGGCGGCGCGCTGACGCTGCTGCGCTCGAGCTCGGAAATCCTGCCGATGATGTCGATGCTGCCGTTCGCCACCGCGCCATCGCGCGAATTGTGGGAGATGAAGATGCTCGGCCTCGCCGTCATCTTCGTCTACGCCTTCTTCAAATTCGCATGGTCCTACCGGCTGTTCAATTATTTCGCCATCATGGTGGGTGCGGCACCGCCACCGCAAGAAAAAGACACCGCGTCCGCGCAGGCCTTCGCGCATCGCGCGTCACGGCTTTGCGCCGATGCCGGCCGCCATTTCAACCGCGGTCAGCGCGCGTTCTTTTTCGCGCTCGGCTATCTCGGCTGGTTTCTCGGACCCGTGCCGCTGGCGCTGACCACGACCGGCATCCTGATCGTGATGTGGCGGCGGCAATTCTATTCCGAACCGCGCATGGCCTTCGAGCCGCGCCCAGCCAAGAACGCTAAGCCATCCCCATCAAGACGGCGATAAGCGCCACGATCAAAACCCCGATCGTGGCCGCGACCACGGTGACGATGTTGTCGCGCCAGGCCGCGCGCAAGTCGCCGTCGGTTAAGTTGGCGGGCTCCGCGGCAGGCGCGGAGCGAATGTCGGACGACATAGGCTAGTCCCCCTTGAGGCATCGCTGAAGATGGTGCGCAAGAACGCCAACGCGCACATTTTACGCGGGCTTTTGTCGCGTACTTTTTACGATGCTTGGGCGCACGAATCGCCTGCAACCGCCAAAGCATAGCTTTGGCGGTTGCATTCAACAATCAGGAAGGCCCGGGAAGCGGTTCGCTGGTCCGCCCGGTCAGCCAATAGCTCAACAGTCCGACCCATTCGTAGGCGGCGAAATCCAGTCGCGACAGCCCTTTACCAAAATCCCAGCCCGGCGTGAGTTCGACCTTTTTGCGGGTATGCCAACTGACGGGATAGGCTTCGACGGAAAATCCGATACGCCGAAAGCAGCCGACCGCGCGCGGCATGTGAACGGCCGAGGTCACCAGCAGCCAGCGTTCGCCCGGCTTCGGGGCCACGAGATCCTTGGTGAATTGCGCGTTCTCGGCCGTGTTGCGGGAGCGCTCTTCCAGTACGACGCGCTCGTGCGCAATGCCGAAGCTGTCGAGCAGCGGATATAGGAATTTCGTTTCGGGCGGCCCATTGCCAAGCAGGCTGGCATCGCCGCCGGAATAGACGATGCGCGCATTGGGAAAAGCGCGTGCCAGCCTGGCAAGCGCGATAATACGGCCGGCGTCGCCGCCCACCACGGTTTCCCCAAAGTCCTGCGACAGTGCCGGCGCGATGCCGCCGCCCAAAACGACGATGCCGTCGGGCGCGCCGCGCGCCGGGTCCCAGGGCGGGAAGCGGCTTTCCAGCGCATGGGTGAGCAGGCTGCCAACCGAAGTGAAGCCGGCAATGACCAGCAGCAGCAGGCTTGCCAGGGCCAGTCGTTTCCCGGCGCGCCGCCATCGCGTCGCCATCAGCACGACGCCAAGGAGACAGAGCAGGATCAACAGATTCGACGGCAGGACAAGAAAGGCGACGGTCTTCGAAAGAATGAAGAACATCAGCGTTTCTTCTTCCAGTCCTCGTAGCGCTTCTTGTTCTCGTCATTGGGCGGATAGAGTCCGGGGAGTTTCGCCCCCTTTTCCACTTCCTCCACCAGCCAGCTTTCCATCAGTTCGTGTTCAGCGCCTTCGCTCGCCACGAAATCGGCGAGCGCGGCCGGGATCACGACCGCGCCATCGTCATCCGCGACGATGATGTCGGCGGGAAAGATCGCGCAATCGCCGCAGCCGATCGGCTCGTTCCAGCCGACGAAAGTAAGCTGGTTGACCGAGGCCGGCGCCGCGACCCCCGCGCACCAGACCGGCAGGCCGGTTGCGAGCACGCCGTGCTTGTCGCGCATGACGCCATCGGTGATCAGCGCCGAGACGCCGCGCTTGACCATGCGCATGCAGAGGATGTCGCCGAAGATGCCGGCGCCGGTGACACCCATGGCATCGGCGACCACGACGCAATTTTTCGGCATCGCCTCGATCGCGCTGCGGGTCGAGATCGGTTTCGACCAGCTCTCCGGCGTCGCCAGATCTTCGCGCACCGGCACGAAGCGCAAGGTAAAGGCCGGGCCCACCACCCGCTTGCCGGAGAATCCGAACGGCATGGCGCCCGCCATCCAGGCGCGGCGGATGCCTTTCTTCAGCAGCATTGTGGTGATGGTGCCGGTGGTGACGCTGGCGAGCGTCTCGAGCGTGGAGGTCATTGCGGTCCTCGGTTCAAGCTGGTTTTAGCCCAATGCGCTCGTCGCGCCTGCGCAGATAGGCGACCAACGGAACGGCGAGCAGCACCATCCATAGCTTGCCGATAATCTGGCCGGGCAGGAAATCGAGCGAGCCGAAGGCCAGCCACAGGAACACCACCGAGTCCACCATGAGACCGACCAGGCTCGAGGCCACCACTGCCAGCACCAGGCGGCGGCGCGCGAGCGGCGTATAGACCGCGAAATCGGCGGCTTCCGACAGCAGAAACGCAGCCGCCGAAGCGATCACCAGCGACGCCGGCGCGATCGCAGCCGAGATCGCGGCGCCGACGACGATCGCGCCAATGCCGAACTCAACGCCAAGCCGCCGCTGCACCAGATCGCGCAGCACCAGCGCGGCACCGATCATCAGCACCCCGGACGGCGCCATGATGTGCGGCGCGACCGGCACCAGGCAGGGACCATTGGAAGGGCAAACGATGCCAACATGGCCAATCATCCAATTGGCCGCGGGTATCGTCAGGCAAAAGAGGACCAGAAAAATTCCACCCTCGACGTTCCGTCGTTTTTCAGCATCGATCAATTTCATGGTGTCGTCCGCCGCTTCATGAATTTCGCAAAGCCTTGCGCCCGCAACTGGCAGGCCGGGCACTCCCCGCAACCGAAGCCCCAGTCGTGCCAGTGCGTGCGGTCGCCCATATAACAGCTATGGCTGTCCTCGATCACCAGATCAAGCAAGGCCTGGCCGCCCAGTCCCTCGGCCATCGCAAAGGTGTCGGCCTTGTCGACCCACATCAGCGGGGTATGGATGCTGAGCCGCTTGTCGAGGCCGAGCGTGAGCGCTACCTGCACGGCTTTCACTGTGTCGTCGCGGCAATCCGGATAGCCGGAATAGTCGGTCTCGCACATGCCGGCGACGATGTGACGTGCGCCGCGCCGATAGGCCAGCGCGCCGGCAAAACAGAAGAAGATCAGGTTGCGGCCGGGCACGAAGGTGGTCGGCAGTCCACTGGCGGCGATTTCGATGGTGGTTTCGCGCGTGAGCGCGGTGTCTGAAATAGCGGCGAGCGCGTCGAGCCGCACCACATGGTCTTCGCCCAGCCGCGCCTTCCAGTCGGGCTTAAGCGCCGCCATGTGTTCGCGCAAGCGCGGCCGCATGTCGAGCTCGACGACGTGGCGCTGGCCGTAATCGAAGCCGACGGTCTCCACGTGCGCATAGCGCGTGAGCGCCCATGCCAGGCAAACCGTCGAGTCTTGCCCGCCGGAGAAAAGCACCAGGGCCGTGTCGTTTGAATTGGTCATATCAGTGGCGCGACCGCTCTTTCGTCAGTGATTTTTCAATCCCACTTCGGCGACCAGGACCAATCGACAATACGGCCGCCGCGGTGGCCGAGCCCTGCGATCTCCTTCATCTCCGCATCGTTCAGTTCGAAATCGAACAGCGCGAAGTTCTCCTCCAGCCGTTCGACCTTGCTGGTGCGCGGGATCACCACGATGCCCTGCTGGGTCAGCCAGCGCAGGCACACTTGCGCCGCTGTCTTGCCGTGCGCTTTGCCGATCTTCTCCAGCACCTTGTCGCCCTTGGCGCCGCCGCGCGCGATCGGACTATAGGCCACCACCGCCATGCCGGCCTTGCGGCAGGCCGCGATCACCTTGTCCTGATCGAGAAACGGGTGGCATTCGACCTGATCGCACACGAGGTCGGGCGCGATCTTCGTTCGCTTCATTGAGCAGCGCGACCGTGAAATTCGATACCCCGATCTGTCTGGTGAGGCCCTCGCGCTTCATCTTGGCCATGGCGCCGAGCGTCTCGGCCAGCGGCACCTGCGGGTTCGGCCAGTGGATTAGCAACAGGTCGATCACATCGAGCCGCAATTTGGCGAGACTTTCCTTGACCGAGCGTTCGAGATGGTTCGGCGCCAGCAGCGTCGGCTGCACCTTGGTGGTGACCATCACTTCGGCGCGCAAGCCGGAGGCGCGCACGCCCTCGCCCACCTCGCGCTCGTTGTCGTACATCTGCGCGGTATCGATGTGGCGATAGCCAAGGCGGATCGCCTGCTCGACCAGCCGCGCGCAGTCGCGCCCGCGCAACGCCCAGGTGCCGAGCCCGACGATCGGAATGCGGAAACCCTTGGCCTCGACGACCTTCATCGCTAGCCGCAACCTTTCATTTTCTTTCGGCGACGTCATCGGCGAAGCCGAGCAGGTAAAGCGCCTGCATCCCGGTGGCACGGCTGCGACACGCCGCCATCATCGGGTTTGCCATGGTGCCCTGGAAATAGACGTAGAGGAACTCGCAGTTCTTGTCGCGCGATACGATCCAGGCGCGCTGCATCTCGCGCAGCTTGACTGCTTGTTCGGCTTCGAGCGCATCGCGCAAGCGGCGGAAGCTTTCATTGAGGATGTCGTCCCACACCGCCTCCTCACGGGCGTAGCAGGCAATCACCTGCGACGGCGCCATCGACGCCTCGTCCTTGGCGCAAACTTCCGAGATGGTGCCGATGCATTTTTCCCACGCCCAGTTGGCACCGGTCTTGGTCTTGATACAGTCCTGGATCGCCTTTGAATCACGCGCGGTCGGCTTGTCCGCCTGCGCCAACGCCGCCGACGACGTCGACAGCGTTACGCAAGCGACAATGATTGCGGCGCGCTTGCGCATGATATTATCCGAAAACCGGTTCCCACTTTTCGGGATCATGCGCTAGGGCGTATCCCACACCGGGGCGTGCGGCGGGTTGACCACGCGCATATTGGTGGCGTTGAGCTTCTTGAGCTCCGCCATTTCGCCATCGGACAATTTGAAATCGAACACGTCGATATTGGCCTTCAGGTGATCCAGGGTCGCGGTGCGCGGGATGGCGCAGACGCCCATCTGCACCAGATAGCGCAACGAAACCTGCGCGGCGCTCTTGCCGTGCGCCTTGCCGATACGCTCGAGCGCGTCGGCGCCGGGCACCTTGCCGCGCGCAATCGGGCAATAGGCGACCACGGCCATGCCGTGCTTCTTGCTCGCCGCCACGACCTTGTCCTGGTTGATGAAGGGATGCATCTCGATCTGGTTGCAGACCAGCGGCTCGCTGGTCACCGCCCAGGCTTCGTCCAGCATCTTGGTGGTGAAGTTGGCAACACCGACATGCTTGGCCTTGCCGTCTTTTTTTGCTTTGCACAGCGCCCCGACGCTGATGTTGAAGGGGATATCCTTGTTGTTCCAATGGATCAGCAGCAGATCGACATAGGGCAATTGCAGATTGGCCAGGCTCTGATCGAGCGAGCGCACGAAATTTTCCGGGGTCAGATTGTTCTCGCGCACCTTGGTGCAGATGAACACGCCCTCGCGCTTGACGCCCGAGGCGCGTAGACCCTCGCCGACTTCTTTCTCATTGCCATAGAACGCGGCGGTATCGAGATGGTCGTAACCGACCTGCAGTGCGGTTTTGCACGCCTGGACGCAGATATCCTCTTTCAGGGTCATGGTGCCAAGGCCGATCTGGGGAATACGGGCGCCATGGGCTTCAACAAATTGCATCACAATCTCCTTGGGGTCGGCTGAGGAATTGGTGGGCGGTCGGGCGCGCCAGAATGCCCGCTCGCCGCCGCCCTGCCAACCGGGTCGGCTCCTAAAGCGGCCGAAGGGTGGAACCCGACTGCCTGGATATGCGCCGCAATATCGCGCGATTTTTTTGCGCTAGCGCAAAGCGCGACAATACTTGGCGGTCCAAGCTATTAACCTTGGTTCTTACATTGGAATAATTCGAGACTAGAAAATACCTATTGCATCAATGGCTTTTAATGCTTTTGTGAGGCTCATTCTGTACCCAGGAAAGCGCATGCGCAGCCTTTTTATGCTTCTTGCCCTTGTGGCCATGATGACCCTCCCGCCCGCCGCCGTGCGCGCGGACGGCCTGACGCTGACCCTCAAGGACCACAAATTTACGCCGGAGGAAATCAAGGTGCCGGCCAACAAGCGGGTGGAGATTACGCTGGTCAACGAAGACGCCACGCCGGAAGAGTTCGACAGCAAAGCCTTGAAGGTGGAGAAGGTCGTCGCCGGCAAGTCCAAGGGGGTCGTTCGCGTCGGCCCGCTGAAACCCGGCCGTTATCCGTTCGTCGGCGAATATCATGAATCGACCGCCAAAGGCGTGGTGGTCGCGGAATAAAACATGCTCGGCGCCCTCATCATCGTGTTTCGCGAAGTCCTCGAAGCCGGCCTGATTGTCGGCATCGTGATGGCGGCTACGCGCGGCGTTGCCGGGCGCGGGCGCTGGGTCACCATCGGGATTGGCGGCGGCGTGCTCGGCGCAGCGATCGTTGCCGCTTTCGCCGGCGTGATTTCGGAAGCTTTCCAGGGTTCCGGCCAGGAACTGTTCAATGCATGCGTGCTCGGCGTCGCCGTGGTGATGCTGATGTGGCACAACGCCTGGATGGCACGGCATGGCCGCGAAATCGCCGCCGAAATGCGCGATGTCGGAACGGCGGTGAGCGAAGGCGCCAAGCCGCTGACCGCGCTCGCCATCGTGGTCGGTTTGGCGGTGCTGCGCGAAGGCTCGGAAGTGGTGTTGTTCCTCTACGGTATCATGGCGTCGGGCACAGCCGGATCGGAGTTGCTGATCGGCGGCGTGCTCGGGATCGCCGCCGGTGCCGCGTTCACGAGCCTCACCTATTTCGGCCTGCTGGCAATTCCCAGCCGCTACATCTTCACGGTCACGACCTGGCTGATTGCATTGCTCGCGGCCGGCATGGCGGCGCAGTCGGTGCAGTTCCTCAACAACGGCGGAATCCTGGTGGCGCTCGACCGCACGGTCTGGGACACCTCGTGGATTCTGTCGGAAGCAAGCCTGTTCGGCCGCCTGCTGCACGTACTGATCGGCTACACCGAACGGCCGACCGAGATGCAGTTGACCGTTTATATCGCGACGCTGTTCGCGATGGGTCTGCTGATGCGGCTTGCTCGCTATTCGCCGCGCGAGCGGCTACCGGCAGCCGCCGAATAGGTGCTTGAGCGCCGTCTTCCACCCAAAAGGCGCGTCAGTGCCGGCTACCGTCCAAAAGGCGCGTCAGCGCCGTCTTCCACCTAATGCGGCAAAGGCCGCATCGGGCGCCTTGTCGATCAGCTTGAGCAGTGCCCGCGCCGGCCCGCGCGGACTGCGCTTGCCCTGCTCCCAATTGCGCACGGTCTCGATCGGCACCTCGATCTTTTCGGCAAAAGCCGCCTGGGTGAGCCCGCAACGCGTCCGCACCTGGCGCACGAAGGCCGCCGGATCCTTGTGCTCCAGGGTCCGTTCATGACCGTCGGGCGTGATTTCGACGATCCGCCCGTCCGCCTTCAGCCGCACCCGCATCATGGCCCGTCTCCGAGTTCGACGATGTCGGCCAATGCACTAGCTGATTCGCGGGCCGCAAAAGTTAATGCGGGAAACGCGCTACCTTGTCTTCTCGAAAATCTCGCGCCCGATCAGCATCCGCCTGATCTCGCTGGTGCCCGCCCCGATCTCGTAGAGCTTGGCGTCGCGCAGCAGGCGGCCGGTGGAGAAGTCGTTGATGTAGCCGTTGCCGCCCAGGCATTGGATCGCTTCCAGCGCCATCCAGGTGGCGCGCTCGGAGGCATAGAGGATGGCGCCGGCGGCGTCCTCGCGCGTGGTGCGGCCATCGTCGCAGGCGCGCGCCACCGCATACACATAAGACTTGGCGGCGTTCATGGTCACATACATGTCCGCGAGCTTGGCCTGCACCAGCTGGAAGCGCCCGATCGCCTGGCCGAACTGCTGGCGCTCGTGCACATACGGGATCACCACGTCCATGCAGGCCTGCATGATGCCCAAGGGTCCCGCCGCCAGCACCACGCGCTCGTAGTCGAGGCCGGACATCAGCACGTTGACGCCGTTGCCGACTGCGCCCAGCACGTTCTCCTCCGGCACCTCGCAATCGGTGAACACCAACTCGCTAGTGTCGGAGCCGCGCATGCCGAGCTTGTCTAGCTTCTGCGCCGGCGCAAAACCTTTCATCGTTTTCTCGATGATGAAAGCGGTAATCCCGCGCGCGCCGGCGGTACGGTCGGTCTTGGCATAGACTACGATGGTGTCGGCCACCGGCCCGTTGGTGATCCACATCTTCGAGCCGTTGAGGATATAGCGGTCGCCCTTCTTGTCGGCGCGGGTGCGCATCGAGACGACGTCTGAACCGGCCCCCGGCTCCGACATCGCCAGCGCGCCGACATGCTCGCCGGAAATCAGCTTGGGCAGATATTTCATTTTCTGCTCGGCGCTGCCATTGCGGCTGAGCTGGTTGACGCAGAGATTGGAATGCGCGCCGTAAGAAAGTCCGACCGCCGCACTGGCGCGCGAAACCTCCTCCATCGCCACGCAATGCTCGAGATAGCCGAGGCCGGAACCGCCGTATTCCTCCTCCACGGTGATGCCGTGCAGACCGAGCACGCCCATCTCGGGCCATAGATCGCGCGGGAATTCGTTGTCGCGGTCGATTGCCTCGGCGCGCGGCGCGATGCGGTCCTGCGCGAAGTCGCTTACCGACTTGCGCAACATGTCGACATCGGACCCAAGGCCGAAATCAAAGCCCGCCCAGCTATTGGGGATCATTGTCGTACTCCGGCGCAGTGCTGGTGCAACTCTATAGCGTCGGGATCAGGCTGTCAGCGCTTCGGCGCCCTGCTGCGCGCGGCCGGCGCCAAGTTTGGCCTGCGCCAGCAGGCGGTCGATGCTCTTGGCCGGAGCCGGCTTTGCGAACAAGTAGCCCTGCATCTCGTCGCAACCGGCCAACCGCAGCAGCACGCGCTGCTGCTCGGTCTCGACGCCCTCGGCCACCACCGTCAGGCCGAGCGCGCGGCCGAGCGCCACGATCGCCTGGATGATCACGCCGCCATTGGCGGAGTTGCCGAGCGCCACCACGAAGCTGCGGTCGATCTTGAGCTTGTCGAGCGGGAAGCGTTGCAGATAGCCCAAGTTGGAATAGCCCGAACCGAAATCGTCGAGCGCGATGCGTACACCGAGCGCGTGCAGGTCCTCGATGCGCTTGACCATCTCTTCCGGGTTGTCGATCAGCACGCCTTCGGTGATTTCCAGCATCAACCGCGACGGCGCGACCCCGCTATCGGCAAGGGCTGAGCGCACCAGGTCGACGATCGCGCGGTCGCGCACCTGCAGCGGCGACAGGTTCACCGCCACATAGAGATCGGGCCAGCATTTCGTTTCGGCCAGCGCGCGGCGCAGCACGAAGATACCAAGCGTATCCATCAGCCCCATCTGCTCGGCGACTGGAATGAAGATCGCAGGACCGATTGGCCCGCGCGCGGCATGCGTCCAGCGCAGCAATGCCTCCACGCCAACGACACGGCCGCCATTGGCCGCGACGATCGGCTGGTAGTGCAGTTCAAGCTCATTGGCGCTGAGCGCACGCGGCAATTCGCGCTGGATGAATTTCTGGTCGGTCGAGACGGTGTCGATGGCCAATTCGAAGGCGACGATCGTGCCCGGGCCCTTCTTTGCCGCCGCCCGCAGCGCCAGCTCGGCCCGGCGCGTGAGCTCACCACGGGTGGTGGCATGACGCGGGGCTTGCGCAAAACCGGCATGCGCGCTCACCCGCACCACCGTATCGATCCAATGCGGGCGGGCGATGGCCTCGAGCGCGCCACGGAGGATTGCTTCGACATCGACGTCTTTGCCAGCCGTGAGTGTCAGCGCGAATTCGTCGCTGCCGATCCGGCCGCAGACAGCCTGTGCCGGCAGCGCGTCCTGTAGCCGCTTCGCCACGGCCACGATGAGTTCGTCGCTGCCGATGACGCCGAGGTGCGCGTTAACGTCGGCCATACCGTCCAGCTTGATCAACGCGAAGGTCGTTACCTCCGGGCCGACCCGTTCGGCCAGAGCAAGGTCGAGCAGTTCGAGCGACTTGGCATGGTTGGGCAGCCCGGTGAGCTTGTCCGCATCGGCAGCGCGATGCGCGAGTTCCTCGCTCGCGCTCAATTCGCGCCGCGCGCGCTTAAGCTGCGCCAGGGAAAATCCGGCAAAGCCCACCAACACGACCGCAATGCCGACGATGACCGGCATCACGCGGTTCATTGTCCCCGTCATTGGATATGTCTTGTTCCAGGTGAAGAAGCCGGCGATGCGGCCATGCGCGTCCATGACCGGCTGCATCTCGCGCTCGCTCGCGTTGGGCTCGGTCTCGAACTTGATACCCTGCAGGCCGGTGCTCTGCTCGACCATGTGCACGAAACGCGGGTCGAGTTCTTGCGACTGCCCGAACAGCGTGCGGAATTCCGCGACGGCATTGCGCAGCGAGGCGCGCTGCTCCGACCACAGCCGCTCGTCGCTCTCGCGCGCCAGCCCGTAGCCGACGCCGGCGCAAAGCAGCGTCACCGCCATGGCGACGACGGCGAGCAGCACGATCAGCGCGGAGGCCGAGAACATGCGGCGCGCCTGCGCCCGCGAGACACCGGCGTCGCCGGCGGCCGAGCCAGGCGCCCATGCCAGCAGCGAGCGGCCGGGGCTTTCGCCCCTCGCTACGGTATTGACCTCGACGGCCACTGAATTCTCCCCGCGCTACGCTGCGGCACCCTCTTGGTCAGGCTAGGGATTCAGCGTTAATGGCGGGTCAGCAAATAAGGTGAATGAAGGGTAACCACGTCGGAATCACGCGCTAGCGCAGCCCAAACCACAGCGTGGCGATGGAAAGGAACGAGAAAAAGCCGACCACGTCGGTGACGGTCGTCACGAACGGGCTCGACGCCACCGCCGGATCGATCCGCATCCGGTCGAGCGCCAGCGGGATCAGGATGCCGCCCGCCGCCGCGGCAACTAAATTGCAGACCATGGCCAGCCCGATCACCACGCCAAGGGCGGGAACCTTGAACCAGACATAGGCTGCAACGCCGGTGATAACCGCAAAGGCGATGCCGTTGAGCAGGCCGACCATGAGCTCGCGCAGGATCACCCGCCGGGCATTGCTGTCGCTGAGCGCCTGCGTCGCCAGCGCGCGCACCGCCACCGTCATGGTCTGCGTGGTGGCATTGCCGCCCTGGCTCGCCACGATCGGCGCCAGCACGGCGAGCGACACCATCTTTTCCAATTGACCCTCGAACATGCCGAGCACCGAAGATGCCAGAAATGCGGTGGCAAGGTTGACCAGCAGCCAGTTGAAGCGCCCGCGCGCGATGGTCCAGACCGTGTCGGACAATTCTTCGTCGCTTGTGACGCCGCCGAGCGCCTTGATGTCTTCTTCCGCCTCCTCCTCGATCACGTCGACGATGTCGTCGAAAGTGATCACGCCGACCAGCCGGTCATTGCTGTCGACCACGGGCGCAGCAACCAGATTGTAGCGTTGGAACAGCCGCGCCACCTCCTCCTGGTCCTGGCCGGCGTGGACGCGCCGGCGTTCGGCGTCCATCAGGCCGGAAATCGGCACCGGGCGTTGCGCGCGCAGCACCCGGTCGAGCGGAACTGCGCCGAGAAAGAGGCCGGCCCGGTCCACCACATACATCTCGTAGAACCGCTCCGGCAGTTCGACGGTCTCGCGCATATAGTCGATCGCCTGGCCGACATTCCAATCCGGCGGCACCGCGATGAAGTCCGTCTGCATGCGCCGCCCGGCGGACTCCTCGGGGTAATCGAGGCTGCGGGTGAGCGCGACCCGCTCGAAGGTCGGCAGCTGGCCGAGGATCTCGGCCTGCTCTTCCTTGGGCATATCCTCAAGAATGGCGACGGCGTCGTCGGATTCGATGTCGCGCACGCCCTCTGCCACGGTCTGCGGCGGCAACTCTTCGAGGATCTCGTCGCGTACAGCGTCATCGACTTCCGTGAGCGCGCTGAAGTCAAAGTGGATGCCGAGCAATTCGATCAGGCGCGGGCGCAGGGCCGGATCGAGCGCTTCCAGCACGGCGCCGAGATCGGATTCGTGCAAATCGCCGACCAGGCCGCGCAAGCCCTCCACGTCGGCGGCCTCGATGGCTCGCGTGACCTGCTTGACGAATTGCACCCGGATGCCGCCATCTTTCCGGCGCAGCGGCGGTGGCGGCGTGCCGTTTTTCTGATCGAGCATGCCGGACCTCGGCGAAAATCATGGCGGAATTTTTTGCGCATGATCTTGTTCGAAAACCGGTAGCCGCTTTTCGGGATCATGCGCTGGCGCGCCGCTTTCTACGCCTCGCCGCGTCGAAAGGGCAAATGAATAGCGCATAAAACTGCACGCTCATCGCGGGCTTGCCGATGAGCGACCGTTGCGATCAATTGCCCCGACCCCGAGGCGATTCATGATTCGCATCCTTGCCCTTGCGGTTGCCACTTTCGTTGCTTTGGGCCTTGCTCCCTTGGCTGCCCGGGCGGAACCGTGCCCGGGAAATCCGCAAGCGCTCGGCACAGAGCGGGTGATCGAGGTCGACGCCAGGACCACGCCGCGGGTCGGACGCAAGCATTTCCCGGCCACGCTGCCGCTTGGAGCCAAGGAACTGGTGCTTACCTTCGATGACGGACCATGGCCAGGTACCACGGCGAGAGTTCTCGACGCGCTCAAGCGCGAATGCGTCCGCGCCACCTTTTTCCTGCTGGGTCGGAATGTAGAAGACAACCCTGACCTCGCCCGTCGCGAGTTGGCCGAGGGTCACAGCGTCGGTCATCACACTTATTCGCACCCGCTGCTCGACCACATGTCACTTGCCCGGGCGGAAGCCCAGATCAACCGCGGCATCGAGGCCGACGAATTGGCGCTCTATGGCCAGCGCCGCAGCGATCCGACGACGCCGTTTTTCCGCTTCCCGGGTTTTGCCTCGACGCCCGCGCTGCTCGACCGAATGAGCGAGCGGCACATCATGGTGTTCGGTGCCGACGTCTGGGCCAGCGACTGGTTGGCGATGGGCCCGCAACGTGAATTGGCCTTGATCCTCTCGCGCATCGAGCAGATCGATCGCGGCATCGTGCTGTTTCACGACACCAAGGCCGAGACAGCGCAGATGCTTCCGGCTTTTTTGCGCGAGTTGAAGCGGCGCGGCTACCGTATCGTGCATGTCGTGGCGGCCGGCAGCCGCACCCCGCCGCACTGACCTAAAGCGTCTCTTTTTTGCCGCAGGTCAGAAAAAATCATGGAAAAACAAGCCTGTGGACCGTTCAGAACGGTTAATATTAGGTTAATATTCGAATCCGTAGGGTCGAAATACCTCGCCGATTAGGGACGCGTCCAAAGACGCGCGTGGGCGGGGCGGGGGTTAAATGCGCAAGGCAGCTGTTGCTTCTTGTCTCGTCGTCGGTGTCGTGGCCCTGGCGCTAGTGGTGTCGCATTTCCGGGCGCCGGTGCAGCCTGCGGCGGCGCCGCAAGTCCCGGCCCAGCAGCAATCCTCGGCCCCGGCCGAGACCCCAGCCGTGGCGCAAGCTCCCGCACAGCCCCCTACCCAGCCCCAAGCTCCGGCGCAATCAACCGCTGCTGCCGAGCCCCCGGCTCCCGTGAAACCTCAGGCGACGGCCGAAATGCCGGCGCCCGCCCCAACTCAGGCGGAGGCCCCGGCCGCGACACCGTCGCCCGCGCAGGTTGAGGCCGCACCGCCAGCCGCAGCAGCGGCCCCGGCGCAAGTGGAAGCCACAGTTCCGGCGAAACTCGTGGAAGTGACGCAAGGCTGCCCGGGTAACCCTAACGCCATCGGCACCAGCCGCACGATCTCGGTCAATCCGGCTGATCTCCCTTTGATCGGCACCATCCAGTACCGTACTTCATTGCCGCTCAAGGACCACGAGGTGGTGCTCACTTTCGACGACGGGCCGATCCCGCCCTACACCACCGACATTCTCGACATCCTCGCCTCGCAGTGCGTGAAGGCGACCTATTTCCTGGTCGGCGAAATGGCCCGTCCCCGCCCCTATCTGGTGCGGCGCATTTACAATGAGGGCCACTCAATCGGTACGCACAGCCAGAATCATCCGTCCGGCTTCGAGCGCCTGTCGATGCAGCGGGTCGCATACCAGGTGGATAACGGGATCGACTCCGTCGACACCGCGCTTGGCGATCCAAAGGCGCTTTCGCCCTTCTTCCGCATCCCCGGCCTCGGCCGCACCAATGCGATCGAACATTTCCTCGAGGGCAAGGGGCTGATGACCTGGAGCGTCGATATCGACACCAACGACTGGTGGCGTGGCTCGAGAGCGGGCGCGATCGTCCAGCGCGCCATGCGCCAGCTGAGTGCAAAGGGCAAGGGTATCATCCTGATGCATGACATCCACCCGGCCACGGTGATGGCGCTGCCGCTATTGCTCAAAGAACTCAAGGCCAATGGCTATCGCATCGTGCACGTGGAAGCCGAGGGTGAGCGGCCGAGTTCACTGCCTGAGTTGGCGCCCGCGGTCGCCGACAAGGGCAACTGGCCCAAGGTCATCAAGGCCAGTGTTTCCAGCGACGATAATGACATCAAGCCGGTGCGGACCGTGCATGCGCGCACGCATATAGCGCATCGCTCGGCACGCTCGCGCGTCGCGCACAACGACCGCGATCCGGCGATCACCGCCACCATTTCCAAGAAGAAGAGCAAAGCCCGGACCGCCGAGACGGACTCCTGGATGTCGCTCCAGCGCTAGCCGTGCGCGGTTGCTGAAAAAACGCGTAGCCCTTGTCCCTGAGGACCCTATTTGTTACACGGTCCGCGCTCGTCGGGACGCGAGGTTTTTCAGGACTTTTCGTCCCATTTCCCTGAGCATGATCCCGAAAAGTGGGAACCGGTTTTCGGAAAAAGATCATTCGCGAAGAAGTCACTATGCGGCCATGGCGGAATTGGTAGACGCACTAGCTTGAGGTGCTAGCGGGGCAACCCGTGGAGGTTCGAGTCCTCTTGGCCGCACCAACCTGACAATCGACGCAGCCGCAGGCCTCAGCGCATATCGGGCGGGCGCGCCATCAGATTGCCCGACCTCGACCGCGATGCGGTTGCCGTTGACCACCACCGTGCCTTTGGCGACCGGCAGGTTGTTGGCCAGGATGCTGACCGCGTCATCCTCCGAGGATTCCAGCTCGATGATGGCGCCGCGGCCGAGCCGGAGCACCTGATGGATCGGCATCGAGGTGGTGCCCAGCACCACGGTGATATCGACGGAAACCTTGTCGAATGTGGCCACGGTCTTAGCTTCCCCTTGCGCCTTGCGTGAACGGAGGCGGGCTTCAGGTCACCATGGTATGGTGAACGGGTGGTTAACGTGCGCGACGAATTGGCGATTGGGCTTATGGCGCCTGCGGAATCGGCCGCTGTCGCGTGGCGCGTGGACGATTCCCCGGTGGCCTATGAGGCCGCGCTGGCCTTCATGGACGCCCGCGCGGCCGCGACATCGCCGCCGGCCGCGAGCCGGAGCTGGTCTGGCTGCTCGAACACCCCCCGCTCTACACCGCCGGCACCAGCGCCAAGGCAGCCGACGTGGTCGACGCGCGCTTTCCGGTGTTCGAGGCCGGCCGCGGCGGGCAGATGACCTATCACGGGCCGGGCCAGCGCGTGGCCTATGTGATGCTCGACCTCAAGCGGCGCGGGCCGGACGTGCGCCGCTTCGTGGCCACGCTGGAGGAATGGATCATCCGCACGCTGGCCGCCTTCAACGTGCGCGGCGAGCGGCGCGAGGACCGCATCGGCGTCTGGGTGCGCCGGCCGGACAAGGGCGAAGGCTACGAGGACAAGATCGCCGCCATCGGCATCCGCGTGCAGCACTGGGTGACGCTGCACGGCATGTCGCTCAACGTCGAATCCGACCTCTCGCATTTCTCCGGCATCGTGCCGTGCGGGGTGAGCGAGCAGCGCTACGGCGTCACCAGCCTTGTCGATCTCGGCATGCCGGTGTCGATGGCGGAGGTCGACATGGTGTTGCGGCGGGAATTCGAGGCGTTGTTCGGGGCGACCGGCTCAAACCGTCGGCAGCATCGAGAACACTTCGCCCGGCCGGCGCGCGGCGAGTTCATCGTCGGTGCCCTCGCGCTGATCGAGCGCATCGACGCGCGCGCCCATCGGTCCCGGCCTGCAGGCCTCGATCATTGCGGCGACCGAGTTCGGCGTCGCCGGCCAACACCGCCTCGACCGAACCGTCGCGCCGATTGCGCACCCAGCCTTCGATGCCGCGTTTGAGCGCCTCATGCTCGACGAAGGCGCGGTAGCCGACGCCCTGCACACGGCCGCGCACCGTGACGTGGCGGATGATGCGCGGTGCCTTGTTCAAGCGATCTCTCCTGCGTCGATCTCGCCGTCGATTTCACCGGCGTCAATGACGCGCGAACCGGTCCAGCGCGAGGTCGACCAACGCTCGACCGAGCGGATATAAGGTTCCGGCAATTTCCAGCCGCGCGCGGAAGCGGCAATCATCTCGACATAACCCGGCTTCGAGCGTCCGAAGCTGCGCCGCCGCAACTGATAGATCATCGCGCGGAAGCGCCGCGTGGAGCTGCGCACGGTGACCATGCGCACATCGTACAGCCCCTTGTGCAGCAGTTCGAAGGCATGCAACGCCGCCACATCGCGCGGCGTGAGCCGCCACAACACGCCGTGCACGGCATGGCCCGCGCTCGGGCGAACCGATCCCCAGCCGTCGATGCCGACAAAGAAGCGGTAACCGTCGAGCCGCGCCGGCCCGATCGCGCGCGCGCCCGGACAGCGCCTCGCCATGTCGGCGCGGTGCAGGTTGGCTCCGTAGGCGAAGTAGAGGGTCATAATCTCCATCTAACAGAATTCGCAAGCACGGCCGTCGACTTCACGCGAACTCCAAAATCACCGCGTCGACCGCCAGGCTGTCGCCCTGCTTGGCGTTGATCTTCTTGACCGTGCCGTCGATCTCGGCGCGCAGCACGTTCTCCATCTTCATGGCTTCGACCACCGCCACGGTTTCGCCGGCCTTGACCTCCTGGCCTTCCTTGACCGCGATCGAGACCACCAGGCCCGGCATCGGGCAGAGCACCTGCTTGCCGGTATCGGCCGCCTTCTTCACCGGCATCAGCCGCGCGTAGCCGGCCTCGCTCTCGGTATAGACGTAGGCCTTGGTCTCGACGCCGCGATAGGAGAGCGAAAAGCCGTTCGGCAGGCTGCGCACCTGCACCGCGACCGGCTCGCTGTTGATGGTGCCGGACCAGATCGGATCGCCCGGCTTCCAATCCGACATCAGATGGCGCGGCACGACCTTGCCCTCGGCCGGAAAGCGCACCTCGATGGTGCCGTTCTCGCGCCTGACCTCCAGCCGATGCTCGCTCTTGTCCGAGCCACACCGCGCGCGCGCTCTCGCGCATGACCATGCGCCCGGTCATCTGGCCGGATATGCGGCGCTTGCGCTCGCCCAGCACGTGATCGATCGCGGCCGCGACCGACGCCAGCACTTCGGCGCGCTCGCCTTCCGGCGCGATTGCCGCGGAAGCCCTCGGGAAATTCCTCGGCGATGAAGCCGGTGGAGAGCTTGCCCGCCTTCCAGCGCGGATGCGCCATCAGCGCGGACAGAAACGGAATGTTGTGGCGGATGCCGTCGATGACGAAGGCATCGAGCGCGTCGGCCTGCGCCTCGATCGCCGCGCTGCGCGTCGGCGCATGGGTGACCAGCTTGGCGATCATCGGATCGTAATAGATCGAAATCTCGCCGCCTTCGTAGACGCCGGTATCGTTGCGCACCGTGACGCCGTCGCGCGCTGCGCTCGACCGGCGGGCGATAGCGCGTCAGCCGGCCGATCGACGGCAGGAATTTGCGGTACGGGTCCTCGGCATAGACGCGGCTCTCGACCGCCCAGCCGGTGAGCTTCACGTCGCTCTGCTTGAGCGAGAGCTTCTCGCCGGCGGCACTGCGGATCATCTGCTCGACCAGATCGACGCCGGTGATCAGTTCGGTCACCGGATGCTCGACCTGCAGCCGCGTGTTCATTTCCAGGAAGAAGAAGCTCTTGTCCTGCCCGGCGACGAATTCCACCGTGCCGGCGCTGTCGTAGCCGACCGCCTTGGCCAGCGCGACCGCCTGCTCGCCCATCTTCTTGCGCGTCGCCTCGTCGAGCAGCGGCGACGGCGCTTCCTCGATGACCTTCTGGTTGCGGCGCTGGATCGAGCATTCGCGCTCGCCGAGATAGATGACGTTGCCGTGCTTGTCGCCGAGCAGCTGGATTTCGATATGGCGCGGATCGACGATGAATTTCTCGATGAACATGCGGTCGTCGCCGAACGAGGACTTCGCCTCCGACTGCGAGCGCGCGAAACCTTCCGCCACTTCCGATTCCGACCAGGCGATGCGCATGCCCTTGCCGCCGCCGCCGGCGGAGGCCTTGATCATCACCGGATAGCCGATCTGGTTGGCGATCTTCACCGCCTCTTTCTCGTCGGCGATGACGCCGAGATGGCCGGGCACGGTCGAGACCTTGGCCGCCGCCGCCGCCTTCTTGGATTCGATCTTGTCGCCCATGGCGGCGATGGCCTTCGGGTTCGGCCCGATGAAGACGATGCCGGCCGCTTCCAGCGCCTTGGGGAAGGCCTCGCGCTCGGACAGAAAGCCGTAGCCCGGATGCACGGCCTCGGCGCCGCTCGCCTTGCAGGCGGCCACGATCTTGTCGATCACCAGGTAGCTCTTGGCGGCTGCCGGCGGCCCGATATGAACGGCCGTGTCGGCCATCTCGACATGCAGCGCGTCCTTGTCGGCGTCGGAATAGACGGCGACCGTCTCGATCCCCATTTGGCGCGCGGTCTTGATGATCCGGCAGGCGATTTCGCCGCGATTGGCAATCAGAATACGCTTGAACATGCGGCGCTTTAAGTGTGACGCCCCAATCCCGACCCGGCGGGATTGGCTGCGGATAACCGGCGATTGTTACATTACTGTCTTGCGACGGGGGTATCTAGCGCAACCTCACAACAAAGGTACGGGAGAGAGCTGCCATGTCGCCACGGTCGAAGGTCCTGCTCTTGCTCGCCTGCGCCGCCCTTGGGTTGCAGTTGGGCGCGGCCAACGCCCAGACCAGCGCAACGTCATCCTGTTCGTGCCCGACGGCCTGCGCGCGCTGACGGTAACGCCGGAAACCGCGCCCGCCATGGCCGCGGTGCGCGACAAGGGCGTCAATTTCGCCAATCCGCATTCGCTGTTCCCGACCTTCACCATGGCCAATGCCTCCGGCCTCGCCACCGGGCATTTCCTCGGCGACACCGGCGGCCTTCAGCAACACGATCTATACCGGCTATCCGGTGCCGACCGCCGGCGGCAGCATGACGCCGTTCATCGAGAACGATCCGATCCTGGGCGACATCGACGAGCATTTCTCCGGCAACTTCGTCGATGAGGACACCATCCTGTTCAGCGGCCCGCCACCAGGGCTTCAGCACCGCGGCGATCGGCAAGCTCGGTCCGGCCTTGATGTTCGACCACACCGAGCGCAGCGGCGAGACATTGTCGTCGACGATGCCACCGGCAGCCCGACCGGCATTCCGCTGTCGCAAGACGATGAAGGATGCGCTGGCCGCCGCCGGACTGCCGCTTGCCGCGCCCTCGCGCGGCGACAACGGCAAGGCCGGCGATTTCAAGACGCCGGGCACAACCGTCGCCAATGTCGACGCAGCAGGCCTATTTCGCCGACGTCGCGGCCAAGGTCGTGCTGCCGATGTTCAAGGCGCGCAACAAGCCGTTCGTGCTGGTGTTCTGGTCGCGCGATCCGGACGGCACGCAGCACAATCAAGGCGACAGCCTGCTGAGCGTAACGCCGGGCATCAACGGGCCGACCTCGCTCGCCGCGATCAAGAATGCCGACGACAATCTGGCGGCGCTGCGCAACGCGCTCGACGAGCTCGGCCTGTCGGCAACCACCGACATCGTCATTGCCGCCGATCACGGCTTCTCCACGATCTCCAAGGAGAGCAAGACCAGCCCGGCCGCCAAGGCGAAATATGCCGACGTGCCGGAGGGACTGCTGCCGCCCGGATTTGTCGCGCTCGATCTCGCCAAGGCGCTCGGCCTGCCGCTGTTCGATCCCGACAACAAGAATGCCGCGGTCGCCGCCGGACACCTATCCCAAGCGCGGCAACGGCCTGATCGGCGCCGATCCGGCCAAGCCGGACGTCGTGGTCGCCGCCAATGGCGGCTCCGACCTGGTCTACCTGCCGAGCAAGGATCCGCGCGCTCACCGCCAAGGTGGTCGAGGCGCTGCTGGCGCAGGACTACGTCAGCGGGCTTGTTCGTCGACGACGAGCTCGGCAGCTTCCCCGGCACGCTGCCGCTGTCGGCGATCAACATGCAGGGCATCGTCGCGCACGCCGCGGCCGGCCATCGTCATCAACTTCCGCTCCTACTCGACCGGCTGCGACAAGCCGGTGATGTGCACCGTCGCGGTCGCCGACACCGGCTTGCAGCAGGGCCAGGGCATGCACGGCAGCTTCAGCCGCGCCGACACCATGAATTTCATGGCGGCGATCGGGCCGGACTTCAAAGCCGGCTTTGTCAGCGAAACGCCGATCAGCAATGCCGACATCGGCAAGACCATCGCCCACGTGCTGAAGCTGAACATTCCCTTCCACGGCTCGCTGCAGGGCCGCGTGGTGGAGGAAGCGCTTCCGGGCGGCGCCAGCCCGCCGGTTGAAGACTTCGTCCAACGCGGGAAGCCAGGCGCCGACGGGCTCACGACCGTGCTGGTCGGTCAGCGCGTGGGACCAACGCGCTATTTCGACGCAGCCGGTTTCCCAGGCCGGACCGTCGGAATGGAAGAGCGCAAAGCCGCCAGCCGATAACGGCAGAGCGACGGCCCGGGTGGAATGTCCTTCCACTCCGGTGCCGTACGGCCAAGGCTTTGTTCTCGTCTACGCGTCTTTCGCGATGCACCAATCCTCTTGAAGACCGGCCCTATTCCGGTCCGGCGCGTCCTCCTATATTAGGTGCCGGAACGCACAACGATCTTTAGTTTTGGAGGCTTGTCATGACATTAGCGATTGGCGATACCGCGCCCGATTTCGAGGCGGAAACCACCGAAGGAAAAATCCGCTTCCACGACTGGCTGGGGAATTCCTGGGGCATGCTGTTCTCGCACCCGAAGGATTTCACGCCGGTCTGCACCACCGAGCTCGGCACCATGGCCCGCATGAAGCCGGAATTCGACAAGCGCAACACCAAGATCATCGGGCTCTCGGTCGATCCGGTCACCAACCACGCGAAATGGGCGGCCGACATCAAGGACGTGGGCGGCGTTGCGCTGAACTATCCGATGATCGGCGACACGGATCTCAAGATTTCCAAGGCCTATGGCATGCTGCCGGCAGCGACCGGCGGCTCCTCGGAAGGCCGCACCGCGGCCGACAATCAGACCGTGCGCAACGTCTTCATCATCGGGCCGGACAAGAAGATCAAGCTGATCCTGGTCTATCCGATGACCACCGGCCGCAACTTCGACGAGGTGCTGCGCGTGCTCGACTCGCTGCAGATGACGGCCAAGCATCGCGTGGCGACGCCGGCGAACTGGAAACAGGGCGAGGACGTGATCATTGCCGGCTCGGTCAACGACGAGGAAGCCAAGAAGATTTATCCGCAAGGCTGGAAGGCGCCGCGGCCGTATCTGCGCATCGTGCCGCAGCCGAAGGCGTAACTTTTCAAGGCGGACGCGATCAATCGAGGGCGCGGGGCAACCTGCGCCCTCTTTGCGCTATAAATAGAGCCCATGACCGATCTCGGCTTCATCCACACTTATGTCCCGGCGACGCAACCGGGCTTGCCTCCCCTGTTGCTGTTGCACGGCACCGGCGGCGACGAGAACGACCTGGTGCCGCTCGGCCAGCAATTGCTGCCCGGCGCGGCTTTGCTGTCGCCGCGCGGCAAGGTGCTGGAAAACGGCATGCCGCGCTTTTTCCGCCGCTTGGCCGAAGGCGTGTTCGATGAGGCCGACCTGAAGGCGCGCACCATCGAACTTGCGGAATTTATTGCCGCCGCGCGCAAGGCCTATGGTTTGGCGGCGCCAGTCGCGCTCGGCTTTTCCAATGGCGCCAATATCGCAGCGTCGCTGCTGCTGACCAACCCGCAAACTTTGGCCGGCGCCGTGCTGATGCGCGCCACGCTGCCGTTCGAACCGGAGACTTTGCCCGACCTCAAACAAAAGCCGGTGCTCTTGCTTTCGGGCGCGAGCGACCCGATGGTGCGCCCCGCTTCGCGCATCCGGCTCGCCGCCGTGTTGCGCGAGGCCGGCGCCGCGCTCGTGCAGGAGACGGTCGAGGCCGGCCACAACCTGACGCGGCAGGATCTGGCGCTCGCGGCAAATTGGCTGGAAAATCTGGAAACATCGACATGAGCGACATGAACGAAATAGCGAACCGGCAGCCGCCCTTTGCGAAATTTCTCGGCATCAAGATGACGTACGTGTCGGCCGAGCGCGTGACCGCCGAGCTGCCGATGCGCGACGAACTCAACAACCGTTTCGACATCATGCATGGCGGCGCCATCATGGCGCTGGCCGATAATCTCGGCGGCACCGCCGCTTCCGCCAATCTGAAGGAAGGTCAATCCACCACCACGATCGAGAGCAAGACCAATTTTTTCACCGCCATCCCGCTTGGCGACACAGCCTTCGCCGAGTGCACGCCGCTGCACCGCGGCCGCACCACGATGGTCTGGCAGACCCGCGTCACGCGCGGCGACGGCCGCCTGTGCGCGCTGGTGACGCAGACGCAACTGGTGCTGGAGCGGAAGTAGTAGCTCTAACTTTCCGCCACCACCGACGCCGCGGCGTTGCCCGCCATCGGCTTCACGCGCGCGCCGCGGTTGACCAGAACGACGCCGACCGCGCAGACCACCATGCCGGCGACCGACAGCGCGTCCAGCTTTTCGTCAAATAGAAAATAGGCCATCAGCGCGGTCACCGCCGGCACCAGATAGAACAGGCTGGCAAATCCGGTCGCCGCCGAACGGCGGATCAACCAATACATCAGCCCAACCGCGGCGATCGATAAAACGATCACCAGCCAGGCGATGGCGAACACCAACTCGCCGGTCCAATGGATCACGCGCGTTTCGAAGGCGAAGGCACCGAGCGTAAACAGCAGGCAGGCGCCGGCATATTGCACCAGGTTCCCGGCGCGCCAGTCGATGCCGCCGCAGAAGCGCTTCTGGTAAAGCGTGCCGAGCGCGATGCCGATCAGCGACAGAAAGCTCGCGCTCCAGCCGAGCGTCGAGGCCGAGGCGACGATGCTGCGGTCATGCAGCACCAGCACCACGCCGATCAGGCCGAGCGCGAGGCCGAGCCATTGCAGGCGCGTCACCGTCTCGCCCATGAACCGATTGGCGATCGTGGAGATGATGATCGGCTGCAGGCCGGGGATCAACGCCGAGATGCCGGACGGCACGCCCTGGCTGATCGCGATGAAGACGCCGCCGAGATAGAGCCCGTGCACCAGCGCGCCTGCCACCAGGCTGTGGCCGACTTCCGGCCATTTCGGCCAGCGCGTGCGCGAGAGCAGCACGATGGCGCCCATGATCAGCACCACGAACACCATTCGCACGGCCAGGAAAGTCAGCGGCTCGATATAGGGCAATCCGAAACGGGCGCCGACGAAGCCGGTGCTCCACAGCAGCACAAACAGTACCGGCGCCGAAGCGATCGCCACTCTGGTCAGGGGCATGGAGGTCTCAAGGGTCGCGGGAGACTTTGCGGGCACAGGCGGGTTCCGCGCCTATAGCACTTCTATCGTGTGCTTGTATTGCGCCTGTGGCTTCCCTTTCACGCATTCAAAAGGTGATGGAACCCAAGATTCGATTGCCGCATTGCAAAATCAATTATTTTGGGAACCGTGACCTGCGCCCGCGGGTTTCTCTCTAGTGCGGACGCCTGCGGGCGCCCGGAACCCAAAGGAGAAATGGCCATGTCCGATCCGCGTTGGAGCGACCCACGTTACAACGATCCGCCGCTCGATCCCATCCTGCGCCGGAACGAAAGCGTCGGCGGCGTGTGGGGCTGGATTGCCGGCCTCGCCGTGCTGGGCTTGATCGCCTTCATGATCGTCGCCGGCTGGAACGGCAACAGCAACACCGCCAACGACAATACGCCGCCGTCCATCAGCCACCGGCAGCACGCCACGCACCGGCATGCCGCCGAGCACCACCGGCGCCGGCTCGACGTCGCCGCAGCCAACCGCGCCCCCGCTCGCACCGGCCAATCGCGGCGCGCAGTAAAGCGATCAGCTTGTGAGAGGTGCGTGCACGGCCCCGGCGCCAAGCGGCGCCGGGTACCTGTTTCGGCTAGCGCACGGTGATGGAAATCGGCGCCGACATCACCGGCGGTACTTGCGGAATATGCGACCAGTCGCCGAGCACGAGTTGCAATGTGTGCTTGCCCTTCGGCAGCGTAACCATCGCCTCGGTCTGGCCGCCGCCGAAGTGCTTATGCGTGTCGTCGGCGGGGATCGCCCCTTTCAACTGCTCCGGCGTCAGCGTCGTGTCGATCAGCAAGTGATGATGGCCGGTGTTTGGCTTCTCCACACCGGCCGGCGCCACGCCCAGCCCGGACAGTCCGAACTGCACCAGGAACGGGCTCGTCACCTTGGCGCCGTCCTTGAGATTGATGATGTAGACCTTGGCGCCCGCCGGCGACGGCGTCTGAGCGGAAGCCGCATTCGTTCCGGCAATCGCAAACGCCGCAAGCAGCGCAAGTGCTATCAGTCTTAGCGGAATCATGATGTTCTCCCCGGGGCTTGGCTCGGTTCGCGCGCGAAACAATGGCCTTTTTGGCCAGACGCGATTTTCGGCCAACCACAGGAGATAACACGCGCCTGTGGGACTTATTCCGCACCGAACACCTTGTCAGGTCTGGAACGCTTGGTCCACCGGAACCCGGTAGCCATTGGCCAGCCGGTTGGTTTCGTTGGCCATGCCGGTGACCGCCATCAGTTCGCCGAACATGGCCTCGCTCATGCCGGCCTTGCGCGCCGCCGCGGTGTGGCTGGCGATGCAATAGGCGCAGCCGTTGGTGACCGACACCGCCAGATAGACCATCTCCTTGGTGAGCGGATCGAGCGCGCCCGGCGCCATGATCTGCTTGATGCTCTCCCAGGTGCGCAGAAGCGTGGCCGGATCGCGCGCGAGATATTTCCAGAAATTGTTCACGTCCGGCACGTTGCGGCTCTTCTTGATGTCGTCATAGACCGCGCGCACTTGCGCAGAGGCATCGGCGTATTCGACTGGCGGTGGCGTCGGCATTGGCGGCTCCTTGCGGCTATATTCGATTTCGGACGCTATCTTGTCATTGCCGGGCTTGGCCCGGCAATCCATTATGCCGCCCGGGGAGAAACGCAATGCCGAAAACGCCGGACTATTTTCACGGAAAAACCATCGTCATCACCGGCGCCGGCAGCGGCATCGGCCGGGCCACCGCGCTGATCTTTGCGCGCGAAGGCGCCAACGTGGTCTGCGCCGACATCAACGAGGACGGCGTCAAGGAAACCGTGGCGCAGGTCAACGCTAAAGGCAGCCAGGCGCTGGCGCTCGCCATCGACGTGACCAAGCGCCGATCGGTCAACGACATGATCGAACTGGCGATCAACGACTTCGGGCGCGTGCATTTCCTGTTCAACTCGGCGGGCGCAGCACTCCGCCGCTCGAAATTTCTCGATATCGACGACGACCTGCTGGAGCGCACGCTTCGATCTCAACCTCAAGGGCACGTTCTACGGCATGCAGGCGGTGCTGCCGCATATGCTCAAGAACAAGTTCGGCGTCATCGTCAACGTCGGCAGCATGGCGCACAGACGCGGCGGACCCGGCACCTCGGTGCATTACGCGGCCGCCAAAGGCGCGGTCGTCACCATGACCATGGGCGTCGCGCGTGAATTCGCCGCGCAAGGCATCCGCGCATTGTCGATCTCGCCGGGGCCGATCGATACGGCGTTCGCGGCGGCGGCGGCCACCTCGCCGGAACTCAAACAGCAGATGCTCAACGACGTGCCGATGAAGCGTTTCGGCACTCCCGAAGAAATCGGCGAACTGGTTTTGTTCATGTGCTCGGACGCATGCGAATTCATGACCGCGGACACCGTCTATGTGAACGGCGGCGGCGGCTGGCGCTGACCTAGGATTGCTCCCCGGTGGTCGCAATCCAGATCCCGACCGCCACAGCCGCCAGGCCTGCGATCAGATTGAGACCGATCCCCTCGCCGATCGCCAGCGCGCCGACAATCGAGGCAAAGACCGGATTGACCGTAATCGTCACTGCGGTTTTGGTCGGACTAGTGCGCCCGAGCGCGAACACCCAGAGAATGAAGGCGCCGGCGCTGCCGATCACGCCGAGATAGGCAATCGCCGCCCATTGCGGCGCGCCGAAATGCGCGGCGGCGGCAAAACCGTCGATCAGCAAAGCCCATACCAGCAGACAGAGGCCAGCCGCGCCCATACCGGCGGTGAGAAAGGCGAGCGGATCGGAGCGCTTGATGAAGGGCCGCGACCAGACGTTATAGAGCGACATGCAGAAGGTGGCGGCGAGCATGATCAACTCGCCGCGCCAGGCGCCGGCCGGCGCATCGGACAGACCAAACATCAGCGCGAGGAAGACACCGGCCATGGCGATCAGCACGCCGATGGTCTTGCGCGCATTGATCGGCTCGATGCCGAGCGCGGCGCCGACCAGCATGGTGGTCAGCGGCATGGTCGATAGCGTGAGCGCGCCGCGCGCCGCCGTGGTGTAGCTGTAGGCGAGATTGAACAGCACCGAGAAAGCGAAGAAGAACAAGATGCCGAGCAGCGCCACCGCAATCCAGTCGCGGCCCTTCGGCCAGCGGCTTTTCAGGATCAGCGCGATCGGCAGCAGGATGAGAAAACCGGTGCCGAAGCGGAAAACGCCGAGCGTGACCGGGTCGGTGGCGTGAATTACGTAGCGCGTGGCGCCGCCCGCGACGCCGCCAAGCGCGCTCGAGACAAGTGCCGCAAGAACGCCGATGTGGTCGCGGGTCATAAGGCCCCCTTTATCGCTTATCCTTCCAAGCTTGCGAAGAGGAAAGCCGCGAGCCCTGCGAGCGACGACTGGCTTACTGCTTGATGTTGACGTTGGGACACGCCCGCTCGGCCAGCCGCGTGTCGCAGGCCGTCACTCGTTTCAGATAGAGCGTCCAGGTGGCGATCTGCTCCTTGGAAGGTTCGAACTTGAAAGCCTTCTGCACCACATAGAAGCTGTCATTACCCTGGATCGCCTTGAACCAGGTGTATTCCGGCTTGCCGGTGTCGCGGTTGCGCGGACAGGTCACCAGCCAGACCGCGGCCGGGTAGCCGTTCTCGAGGGCGTTGGCGATTGGATGCGACGTGGTGTTGGCGCAAGCCTTGCTCCACAGCCCTTCCATTCGCGCCCTGAATTGCTCGGGCGTGACGCCCGTCATGCCGAGAAAAATCTGCACCGTGACCATCTCGGTCCAGTTCTCGACGGTCTGCGCGACCGGCACCATTTCATTGATGATCATGTTGTTCTTGCGGTCGCGAAAGCCGCTTTTGTAGCCGTCGGGCACGACCACCAGAAGGTTTTCGTTGTCAAGTGCGGCCGCGGGCGAACTCGCGCATACAACGGCCAGACATAGGAGCACGAAAAGTTTCCCGAGCGTCATGGCTTGGCGCATTGCTCGCTGCCGCCTTCGAGTTTGCCGAAGGCCTTGCCCTCGGTCGGACGGATGCAGATGAACCAATCTTTGGCTCCGCCGGGAACCGTCTGCGAGCAGGTTATGGTGGCGATGCCGTCGGGCACCACGAAGCGGCACGTGACGGTGCAGGTCGTCGTCTGCGCATAGGGGTTGCCGGTCTTCACCAGCACCGCGTCGCCCTTCGGCGAGATCGTGCAGATGTAGGCGAAGGCAGGCTGCGCGGAGAGTAAGAGAAAAAGCAGGAATGCAAAGATGCGGTGCACGGATGAAGCCCTCACCCCGATAAATTATCATGGTTAGAGGCGGCGGCCAGCCCTGCTCCTCATCCTGAGGAGCCCGTCGAAGCTCTGGTGCAGGCGGGCGTCTCGAAGGATGAAGGCCCGGGCCGCATGTTATCTGCGCAAGTCGGCTATAGCCGACTTGCGATGTTCGAGACGCGCGGGCAAAAAGCCCGCGCTCCTCACCATGACGGTTTAATTACTTCCGCAACCCCGCGGCATCGACCGCGCTTTTCCATTTGGCGATTTCTTCTGACTGCGTGCGGGCGAAATCCTCCGGCGTGCCGCCGATGGCGTCGAAGCCCTGCGCCTTGAACAGCGCCTGCGCCTCGGCGCCCTTGATCGCGGCATTGCCGGCGGCCGACAGCTTGTCGATCGCAGCCTTCGGCGTGCCGGTGGGCGCCCAAATCGCAAACCACAGGCTGGCGTCGAGATCGACCCCGGCTTGCCGCAACGTCACCAGATCGGGCGCAGCGCTCGAGCGTTTCGCGCTCGACACCGCCAGCGCCTTGAGCGTGCCGGCCGCGATGTGCGGCAGCACGGCGGAGGCCGGCGAGAACATCAGCTGGATGCGGCCGGCGAGCAGATCGGTCACCGCCTGTGGGCTACCCTGATAGGGCACGTGCACCATCTTGGTGCCGGTGCGCAACTGGAACAGCTCGGTCAAAAGATGCGGCGTGGCGCCGAGCCCGGTCGAGCCGTAGGCCAGCTCGCCCGGCTTGGCCTTGGCGAGCGCGATCAGCTCCTTGACGTTCGACACGCCGAGCGACGGATGCACGGTCAGGATCATCGGCTGGCCGGCGATCATGATGACCGGGGTGAAATCGCGCTCGATGTCGAAGGTCTGCTGCGGGTTGAGCAGGCCGCTGCTGACATTGACGCCGCCGCCGGCGAGCAGCGTGTGACCGTCGGCCGGCGCTTTACGCACCTGCTCGGCGGCAATGGCCGAAGCGGCACCCGGCCGGTTCTCGACCACGAATGGCTGGCCGAGCCGGCTGCTCCATTCGTTCGCCATCAGGCGCGCGATGATGTCGGTCGAGGAGCCGGCCACGAAGCCGACGACGATATGCGCGGTGCGCGTGGGGTAGTCGGTTTGGGCGTATGCGGGGCGAAGGACGGCGAAGACGAGCGCCGCGGCGACGGCGGCAAGTTTTATAAAACGCATGACGGTGTTTCTTCCCTGATGTCCAGTTGCGTCCGGCGCACGTGTGATTTGCGTCGTCTAATCGACGGTGTGACCGCCCAGATAGTGAACCTCGTTTACTGCATACGTATGCCCCCCAAGTGGCTGTCAGCATTCGATAAATTTTATCACAACGGCAAATTGTCGTGCTTCCGCGCCGGCATCTCGACCTTCTTGCCCTTCAGCATCGCCAGCGCGCGGGCGAGCCGGCGCCGCGTCGAGTGCGGCATGATCACGTCGTCGATATAGCCGCGCTCGGCGGCGACGAAGGGCGACAGAAAGCGGTCCTCGTATTCCTTGGTGCGCGCGGCGATCTTGTCCTTGTCGCCGATGTCGGCGCGGAAGATGATCTCGACCGCGCCCTTGGCGCCCATCACCGCGATCTGCGCGGTCGGCCAGGCGTAGTTCAGATCGCCGCCGACGTGCTTTGACGCCATCACGTCATAGGCGCCGCCGAAGGCCTTGCGCGTGATCACCGTCACCAGCGGCACCGTGCACTGGCTGTAGGCGAACAGCAGCTTGGCGCCGTGCTTGATCAGCCCGTTATATTCCTGCGCGGTGCCGGGCAAAAATCCGGGCACGTCGACGAAGGTGACGATCGGAATGTTGAAGGCGTCGCAGAAGCGCACGAAGCGCGCGGCCTTGCGCGAGGCATCGCTGTCGAGCACGCCGGCCAGCACCATCGGCTGGTTGGCGACGAAGCCGACGGTGCGCCCGGCGATGCGGCCGAAGCCGGTGACGATGTTCTTGGCGTAAGCCGACGCGATCTCGAAGAAGTCGCCCTCGTCCACGACTTTGTGGATCAGCTCCTTGATGTCGTAAGGCTTGTTCGGGATTGTCCGGGATCAGCGTGTCGAGCGACTCGTCGATGCGGTCGGCATCGTCGAGCGTCGGCCATTCCGGCACGCCGGCCGCGTTGTTGGCCGGCAGGAAGTCGATCAGCCGGCGCATCTGCAACAGACACTCGACGTCGTTCTCGAAGGCGCCGTCGGCGACGCCGGATTTCGTGGTGTGCACGGACGCGCCGCCGAGCTCTTCCGCGGTGACCACTTCGTTGGTCACCGTCTTCACCACGTCGGGGCCGGTGACGAACATGTAGGAGGTGTCGCGCACCATGAAGATGAAATCGGTCATGGCCGGCGAATAGACGTCGCCGCCCGCGCAAGGCCCCATGATGACGCTGATCTGCGGAATGACGCCGGAGGCGAGCACGTTGCGCTTGAACACCTCGCCGTAGCCGCCGAGCGCCGCCACGCCCTCCTGGATGCGCGCGCCGCCGGCATCGAACAGGCCGATGACGGGGCAGCGCGCCTTCATCGCCATGTCCTGCACCTTGATGATCTTCTGCGCGTGCGTCTCCGAGAGCGAGCCGCCGAACACGGTGAAGTCCTTGGAGAACAGATAGACCGCGCGGCCGTTGACCGTGCCCCAGCCGGTGACCACGCCGTCGCCGGGGATCTTGGTCTTTTCCATGCCGAAGTCGGTCGAGCGGTGCTCGACGAACATGTCGAACTCCTCGAACGAGCCCTTGTCGAGCAGGAGTTCGATGCGCTCGCGGGCGGTCAATTTGCCGCGCTTGTGCTGGGCCTCGATGCGCGCCTTGCCGCCGCCGAGGCGGGCCTCGTCGCGCCGCATCTTCCAGCCTGTCGAGAATGTCCTTCATCGCCTTGCGCCCCTGATCCCCTGCCCGGCATTTCGCTGCAAAAGCCATACCACAGCGGGCCGGCAATCTCACTTCCCCTTGGCATCCCCGGCAAAGCCTGATTAGAACCTCCCATGAACCAGCCAGCGACCGCCGAGAAACTGCTGCAGCAGGGCCTGTATCCACCACCGCGCGGGCCAGATCTCGCTGGCCATGGACCGCTATACCGAGGTGCTGCGCAACGACCCGCACAACCCCGACGCGCTCTATTACATCGCCGTGATCGGCTGCCAGGAGGGCCAATACAAGGAGGGCATCGACCTCGCCCGCCGCTCGCTCAATTTCAAGCCCGGGCAGGCGCGCGCGCATAATCTGCTCGGCCAGGCGCTGCACCGGCTGGGCCAGGTCAAGGAAGCGCTGGCGAGCTTCGACGACGCGCTCGCCTGCGACATCAATTTCGCCGACGCCTACGGCAACCGCGGCAACATGCTGAGCGAACTCGGCCGCCCGGCCGAGGCGCTGTCGAGTTTCGACCGCGCGCTCGCGCTCAATGCCAAATCGCCGACCGACTGGCTCAACCGCGGCGCCACGCTGCACGGCATGGGACGCTTCGACGAAGCGATCGACAGCTACGACCGCGCCGATCGCGCTCGACCCGAACTTTTGCGGTAACGCATTTCAACCGCGCCGAGGCGCTGCAAGGATGGCGGCCGCTTCGACGATGCGCTCGCCGGCTACGACCGCGCCATCGCGTTGACGCCGAATTTTACCGAAGCCTTCGTCGGACGGGCGCTCGCTTTGCTAGCGCTCGGCCGGCCCGACGATGCGCTCGCCGCGCTTGACCGCGCGCTCGAGATCAACCCGAAGCTGGCGCCGGCGCACAAAGCGCGCGGCAGCGTCCTGCAGGCAATGGGGCGCGAGAACGAAGCAGGCGTCAGCCTCGCCAAGGCAGCCGAGATCGAAGCTGAGTCCAAGGCTGCGAAGGACGAAGCCGGCGAAGGGAAAGAAAATAAGCCGTCACCCTGAGCTAAACACCCGGTCCGCTCGTCCCCGCGAAAGCGGGGACCCAGGGCGATCTGCCCCCTGGCAGACGGGCGCGGGAATGAGCGGGCCGCAATTCGCACGCATCACTTTGCAAGTTTGAGCACCGTCACCGCCGCCTGAAAATCGGCGAACCGATTGGCGCGGCGATCGATCGCGACCTCATCGCGGCCCCAATATTTCATCTGCCAGTCTTCGTCGACATGAGCCGCCGCCCAGGCCGCATCGGCATCGAGCGTTCCTTGCGCAAGCGCGAGTGCGAGCAGCGCCGAACCGGTCAGCGTCGTGATCAGCGACACCGCGCCCAACGCCCAAGGATCGGCAGGGATGGCGGCCCGCGCGGCGGCAAGCGCCGCGCTTGGCTGCTCGACAAAGCGCACGCCCTCGACCAGCACGAAGCGCGCGCCCAGCGTCTCATGCGCCCAGGTCAGCACCGGGTCCCAGTGTTGCGCCTGGCGCGCGACTAAGCCTGCCGGCGCATCGGCGCGATAGCACAACAAATCGGAGCCTAGATACTTCGCCACCTCCTCGCCGACCGATTGCGTTTGTTCGACAACCGCGTCGATCACCGCATTGGCGAGCCGCGTGAGCGGCATGCTGGCGGGCTTGATCACGTCTTGTTGCGCATTCCATTCCTGCGTGATCGCTTCGGCCAGCGCGCGCGAAGGCGCGGCCAGCGCGTCGGCGTGCCGGTGTCCGCACCGGCTTGCCGTCGAGCAGGACCTGGAAACCGCCCGCGCCCTCCCCTCGACGTGGGCGCGCTCATAGAAACGCTTGCGCTGCTGGCTGCGCGAATCGCGGCTCGCCGACACCATCGGATCGACCGGCTGATTTTCGAAAATGTCGGTAAAAATGTCGCGCATCAGGGAACTGTCATTGTGCGTCGCAACAAGGCGCCAACAGGGCCCCGCCATCGCCGGATATTTAAGCCGAAAATAACCATTTCAACCGTCATAAATGTTGGCCGGCATCGACTTAAGTCATGCAGGACGCCATCCTTGCGCCGCTTTCAGGGAGCGAAAAGGCCAGCCCCGGCTTGCGGTTGATAGACATAGCCAAGCCGGAAGGATAGGTAGCCTTCGCCGCGTCCAACCCATATTATCCGGCCCGGATTCGCGCCGGATAACAAGGCCGAACCGGGGGAAATGGCAGCCGATGGAAGGCTGTGACGCGAGACCGTTGAGTCGTGCGTGCGGGGCGCGTTTCGAGGAATCAATGAAGAATACTGACATTGCTGCGCCGGACTATTTCCACAAGGTCGTAGATTGCCAATGGGCCTGTCCGGCCCACACTCCGGTACCTGAATATATCCGGTTGATCGCGGCGGGCCGCTACTCCGACGCCTACATGATCAATTGGAAGTCGAATGTGTTTCCCGGAATCCTCGGGCGCACCTGCGATCGTCCGTGCGAGCCGGCCTGCCGGCGCGTGCGCGTCGAGAACGAGCCGGTGGCGATCTGCCGCCTCAAGCGCGTCGCCGCCGATTACAAAGACGACATCACCGCCCGGCTGCCGAAGCCGGCGCAGCGCAAGAACGGCAAGCGCGTAGCCCTGGTCGGCGGCGGGCCTGCTTCGCTCACCGTCGCGCGCGATCTTGCGCCGCTCGGCTACAGCGTCACCGTGTTCGATGCCGATCAAAAAGCCGGCGGCATGATCCGCACCCAGATTCCGAAATTCCGCCTGCCCGACAGCGTGATCGACGAAGAGACCGGCTATATCCTCGGGCTGGGCGTCGACTTCCGCGCGGGCAAACGCATCGACAGCATGAAGGCGCTGCTCGCCGAAGGCTGGGACGCGATCTTCGTCGGCTCCGGTGCGCCGCGCGGGCGCGATCTCGAAATCCCCGGCCGCAAGGAAGCGGCCAAGAACATTCACATCGGAATCGACTGGCTGTCCTCGGTATCGTTCGGCCACACGAGCAAGATCGGCAAACGCGTGGTCGTGCTCGGCGGCGGCAACACCGCCATGGATTGCTGCCGCTCAGCGCGCCGGATCGGCGGCGAGGACGTGCAGGTGATCGTGCGCTCGGGTTTCGAGGAAATGAAGGCGTCACCTTGGGAAAAGGAAGACGCCATGCACGAGGGCATCCCGATCCACAATTACCTGGTGCCGAAGGAATTCACGCACGACAACGGAAAGCTCACCGGCATCACCTTCGAGAAGGTGAAGGCCGAGCTCGACGCCAAGGGCCGCCGCAAACTGGTGAATGCGGGCGAGCCGGACCAGCACTTCCCCTGCGACGACGTGCTGGTGGCGGTCGGCCAGGAGAACGCATTCCCCTGGATCGAGCGCGATGCCGGCATCGAGTTCGACGAATGGAACATGCCGAAGGTCGACATCGTCACCATGGGCTCGACCAATCCGAAGGTTTTCTTCGGCGGCGACGCCGCCTTCGGGCCGAAGAACATCATCTGGGCGGTCGCGCACGGCCACGAGGCCGCCGTCTCCATCGACAAGATGCTCAACGGCGAGGACATCACCTACCGTCCGCTGCCGGCGGTCGAGCAGATGAGCCAGAAGATGGGGATCCACGAATGGTCCTACGACAACGAGGTCGCGCTCGATAAACGCTACAAGGTGCCGCATCGCGACAAGGTGGTGGCGCTCAAAGACATCAAGGCCGAGGTCGAACTCGGCTTCGATCCCGATCTGGCGCTGGCGGAAGCCGGCCGCTGCCTCAACTGCGATGTACAGACGGTATTTTCGGCCCAGCTTTGCATCGAATGCGACGCCTGCGTCGACATCTGCCCGATGGACTGCATCACCTTCACCGCCAACGGCGAGGAAGCCGACTTACGCAAGCGGCTCACCGCGCCGGCCAACAATCTCACCCAGGACATCTATATCCAGGACGAACTCAAGACCGGCCGCATCATGGCCAAGGATGAGGACGTCTGTCTGCATTGTGGCCTGTGCGCCGAACGCTGTCCGACCGGCGCCTGGGACATGCAGAAATTCTTGCTGGATATGACCTACGCAGGAACGTCATGCCGACCGCCAGCCCGATCAGCCGCGTAAACGATTTCGTCGTCCGCTTCGCCAACGTCAACGGCTCGGGCTCCGCCAGCGCCAACGAGATGTTCGCGCGCGCGGTGATGCGCATGGGCGTGCCCGTGGCGCCACGCAATATCTTCCCGTCCAACATCCAGGGCCTACCGACCTGGTACGAGGTGCGCGTATCGGAAGCCGGCCATATGGGCGCGCGCGGCGGCACCGACCTGATGGTGGCGATGAATCCGCAGACCTTCGACAAGGACATCGGATCGATCGAGCCGGGCGGCTACCTGTTCTACGATTCGACCAAGCCACTGCCGGCCTCGAAATTCCGCGAGGACATCACGATTATCGGCGTGCCGCTGACCGCGATCTGCAATCGCGAATACAAGGATCCGCGCCAGCGCCAGCTGTTCAAGAACATCATCTATATCGGCGCCCTCACCGCTCTGCTCGAGATGGACGTGAAGGCCGTCGAGCAACTGATCGGCGAACAGTACAAGGGCAAGGACAAGCTGATCGAGCCCAACATCAAGGCGCTGCATATCGGGCGCGACTACGCCACGCTCAATCTAGACTGCCCGATCGGCCTGCGCCTGAGAAAAAGCGACAAAGTCGGCGACCGCATCTTCATCGAGGGTAACGCGGCGGCAGCCCTCGGCGCGGTCTATGGCGGCGCCACCGTCTGCGCCTGGTATCCGATCACGCCGTCATCGGGGCTTGCCGACGCTTTCACGCGCCATTGCGAAAAGCTGCGCGTCGACCCGGACACCAAGCAGGCCAAATACGCCATCATCCAAGCCGAAGACGAGCTCGCCTCCATCGGCATCGTGATCGGCGCCAGCTGGAACGGCGCGCGCGCCTTCACCGCCACGTCGGGCCCCGGCATCTCGCTGATGCAGGAATTCATCGGGCTCGCTTATTTCGCCGAGATACCTGCCGTGATCTTCGACGTGCAGCGCGCAGGGCCCTCGACCGGCATGCCGACGCGCACCCAGCAGTGCGACATCATCTCCTGCGCCTATGCCTCGCATGGCGACACCAAGCATATCCTGCTGTTCCCGGAAGGGCCGGCGGAAGCCTTCGAGTTCGGCGCACAATCGTTCGATCTAGCCGACCGGCTGCAGACCGTGATCTTCGTCATGCTCGACCTCGACATCGGCATGAACCACCATTTGTCGAAGCCGTTTTCCTGGGACGACAGCCGCGCTTATGATCGCGGCAAGGTGATGACGGCGGAGGAACTGGAAGCCGGAAAGGAATTCGGCCGCTATCTCGACGTCGACGGCGACGGCATCCCCTACCGCACGTATCCCGGCACGCACCCGACCAAGGGCTCGTTCTTCACCCGCGGCACCTCGCGCGACCGTTATGCGAAATATACTGAGGAAGGCGCGCCCTACGTCGACAACATGCAGCGGCTGATCCGCAAGTTCGACACCGCCAAGGACCTGGTCCCGCGGCCGCTTCTGGCCAATGCCGACAAGCCGACCAAATACGGCGTGATCTATTACGGCTCGACCTCGCCGGCGATGGACGAGGCGATCCACATGATCGAGTCGCGCGGCCATTCGCTCGATCGCATGCGCATTCGCGCTTTCCCGTTCCATTCGTCGGTCAACAGCTTCGTCGCCGATCATGATTTCGTGTTCGTGGTCGAGCAGAATTGCGACGCGCAATTGCGCTCGCTGATCGTCAACGAATGCGGGATTGATCCGGTGCGGCTGGTGCCGATCCTGCACTATGACGGCACACCCATTACCGCGCGCTTTATCGCCAAGGCGATCGGCGATCATCTCGACCAGCTCACCGTGAAGACGATGAAGGTGACCTCATGACCTATCTCGCCAAGCCGAAATTCCATCATCCCGAGCTGCCGAAGAACGAGCTTGGCTACACCCACCGCGACTACGAAGGCACGGTGTCGACGCTGTGCGCCGGCTGCGGGCACGATTCGATTACCGCCGCAATCATCCAGGCCTGCTTTGAATTGTCGATTGAGCCGCACCGGGTGGCGAAGATTTCCGGCATCGGCTGCTCCTCGAAGACCCCGACTTATTTCCTCGGCAATTCGCACGGCTTCAACTCAGTGCACGGACGCATGCCGTCGGTGCTGACCGGCGCCAATCTGGCCAACCGCGATTTGATCTATCTCGGGGTTTCCGGCGATGGAGACTCAGCCTCGATCGGGCTCGGCCAGTTCGCCCACTGCCTGCGCCGCGGCGTCAACATGACCTATATTGTGGAGAACAACGGCGTCTATGGCCTGACCAAAGGCCAGTTCTCGGCGACCGCCGACCGCGGCTCCAAGTCGAAGCGCGGCGTTATCAACACCGACAATTCGATCGACCTGGTGGCGATGGCGTTGCAGCTCGGCGCCAGCTTCGTTGCCCGCTCCTTCTCCGGCGACAAGCACCAACTGGTGCCGATCATCAAATCGGCAATCTCGCACAAGGGCGCAGCCTTCATCGATATCATCAGCCCATGCGTCGCCTTCAACAATCACGCCGGCTCGACCAAGAGTTTCGATTTCGTGCGCGAGCACAATGAATTGGTCAACCGGCTCGATTTCATGCCCAGCCGCATGCCGATCGAAGTGAAATACGAGCCCGGCACAGTCGAACTGGTCGAGCAGCACGACGGCTCCACGCTGGCACTGCGCAAGCTCGCCGCCGACTACGAGCTTCATGACCGAACGGCAGCTCTTGGGTTCCTGCAGCACCATGCCGCCAAGGGCCAGATCGTCACCGGGCTTCTCTATGTGGAGAAGGACTCGGATGATCTGCATGCCCATCTGCACACGGTGGCCGCCCCCCTCAATACGCTGAACGCCAAGGAGCTGTGCCCGGGCCAGGCCGCGCTCGAGAAATTCAACGCCAGCTTGCGGTAGGCGGGAGTCGTCGCACTTCGAGGCCCGCGCAAACGTGCTCGCACCTCAGGGAGACGGATTAACCTACTGATTGACGCAGCCGCCGACGTAGGAGTTGCGGTCGCCCGTGGAGTTCGGGCCATAGACGCCGGCCTGATGCGAGCAGCGCGCCGCGCGATCCTGGAAAGTCTCGGCGCCGCCCCGCCCGGCACCCGATACGCTGGGCAGATTCGGCAAAGTCTGACCGGTCTGCGGCACGTACATCGAGGGCGGCACCGCCGGCGGACGATTGACGACCGCGCGCGAGGTCGGCGGCGTGTATCTATCCGGCGACGGCAAGGGCGTCGGGTAGACCGGATTCGAAGAGCCGCGCCGCGCCGTTTGTTTCGGCGAACGCTTGCTACCCTCTTTAACCGTTTCTTGCGGCTCGCTCTCGCGCGGGACGGTCGCCTGCGGAGTCTTGTGTTTGCGCGCCGGCCGCGATCCCGGCTCCGGCTTCATGATCGAATAGGGATAGCCGTCCTGCGCAACGGCCGGCTCGGCATAGCCGGCCGCGATCGAAAGCAGGACGAAGGGAACCATGCAACGCATGGGAATTCTCAGTGTGCCCGTTCGGGAATACAACGCATTACCCCACCATCCGGATGCCCACACAAGGCCATCTTTGACAACTTCGCGTTACTCCTCCTCCGGCGCCTCTTCGATTGGGTCGTAGCGCTTGGCGTCGAAGCCGAGTAGGTTCCAGGACTGCGCCATATGCGGCGGCAACGGCGCGCTCACGTCGATGGTGCCACCGCGGGGGTGCGGTACCGCGATGCGGCGGGCCAGCAGATGCAGCTTGTTCTGCATGCCGCCGGGCAATTCCCAGTTCTCGATGTTGAAATATTTCGGATCGCCAATAATTGGATTTCCGACATGCGCCATATGGGCGCGCAATTGATGGGTGCGCCCGGTCACGGGCTTGAGAGAAATCCAGGCGAGCTTCTGCGCCGCGGTCTCCACCACCGCGTAATAGGTCACGGCGTGCACCGCGTCCTTCTCGCCATGATTGGCAATGCGCATGTAGGAATCCTCTTCCTCCTGCTGCTTGGCCAGATAAGTCGAGACGCGGCCCTGCTTCGGCTTCGGCACGCCCAACACCAGCGCCCAGTAGATCTTGCGCGCCGAGCGCGTGCGGAAGGTCTTCGCCAGCGCCGCCGCCGCAAAGCGCGTCTTGGCCACCAGCAGGCAGCCGGCGGTGTCCTTGTCGAGCCGGTGCACCAAACGCGGGCGCTGCGCGTTGACGCCGGGCCCGCGCAGCGCGCCGAGCATGCCGTCGATATGCTGGGTGGTGCCGGAGCCGCCTTGCACGGCAAGACCCATCGGCTTGTTGAGCACCAGCACGTCATCGTCTTCGTACAACGTGATCGATCTGATGAAAGCGCGATCCTTCTGCGCTTGCGGCGCGTCGTCGCGCAAGCGTGGCGCCTCGAGCTTGAGCGGGGGAATGCGCACCGTCTGCCCGGCCTCGATCCGGTTTTTCGGCTCGGTGCGCTTGCCGTTAAGCCGCACCTCGCCTTTGCGGATGATGCGCTGGATGTGGCTGAACGAAAGGCCCGGAAAGCGCGCCTCGAAGAAGCGGTCGACCCGCATGCCATTTTCGTCCGGCGTGACGGTGACGGTCTGCACGCCCGGGGAATAGTTCGCCAAATTTGGCGCGGCCACCGGCAGCGGCGGAGGCGCGACAGCGACCGGCTGTTCGCGCGGCGGGCGGGCGGCGAAGGCGCGCCCTCGCCAGCCATCGCGCTTGGGAGAATGCTTGGCGCGCAGGTCGAACTGGCGCAAATTGGAACGTTCTTTGTGCCGCTCCTTGGAGCGCTCCTTGTTGCGCTCGTCGCGATCGCGGCCGTGCCCGCGGCCACGCGGACCCGCGGCCTGCTTGCCGCCGCCATAGCCGCCCTTGCGCATTCTCATGTCAACTTATCCGTCTCGCTTCATTGCGGTGGGCATCGCCGCATTTCCGCGAACGCGCCGCGGTCCCAGGTGACCGCAAGCTGGTCGCCATGCGAACGCAACGTCACCGCAATTACCCGCTCACGGCTTTCGCCCGAGCAGAAGGCCTCGATGTAGGACGTATCGCCCGCCCTGTACATACGGCCGATGCGGCAGGCATCGCCCGACCAGCGCACGGCGAATTCGGTGATGATCAAAGGCGATTGCGCCCTGGTATTGCCTGCCCCCACGCAGTGCAACGGATCGGCCGCCCAGCGCCCGGTGAGGGGATCCGCGGCATGGACCGATGTCGTGGCCAAAACCGACAGTAAAATAAACACCCCTGCGCGCTCTGCAACGTTACTCAGTCGCATTTGGCCAAGCTCTTCAAAACCTGAAGGTCGGCCTGCACATCGGCTACCGGCGCATGACGGGCGGCCTCGGCAGCAGCCGCGCAGGCACCGGCGTCATTGCCATTCTGTTGCCGGGCATGCCCGAGGCTCAACCAGACGGTAGCGAAGTCGGGATTGTCAACGACCGCCTGCTCCAACACGGGCTGCGCATCGCGTGGCCGCCTCGAAAGAAGGAGAAACCGGCCATAATCCGCATTCAATCTCTTGGACGGATCGGGCTGCTTGAGCGCAATGCGGAACAATTCGTCCGCATAATCGGAATCGTTGTAGCGCGTCTGTATCAGCACGGCGAAGGCGTGATACACACCGCTCCGCTCCGGTGCGATCAAATAGGCCTGATTGAACCCACGCCCGGCGGTCGCAATGTCACCCGCAAAATAAGCGCTCCAAGCCCGGTTGGCCACATCCTCGTAGGCTTTCTCCCGTGAGCCGGTCAATTGCAAGGCGTCGGCCACGAACTTTTCATCGGCCTGCTGCTGCTCAAGCGTCTTACGAACAAACCCATAAAACGGCTGCTCGTTGAGCGGCGCGCCGTAATACGTCTTTTTGGTCACGCGGACACCCGGCGCAACTTCGACCATCTCGGCGAGCGCTGCCTGGGCAAAAAGCGCGAACAGAATAAACGTGGCGGCCGCCAGCCAGCCCCGATGCCGCGTCATGATGAGCCTCCGGTCAGCCGCGCCAGCGCTGGATCAAGCCCCTCGAGGCCGGCAAGCGGCAGTTTGAAAAGATCGCCAAGCGCATCGCGCAATTCGGCCGCCGTGCGCAGCACGCTCTTCTCGGTGCCGTCATTGAGCCGGTGCACCGAGAGCTCGTTGTTGTGCAGGGCATAGCGGCGATCGGGCTCCGCGCGCGCCGCAAGCAGTCCGTTGACGAAAATCGAATTGGGGTGGGTGGAGACAAACCAGTTGCCCTGTTCGTGATCCGGCTGCAGCTGTTCGGAAAGATCGAAACGGTAAAGCTTCGTCCAAGCACCACGCATTTTAAATTGCAAGAAGTAGCGATCCCCGTCCTTGCGCACCTGAAATGGCTCGTGCGGCGTCGCCTGCTCTTCTGCCGAATTCAGCAGCAATGGAGCGGTCAGCACATTGCCGCCAAAGCCGACGTCGACGAGATAGCGCTCGCCGTCGAGATCGACCACGAGCAGCATATGCTCGCGCGCCGTATTCACGCCGGCTGGCACATTCCACAACACGCGCGCAGCGTGCTCGCTTACGGTAAAGCCGAGCGCACGCAACACATGCGCCAACAGGAGATTCTGCTCGTAGCAGTAACCGCCGCGGCCAGAGCGCAGCAATTTCTGCTCGAGCGCGGCAGGTTCAAGCCGCACCGGACGCCCGAGCAGAGGATCGAGATTTTCGAAGGCGATGGCCTGCGGCTGCAAAAGGTGCAGGGCGCGCAAGGTCTCAAGCGTGGCCTTGCGCGGACCGTCGTAACCGACGCGCACGAAATAGGCGTCCAGGTCGATCATCCCCCCCTCCGCTCCTTGCGCAATTTTTCCCAGTAATCAAGCCGCTTCCTGATCTCGCGTTCGAAACCGCGTTCCGGCGGATTGTAGAACTGCTGGCGCGCCAGCGCATCGGGAAAATAGTTCTGCCCGGAGAACGCCTCGTCCTCGTCGTGGTCGTAGGAATAGCCGCGGCCGTAGCCTTCCGACTGCATCAGGGTGGTTGGCGCATTGAGGATGTGCTTGGGCGGCGGCAGCGAACCGGCCTGCTTGGCGGTCCGCATGGCGGCGCCATAGGCCGCATAACTTGCGTTCGATTTCGGCGCGGTCGCCACATAGATCACCGCCTGCGCGATCGCCAGTTCGCCTTCAGGGCTCCCCAGAAAATCAAATGCCTCCCTGGCGGCATTGGCAATGACCAGCGCCTGCGGATCGGCGAGACCTATATCCTCGATCGCCATGCGCACCACGCGGCGCGCTATATAGAGCGGCGGCTCGCCCGCATCCAGCATGCGGCAGAGATAGTAGAGCGCGGCGTCGGGATCGGACCCGCGCACCGACTTGTGCAGAGCGGAAATGAGATTGTAGTGGCCGTCCTGCGCCTTGTCGTAGATCGGAGCGCGCCGCTGCACGATGTCCTGCAATTTAGCCGAGTTGAACACTTCGCCCAGGCGCACTGCGCGCCACACTTCCTCGGCCAAAGTGAGCGCGGCGCGGCCATCGCCATCCGCCATGCCGGTGAGCGCCGCGCGCGCCTGCACATCGAGCGGCAGTTTCTTGCCTTCGATCTCCTCGGCGCGCGCCAGTAGCTTCTCGATTGCCTCGGCGCCGAGCGACCTGAACACCAGCACGCGCGCGCGCGACAATAGTGGCGCATTCAATTCGAAAGATGGGTTCTCGGTGGTGGCACCGACCAGCACGATGGTGCCGTCCTCCATCACCGGCAGGAAGCTGTCCTGTTGCGCGCGGTTGAAGCGATGAATCTCATCGACGAACAGCAGCGTGCCCTGCCCGCTCTCACGACGCGCGCGCGCACCCTCGAACACCTTCTTCAGATCGGCGACGCCGGTGAAGATCGCGGATATCTGCTCGAAATGCAGGTCGGTCGCCTGCGCCAGCAGCCGTGCCACCGTGGTCTTGCCGGTTCCGGGCGGGCCCCAGAAAACCAGCGAGCTGAGCGAGCGCGTCGCCAGCATGCGGGTGAGCGCGCCATTCTCTCCCAGCAGATGATCCTGCCCCACCACTTCATCGAGCTTGGTCGGACGCAGGCGATCGGCAAGCGGACGCGGCGCGTCCTTGTCGAGACCGGCGGCGGCGAACAGACTAGGTCCCGTGGCTTTCGCGCGCGGGCTCATCCGCTGAACACCGCGGAAATCTTTTTGCCACCGCGATTGATGATGATACGCCAACTGCGGTTCGGCGTCTGCGTGAGTTGTTCGAGATCGCGCGTTCTGGCGATGCGCTCGCCATTAACCTCGGCGATCACGTCGCCGCGCTGGAAGCCGACATTGCTGGCCAAGGAGCCGTTGTCAATGTCGATGATGACGACGCCGTTCTCGACATTCTGCACCTGCAATTCATCGGCGAGCGCCGGCGAAAGGTTCGCGATCTTGGCGCCGGAAAACGGCGAGCGCGACCGGATGGTGATTTCATCGCGCGGGGTGTCGGGCGCGGTCTGCAACGCGATCGGCGCCACCAGATCGTGCCCGGCACGCGTTATGCCGAGTTGGGCGACGCCGCCGAGCGGCGTAGTGGCAAACCGGTAGTCGAACGCATTGGGATCGTCGACGCCTTGGCCGTCCACCGACACGATCAGGTCGCCGGGCTTGAGGCCTGCCTGCGCCGCCGGGCCGCCCGCAACCACGCTCTGGATAAGTGCGCCGGCCGGGCGCTTGAGCCCCATGCTGTCGGCGATCTCCGGCGTCACTGCCTGCAGTTTGGCGCCGAGCCAAGGCCGCTTCACCGCGCTGCCGCCGCCTCGGGCGGAAGCCACCACCACGCGCACCATATTGGCGGGGATGGCGAAGCCGATGCCTTGCGAGCCGCCCGAGCGCGAGAAGATCGCGGTATTGATACCGACCAGCCGCCCGGTCAGATCGACCAGCGCGCCGCCCGAATTTCCCGGGTTGATGGCAGCGTCGGTCTGGATGAAGAACTGATAATCGGTGATGCCGACTTGCGTGCGCGCCAGCGCCGACACGATGCCGTGCGTCACCGTCTGCCCGACGCCGAACGGATTGCCGATGGCGAGCACCACGTCGCCGACTTGCAGCGCGTCGGAATTGGCGAATTCGAGGAAGGGAAAGCGCGCGCTGCCGTCCTTGATGCGCAACACGGCAAGATCGCTGCGCTGGTCCTTGAGCACGAGGTTTGCTTCGAACTCGCGCTTGTCGGCGAGTGAGACCTTCACTTCGTCGGCGCCGTCGATGACGTGATAGTTGGTGACGATCAGGCCGGAGGCGTCGACCAGCACGCCGGAGCCGAGCGAACGTTGCGTCTGGCTGCCGCCGCCCTCCGGCACTCCGAAGAAACGCCGGAAGATAGGATCTTCGAACAGCGGATTGCGGACCTGCACCGTCTTGGCGGCGTAGACATTGACCACCGCCGGCGCCACCCGCTGCACCACCGGCGCATAGGACAGGCGCAACTCGGATATGGTCGGCACCCGCCGCTCCTGCGCGGCGGCCGTTTGGGCCGCGGCGCCGGCAAGGGTGGCCAGCAAAATTGTGGTCAGAAAGGGCATCAGGCGCATGGATATCCGACTCCCGGCTCCCATCGTCATGGCCGGGCTTTCCCGGCCATCCACGCCTTGCTGACAGTAAGAAAGACGTGGATGCCCGGCATAAAGGCCGGACATGACGAACGAGGGAATGTTGCCGAGATATAGGCCCCCGCTGGGTCTAAATGAAGGCCGGACTACTCCTTGGCCGGCACCGTTCGCAGATAGGCCACCACGGCATCGAGGTCGTCGCCGGTCATCGTGGCATAGTATTGGAAGCCCATCGGCGGCTTGAGCGGCTTGCCCTGCCGATCGACCCCTTCGTGATCGCGCGCTTGATCTCGGCGTCGGTCCATTGGCCGATGCCTTTGGTCGTTGCTGGACGTAATGTTGCGCGACACCGACACGCCCCACGGCCCGGGAAATTCGAAACCGCCGGCGCCAAGCTTGCTGTCAAATTCCCGCCCGCGCGGCCCCATCGGCGTGTGGCATTCCATGCAATGCGCGATGGTAGCGAGGTAGAAGCCCTTCTTGACCTTGTCGCTCATGGCGGCGTCGGTGTAAGCCGTCTCGCCACCCGGCGGGATCGGATGCCCCTGCGGCATCTTGTAGATCGGATCGGCAACCTTGTTGCTGACCGGCTTGATGGTGCGCAGATAGGCCACGACGGCGTCGAGATCGTGCTCCGTCATGATCTCGTAAAAGCCGCTCGGCATGACCATCGCGACCGGAACGCCGTTCGCCTTGATGCCCGTGCGCATGACCTTCTTAATATCGGCATCGCTGTAATTGCCGATGCCGGTCTCCTTGTCCTGCGTGATGTTCGGCGCAGTCACCTTAAACGGCACCTCGTCCCACGACAGGCCGCCGGAAAAATCCTTGCCGGCGATGGCCGCGGGCGGACCCTTCGGCGTGTGGCAATTGCCGCAGGTAAGTATGCCGTTGACCAGGTAGTCGCCGCGCTTGACCAGATCGGACTGCGCGCGGGCAGAGCCGACGAACGCACCGAGCAGCGCAAGGCAGACAGTTACGAACCGCAGCATGTGAATCCCCCCGACTAAGATTGAGGATTATACGTTGCCGGACACCGCGCGCTATAGCCGCGCAGCAAAAAGGGCGGCCCGAAGGCCGCCCTGTGCACACATCGATTGGAAGTTGAATCAGGCCGCGACGTTGGCCTCTTCGTCGACCTTCTTGGCCTGCACCGGCCCGGAATTCTTGCCCTTGGCCTCGACGTCGCGATCGACAAACTCGATCACCGCCTGCGCGGCATTGTCGCCTTTGCGGAACCCCGCCTTCATCACGCGGGTGTAGCCGCCATCGCGATCCTTGTAGCGGGGGCCGATCACCTCAAACAATTTCTTCACCATCGGGATATCGCGCATCTCCGAGATCGCCTGACGGCGGGCATGCAGCCCGCCCTTCTTGGCCAGCGTCACCAGTTTCTCGACGATCGGGCGCAATTCCTTCGCCTTCGGCAAGGTGGTGATGATCTGTTCGTGCTTGATCAGCGAGGCGCACATGTTGGCAAACATCGACGTGCGATGCGCCGAGTGCCGGCCGAGCTTGCGGTGAACTTTTCCGTGACGCATCGCCTAACTCCCTAAAACGCCTTCCGGCGCGGCCGCTTAACGGCTCAGTAGTGGTCCTCGAAGCGCTTGGCGAGTTCATCGATGTTCTCAGGCGGCCAGCCCGGCACTTCCATGCCGAGATGCAGGCCCATCTGCGCCAGCACCTCCTTGATCTCGTTGAGCGACTTGCGCCCGAAGTTCGGCGTGCGCAGCATTTCCGCTTCGGTCTTCTGCACCAGGTCGCCGATGTAGACGATGTTGTCGTTCTTAAGACAATTGGCCGAGCGCACAGACAGTTCGAGCTCGTCGACCTTCTTGAGGAAGGCCGGATTGAAGGCGAGGTCCGGAATGGCTTCGGAGACCTGCTCCTTGCGCGGCTCCTCGAAATTCACGAACACGTTGAGCTGGTCTTGCAGAATGCGCGCCGCATAAGCGAGCAAGTCGTCCGGCGTAACCGCGCCATTGGTCTCGATCGTCATGGTGAGCTTGTCGTAATCGAGGATCTGGCCCTCGCGGGTATTTTCGACCTTGTAGGAGACCTTGCGCACCGGCGAATAGAGGCTGTCGACCGGGATCAACCCGATCGGGGCATCCTCGGGGCGGTTGCGCTCGGCCGGCACGTATCCCTTGCCGGTATTGACGGTGAACTCCATGCGGATCTCGGCGCCCTCGTCGAGGGTGCACAGCACCAGATCGGGATTGAGAACGACCACGTCGCCGACGGTCTGAATGTCGCCGGCGGTCACGGTGCCGGGACCTTGCTTCTTCACTACCATGCGCTTGGGGCCTTCGCCCTGCATCTTGATGGCGATGTCCTTGATGTTGAGCACCATGTCGGTGACGTCCTCGCGCACGCCGGCAATCGAGGAGAACTCGTGCAGCACGCCGTCGATGTGCACCGACTGCACCGCCGCGCCTTGCAGCGAGGAGAGCAGAATTCGGCGCAGGGCATTGCCCAGCGTCACGCCGAAGCCGCGTTCAAGCGGCTCGGCCACCACCGTGGCGATGCGCCCGGCATCGGCCCCGGCGGTCACCTGGAGCTTGTTCGGCCTGATCAATTCCTGCCAATTCTTTTGGATCACGTCTTCACCTATTGAGCGGCGCGGGGCTTGCCGCGCGACCCCACCCGCCGTTGTGGGGGAAAGTTCAGCGGTATCGGACGCAAGCGGTCCGTTCGATGGAAATGTCATACGCGACGACGCTTACGCGGCCGGCAACCGTTATGTGGGATCGTGGTCACATCGCGGATCGAGGTAATGGTGAAACCGGTGGCCTGCAGCGCGCGCAACGCCGACTCGCGGCCCGAGCCCGGACCCGACACCTCGACCTCGAGGGTGCGCATGCCGTGTTCCTGCGCCTTCTTGGCGGCGTCTTCGGCGGCGACCTGCGCGGCATAAGGCGTTGATTTGCGCGAGCCCTTGAAACCCATGGTGCCCGACGACGACCATGCAATGGTGTTGCCCTGCGCGTCGGTGATAGTGATCATCGTGTTGTTGAACGACGCATTCACATGTGCCACGCCGGAGGCGATGTTTTTGCGTTCGCGCCGACGGACGCGGGTGGCTTCCTTACCCATTCTCAATCCTTTCGAGGCCCGCGAGCCTGAATGCGGCGCGGGCAATTCAATTCAAGTTACGGCGCGGTCTTCTTCTTGCCGGCGATGGTCTTGGCGGGACCCTTGCGGGTGCGCGCGTTGGTGTGCGTGCGCTGACCGCGCACGGGCAGGCCCTTGCGGTGACGCAAGCCGCGGTAGCAACCGAGGTCCATCAGCCGCTTGATGTTCATCGACACTTCGCGGCGCAGATCGCCTTCGACCATGTAGTCGCGGTCGATCATTTCGCGAATCTGCAGCACCTCGGCGTCGGTGAGCTGCGACACCCGCCGTTCAGCCGGCAGGTTAACCTTTTCGACGATTTCCTTGGCGATACGAGGTCCGACGCCATGGATATATTGGAGCGCGATCACGACGCGCTTGTTGGTGGGCAGATTGACGCCCGCAATACGAGCCACGAATGGTCTCTCCTGTTACCGGCCGGCCGCGTTAGACGCGCCGAATTCTTGTGTTCCCACAGGGGGATAGCCCAAAGCGTAACACGACACCTGTCCCCCTTTTCGCGGGGGATCGGCATCGCGTCAAACTCCTGAATAGGCTGCTTATTAAGGGATTCATCTGGCCTTCGTCAACCTCCGTCGAGTACGCCCTTTGCCTTGTCCCGGCTTGGTTTTGGCGCGGCCCGCCTTGCGGCCGGCTTTCGTCCCTTGGGGCCCGCCGAGGCGGCCCGGCGGACGGAAGCCTTCCGCTTGGTCCCCTTGGCCCCTGCTTTGGCCCGTCCCTTGGGGGCGCGGCCCTTGGCCGACTTTTTGGCGGGGTTGTCCTTGGCAGACTTGGCTTTGGCAGGCCGGGCCTTGGCAGGCTTCGACTTGGCGGCCCCGGCAGAGCTCAGGATCCGGTCGATGGCGGCCGTTACCGCGTCGATCGGCGCCATGCCGTCCACGGCCTTGAGCAGGCCTTTGCCGGCATAGTAGTCGACAAGTGGCGCGGTCTGGGCCCGATAGGCGTCCAGCCGGCCCTTGAGCACGTCCGGATTGTCGTCAGCGCGCAGTCTTTCGCCGCGCGCGGTCATCTCAGCCACCCGGGTCGCGATGCGCTTGACCAGAATGCCTTCGTCGACCTTGAGCTGGATCACGCCGTCGAGTTCAAGGCCGCGCTGGGCCAGCAGCCGATCGAGCGCCTCGGCCTGCGGCACCGTGCGCGGGAAGCCGTCGAGCACGACACCGCGCCTGGCATCCGGCTGATCGATGCGATCGGCGATGATCGCCACCACCACCTCATCTGGCACCAGTTGCCCCGCATCCATGAGGCTCTTGGCGCGTAAGCCGACCGGAGTGCAGGCCGCGACCGCCGCGCGCAACATGTCGCCGGTCGAGAGTTGAACAATCCCGTATTTGGCGATCAGGCGCTGCGCCTGCGTGCCCTTCCCCGCCCCTGGCGGACCCAGCAAGATCAGTCTCATGGTCGTGCGCCCCCCGGCTGCAATTGAATCTGCTGTTTGTAGGCTCCGATATCCAAGACCGCACAAACAACTATCAGGAATGCCTGACCACCCAGATAAAACGGCACGTGGAAATACACGGCCAGCAGTTCCGGGATGATGAACACAAAGGCGAGATAGAAGCCGGCAAAGGTTGTGATGCGCGACACCACATCGTCGAAATAGGCCGCCGTTGACTCGCCCGGTTCGATTCCGCGAAACGTGCCGCCGTGCGCCTTCAGCGTTTGGCTGACCTTCTCGGGGTCGAGCAGGAAGGCGGTATAGAACAGCGTGAAGGCGACGATCATTAACCAAAATAAGATCATGAACACCGGGCGGCCATGCTGCAGATGGTTGAGGATGAAGCTACCCAAAGCAGAGTCCGCACCGAAAGCGTAGATCGCAACCGCCGCCGGCAAAAGAATGATCCAGTTGGCAAGGAATGCGGGCATGATGCCGCCGGCATTGTTCACCTTCAGCGCAAGCGGCGCCGACACCGCTTCGATCGAGCGGCCGCCAATCTCCCGCTTGGCATAGTCAACCGAAATCTGCCGCCGCGCGCCTTCGACCAATACGATCAGGGCAATAATCGCGGCCGCCAGCACCGCCGAGACTGCGATTATATTGGGCGATACCGATCCATGGTTCACGCCGACAAACGCAGAGGCGATAGTCGATGGCAATTCGACGGCGAAACCCACCGCGAGAATGAGTGCTATTCCGTTTCCGATTCCGCGCTCGGTGATCTGATCGGCGATCCACACCACCAGCATCGTCCCAGCCGTGAGCGTGAGCACGGTCGATAACGTGAATAGTGGACCAGGGGTGGCGACAACGCCGCGAATGCTTTCGAGGCCCTGCGCGATGCCATAGCCTTGGGATGCGGCGAGCGCGAGGGTGAGATAACGCGTATAGGCACGGAGCGTCTTTAGCCCGAGATAGCCTCGCTCGCTCAGCGTCCGAACGCTTGATAAGCCGATCGCCGCCAACTGAAGCAGCAGCGCCGCGGTGACATAGGGCAAGATACCGAGTGCGAATATCGCGAGCCGGCCAATGCTGCCTCCCGAGGGTGCATCGAACAGACCGGGCAGGCCGCCGGCTTGGCTCTCGAAAATGCGCGTCCAGACCGCGTTGTCGATGCCCGGGCAGCGGGATGTAACAGCCGATGCGGTAGACGAGGAGCGCGCCCAGGGTAAAGGCAATGCGCCGCCCCAGTTCCGGACTCATCTCTGCCGTCCTCGCAGCTTCGAACGCTTGATCAGACCTTCATATTGATGCGCCAGCAGATAGCCCTGGATCTGCGCCACCGTGTCCATGGTGACGCTCACCACGATCAGCAGCGAGGTGCCGCCGAAGTAGAACGGCACCGCGGCATAGGAAATCAGCATTTCCGGGATCAGGCAGACGATGGCGAGATAGATAGCGCCCAGCACCGTGATGCGCGTGAGCACATAGTCGATATACTCGGCGGTGCGCTCGCCGGGGCGGATGCCTGGAATGAAGCCGCCGTGCTTTTTCAGGTTGTCCGCCGTCTCGTTCGGGTTCGATACGACCGCGGTATAGAAGAAAGCGAAGAACACGATCAGCCCGACGTACAGAATGAGGAACAGCGGCCGCCCGTGGCCCAGCAGCGTGGTGACGGTGGTCAGCCAGCCGGGGCCTTGGCCCGCATTGAAATTCGCGACCGTTGTCGGCAGCAGCAGCAGCGAAGAGGCAAAAATTGGCGGGATCACGCCCGAGGTGTTGAGCTTGAGGGGCAAATGCGAGGACTGGCCTTCGAACATGCGGTTGCCGACCTGGCGCTTGGGATACTGGATCAGCAGCCGGCGCTGCGCGCGCTCCACGAACACGATGAAGCCGATGACCACCACAGCCATCAAAATGACCGCGAGGATGAGGCCGGTGGACAGCGCGCCCTGGCGGCCGAGTTCGAGCGTACCGGCAATGGCCGAAGGCAATTGCGCCACGATGCCGGACAAAATTATCAGCGAGATGCCGTTGCCGATACCGCGCGATGTGATCTGCTCGCCCAGCCACATTAGGAACATGGTGCCACCGGTGAGCGTGACCGTGGTCGAAATCAGGAAGAAGATGCCGGGGTCGCTGACCACGCTGCCGGTGCCTTGCAAGCCCACGCCGATGCCCCAGGCCTGGAAACCGGCCAGCACCACGGTGAGATACCGGGTGTACTGGTTCATGATCTTGCGGCCGGCCTCGCCTTCCTTCTTGAGCGCTTCCAGCGTCGGCGAGACCGTCGTCATCAACTGGATGATGATCGAGGCCGAAATGTACGGCATGATGTTGAGGGCAAAGATCGCCATCCGGTGGATACCGCCACCGGAGAACATGTTGAACATGCCGAGAATGCCGCCGGACTGGGTGTTGAAAATCTGCTCCCAGGCCGCCGGATCGATGCCGGGCAGCGGAATATAAGTGCCCAGGCGGTAGACCAGCAGCGCGCCGACCGTGAACCAGATGCGTTGCTTGAGTTCCTGGGCCTTGCCGAGCGCCGAGAAGTTGAAATTCGCCGCCAGTTGTTCCGCTGCAGAGACCATCAATCGCTCCTGCCGTCCCGCCCCAGCTTTTCTGCCGTCATGCCCCGCGAAAGCCGGGCATCCAGTATTCGCAGGCCCTTAGATAGGCACGCTCATTCAATATTGTAGACAGGGCTAACTGGATCGCCCGCCTTCGCGGGCGATGACGTCATCAGATAACTACTCCGCGCCTTTGTTCTCGGTCGCGCCCGCGTCGTCGGCTTCCGCCTTGGGCTTGCCGCCCTTCGGCTTGGCTCCGCCATTGGCGGCTTCCAGCGCCATGCGCTTGTTCTTGCCGCGCGGCTCGGCGTCCGGTTCCTTCTTCGGCGCTAGGATCTTGACGGTGCCGCCGGCCTTCTCGATCGCCTCGATCGCCGACTTCGACGCTCCATGAACGGTGATATCGACTTTGCTCTTGAGTTCGCCGCCGCCGAGCAACTTCACGCCGCCCTTGGCGCGGCGCATCAGGCCGCCTTTGACCATGGCCGCGACGTCGACCGGATTCTTGATGTCGATCCGGCCGGCATCGATCGCCGCCTGCAATTTGCCGAGGCTGGTCTCGTTGAGCTTGATCGCGAACGAGGTGTTGCGAAAGCCGCGCTTGGGCAGGCGCCGATGCAGCGGCATCTGGCCACCTTCGAAGCCCTTGATGCGCACGCCCGAGCGCGCGGTCTGGCCCTTGCCGCCGCGGCCGCCGGTCTTGCCCATGCCGGAGCCGATGCCGCGACCGATGCGCATGCGGTTCTTGCGGGCGCCGGGATTGTCGGCGATCTGGTTGAGTTTCATCTCAGTCCTCGTTCATCTTCTATGTCACAACCAAGCGGTCACTTCGGTCCGCCGACCACGCGCACCAAATGCTGAATCTTGCGGATCATGCCGCGCGTCGCCAGCGTGTCCGGCAAATCCTTGACGCGGCCGATCTTGTTCAGCCCGAGCCCGACCAGGGTTTCGCGCTGATCGTGATGACGCCGCGACGGGCTCGCCACCTGCTCGATCTTTATGGTCTTCTGTGACGGAGCCATTGTCTGTGCCCTTAATCCGCAGCAACTTCGTCAGCGCCTTCACGGCGGCGCGACTGCAGCGTGGATACCTTGAGGTTGCGGCGGGCCGCGACCGAGCGCGGCGAATCCTGATGCTTGAGCGCATCGAAAGTCGCGCGCACCACATTGTAGGGATTGGACGAGCCAAGCGACTTCGCCACCACGTCCTGGATGCCGAGCGTCTCGAACACCGCGCGCATCGGACCGCCGGCGATGATGCCGGTTCCCGGAGGCGCGGCACGCAGGAATACCTTGCCGGCGCCGTGACGGCCGAATACGTCGTGATGCAGCGTGCGGCCTTCGCGGAGCGGAACGCGGGTCAGGCTGCGCTTGGCTGAATCGGTCGCCTTGCGGATCGCCTCCGGCACTTCGCGCGCCTTGCCGTGGCCGAAACCGGCGCGGCCTTTCTGATCGCCGACGATGACGAGGGCTGCGAACGCAAAGCGGCGGCCGCCCTTCACCACCTTGGCCACACGATTGATGTGGACCAGCTTGTCGGTGAACTCGCTGTCGCGCTCTTCGCGGCCACCGCCGCGTTCACGATCTCGTCGAGGTTCATGTGCCATGTGTTCTTTCCTTGCGCATCAGCTTATCCGAAAACCGGTTCCCACTTTTCGGGATGATGCGCGCTCCGTTAAAAGTTAAGTCCGCCTTCGCGCGCAGCGTCGGCCAGCGCCTTGATGCGTCCGTGATAGAGGTAACCGCCGCGGTCGAACACCACGTCCTTGATGCCCTTTTCCTTGGCGCGTTCGGCGATCAGTTTGCCGACCGCCTTGGCGGCCTCGATATTGGCGCCGGTCTTGCGACCCTCGCGCAGGGTTTTTTCCAGCGAAGAGGCGGCGGCAAGCGTCTCGCCTTTCATATCGTCGATGAGCTGGGCATGGATGTGTTTGGACGAACGGAACACCGACAGGCGCGCGCGCCCGCTGGTGCCGGCCGCAAGCTTGACCTTGCGTCGCACTGTCGCCGTCCGCCGCGCGGTCCGGTCACTTAATCTCGACATGGCTCTTAAGCCCTCTACTTCTTCTTGCCTTCCTTGCGGAAGATGTATTCGCCCACGTATTTCACGCCCTTGCCCTTGTACGGCTCGGGCGGCCGGAAGCCGCGGATCTCGGCGGCGACGTGACCGACTTTCTGCTTGTCGGTGCCGGTCACCACGATTTCGGTCGGCTTCGGCGTCGCGATCGCGATGCCTTCCGGGATCGGAAAGTTCACGTCATGGCTGAAGCCAAGCTGCAGGTTCAGCGATTTGCCTTGCACCGCGGCGCGGTAGCCGACGCCGGTGATCTCGAGGCGCTCCTCGAAACCCTTCGTGACGCCGTTAAATAAATTAGCAACTAGCGTGCGCGAAGTGCCCCACATAGAGCGCGCGCGCTTGGTCTCGCCGCGCGGTTCAAGTTTGACCGAGCCCTTGTCCAAAGTGACGACGACGTCGTCGTGCACCACGACCTGCATGGCGCCCTTCGGGCCCTTTACCTTGACGGTCTGCCCTTCCACGTTGGCGGTGACGCCCGTGGGGACCGTTATTACTTTGTTGCCGATGCGCGACATTAGAACACCGTACAGATGATTTCGCCGCCGACATTGGCTTCGCGAGCGTCATGGTCGGCCATCACGCCTTTCGGCGTCGACAGAATGGCGACACCGAGACCGTTATTGATGCGCGGCAAGGCCTTGACTGAGGCATAGACGCGCCGGCCGGGCTTGGAGATGCGTTCGATCTCGCGGATCACCGGCTCGCCGTCGAAATATTTCAACTCGATCTCGAGTTCGCTGCGCCCGTCGGCATGCGCCACGCTGGCGTAGCCGCGGATATAGCCTTCGGTCTTGAGCACCTCGAGCACGCGCTCGCGCTGCCTCGAGCCGGGCATGGAAACCTTGGACTTCGCGCGCATCTGCGCGTTGCGGATGCGGGTGATCATGTCGCCGATCGGATCGTTCACTGCCATTGCGGCCCCCTCACCAGCTCGACTTCACGAGGCCGGGAATCAGGCCCTTGGAGCCGAGCTCGCGCAACGCGATGCGGCTGAGACGATGCTTGCGGTAATAAGCGCGCGGACGCCCGGTCAATTCGCAACGATTGCGAATGCGGGTAGCCGACGAATTGCGCGGCAATTCGGCAAGCTTGAGGGTCGCGGCGAAACGCTCCTCCATCGGAAGTTTCTTGTCGTGGGCGATCGTTTTCAACGCCTTGCGGCGGTTGGCGAATTTCTTCGACATCCTTTTCCGCCGGTTGTTCTTCTCGATCGAACTCTTCTTCGCCATACGTTTAGCTCCTTATTTCCGCGTCTGAGGTGGCTTGTCGCCCCTCACTGCCGGAACGGGAAGTTGAATGCAGCCAACAACGCGCGCGCCTCTTCGTCGTTGCGCGCGCTCGTGCAGACGGTGACGTCCATGCCCCACGAATCGGTGACCTTGTCGAAATCGATCTCGGGGAACACGATGTGTTCCTTGATGCCCAGGCTGTAGTTGCCGCGCCCGTCGAAGCTCTTCGGATTGAGCCCGCGGAAGTCGCGGATGCGGGGCAGCGCGATATTCACCAGCCGGTCGACGAAGTCGTACATGCGCGTCTTGCGCAGCGTGACCTTGCAGCCGATTGCCTGTCCGTCACGCAGCTTGTAGTTGGCGATCGACTTGCGCGACTTGGTGATCACGGCTTTCTGACCGGCGATCTGCGTCAGATCGTTGGCGGCCTGCTCGACCTTCTTGCGGTCGGCGACGCCCTCGCCGATGCCCATGTTGAGCACCACCTTGGTGATCGTGGGGACCTGCATGCGGTTCTTGTAGCCGAACTGCTTGGTGAGTTCCGGCCGCACGACCTCTTCGAAGTGCGCGCGCAGGCGCGCCTTGTAGTCCGAGGCCACGCGCGGTTTCTTCACCTTCGGCGCCGCGTTCTTGTCGGCCGGCGGCTTCTTCGGCTTTTTCGGTTCGGTATTCTGCTGCGTATCAGCCATCGATCTCAACTCCGGAACGCTTGGCAACGCGCACTTTTTTGCGGTCTTCGCCTTGCCCGACGAATTTAAATCCAACGCGGGTCGGCTTGCCGTCCTTGGGATCGGCGAGCGCCAAGTTGGACAGATGGATCGTGCTCTCCTTGGAGATGATCCCGCCTTCCTGCTGCGCGGTTTGGCGCTGGTGGCGCTTGACCATGTTGACGCCGCGCACCAAGGCGCGGTCTGCGGCCGGACGCACCTCGATCACCTCGCCGCTGCGACCCTTGTCGCGGCCTGAGAGGACGACCACCTTGTCGCCTTTGCGGATTTTTGCGGCCATCACAGCACCTCCGGGGCGAGCGAGATGATCTTCATGTGATTCTTGGCGCGCAACTCGCGCGGCACCGGCCCGAAGATGCGGGTTCCCACCGGCTCGAGCTGCGGGGTGATCAACACCGCCGCGTTGCGGTCAAAACGGATAACCGAGCCATCGGCGCGCTTGATGTCCTTGCGGATGCGCACCACCACGGCCTTCATCACCTCGCCTTTTTTGACGCGGCCGCGCGGAATCGCTTCCTTCACCGAGACGACGATGACGTCGCCGATGGTGGCGTATTTGCGCTTGGAGCCGCCCAGCACCTTGATGCACATGACGCGGCGCGCGCCGGAATTGTCCGCCACGTCGAGGTTGGTTTGCATCTGGATCATGATGCGGCTTTCTTTTTCGTTAGGCGCATTGTGCTACTGAGCTTTCTGCTTCTTCTCGCCGCGGACGACTTCCCAGCACTTGAGCTTGGAGATCGGGCGGCGCTCTTCGATCCACACCATGTCGCCGACCGCGTATTGATTGGTCTCGTCATGGGCGTGGTATTTCTTCGAGCGGCGCACAACCTTCTTCATCGTCGCGTGGGAAAAACGCCGGTCCACACGCACGACCACGGTCTTGGCCTGCTTGTCACTGACGACGACGCCCTGGAGCGTACGTTTCGGCATCTAAAACCCCTTACTTCTTCGACTTATTCGACTTGTTGGACTTGGCCCTTGCTTTGGCGCGCGGCGTCTTGGTCGTCGCGGCAGCCTTTGGTCTGGCGGGCCTGGCGGATTTCGTCTTGGTCTTCTTCTTCGCAGTCGCCGGCGCGCTGTCAGCCTTTACGACCGGCTCCGGCATGCCGGCGCGCTTCTGCGCGGCGATCGTCTTCATGCGCGCGATGTCGCGGCGGATCAGGCGCACGCGCGAGGTATTCTCCAGCTGCCCGGTGGCGCGCTGGAAACGCAGGTTGAACTGCTCCTTCTTCAGCTTGAGCACTTCGTCATCAAGCTGATCGAGCGTCATCGCTCTTACGTCGGCGGATTTCATGTCCATTACTCGGCGATACGTTCGATGAATCGGGTCTTGACCGGCAGCTTGGCGGCGGCGAGCGTCAGCGCTTCCTTGGCGACCGCGATCGGAATGCCGTCGACTTCGAACAAGATGCGGCCGGGCTTGACGCGGCACACCCAGAACTCAGGCGTGCCCTTGCCTTTGCCCATGCGCACTTCGATCGGCTTCTTGGAAACCGGCACATCCGGGTAGACGCGGATCCAGACTCGGCCTGCCCGCTTCATGAAGCGGGTAAGCGCGCGGCGCGCGGCCTCGATCTGGCGCGCGGTGACGCGTTCGGGCTCCAGCGCCTTGAGGCCGTATTGGCCGAAGGCGAGCGTGGCGCCACTGGTGGCGATGCCGTGGATACGGCCCTTGAACGCCTTGCGGAACTTGGTGCGCTTTGGTTGCAGCATTTTCTTTCGACTCTATATCTTTCGATCAGGCGGCCGTCTCGCGGCGCGGACGCCCCGAGTTCGCCTTCGGCGAGCTTCTTGTCCTGCGCCATCGGATCGTGTTCGAGGATCTCACCCTTGAAGATCCAAACCTTGACGCCGCAGGTCCCGTAGGTGGTGAAAGCGGTGGCGACGCCGTAGTCGACGTCGGCGCGCAGCGTATGCAGCGGCACGCGACCTTCGCGGTACCACTCCATGCGCGCGATTTCGGCGCCGCCGAGACGGCCCGAACAGTTGATGCGGATGCCTTCGGCGCCCAGACGCATGGCCGACTGCACGGCGCGTTTCATGGCGCGGCGGAACGCCACGCGGCGCTCGAGCTGTTGCGAGATCGACTCGGCGACCAACTGCGCGTCGAGCTCCGGCTTGCGGATTTCGACGATATTGATGACCACGTCGCTGTCGGTGAGCTTGGCGACCGACTTGCGCAGTTTCTCGATGTCGGCGCCCTTCTTGCCGATCACCACGCCCGGACGCGCCGAGTGGATCGTCACGCGGCACTTCTTGTGCGGGCGCTCGATCACGATATGCGACACCGCCGCCTGCTTGAGCTGCTTCATCAGCTCCGCGCGGATCTTGATGTCCTCATGCAACAGCGTGCCGTACTCGGCCTTGCCGGCATACCAGCGCGAGTCCCAGGTGCGGTTGATCCCGAGACGCAGCCCAATTGGATTGACTTTTTGACCCACTAAACTCCTCCTCAGGCTTTCGCTTCAGCCGGCGCCTCGACCTGACGCACCACGATGGTCAGGTGGGAGAACGGTTTAAGAATTTGCCCGACGCGGCCGCGGCCGCGCGGGCTAAAGCGCTTGATCACCAGCGCCTTTCCGACATGGGCCTCGGCGACGACCAGATCGTCGACGTCGAGGTCGTGATTGTTTTCGGCATTGGCGATTGCCAATTCCAGGCATTTGCGTACTTCCGTCGAGATGCGCTTGCGCGAAAATTCCAGGTCGGCGAGCGCCATCGCTACCTTCTTGCCGCGGATCATCTGCGCGACAAGATTGAGTTTCTGCGGCGAGACCCGCAGCATCTTGCTGATGGCCTTCGCCTCATTGTCCGGAAGAGTTCGCTCGCGTTTACGCTTGCCCATGACCTGTCTCTAAATCCTCAGCTTGCCGCCGGCGCGGCCGCAGCAGGTGCGGCAGGTGCGGCACTGGTGCGCTTGGCTTTGCGGTCGGAGGTGTGGCCGTAGAACATCCGGCTCGGCGCGAATTCGCCGAACTTGTGACCGACCATTTCCTCGGTCACCATCACCGGAATGTGCTTCTGCCCGTTATAGACGCCGAAATTAAGCCCGACGAATTGCGGCAGAATGGTCGAGCGCCGACTCCAGATCTTGATCATGTCGTGGCGGCCCGACGCGCGCGCGGCCTCAGCCTTGCGCAGCATATAGCCATCGACAAACGGGCCCTTCCATGCGGATCGCGTCATATCGTTATCCCTGCTGCTTCTTCTTGCGTTCGTGGCGGCTGACCACGATGAATTTGGTGGTGCGCTTGTTCTTGCGGGTCTTTGCGCCCTTGGTCGGCTTGCCCCACGGCGTCACCCAATGCTTGCCGCCCTTGGTGCGGCCGCCATGCGGATGGTCGACAGGGTTCATGGTGATGCCGCGGTTGTGCGGCATGCGGCCTTTCCAGCGCTGGCGGCCGGCCTTGCCGATGGTGGTGTTCATGTTGTCGGGGTTCGACACCGCCCCGACCGTCGCCATGCAGCGGCCATGCACCAGGCGCTGCTCGGTCGTGCTCAGGCGCAGGATGACGTAATCCTGGTCGCGCCCGACGATCTGCACATAGGTGCCGGCCGAACGCGCAAGCTGGCCGCCTTTGCCGATCTTGACCTCGACATTGTGCACGATGGTGCCGACCGGAATGCTGCCGATCGGCAGCGCGTTGCCGGGCTTGATGTCGGCTTTTTCAGACGAAATCACGGTATCGCCAACACCGAGGCGCTGCGGCGCCAGAATGTAGGAGAGCTCGCCGTCCGTGTACTTGATCAAAGCGATGAAAGCCGTGCGGTTCGGATCGTATTCGATGCGCTCGACGGTCGCCGGCACGTCGATCTTGGTGCGGCGGAAGTCGATCCGGCGATAGGCCTGCTTGTGCCCGCCGCCGCGGAAGCGGACGGTGATGCGGCCATTATTGTTGCGCCCGCCGTGCGAATGCTGGCCTTCGGTCAACGCCTTGATCGGCGCGCCCTTGTACAACGACGAACGGTCGATGTTGATCAGCTGACGCTGGCTTGGGGTAGTCGGATTGTAGGTTTTAAGTGCCATCGCCGTCCCCTTACAATCCCGTGGTCACGTCGATGCGGTGACCCTCTTCCAGGGTCACGATCGCGCGCTTCACGTCGGACTGCTGCCCGACCTTGTTCTTGAAAACCTTGACCTTGCCGCGGCGGATCAAGGTGTTGACGTTCTTGACCTTGACGTCGAACAGCTTCTCCACCGCTTCCTTGATCTGCGGCTTGGTGGCGTTGCGCGCCACCTTGAACACGACTTTGTTGTGCTCGGACGCCATGGTCGCCTTCTCGGTGATCACCGGAGAAAGGATGACGTCGTAGTGGCGCGGATCGCTGGTGCTCATTTGAAGCGCGCCTCCAGCGCATCGAGCGCGGCCTTGGTCAGCACCAAAGTCTTGCGCCGCATGATGTCGTAGACATTGATGCCCTGGATCGGCAGCACGTCGATGTTCGGGATATTGCGCGCCGCAGAGCAGAAATTCGCGTCGCACTCGACGCCGTCGATGATCAAGGCATTGCTCAAGCCCAGATCGTTGAACTGCTTGGCCAGCGCCCTGGTCTTGGCGTCCTTCAGCGTCGCCTTGTCGATGACTATGATGCCGCCGTCCTTGGCCTTGGCCGACAGCGCGTGCTTGAGCGCGAGCGCGCGCACTTTCTTCGGAAGGCCGATGGCGTGGCTGCGCACCACCGGACCGAAGGCGCGGCCGCCGCCGCGGAATTGCGGAACGCGCGCCGAGCCGTGGCGAGCGCCGCCGGTGCCCTTCTGCGCGTACATTTTCTTGCCGGTACGCCAGATCTCGCTGCGGTCCTTGGTCTTATGCGAGCCGCGCTGGCGCTTGGCGAGTTGCCAGTTGACGCAGCGCTGCACGATGTCCTGGCGCGGCTCGAGGCCGAAAATCGCATCGGACAATGTGGCCTTGCCGGCTTCCTTGCCTTCCAGCGTGGTGATTTTCAGATCCATGTTACGCGCCCTCCTTCGCGGCGGGGGCTGCGGGGGCTTCGCTTGCCGGCGCCGGTGCCGGCGCCGCCTCGGCGCTCTCCCTGACGCGGAACTTGCCGGGCTTCGGTGCTTCCTTCGGCAGCTTCTTCTTCACGGCATCGCGCACGGTGATCCAGCCGCCCTTGGCGCCCGGCACCGCGCCCTCGACCATGACTAGGCCGCGCTCGACGTCGGTCTTCATCACTTTGAGATTGAGCGTGGTGATCCGATCGACGCCCATATGGCCGGGCATCTTTTTGTTCTTGAAGGTCTTGCCGGGATCCTGACGGCCGCCGGTCGAACCGATCGAGCGATGCGAGACCGAGACGCCGTGCGAGGCGCGCAAGCCGGCGAAATTCCAACGCTTCATGCCGCCGGCAAAGCCCTTGCCGATTGAGATGCCGCAGACATCGACGAACTGGCCGGTAACGAAATGATCAGCGGTGATCTCGGCGCCGACCGGGATCAGCGCGTCATCGCTGACGCGGAATTCGGCCAGCTTGCGCCGGGGCTCGACCTGGGCCTTGCCGAAATAGCCGCGGTCGGCCTTGTTCATATTGTTGGTACGGCGCACGCCCGAGCCGAGCTGGAGCGCGACGTAGCCGTTCTTGTCCTTGGTGCGATGGGCGACGACCTGGCACTGCAATAGCTGCAGCACCGTGACCGGCACATGCTCACCGGCCTCGGTGAACAACCGGGTCATTCCGACCTTTTTCGCGATAACTCCGGAACGCATCGCTTCCCTCACCTGGCCTTACAGCTTGATCTCGACGTCGACGCCGGCGGCGAGGTCGAGCTTCATCAGCGCGTCCACGGTCTGCGGCGTCGGGTCGACGATGTCCAAAAGGCGCTTATGGGTGCGCATCTCGAACTGTTCGCGGCTCTTCTTGTCTACGTGCGGCGAGCGGTTCACCGTGAATTTCTCGATACGCGTCGGTAGCGGAATCGGGCCACGGACCTGGGCGCCGGTGCGCTTGGCCGTGTTCACGATCTCGCGCGTCGACGCATCGAGTATGCGGTGATCGAACGCCTTGAGCCGGATGCGGATATTCTGGCCGTTCATTTCGTTTTCTCTCGTTGGTCATGCCCAGCCTTGCGCCGGACATCCACGAATTCCATTGCCGCGATTAAGATGCGGATGGCCGGGAAAGCCCGGCCATCGCGCGTCTTCGACTACTCGATAATGCTCGCCACCACGCCGGCGCCGACCGTGCGGCCGCCTTCGCGAATGGCGAAGCGAAGCTTTTCTTCCATGGCGATCGGCACGATCAGGTGCACTTCCATCGCCACGTTGTCCCCGGGCATCACCATCTCGGTGCCCGCCGGCAGATGCACGACACCGGTCACGTCGGTAGTGCGGAAGTAGAACTGCGGGCGATAGTTGGTGAAGAACGGGGTATGACGGCCGCCCTCTTCCTTGGTGAGGATATAGGCTTCGGCCTTGAACTTGGTGTGCGGCTTGACGGAGCCGGGTTTGCATAGCACCTGACCGCGCTCGACTTCCTCGCGCTTCGTGCCGCGCAGCAGCGCGCCGATGTTGTCGCCGGCCTGGCCCTGATCGAGCAGCTTGCGGAACATCTCGACGCCGGTCACGACGGTCTTGACGGTCGGCTTTATACCGACGATCTCGACTTCCTCGCCGACCTTGACCACGCCGCGCTCGACGCGGCCGGTACACACTGTGCCGCGGCCGGAGATCGAGAACACGTCTTCCACCGGCATCAGGAACGGCTGATCGATCGGCCGCTCGGGCTGCGGAATGTATTCGTCCACCGCCTTCATCAATTCCAGGATGGCGTCATGGCCGAGCTTGGGCTCCTTGCCCTCGAGCGCCATCAGGGCAGAACCCTTGATGATCGGGATCTTGTCGCCGGGGAAATTATACTTGGAGAGAAGCTCGCGAACTTCGAGTTCGACCAACTCGAGCAGTTCCGGATCGTCGACCATGTCGACCTTGTTCATGAACACCACCAGCGCCGGCACGCCAACCTGACGGGCGAGCAGGATGTGCTCGCGGGTCTGCGGCATCGGGCCGTCGGCGGCGGAAACCACCAGGATCGCGCCGTCCATCTGCGCGGCGCCCGTGATCATGTTCTTCACGTAGTCGGCGTGGCCCGGGCAATCGACGTGCGCATAGTGGCGCGCCTTGGTCTCGTATTCGACGTGCGCGGTCGAGATGGTGATGCCGCGCGCCTTTTCTTCCGGCGCCTTGTCGATCTGATCATAGGCGGTGAAGGTTGCGCCGCCCGACTCGGCGAGCACCTTGGTGATCGCCGCTGTCAGTGTCGTTTTGCCGTGGTCGACGTGACCGATCGTTCCGATGTTACAATGCGGCTTCGTGCGTTGGAATTTCTCTTTAGCCATGGAACTCTCCCTATCGGGTCTCTGTCAGTGCCGGTTAATGTTTCCGCGTCGAAGATCAGGCGTATTTCGCCTGAACCTCCAACGCGACGTTTTGCGGTACCTGTTCGTAGTGATCGAACTGCATTGTGAAAGTGGCACGCCCCTGTGACATGGAACGAAGCGTGTTGACGTAGCTGAACATGTTGGCGAGCGGCACCATCGCATTGATGACGTTGGCATTGCCTCGCACGTCCTGGCCCTGAATATGGCCGCGCCGCGAGTTGAGGTCGCCGATGACGGAGCCGGTGTATTCCGCCACCGTCACCACCTCGACCTTCATGATCGGCTCCAGCAACACCGAGCCGCCCTTTTGCAGCGCCTCACGCAAAGCACCGCGTGCGCAGATTTCGAACGCTAGCGCAGATGAATCGACGTCGTGATAGCGGCCATCCACCAGCGTCACCTTTAGATCGACCACCGGGAAGCCTGCCAGCAAGCCGGCGCCGAGCACGGACTCCAAACCCTTCTCGACACCGGGAATGAATTCCTTCGGCACCGCGCCACCGACGACCTCGTTCTCGAACAAGAAACCGCCCCCCGGCGGCAGCGGTTCGCAGACGATCTTGATCTGAGCGAATTGCCCGGTACCGCCAGTCTGCTTCTTATGCTGGTAGTCGACGGTCACTGCCCGCGTTATCTTCTCGCGATAAGCGACCTGCGGCGCGCCGATATTGGCGTCCACTTTGTAGGTACGCCTGAGGATGTCGACCTTGATGTCGAGGTGCAGTTCGCCCATGCCGCGAATGATGGTCTGGCCCGACTCCGGATCGGTGTTGACGCGGAATGACGGGTCTTCCGCGACGAGCTTGGCGAGCGCGACGCCGAGTTTTTCCTGGTCGGCCTTCGACTTCGGCTCAATAGCGATCTCGATCACCGGATCGGGGAATTCCATCTTTTCCAGAATCACCGGATGCTTGGCGTCGCACAGCGTGTCGCCGGTGCGCACTTCCTTGAGGCCGGCCAGCGCGACGATGTCGCCGGCATAGGCTTCCTTGATGTCCTCGCGGTTGTTCGCATGCATGAGCAGCATGCGGCCGATGCGCTCTTTGCGCTCTTTGGTCGAGTTGATCACGCCGGTGCCGCTGGTGAGCGTGCCGGAATAGATTCGGCAGAAGGTGATAGTGCCGACGAAGGGGTCGTCCATGATCTTGAAGCCGAGCAGTGCGAGCGGCGCGTCGTCCTTCGGCTCGCGTATGACGTCTTCGCCGTTGTCCGGGTTGATGCCGTGGATCGGCGGCACGTCGAGCGGGCTCGGCAGATAATCGACCACTGCGTCCAGCAGCGGCTGCACGCCCTTATTCTTGAACGCTGAGCCGCATAGCACGGGGAAGAAGGCGCCCGTGATTACGGCCTTGCGGATCAACTTCTTGAGCGTGGCCTCGTCGGGCATCTTGCCCTCGAGGTAGGCGGTGGCGGCGTCATCGTCGAGTTCGCACGCGGCCTCGACCATCTTGTCGTGGTATTCCTGCGCCTGCTCGAGCATGTCGGCGGGAATATCGATGTCCTTGTAATTGGCGCCGAGCGATTCATCGTCCCAGATCACGCCCTTCATGCGCACCAGATCGATGAGGCCCTTGAACTGCTGCTCGGAGCCGATCGGAAGCTGGATCGCGACCGGCTTGGCGCCAAGGCGAGTCCTGATGTCGTCGAGACACTTGAAGAAGTCGGCGCCGATCTTGTCCATCTTGTTGGCGAACACGATGCGCGGGACTTTGTATTTGTCGCCCTGGCGCCAGACCGTCTCGGTTTGCGGCTCAACGCCCTGGTTGGAATCGAGCACGCAGACAGCGCCGTCGAGCACGCGCAAACTGCGCTCGACTTCGATGGTGAAGTCGACGTGGCCGGGGGTGTCGATGATGTTGAGGCGCTTGTTCTTCCAGAACGCAGTGGTCGCGGCCGAAGTGATGGTGATACCGCGTTCCTGCTCCTGCTCCATCCAATCCATCGTCGCGGCGCCTTCATGCACCTCGCCGATCTTATGGCTCTTGCCGGTATAATAGAGGATCCGCTCGGTAGTCGTGGTTTTCCCGGCATCGATGTGGGCCATGATGCCGAAATTGCGGTAGTCCTCGATCGGGTGGACGCGTGGCATAGAAGATTGATCCCTAAAGGTTGTTCGCCGCTACCAGCGGTAATGCGAGAAGGCGCGGTTGGCTTCCGCCATCTTGTGAGTGTCTTCGCGCTTCTTGACGGCGTTTCCCCTGTTATTGGATGCATCGAGCAACTCGGCCGAGAGCCGCTCGGTCATTGTTTTTTCGTTGCGTTCGCGCGCGGCAATAATGATCCAGCGGATGCCGAGCGCCTGCCGGCGCGAAGTGCGCACTTCCACCGGCACCTGATAGGTGGCGCCGCCGACGCGGCGCGAGCGGACTTCGATCGAGGGCATCACGTTGTCGAGCGCCTGCTGGAACACCGTGAGCGGGGCCAGCCTGGTCTTGCTTTCGATCATTTCGAGCGCGCCGTAGACGATGCCTTCCGCGACCGACTTCTTGCCGTCGTACATGACGGCATTCATGAACTTGCTGACGACGACGTTGCCGAACTTCGGGTCCGGGATAATCTCGCGCTTTTCTGCGGCGTGACGGCGGGACATGACGCTTACCCTTATTTCGGACGCTTGGCGCCGTACTTCGAACGGCGCTGCTTGCGGTTTTTGACGCCCTGCGTATCGAGCACGCCGCGCAGGATGTGATAGCGAACGCCCGGCAGATCCTTGACGCGGCCGCCGCGGATCATCACCACCGAATGTTCCTGCAGATTGTGCCCCTCACCGGGGATGTAGCCGATGACTTCGAAGCCGTTGGTCAGGCGCACCTTGGCGACCTTGCGCAGCGCCGAGTTCGGCTTCTTCGGCGTCGTCGTATAGACGCGCGTGCAGACGCCGCGCTTCTGTGGTGAGGCCTGCAGGGCCGGCACCTTATTGCGCGTCTTGAGCGGCCGTCGCGGATTGGCAATCAGCTGGTTGATCGTCGGCATCGTTCGACTTCGCTACCTTCGTTTGGGCTCAGACACCCGGAATAGCTTGAGGCTTTCGCCCCTTTCATTTCACGCGGACGCAACATGCGCCGCTTATCGCTTTGGGCTTTAAGGCCCCGGCATTCCCGCGCGGGAAAGCACCCGCGCGCGTTCTTTGCGCGCCGTTCTCACGCGCAAAACGAAATCGCGCCATTCCGCTCGACCGCGGGGGCGCTTTTCCGTTCCGGACGACCACGATGCGGTTCAGCGCCGCGGCCGTTCACTCGCAAGCCTGACATTGGCTGTCAGAGGCAGCGTCTGAGCTTCATTCGTCGAGGCGTTGCGCCGTCCAAGCTCTGAGAAAAATTAGCACTCTCAAAGGGTTGGCCGGGCGGCCGTGCCGAGCAAGCGAAGCTCACCGCCTGCCGTAAAGTGTGGCGTATGTATCGGCCACTTCCCCTCAAGTCAAGGCGAAAAGGCCGAAATATCGAGGGTTAAAGGCCTTCGGGCATCTCCGGGTCAATCGGATGGCCTGGTGCCTATCCACGAAAAGGGCCGCCCTTTCGAGCGGCCCCATTCAGTTCATCATGATGTGCGAGCGGCTTATTCGGCCGCCGGCAGCGCCGGCGCAGCGGCTGCTTCCGCTGCGGCCGCCGCTTTCGCCGCGTCCTTCTCGCGCTCCTCGAGGATGAGCGCGTCGCGCTTGACCGCAACCTCGCGCAGCTCGTTCATCATGGCCCCGGTACCGGCCGGGATCAGGCGGCCGACGATGACGTTCTCCTTGAGCCCGTCGAGCGTGTCGGCCTTGCCGTTGACCGCGGCCTCGGTGAGCACGCGCGTGGTTTCCTGGAACGAGGCCGCCGAGATGAACGAACGCGTCTGCAGGCTCGCCTTGGTGATGCCGAGCAGGACGGGGTGTCCGTTCGCCGGCTTCTTGCCTTCGGCTTCGATGCGGACGTTGATCTCGTCCATCTCGCTCCTGTCGATCTGCTCGCCCTGCAGCAGCTCGGTTTCGCCGGCGTCGTCGATCTCGACCTTCTGCAGCATCTGGCGAACGATCACCTCGATGTGCTTGTCGTTGATATTGACGCCTTGCAGGCGATAGACCTCCTGGATTTCGTTCACCAGATAGGCCGCAAGCTCTTCGACGCCCTTGATAGCGAGAATGTCGTGCGGGGCGGGATTTCCCTCGACGATATAGTCGCCCTTCTCGATGACGTCGCCATCCTGCAGATGAATGTGCTTGCCCTTCGGGATCAGATACTCCTTCGGCTCATCGCCCTTGCCGTTCGGCTCGATGGTGATGCGGCGTTTGTTCTTGTAGTCCTTGCCGAAGCGCACCGTGCCGCCGATCTCGGCGATGATCGCCGCGTCCTTCGGCTTGCGCGCCTCGAACAGTTCCGCCACCCGCGGCAGACCGCCGGTGATGTCTCGGGTCTTGGCGCTTTCGGTCGGAATACGCGCGATCACGTCGCCCGCCTTCACCTTGCCGCCGGGATCGACCGAGATAACGGCATCGACCGCGAGCTGGTAGCGCGCCTCGCCGCCGCGGGCGAGCTTGAGGATCTTGCCGTCTTTTCCCTTGATGATCATCGCCGGACGCAGATCAGCCTGGTTACGGGACGAACCCGTACGCCAGTCGATCACCACGCGCTTGGCGATGCCGGTCGACTCGTCGACCGCTTCCGACATCGACAGACCGTCGACGAGATCCTCGTAGGCCACCGAGCCCTCGACCTCGGTGAGGATCGGCCGCGTGTAGGGATCCCACTCCGCGATGCGCTGGCCGCGCTTGATCTTGTCGCCATCCTCGACGCGCATGCGCGCGCCGTAGGGAATGCGGTGATGCGCGCGTTCGGTGCCGTCGGGGTCGACCACCGCCACCACCATGTTGCGCACCATCGCCACCACGTCGTTTTCGGTGTTCTTGGCGATGTTCTTGCCCTTGAACTTGAGCTTGCCGTCGAAGTTCGAACTCGATGAACGACTGCTCCGAGATTTGCGCCGCGCCGCCGATGTGGAAGGTACGCATGGTGAGCTGGGTGCCCGGCTCGCCGATCGACTGCGCCGCGATCACGCCGACCGCCTCGCCCATGTTGACCGGTGTGCCGCGGGCGAGATCGCGCCCGTAACAGGCGCCGCACACGCCGTTTTTCGATTCGCAGGTGAGCACCGAGCGGATCTTCATTTCCTGCACGCCGGCATTGGTGATCGCTTCGACCTCCGGCTCCGTCAGGAGGGTGCTGCGCTTGACCACGACCTTGTTGCTGGCCGGATCCTTGACGTCCTCCGCCGTGGTGCGGCCGAGGATGCGGATCGCCAGCGGCGCGACAACCGTGCCCGCGTCGATGATGGCGCGAACCTTGATGCCGGCCTTGGTGCCGCAGTCGTGGATCGTGATGATGCAATCCTGCGCCACGTCGACCAGACGCCGCGTCAGGTACCCCGAGTTCGCCGTCTTCAGGGCGGTGTCGGCCAGACCCTTGCGGGCGCCGTGGGTGGAGTTGAAGTACTCCATCACCGACAGGCCTTCCTTGAAGTTCGAGACGATCGGCGCCTCGATAATCGAGCCGTCGGGCTTGGCCATCAGGCCGCGCATGCCGGCGAGCTGACGCATCTGCGCCGGCGAACCGCGCGCGCCTGAATGCGCCATCATGTAAATCGAGTTGACCTGCATGTCGCGACCGTTGGCGTCCTTCTTGGTGGTCGAGATTTCCCGCATCATCTCGTCCGCGATCTTGTCGGTCGACTTCGACCAGGCATCGACGACCTTATTGTATTTCTCGCCCTGGGTGATCAGGCCGTCGTTGTATTGCTGCTCGAATTCCTTGGCGAGCGTGCGCGTGGTCTCGACGATGTCCCACTTCGATTTTGGCACCACCATGTCGTCCTTGCCGAACGAGATGCCGGCCTTGAAGGCGTGATAGAAGCCGAGCGACATGATGCGGTCGCAGAAGATCACGGTCTCTTTCTGACCGCAGTGACGGTAGACCTGATCGATCATCCCGGAGATCTCGCGCTTCGTCATCAACTTGTTGACGATGTCGAACGGCGCTTTCACGCTGCGCGGCAGCACGTTGCCGAGAATGACGCGGCCGGGCGTGGTCTCGTACCACTTCTTGTATTCCTTGCCCTTCTCGTCGACGCCGATCCAGCGATAGCGAATCTTGCTGTGCAGGCTGATGACCTTTTCGGCCAGCGCGTGCTCGATCGAAGCCATGTCGCCGAAGGCCTTGCCCTCGCCGGGCATGCCCTCGCTCATCAGCGACAGGTAATAGAGGCCGAGCACGATGTCCTGCGACGGCACGATGATCGGCTGCCCGTTGGCGGGATGCAGGATGTTGTTGGTCGACATCATCAGCACGCGCGCTTCCAGCTGTGCTTCCAGCGACAGCGGAACGTGCACGGCCATCTGATCGCCGTCGAAGTCGGCGTTGAAAGCCGCGCAGACCAGCGGATGCAACTGGATCGCCTTGCCTTCGATCAGCACCGGCTCGAACGCCTGGATGCCCAGGCGGTGGAGCGTCGGCGCGCGGTTGAGCAGAACCGGGTGCTCGCGGATCACCTCGTCGAGGATGTCCCAAACCTCCGGCTTTTCCTTCTCCACCAGCTTCTTGGCCTGTTTCACCGTGGTGGACAGGCCCTTGGCGTCGAGCCGCGAATAGATGAACGGCTTGAACAGTTCGAGTGCCATCTTCTTCGGCAACCCGCACTGGTGCAGCTTGAGCTCAGGTCCCACCACGATCACCGAGCGGCCGGAATAGTCGACGCGCTTGCCAAGCAGATTCTGACGGAACCGGCCCTGCTTGCCCTTGAGCATATCGGCGAGCGACTTCAACGGCCGCTTGTTGGCGCCGGTGATGACGCGGCCGCGGCGGCCGTTGTCGAACAGCGCATCGACCGCTTCCTGCAGCATGCGCTTTTCGTTGCGGATAATGATGTCGGGCGCGCGCAACTCGATCAGCCGCTTGAGACGATTATTGCGGTTGATGACGCGGCGATAGAGATCGTTGAGATCGGACGTGGCAAAGCGTCCGCCGTCGAGCGGCACCAGCGGCCGCAGATCGGGCGGGATCACCGGCACGACCGTGAGGATCATCCACTCCGGCTTGTTGCCGGAAGCGATGAAGGCCTCGATCAGCTTGAGCCGCTTGGCGATCTTCTTTTTCTTGATGTCGCTGTCGGATTCGCCAAGCGCGGCGCGCAATTCGGCCTGCATCTTGTCGAGGTCGAGCGCCTTGAGCATCTCGCGGATCGCTTCCGCGCCGATGGTGGCGGTGAAGCTGTCGGTGCCGAATTCCTCCTGCGCCTTGAGGTACTCGTCCTCGGACAGCAACTGCCGGTCCTTGAGCGGAGTGAGACCCGGCTCGAGCACGACGTAATATTCGAAATAGAGGATGCGCTCGAGGTCCTTCAGCGTCATGTCGAGCAGCAAGCCGATGCGGCTCGGCAACGACTTGAGGAACCAGATGTGGGCGACGGGCGCTGCCAATTCGATATGGCCCATGCGCTCGCGCCGCACGCGGCTGAGCGTCACCTCGACCGAGCACTTCTCGCAGATGATGCCCTTGTACTTCATGCGCTTGTACTTGCCGCACAAGCACTCGTAATCCTTGATCGGCCCGAAGATGCGCGCGCAGAACAGGCCGTCGCGCTCGGGCTTGAAGGTGCGATAGTTGATGGTTTCCGGCTTTTTGATTTCGCCGTAGGACCACGACAGAATCTTTTCCGGGCTCGCGATCGAAATCCGGATCTGGTCGAAGACCTGAGCCGGCGCCTGCGGGCTGAAAAAATTCATAATTTCTTAATTCATCGCCATCTCCGCTAAGCCGGCCGTCGCCGGCTAAATTCGCTATTCACATCACGCCGCGTTGAGGGGCCGGGCCTAAAGGCCCGGCCGATACGCTTGTTATTCGGCGGCTTCCGCCGTATCGCCGCGCCCTTGTGCTTTGGAATTGTGCAGATCAACATTGAGGCCGAGCGAGCGCATTTCCTTGACCAGCACGTTGAAGCTTTCCGGGATACCCGCTTCGAACGTGTCGTCGCCACGCACGATCGCCTCGTACACCTTTGTACGGCCGGCGACGTCGTCCGACTTCACGGTGAGCATCTCCTGCAACGTGTAAGCGGCGCCGTAGGCTTCGAGCGCCCACACTTCCATTTCGCCGAAACGCTGGCCGCCGAACTGCGCCTTGCCGCCGAGCGGCTGCTGGGTGACCAGTGAGTAAGGACCGATCGAACGGGCGTGGATCTTGTCGTCCACCAAGTGGTGCAGCTTGAGCATGTAGATGTAGCCGACCGTCACTTTGCGGTCGAACACCTCGCCGGTGCGTCCGTCATAGACGCTGACCTGGCCGGAATGGTCGAGACCGGCGAGATCGAGCATCTTTTCGATATCGGCTTCCTTGGCGCCGTCGAACACCGGGGTCGCAATCGGCACGCCGTGCCGCAAGTTGCCACCGAGTTCGATCAGACCGGCTTCATCCAGCGACTTGATGGTTTCGTCGTCGCCATAGACTTTCTTGAGCATCTCCTTGAGCGGCCGCGCGTCGTGCTTGAGGTGGTAGGCGTCGACCGCCTGCCCGATCTTGATCCCAAGGCCGGCGCAAGCCCAGCCGAGATGGGTTTCCAAAATCTGACCGACGTTCATCCGGCTCGGCACGCCGAGCGGATTGAGCACGATGTCGGCATGAATGCCGTCGTCGAGGAACGGCATGTCCTCGATCGGCACGATGCGCGACACCACGCCCTTGTTGCCGTGGCGGCCGGCCATCTTGTCGCCGGGCTGGATCTTGCGCTTCACCGCGACGAAGACCTTGACCATCTTCATCACGCCGGGCGGAAGTTCATCGCCACGCTGCAGCTTTTCGACCTTGTCGAGGAAGCGCTGCTCGAGCAGCTTCTTCGATTCGTCGTACTGCTTACGGATGGCTTCGATTTCGGCCATCAGCTTGTCGTTGGGCGAAGCAAACAGCCACCATTGCGAGCGCGGATACTCATCCAGGATCGACTTGGTGATCTTGGAATCTTTCTTGAAGCCCTTCGGGCCCGCGATGCCTTGGCGGCCCTCCAGCAACTCGGCCAGACGGCCATAGACGTTGCGGTCGAGGATCGCCTGCTCGTCGTCGCGGTCCTTGGCGAGCCGCTCGATCTCTTCGCGCTCGATCGCGAGCGCGCGCTCGTCCTTCTCGACGCCGTGCCGGTTGAACACGCGCACTTCGACGACGGTGCCCTGCACGCCCGGCGGCACCCGCAATGAGGTGTCGCGAACGTCGGAGGCCTTTTCGCCGAAGATGGCGCGCAGCAGCTTTTCTTCCGGCGTCATCGGGCTTTCGCCCTTGGGCGTGATCTTGCCGACCAGGATGTCGCCGGCATGAACTTCCGCGCCGATGTAGACGATGCCCGCTTCGTCGAGATTCTTGAGTGCCTCTTCCGAGACGTTCGGGATGTCGCGGGTGATTTCCTCGGGGCCCAACTTGGTGTCGCGCGCCATCACTTCGAATTCTTCGATGTGGATGGAGGTGAACACGTCGTCTTTCACGATCCGCTCGGACAACAGGATCGAGTCCTCGAAGTTGTAGCCATTCCACGGCATGAACGCGACCAGCACGTTGCGGCCGAGCGCGAGTTCGCCGAGATCGGTCGAGGGACCGTCCGCGATGATGTCGGCCTTCTCGACGTGATCGCCCACCTTCACCAGCGGACGCTGATTGATGCAGGTGTTCTGGTTCGAGCGCTGATACTTCATCAGCCGGTAAATATCGACGCCGGGCTTGGTCGGGTCGGTTTCGCCGGTTGCACGCACCACGATACGGGTGGCGTCCACCTGATCGACGATGCCGGTGCGGCGCGCGGAGATCGAAGCGCCCGAGTCGCGGGCCACCACGCCTTCCATGCCGGTACCGACGAACGGCGCTTCGGCGCGAACCAGCGGCACCGCCTGGCGCTGCATGTTCGAACCCATCAGCGCGCGGTTGGCGTCGTCGTTCTCAAGGAACGGAATCAACGCAGCCGCCACCGAAACGAGCTGCTTCGGCGAGACGTCCATGAAGTCAACCTTGTCGCGCGGCACCAAATGCACGTCGCCGGCCTGCCGGCAGATGATCAGGTCTTCAGTGAAGCGGCCGCGGCCGTCCATCGTCGCATTGGCTTGGGCTACGGCGTGACGACTTTCTTCCATCGCCGAGAGATAGATGACCTCGTCGGTGACGCGGCCGTCCTTCACCTTGCGATAGGGCGTTTCGACAAAGCCGTATTTGTTGACGCGCGCGAAGGTCGCGAGCGAATTGATCAGGCCGATATTCGGGCCTTCCGGCGTCTCGATCGGACAGATGCGGCCGTAATGCGTCGGATGCACGTCGCGCACCTCGAAGCCGGCGCGCTCGCGGGTAAGGCCGCCCGGGCCGAGCGCCGACAGGCGCCGCTTGTGAGTGATCTCCGACAGCGGATTGGTCTGATCCATGAACTGCGAAAGCTGCGAGGAGCCGAAGAACTCGCGCACGGCGGCAGCCGCCGGTTTCGCGTTGATCAAATCCTGCGGCATGACGGTGTCGATATCGACCGACGACATGCGCTCCTTGATCGCGCGCTCCATACGCAACAGACCGATGCGGTACTGGTTTTCCATCAACTCGCCGACCGAGCGCACCCGGCGGTTGCCGAGATTGTCGATGTCGTCGATCTCGCCCTTGCCGTCGCGCAGATCGACCAACGTCTTGATGACCGCGAGGATGTCTTCCTTGCGCAGCACGCGATGGGTATCGGGCGCGTCGAGTTCGAGGCGCATGTTCATCTTCACGCGGCCGACCGCCGACAGATCGTAGCGATCCGAGTCGAAGAACAGCGAACGGAACATGGCTTCGGCGGTGTCCACCGTCGGCGGCTCACCGGGGCGCATGACGCGATAGATGTCGAACAGCGCGTCCTCGCGCGTCATGTTCTTGTCGACGGCGAGCGTATTGCGGATATAGGCGCCGACGTTGACGTGATCGATGTCGAGCAACGGCAATTCCTTGTAGCCGGCCTCGATCAGGACCTTGAGGTTCTTCTCGGTGAATTCCTCACCGGCTTCCATGAAGATCTCGCCGGTCTTGGCATTGACGAGGTCCTCGGCGACGTAGTGGCCGATCAACTCCTCGTCCGTCATGCGCAGATGCTTGAGACCTTTCTCGGCGAGCTGGCGCGCCTGGCGCACGCTCAACTTCTTGCCGGCTTCCACCACCACGCGGCCGGTGTCGGCGTCGACCAGATCGTTGACCGCCTTGTAGCCTTTCAGCCGGTTGGCATCGAACGGCACGCGCCAGCCTTCCTTGGCGCGCTTGTAGATGACGTGCTTGTAGAAGGTGCGAAGGATTTCCTCGCCGTCGAGGCCGAGCGCATAGAGCAGCGACGTCACCGGAATCTTGCGGCGACGGTCGATGCGCGCATAGACGATATCCTTGGCGTCGAACTCGATGTCGAGCCAGGAACCGCGATACGGAATAATGCGGGCTGCAAACAGAAGCTTGCCGCTCGAATGGGTCTTGCCCTTGTCGTGATCGAAGAACACGCCGGGCGAACGATGCATCTGCGAAACGATGACGCGCTCGGTGCCGTTGACGATGAAGGTGCCGTTGTTGGTCATGAGCGGAATGTCGCCCATGTAGACATCCTGCTCCTTGATGTCCTTGACCGACTTGGCGCCCGTCTCTTCGTCGATATCGAACACGATCAGGCGCAGCGTCACCTTGAGCGGCGCAGCGTAAGTCATGCCGCGCTGGCGGCACTCGTCGACGTCGTATTTCGGCGGTTCGAATTCGTATTTGACGAACTCGAGCATCGACGAATTGGAGAAATCGGAAATCGGGAATACCGAGCGGAAGACCGCCTGCAGGCCTTCGTCAGGACGGCCACCCACCGGCTCCTTCACCAGCAGGAACTGGTCGTAAGACGCCTTTTGAACCTCGATGAGGTTCGGCATCTCCGCCACTTCTTTGATCGATCCGAAAAATTTTCTTACGCGCTTGCGACCGGTAAACGTCTGCGCCATCGTTTGTTCTCTCGATTCGATTTCTGCGGGCCAGCGCGGGCGCCTCTCCGAACGGTCGCAATCCATCGCGACCATCGGGACAAGCGTCGGGGGCTGCCCGTTTCTATGTGATTCGGGCCGCGCCCGAACCGCCGCACACTTCACATTTTCAATCGCGACCGGGTTTAAAAGCCGGTTCGCGACCGCCTCCACCGTGACCCGGTAGCCGGCCACCTTGTTTCTTTTCGTCCGAGACCCCTGGGGCGCTAAGCCCCGGGGATTTCGCTATTTAGCTGGACCCCGGGTTTCGCTTCGCGAAGCCAGGATCCCGCTCAAGTAGGCATTCGCCTACTTAAGCTCAACCTTGGCGCCAACTTTTTCGAGGGTTGCCTTGATCTTGGCAGCCTCTTCCTTGTTGACGCCTTCCTTGACGGTCTTCGGCGCGCCCTCGACCAGATCCTTGGCCTCCTTGAGTCCGAGACCGGTGAGCGCACGGACTTCCTTGATCACCTCGATCTTTTTCTCACCGGCACTGGTGAGCACCACGGTGAACTCGGTCTTCTCTTCGGCAGCAGCTGCGCCGCCGCCAGCGGGACCAGCCGCCACCGCGACCGCGGCCGCAGCAGAGACGCCCCACTTTTCTTCCAACATCTTGGCGAGGTCTGCCGCTTCGAGAACGGTCAGCTTCGACAAGTCATCGACGATCTTTTGCAGGTCAGCCATTGTTCTCTTCCTATAGGTTCGAACCAGTCGAAATTGCTTGAGCCGTCAGGCCGCGGCGCTCTTGGATGCGTAGGCCTGGACCACGCGCGCGACCTTGGCCGCGGGTGCGTTGACGAGTTGCGCGATTTTGGTCGCCGGCGACACCAGGAGGCCGACGATCTTGCCGCGCAATTCATCCAGAGACGGCAGCGAGGCGAGTGCCTTGACGCCGTTGAGGTCCAGAGCGGTTTTGCCCATCGACCCGCCGAGAATGACGAACGCTTCGTTCGCCTTGGCGAAATCGACGGCCACCTTCGGTGCCGCCACCGGGTCGCCCGAATAGGCGAGCACGGTTGGTCCCTTCAGCAGGGACGCAATGGAGGCAACGTCGGTATCCTTGAGTGCGATCTTGGCGAGACGGTTTTTAGCGACCTTCACATGGCCGCCCGCCAGCTTCATCTGCTTGCGCAGTGTCTGCATCTGGGCGACGGAGAGGCCGTTATAGTGAGCTACCACCACGACATTCGCGGACTTGAAGACTCCGCTCAGTTCGGTGATGGACTCAGCTTTTGCCGCTCGATCCACTGCAAGCTCTTTCCGGTTTGACGGTCTGCCCGCGTGTCGCGGGAGCCGCCGGGTTGCTACCAGCCGTCCCACGTTTTCGTGCACGCGCAGCGAAACCGGGCAGGACGACGCTTCGATGAGCCTGCCCCCCGGAAACATGACCTTTGGTCATGAACCCGGGTATCCGAGGTTCGAACCGACTTGGCGCGCCTGTTGAGCGCGCAAATTCGGGTCGCTTCCCCATCTGTGCTGGCCCCGCTTTTTGAATTCCCGACCTGCTTGTCGCAGGGCGGGACGGGATTAAGCTTCGGCCTTGCGGCCTCGGCGCCGGCAGTCTTGGACAGGTCGGCCGATCCAGACTGGACCGACCTTGCGCGTCTCCCATCGCAACGACTTCGGGCTCCTTCCTCTCAGATCTCCCGCCGGGATGTCCAAAAGGAATGATTTCCGATCACCATTGGTTTGCAGAGACGAGCAAAGGCGTGCCGACAAACAGGGCCGGCACGCCCGATGCACTGTATTTAGAGCGTCCTTGCACCTTTGCCAAGGCCTTTTTCGCGGGAATCCCCGCGAAAATGTGGAAAAGGTCCTTTTAGAACAACGTGGACGGCTCCACCTTGACGCCAGGGCCCATGGTCGAGGAAATCGCTACACGGTTGATGTAGTGGCCCTTGGCCCCCGGCGGCTTCGCCTTCTGCACGGCGTCCGCGAAAGCCTTGATGTTCTCGACCAATTTGTCCTCCGAGAATGAGGCCTTGCCGACGCCGGCTTGGATGATGCCGGCCTTTTCCACGCGGAATTCGACCGAGCCGCCTTTGGCTCCCTTCACCGCATTGGTGATGTCCATAGTGACGGTGCCGACTTTGGGGTTCGGCATCATGCCGCGCGGCCCGAGCACCTTACCCAGGCGCCCCACCAGCGGCATCATGTCGGGCGTGGCGATGCAGCGATCGAAGTCGATGGCGCCGCCATTGACCTTCTCGACCAGGTCTTCCGCGCCGACCACATCGGCACCGGCGGCCTTGGCCTCTTCCGCCTTGGCGCCGCGCGCGAACACGCCGACCCGCACGCTGCGGCCCGAGCCGTTCGGCAGCGTGACCACGCCGCGAACCATCTGGTCGGAGTGCTTGGGATCGACGCCGAGGTTCATCGCGATTTCGATGGTCTCGTCGAATTTCGCCTTGGCGCGCTCCTTCACCAGCTTGACCGCTTCCACGATCGTATAGGACTTGTCGCGATCGATGCCGTCGCGAGCAACTTTGATGCGTTTTCCCAATGGCATGTCCGTTACTCCGTCACCGAGAGGCCCATCGAGCGGGCGGAACCTTCAATCATCTTCATGGCCGCTTCGATGGTGTCGCAGTTCAAATCCTTCATTTTCTGCTCGGCGATCTCGCGCACCTGCTTTTTGTTGACCGCCCCGACCGGCTCGCGGCCGGGGGTCTTCGATCCGCTTTCCAGCTTTGCCGCCTTCTTGAGGAAGTACGAAACCGGCGGGGTCTTGAGCTCGAAGGTGAACGAGCGATCCTGGTAGGTGGTGATGATCACCGGGATCGGCGTGTTCTTCTCGATCTTCTGGGTCTGCGCGTTGAACGCCTTGCAGAACTCCATGATGTTCAAGCCGCGCTGGCCCAATGCCGGCCCGATCGGGGGCGATGGATTGGCAGCGCCGGCGGGCACCTGCAATTTGAGGAATCCAGTGACTTTTTTAGCCATGTCTTACTCCGTTAGTGGTGCGGATCTTGACGGTTGGCTTAACCGCCTCACCTCCCACGTCTCTGAAGAACGGCGGCCGACGGCCGACGCATTACACGGTCAAAGCTTCTCCACTTGACCGAACTCCAACTCCACCGGCGTGGCGCGGCCGAAGATCGACACCGCCACCTTCACGCGCGAACGCGCCTCGTCGACTTCCTCGACGACGCCGTTGAACGAAGCGAACGGGCCATCGGACACGCGCACCTGCTCGCCAACCTCGAACGACACCGAGGGCTTCGGCCGCTCGATGCCTTCCTGCACCTGATGCAGGATACGGTTGGCTTCGGCTTCCGAAATCGGCATCGGCTTCTTGTCGGTGCCGAGGAAGCCGGTGACCTTCGGCGTGTTCTTGATGAGATGATAGACCTCGTCGGTCAGGTCCATCTTCACCAGCACATAGCCGGGGAAAAACTTGCGCTCGGCGTTCACCTTGCGGCCGCGGCGCATTTCGACGACTGTTTCGGTCGGCACCATGATCTCTTCGAAGTGGTCGGCCAGATTGCGCTGCTTGGCCTGCTCGCGAATCAACTCCGCTACCTTCTTCTCGAAGTTCGAATAGGCGTGGACGATGTACCAGCGCTTGGGTCTGGTCGTTACAGCAGCTGCGGCGGTGTCGCTCATCTCTCTTTGGCTCTCAACTTCCGATGGTCAGCACGAAGGTGACGGCAATACGGATGATCTGATCGGCAACGAGGAAAAACACCGAGGCGATCGCCACCATGACGAACACCATGGCGGTCGTGATCAGGACCTCGCGGCGCGACGGCCAGGTCACCTTGCGGGTTTCCTCGCGCACTTCCTGGATGAACTTGAACGGAGAAATTGCCATCAACCAGTCCTGACCTGAGCCAACTTTATTTCGAGTCGTTATCTAGTGTCTTCCGGCAGCTTTCGCTTGCTGGCGGTGCGACGTAGAGCCAACGTCCGGTCCCCGCCTGGCAGGAGTGGCAGGAACTCGAACCTGCAACCCCCGGTTTTGGAGACCGGTGCTCTACCAATTGAGCTACACTCCTCCGGAAGCGATTACGGCGAACCTAAAGGTCCGCCGCGCCGATGTCATGCATTATACAGGGCGCCAATGCAAGGCCATTGGAGCCGGGTTTTGGGTGGATTGAGGGCGTATTCAGACGTAAGCCCTGCCTTCGCTAAGGCTACGGCGGGCGGGTTTGCCGAGCCCTCGCTAGCGGAAAAGTCCGGGTGAAGGGAATCGGGCGCGCGCGCGGCCGAAGCTATCGGCTTCAAGGCCGACGACATCCAGCGCGAGATCAGTGTTGATGGGGATGGAAGCGGGCCAAGGTAATATAGTGTCGCACTCGCGGTCGTCGCAGCTCACGCCGCTCGCGCGGAACTGCTCGCCTATGGCCGGACCAGTATGACCCAAGCGCTTGAAAGGACTGGAGCGGGTGAAGGGAATCGAACCCTCGTCATCAGCTTGGAAGGCTGTTGCTCTACCATTGAGCTACACCCGCGTAACGCCCGCCAACCGGACGGCGCGAAGGTTGGTGGGAGAGGTAGGACTCGAACCTACGAAGGCATAGCCAGCGGATTTACAGTCCGCCCCCTTTGCCGCTCGGGACACTCTCCCCCAAAGCCGTCGCACCGTATTGATCTTAAAAAGATAAACGGCGTCGCCCGATGGCTGGTCGGGATTGGCGCGTTTTATGGGCAGCCACTCCCGTTAAGTCAATGGAGGCTATTCCGCCGCCAGCGGATCAAGTAAGGCACAGCCATGGCTTCACGCCCACCACCCTCCGGCCGGCCCCATTCAGGCGCCAAACCGGGTGCCACCCGCGAGCAGGTCGAGCGCCGCGAGCGCTTCGAGCGCGCCCGCCGCGAAAGCCTGCGGGCCGACTCCGACGGCCCGGTCATAATGTACGGCTGGCACACGGTAACCGCCGCGCTGCACAATCCGGCACGACGCCTGCGCAAGCTGCTCGTCACCGAGAATGCGGCGCGCCGGCTGTCCGACGAGGGTGTCACCGCCAGCCTGGCGCCGGAAATCGTGCGGCCGTCGGCGATCGCCGAACGGCTGCTGCCCGATGCCGTGCATCAGGGTCTCTATCTCGAGAGCGATCCGCTGCCCTGGCCGGCCATCGAGGATCTGCCCGCGCAAGGCGTGGTGCTGGTGCTCGACCAGATCACCGATCCGCACAATGTCGGCGCCATCTTCCGCTCGGCCGCGGCATTCGCGGCAACCGCGATCGTGACCACGCAGCGGCACAGCCCGGACGCAACCGGCGCGCTGGCCAAGGCCGCCTCCGGCGCGCTCGAACATGTGCCCTTTCTCAACGTGCAGAACCTGGCGCGCGGGCTTGCCGCGCTTAAAGACAGCGGCTTTCTGGTGGTCGGTCTCGACAGCAGTGGTGACACCGATTTTGCCGCTCTGCCCTTGCGCGCGCCGCTCGCGCTGGTGCTGGGCGCCGAAGGCAAAGGCTTGCGGCAGTTGACTAAGGAGACTTGCGACTACGTCGCGCGCATCGACCTGCCGGGCGAGATTAAAAGCCTGAATGTGTCGAACGCCGCCGCGCTGGCACTCTATGTGGCGAGCCGGCGTTTGGCCGCCGCCTAATCAGCTTTATAAATGCGAACGGCGGGCCCCCGCCCGCCGCCCGCGTCCCTCGAACTTTAAATTGTCTATTCGTCTTGCGCGCTCGCTTTGGCGTTATGCCCCTTGCGAAACAGCCGGATGGTCATGCGGTCGGGTCCCAGAATGGTGACCTCGGCGTCGGCCTGGATAACGCGCGTCTTGGTGTCATTGTTGTCGGCAGACGGCTGCGCGCGGCGTGAGCGCACCGGCGCATCGTCGACAATGTGACGGCGTTCGATCACGCGCGGCGGATCGTCGACCACACGCTGGGTTTCCACCACGACCGGCGGATCGCGCACGATCTTGGTGGTGTTGATGACGGCGCCCTTGCTCTGGCCGCGATTGCGCAATTCCTCGATCAATCCGCGATCGGCCGGCTTGTGCGCCTGGTTGCTCGCGCGAGCGCGGCCCGCATAAGGATGAGCACGCGCGGCGCGCTTGATCACATAAGTGTTCGGCGCAACCTCGACCGCGTAAGGCTGGTCACCCTGCGCGGCGTATGGATAGAGCGGCGCCGGCTGCGCGTAGCCCCCGCCGTAATATTGCGCCTGGGCCGCGACGGCAGGCACCATGCTGGCGGCGACAACGGCGAGAGCCGCAAGATGACGCGAGTGATTGTTCATGGCTCTCACTTCAAGGGAGTCCGTAGCGGCGGTTCCATCGGCGGCCCTTGACCATCCGGATCGCCCGGCTGTTCGGGCAGGAAAGCGGACGAAGTCGACCAGAAGCGCTGGAATGTCTCCGCCGGTTCCGGCGCGCCACTCCTGGCCGATAGATCCTCGAGACGTCCGGACTCAGGTTTCTCGCCCGTGGCCGGGAAATAATGCCGATGGCGCCAAGGCGTCGCCCAATAGGAGCGCACGACGATGCCGGGCTCATAGTCGTAGATCCAAACCAGCCCAGCGCGCTGGCCGTAGCCGGTAAAATGACCATTGGAATTACGGCCCACAACATCGCCGGCGCCAGCAACGTTAACGCCTGCCAGACCGAGAGCAATGAGTGCGACCGCGAATAGGAAGCGCAGCATTCCGAGAATCTCCGATGCGCAAGAATTTCCGAGGCGCAAGAATTCGAGTGCATTTTATACGAATGCTTTACGCCGACGCCCCTATTCGCGAGGTAACATTAACCGCGGCGACCCGTTGAAACGCAACGGAATGACCCGGAAAAATGCTTTGCCGATTTCCAATTGCGCCGATCGCCGCGCCAGTTAATGTTAACCGCCATGCCCAATCGCCGCTCGCCAACCACAAAACCCAATGCGCCCGAGCCCACCCGTCAGCGCTACGACCGGCTCGAGGCCGGTCGCGTCGAGCTGATCGCGCGGCTGCGCACGCTCGACGAAAAAGCGCGGCAGCATCCCGCCTATAACCGCGTGCTCAAACTGCTCAACGACACCTTCCGAAAATCGAAACTGCCGCAACGGCTGGCCGTGCTGCAGGCCGCGGCCTGGCTGATCGACGTGCTGGCATCGTCGTCGGCCTGACCTTGCTGCCGGAGGGGCGTCAAAGCCCGGCTTGTCGGCGGCTGGCGACGCTGATAGCTGTCAATTTAAGCCGGGTTAGCTCAGCGGTAGAGCAGCGCTTTTGTAAAGCGAAGGTCGGGAGTTCAATCCTCTCACCCGGCACCGCGTCGCAAAACCTCACAATTTCTTGCGGGCATCGCGTTTGGGCGTCCGGCGGGTTTGCGGCGTGCCGCCCGAAGGGGTGTCATAATTATTTTCCGTGCAGTATCCGCCACTTCCCCGGGCCGTCGCCATGCACTGGTCGTAGCTGGTGAAGCCACAATTGACGCCGGCGCCATCCGCGAAATTCGAGCACCATGGATAGTATTCCGCTTGCGCCGATCCGGTGAACGCAGCCGCCCCGACAAGAGCTGCCGAAAAAAACAGCAGCAACCTCATAGGCCGCTCCCCGGTTGGCTTTGGTACTCAGCAGCTATTTAATGACGGGCGCTCTTTGTTATTCCGGCTTGAATGCTCACCCGGCGGGCGCCCGGCACCCAAAGCGAAATCGTGTCCGCCAAGCCAAACGGGACCTTTTCGCCGGTTGCCGACTGTGCCAAACTGCCACCGTTACTCGTAATACTTCGGAGATCTAGCATGCCTCAGGGCACCGTAAAGTGGTTCAATCCGACGAAGGGCTATGGCTTCATCCAGCCCCAAGAAGGCGGGAAGGATGTGTTCGTGCACATTTCGGCGGTCGAACGCGCCGGACTTAGCACACTGAACGAAGGTCAGACCGTTCAGTTCGAGCTCGTCGAGAACCGCGGAAAGACATCCGCGGAGAACCTCAAGGTTAAGTGACCTCGTAGCCCGAGGCTGCTTTCGACCGCGGTCAGAATCTGGGCGCCGCCGAGCTAGAAGCCCGGCGGTTGCCGCGCGCCTGAAAAGGCTGCCACGCGCCGCGCTAGCGCGTGAGCTTTTCAAGCTCCGGGAACGGCGCGAAGGCCGCGTCCTTGCAAAGTTCGCGCATCTCCTTTGGATCGTCGAAAAAGCGGTCGAGCTTGCCCGACACATAGACGGCGGCGCCGTCTTTCGACGCGGCGTATTGGCCGTCGCTTTTGCGCTCCTGGTAACGAACGCAAGCCACGTAACGCTCGCCCGGACCGACGGTCTTGCGTTGCGGCGTTGATACCGCCGTACCGCGCAGCCGGACCGGATCGTTGATGTAAGTGCGCAGGAAGGCCAGCAGATCGCTCTTGTAGCCAGTGGGGAAGACGTTTTGCGCGTCCCAGCGCGCCTTCAATTCGGCCGGGCTCGGTTCATAATTGGTGGCGCAACCGCCGGCCGCGAGCGTTGCCAACGACACTGCAAAAAACGCCAGCCAACGCATCCACCGTCTCCGAATCCGCACCCGCTGTAGGACTGCGATCATAGCGCCTCGCGCCGGAACGGCCAGGGATGCCATGTGCATTGCCCGCAACAATTGTATGCTGGCGTCCATAATAAACGGCCCAGGGAGGGACATCCTATGAAGCTCACAAGGCGTACGCTCGTGCTTGGCGGCATATCTGCGCCTTTGGCCGCGCCATTCGCGGCGCAAGCGCAGACCAACTGGCCGCCGAGCAATATCCGGCTGGTGGTCGCCTATCCGCCGGGCGGATCGACCGATGCCATCATGCGGCTGGTGCAGGCGCCGCTGCAGGAGCGCCTCGGCACCACGGTCGTCATTGAAAACCGCGCCGGCGCTTCCGGCAGCGTCGGCACCGCCTGGGTCGCAAAGTCAGCGCCCGACGGCAATACCTGGCTTGCCGTCTTCGACAATCACGGCGCCAATCCGTTCGTCTTGCCCAGCCTGCCCTATGACAGCGAGAAGGACCTCGATCCGGTACTGCTCATCGGCACCGCGCCCTACCTGATCGCAACCGCCAAGGCGAAACCGTTCAATACGCTGGCCGACGTCCTTGACGCTGCAAAAAAGAATCCCGGAACCGTCAGCTACGCCTCGGTCGGCAGCGGCAGCGTCGGCCATCTAGCGATGGTACAGTTGTCGGACCGGGCCGGCGTGAAACTCGTGCACGTGCCCTATCGCGGCGGCGGACCGGCGATGACGGACGCGCTCGGCGGCCATGTCGATCTTCTGGTCGGCAGCACCGCGCTGTCGATGCCACAGGTCAACTCCGGCAACCTCCGCGCCGTCGCACAGACCGGCAAGACCCGCAATCCATTCCTTGCGTTGGTGCCGACGGTGAGCGAAAGCGGATTTTCCGGCTTCGAGGCTTATGCCTGGTGGGGCATCTTCGCGCCGGCTGGAACGCCAAAGCCGATCATCGAGCGCTTCGGCAATGAGATGGCCGCCTGCCTGCGGGATGACCGCATCTCCAAGCAACTGACCGAAACCCAGCAAGTCACTCTGACGCTCGGCGGGCCAGAAGTGGAACGTGCCTTTGTCGCCAACCAGATGAAGGTCTGGAGCAAGGTGGTGAAGGACAACAACATCAAGGCCGACGCAAACTAGCGTACGGCGCGGCCGCCGCAACGTCGTGCTTGGACTTTGCAGCGGCCGCCGAATGCCGTGATCAGAACGTTGCGCCGGAGCGGACCATGTAGGTCCGGCCCTGCAACGGATAGACCGAGAAGAACTGGTTTCCCGGAAAGCTGCCGTCCAGGCCGTAATCGAAATACAGCTTGTTGAACACGTTCTGGACCGACACCGACCAGAAGAATCTGTCTATTTCACCGCCTAGCTTGAGATCCACCACGGTATAGGCAGGGACCATCATGGCGCCGGTATTGGCTTCGTCGCCGTCCATAAAACGTTTGCCGACATAGCGAGCGCTTCCGTCGAACGTCAGGTACTTCTTATAGATGTCCCAGCTAACGCCCACGCTGCCACTACGGCGGGCAACCTCGGGCACATCATTGCCGGCAAACGGGCCGGACCGGAACACCGCACGGGTATAGCTCGCCGCTGCTTTCAAGCGGACATCGTCGGTCAACCGATAGCTCGCAGTATTTTCAACACCATAGCGCCGCGTCGGGTCGAGATTGATATTGGCGAAGGTGATGGGACTGAAATGCAATTCGTCGACAAGGTACATATCGTAGTAGCTCGACTGCAAATCGAACCGCCCCCAGTGAAAGCGCGCACCCCCTTCATAATCGCGCGACCGCTGCGTGCGCAGATTGAAGTCTGTCACCACGAAGATTGGCGTGGCGCCGATCCGTTCGTCGATATTCGGCACCCGGAAGCTATGCGCCATTCGCGCGAATACCGCGAACATCGAGCCGAACCGGTGCTCGAAGCCCAAATGCGTTGCACGCTGGGTTTCCTTTGTATCGAGCGGCAGTCCCTGTGGGTTTGCTCCCAAGGGACTAACCGGCGCGTTGGGATCAAAAGCATCGCGCGCATGAAACGAGTTGCGCTGGGTACGGCCGCCGACCGAAATATCCGTATTGTCGAACAACGTAATCGTCGGCAGGGCGTAGGCGGCGGTCGTCAATTGATTGAAGTTGTAGACGTGGTTCGGCGCGGCCCCTTCGAACGCCATGCGATCGGATTGGTAGATGGTTTTATAGATATCCAGACCGGCGATCATACGCAGCCGGACATTGCCCCATGTCTGATCGACATTGAGCCGCGGCGTAAACGACAGCGCCGACAATTCCGTCTGGTTATACGAGGACGGCGAATTGTCAGGAAAAAAGCTGCCAATTGGAAAGAAGCTTGCAAACTGCTGGTCCTTCCGGCGTACGCTGCTGTCCAGAATAAGCTCGCCGCCGCTCCAAAGATTGGCGGTGACGCCGCCACGCAGGGCGATGTTCTGCCGATTGCCATAGTCGAGCGGGTCATTCGAGCCTCGCCGCGCGTCGAGATACTCGTTGAAGTGACCCACGAACGGCCCGCTCGCGATGTTCCTCGGGCCGGGCAAGTGCTGCCGCAGATCGTCAACCGCGATATTGAAAAACGCGCTCCCCTGGTCGGCCCTATAACGGATATCGCCGATGGCTTGGTTTTGCTGCGTCATGTTGAAGTCGCGGTAGCCGTCGGAACGAAACGAGTTAGCGAAGACCGCGGTGGAAAATGGCCCGGACGAAGCGCTGGCCGAAACATTTCCTTGCCGCGTTCCGAGCGGACCGAATCCGGTTTCAACACGGGCATTAGGCGAAGATCCCGCGCCATTTTTTGTGACGATGTTGATGACGCCGCCAACGGCGCCGTCGCCATAAAGCACCGCGCCGCTGTTGCCGCGAATGATCTCGATATGATCGATGCTGTTGCGCGGGATTATGCTGAAATCAAAACCTGTCAGGTCGGCATCGTTGAAACGCCGTCCATCGAGCAGCACCAGGACGTTCGATGGCGCCGTGACGCCGAAGCCGCGCATGTCGACGGCGGTGCCGGTCCCGTTCACCCCATTGTACAGGCTCGTTGTCTGGATACCGGCTTCGCGCGACAGGATGTCCTGCAAAGTCGATTGCGGCGCGCGGGCGATATCCTCCGCGGTGATGATGGTGGTTGACGTGCCGGCGATGCCGGCGCTTCCCAGCCGGCTGGACGAAACATCGATCGGCGGCAAAATAACTTGGTTGTCTTGCGCACTCGCGGCATGCGCAAGCAAAGTCAGCGCCAATATGGCGCCGGCTACGCGTAATTGAGCCCCCATGACACAGCATTCCTTCGTTTGCGCGCGCGGGATTCACGGGCGCATCGGGTGAGACCAAGCCCGGTGCGAAGGACGCAGGAGCGCATTCGCCCGTTAGGGCGCACTGCGCTCGTAAACGTCGAAGTCGTGGGAGGAACGCCTCTCACGGCCTTCGCACCGGCATCGTCGTCACCGCTGCGAAAGACCGCTCCGTATGGACGCCCCGTCCACCGGTTGGGTGACTGCGCTGGCAGGTCTCCTGGCTCGCGGGTCAATGCCCAGTTGCGTCCAGCCTTCCCAGTTTCCCAGTGGCCGTTAGACGCGGGCTCGCCGCTCACAGTTGCGGGGGCAGCCACGGATTTCCGCGAATTCGCGAGTTACGAACGCGCGGGACCCGTGTTCCCTCTTTCGTCCTCAGAGTCACCCGAGGAACCAGCACGGTTAAAATTTTCTATGGAACATGCGCACAAGTCAAGCGCCGCTATTGGCGGCGCCTGCCCGGTCGATGCAGTGTCGGCGATCCAGACGAATTCAGCCGGCCGTGTTGCTCTTGGCCGGTTGCTTCGCCTGGTTGATGTGCTTGACGTGCTTCACGACACGCACATGCTTCACATGCGTGGCTTGTTTCACATGCCGCACATGCGTGACGTGCCGCACATGCTTCACATGATGCTTCGCCGCCGGCTGAGTCGTGGTGACTGCAGCGGGGCTCATTGTACCTTGCGCCAGCACCGGGCCGGCGATCAAGCTCACCGCCACCACGGCGGCGCTCAGTGTCCTCAACATGGTCATTACCCTCGTTCAAAGCGGGTTGCCGCAAACCCTGGGTTATTCGGCCGACCGGCTTTTCGTCGATCGTTGCCGTTGAGCTTGCGCGCAGGCCGCTGAATGCGTCCTGAGGGCGGCTGTTATCGGCCATTCAAAGACCCGCCCGCGCGGTGTTAGAAACCGGGCCGGATCGTGGCGGCGTAGCGCCAAGCACCAGGTTCGCCGCCTCGACAACCGAGGGCCAGGTCGTATAGACGAGCACCGCGCGCTCCATTTTGTCGTCCCGAGAGTTCGTCCGAGAATTGTCCATGCGTCAGCCTAGCCAGGGTTTCCAGCACATTGCCTTCGTCGCCGGCACTACGCCGGAGGCGCGCGAGGCTTATGAAAAGCTGGGAAAGCGCTACGGCAATGCCGATCCCCACAGCGCCGACGTGATCGTGGCGCTCGGCGGCGACGGGCTGATGCTGCAAACCCTGCACAAGTTCATGAATTCCGGAAAGCCGATCTACGGCATGCACCGCGGTACCGTCGGCTTCCTGATGAATGAGTATTCCGTCGACGGGCTGGTCGAGCGGCTCACCGCCGCCCACATCACCATCATCCACCCGCTGGTGATGCGCGCGCGCGATGCGCAAGGGCGCACCCACGAACATCGCGCCATCAACGAGGTGTCGCTGTTCCGCCAGAGCGCGCAGGCGGCCCATTTGCGCATCCTGATCGACGGGCGCGAGCGGCTTGCCGAGCTGGTCGCCGACGGTGTGCTGGTGGCAACGCCCGCCGGCTCTACCGCCTATAACCTGTCGGCGCAAGGCGCGATCATCCCGATCAATGCTCCCCTGCTCGCGCTCACCCCGATCAGCCCATTCAGGCCGCGGCGCTGGCGCGGCGCGCTGTTGCCGGACAAGGCCAAGGTCACCATCGAGGTGCAGGAGGCCGACAAGCGGCCGGTGGCCGCGGTCGCCGATCACGACGAGGTGCGTTCGGTGCGCAGCGTCGATATCGAGATGGACCACGCCACCTCGCTCAACGTGCTGTTCGATCCCGGCCATAACCTCGACGAGCGGATCCTGAGCGAGCAGTTCGGGTTTTGAGGCCGCCATAGCCGGCCGCTATCCTAAACCATTCGTTAACGCCACAACGGTAGCTTGGAACCTCGGGGAAAGGCATCGGGCGGCGGTCGCCCGAGCCCGGGGCACCATGGTCCGCATCGATTTCAACCGCCTGCGTTTTCTCGTCATCGACGACAACGCCCATATGCGTCGGATCTTGCGCACGCTGCTGCATGGCTTCGGCGCGCGCGAAGTCTACGAGGCGGAGGACGGCGCCACCGGCCTGGAAGCCTTCACGCATTACGTCCCCGACATCGTGATCACCGACTGGGCGATGCCGATCTTCGATGGGCTCGAACTCACGCAGATGGTCCGCCAGCCGGGCGCCAATTCCAATCCTTACGTCGCGATCATCATGCTCACCGGCCATTCCGAGAAAAAGCGCGTGGTGTCGGCGCGCGACGCCGGCGTCACCGAATTCCTGGCCAAGCCGATCTCGGCCAAGGGGCTTTACGAGCGCATCGTGAATGTAGTCGCCAATCCGCGCCCGTTCATCAAGACCAAGAACTATTTCGGTCCCGATCGCCGCCGCAACGTCAATCCGAATTACGTCGGCCCCGAACGCCGCAAGGGCGGCAAGGCTGATGTGATCCGGCAGGCTCCGTTACTTGAAAAAGTCCGCGCCCCAGGCTGATAGAGGCAGAACATGGCTCCCCCGAAAAATACGGCGGCGTTCGCCACCTACGGCGACCACGAGGTGATCACGCCGGAGAACAGGCTGCGCAAGGCCGTTTCCACCCAACCGTATTTGCCCGGCGAAAACGATCCGGTCGCACGCGCCGAAAAGGCGCTAGCCGAGCTGTCCACGGAATTTAGCGCCTGGATGGAGTCCGAATGCGATCGGCTCAACGAGGCACGCAATGCCGTCAACGCGGGCGGCTTCACCAAAACCAACAAGGAATCGCTGTTCCACGCCGCCCACGACATCAAGGGCGAAGCCGCGACCTTCGGCTTTCCGGCGGTAGCCGCCGCAGCCGACAGCCTGTGCCGGCTGATCGAGCACACCCCAGACCCGACCCGCATTCCGATCAAGCTGGTCGATCAGCACGTCGACGCCGTGCGCGCGATCTATCGCGAATATTCCCGCTCAGACGCGGTCGAACTCGCCACCATGCTGACCGGTAAGCTGCGCGACGTCACCGACGAATTTTTGATCTATCAGAACCGCGACCGGCCGGACGTGCTCGAACAGCTCATGGGGCCGTCCATCGTGCCGGAATGAGCTGCCATGCCCGCGAAAGCGGGCATCCAGTAATCATTACCGCTAACTGAATTCTTTTATGCCTGCGATTACTTGATCATCCGCTTTCGATGATGACGGCTGGACGCTACGCCACCATGCGCTCGTCGTCGAACTCCCGTTCCGCGCCAGCCACATAGTCGTGGGCGACCAAGTCGTCGCAGAACATGCGCGCTTCCTCGCGCGCGGCCTCGACTGCAAAACGCCGCAGCAGCGCCAGCAATGTCGCCGCGTCCGGACCGCGCTCATGCGCGCAACGCGCCAGCACGCGCTCGACCATGCGCGGCTTGAGCCGCGCTACCCCACCCTGTTCGCCTATCAGGATGCCCTCGCGCATCGCCACGATCGCCTCGCGGAACGCCGGAAACGCGACATCCGGCAGCCCGGCCTTGAGGTAGAGCGCGCGAAAGCCGGAAATGTTCTTGTCGTGGATATAGCTGGTGACGCGGTCGATCGGCACGCCGGACAGTTCCGCCACCGCCTCCTCGAACAGCACCACGTTGCCGGAAAGCAGCGCGCGCAGGATCATGCCGGCGGTGAGCTGGCCGCTCTGGCGCAGATGCCGCATCAACTCGCCGACCTCCTCGTAAGGTGTCTCGGCGGCGAGCGCGACGGTGGCCCTTTCGCAAGCCTCCTTAGCGGCATATTCGGCGTGTTCGCTGCCCAGCCAATGACGCGCGGTGACAAAACCCGCGAGCGTCTGCGACAGCTTGCTGAGCAGCGCCTGGCGGATCGCCATCGGCAGATCGAAACGCTCGGTGAGGTTCTCGCGGATCGGCGCCAGATGACCGAAGCGCTCGACGATGCGATCGATCGAGAACGGCGCGATCTCGGCGCAAAGATTTTCCAGGAGCGTCAGACAGGCCTCGGCGCAGCCGACCTCCGCGAGCGCCGCGGCAAGCGGGCGCGACAACAGCGCGCGGCGTCGCAATAGCGATCTGCGTTTCCGGGTGGCCGGTGGCGATCAGATCGACGAGATCGTCCTCGAGCAGCAGCGGCGAGCGCGACAGCACCGGCACGGCGACGTCCGGCTGATCGGTCGCCAGCGCGTCCACCACGACCTGCGGCGCCTTCTGCGAGGATGCGAACACCTCGGCGAGCGCACGCCGCACCAGCGGCGACGGATCGTCGAGCAACATGATCATCGCGCCTTCGGCGGCGGCGAGATCGTCGGCGGAAAGATCGGAATGGAGATAGGCGCGCGCCAGGGCGGACGTGGCTTCGGCCCGTTCGCCGGCCGGCGCACTGCGGACCCACTGCAGGAACTGACGAACAATCATGCGACAAGACCAACGCTACGAACTGCCATCCATACTGACGGCTAGATTAAATCCTAGCGAAGGAGCCTTAACAAAGCGTTCACCATAGAAATTGATGAGGCGTTAACGACGCGGGGCTCGGCGTATTGGCAAATTTTCAGACGCCGCCGCGGAAAATTCCGCGGCTGTCGGTTGCCTTGTCGGTGAACAGATCGAGCGCGCGCCGGCGCGGATTTAGACGACGCTTCCGCTTTGGCAGGCGCCCACAAGCTGCTCACAGTTTGCGTCACAGCGGCGCGGGCGCGGTCGGTGAACATCGCCTGGAACAGCGGCTTGGTGTCGGGCAGCGGCGGCACGTCGCGGTTAGCCTGCGCGAACGCCTGGGTCACACCGGCGGTGTCGGGGGATGCGGCTCGCGCAGGAGCGCGCTCGGCCGTGCGCAAGCCGGGCGCAAAGTTGATGGCACGGGCGACTTCGAAACGGCTGGTCAGCTTGGCGTAGACATCGCCGGTCCCGCGAGCGTTGCCGGAGCGATCGTAAAAGATGCTCGGGTTTGCCGCCGCCGCCGCTGGAAACAGTTCGGCGGCCTTCGCCTGCGGCTGGGTTGCAGCAGCGCCAATCAGCTTGCCGGCGCCATCGGATCCGAGAAAATGCGCGATGTAGAGCTCGCCTTCCGACGGCTGGCGGCCGATCGCGCCGTTGAGTTGGGCGGCGTTGGCGCGGGTGAAGGCTCCCGCCATCATCGCGCTCGCGGCCGGATCGCTGCGCAGCCGCATGATGGCCGTGCGCATGGTCGGATCGGCCACCTCGAAGCGCCCGTCCGGCGAGCGCGAGATGGCGTCGGCATATTTGCCAAGCCCAAGCGCGGGTCCGTCCGTCTTCATCGTGCCGAGCCAGGTCTGATCGATGAACTGATAGAGACCCTTGGCCGACGAGGTCGTGGCCTGCGCCGCCGGGTTGAGGTTGGATTCGATATGCGCGGTGGTGAGCAGGTATTCGAAGCTGATGCCGGTCGAACGCGCGGCCTGGCGGATCGCACCGGTGATCTGCGGCGCCAGCATTGGGTGCGACGGAATTGACGGCCATCGGGTTGCGCCTTGCGAAGAACTCGGCTGCTATGGGACTGAAGCAACGCGCCGGCCTCGGCGGGGCGCTGCCGACCATGAATAATTATGGTAAATGAACCGTAAATACCGGTAGCAGGCTCCTGCCCCACGCGACCTTTTCGGAGACAGGCGATGACGGACACGATCCAGCGGCACAAGCGCGGCGGGCTTTATTTCGAGGATTTCGAGGTCGGCAAGCTGTACGAGCACCGCTACACCCGCACCGTCACGCAGATGGACAACATGTTGTTCTCCAACATGACGCTCAACCCGCAGCCGCTGCACATCGACCGCCACTTCTGCGAGACCGAGACCGAATGGGGCCAGCCGCTGATGAACTCGCTGTTCACGCTCGGGCTGATGATCGGCATCCAGGTGTCCGACATGACGGTCGGCACGACAATCGCCAATCTCGGCATGACCGACGTGAAATTCCCCAATCCGCTGTTCGAGGGCGACACCGTCAACTGCACCACCGAGGTGGTGAGCAAACGCGACATCGAAATCGCGGCCGGGCGCCGGCATCGTCGAATTCCATCACAAGGCCTTCAAGCAGGACGGCACGCTGGTGGCCGAATGCCACCGCAACGCCTTCATCAAGATGCGGCCCAAATGATGCGGTCGCTTCTCTTCGTCCCCGCCGACGGCGGGTCCAAGCTCGACAAGGCGATGGCCAGCGGCGCCGATGCCGTGATCATCGATCTTGAGGATTCGATCGCGCCCGAGGGCAAGGAAAAGGCGCGCGCCGCGGCGTTGGATTTTCTGAAAAGTGCCGGCGCGGCCAAACAGCGCCCTCGCCTGCTGGTGCGCATCAACGGGCTCGACACCGGCATGACCGATGCCGATCTCGATGCGATCGTCGCCGGCAAGCCCGACGCCATCGTGTTTCCCAAGGCGGAAGGCGGCGCAAGCGTCATCCATCTCGACGCCAAGCTTACCGCACGCGAGGCCATTGCCGGATTGCCGGAAGGCTCGATCAAGATTCTGGCGCAGGCCGTGGAGATCGGCCGCCGGACTGTTCGCCGCCGGCAGCTATCGCGACGCCAGCGCGCGGCTGATCGGCATGACCTGGGGGCCGGAGGACCTATCCGCCGAGCTCGGCGCCGAAGCCAACCGCGACGAACAGGGCCTGCTCACCGAGCCCTATCGGCTGGCGCGCAATATTTGCCTCTACGGCGCGGCGGCGGCGAAGCTGCCGGCGATCGAGACTGTCTATGTCGATTTCCGCAATTCGGAGGGTCTGCGGCGCGATACGCAGGACGCCCGCCGCGACGGCTTCACCGGACGCTTGGCCATCCACCCGGCGCAGGTCCCGGTGATCAACGAGGTGTTCACGCCGACGCCGGAGCAGATCGCGAAAGCCAAGGCGGTGATCGCGGCCTTTGCCGCGCAGCCCGGCGCCGGCGCCGTCGGCATCGACGGCAAGATGTTCGACCGCCCGCATCTGATAAGGGCGCAGAGGTTGTTGGCGACGCGTGAAATAGTCTCGCTCATCATCCGCGAAAGCGGATGATCCAGTAAACACATACGTTTCGATTTATGAGCTTGCGATTACTGGACCCCGCTTTCGCGGGGCATGACGGTTACTTGTAGACCTTGGCCGGATCGAACGTCTTCTCGCCGTCGCGAAATTCCAGCGTCACGCTGCTGGTATTGCCGAGCGGCACCGCGCGATAGAAGCACGAGCGCCGTCCGGTGTGGCAAGCGCCGAGACCCTCCTGCTCGACCTTGAGCCAGAGCGCATCCTGATCGCAATCGACGCGCAATTCGATGACGCGCTGAACGTGGCCGGAAGTCTCGCCCTTTCTCCAAAGCTTCTTGCGCGAGCGGCTGTAGTACCAAGCCTCGCCGCTTGCGATGGTCTTGGCGACCGCCTCGGCATTCATGTGCGCGACCATCAGCAACTCGCCAGACTTCGCGTCGGTGGCGACCGCGGTAATCAGCCCGTCGGCGTCGAACTTGGGGGTGAAGCCTAAGCCTTCTTCGATGTCCGATTTGTTTGCCATAATAGCCACCGCGGCGTTGCCGCAGCCTCCACTTCACCTCTCCCCGCTGGGGAGAGGGAGCCCGCCTGTACCTGCGGCGAGGTTAGGGGGAACTTACCTTTGGCCGCCGCGCAGCATGGTCATGAAACGCACCTGCTCGTTGGCGTCTTCGCGGAACGCGCCGGTAAAATGCGTGGTCACGGTCAAAGCGCCGGGCTTGGCCACCCCGCGCAGCGACATGCACATATGTTCGGCCTCGATCATCACCGCGACGCCGCGCGGTTTCAGGATCTCGTCGATCGCGGTCGCCACCTGCGAGGTGAGATGCTCCTGCGTCTGCAAACGCCGCGCATAGACGTCGAGCAAGCGCGCCAGCTTCGACAGGCCCACTACCCGCTCGGTCGGCATATAGGCGATATGCGCCTTGCCGTAGAACGGCATCATGTGATGCTCGCAATGCGAATTGAAGCCGATGTCCTTGACCAGCACGAAGTCGTCGTAGCCCGCGGTCTCGCTGAAGGTGCGGTCGAGCACGTCCACCGGGCATTCGCGATAGCCCTGAAAGATTTCCTCATAGGCGCCGATCACGCGCTTGGGCGTTTCCAAAAGGCCTTCGCGGTCGGGATTATCGCCGGCATAGGCGATCAGCGTGCGCACGGCGGCTTCCGCCTGCTCGCGCGTGGGCCGCGGCTCAGTCGGCTGCGGCGCCGCGCGTACATGCTCGGACAGGCCCTGCTTCGGCCACGGCTTTACGATTGTCGACTTGGCATCCATTGCGGTCTCTCCGTTCGACCGGCGCTCGCTCTATGGAAGAGCAGAACCGGGAGTGTCACCGGGGTGGCCGCGTCGGACTGACGCCGCATTCCCATTTGGCATGGCAGTTAACGCCATGTCCCGCACGAGAACCCCTTCTCGCGCCGCAGGGTCCACCCCTATATATTCGTTTGCAGGACGTAAGCAATCCGCCGCGCGGGACAACCGGTAAAACTTCAATGCTTAACGAGGTTTACAACGCCAAAATCCTCGACCTGGCGGGCAATATCCCCCGCCTGGGGCGCTTGGCTGAGCCGGACGCCACCGCCACCGCCCATTCCAAGTTGTGCGGTTCCACGGTCACCGTCGACCTCAAGATGGGCGGCCCGGTGGTCACCGATTTCGCCCATGACGTTAAGGCCTGCGCGCTCGGCCAGGCATCGTCCTCGATCATGGCCCGCCACGTGGTCGGCTCGAGCCCGGCCGAATTGCGCGAACTGCGCGAGACCGTGCGCAAGATGCTCAAGGAGAATGGCCCACCGCCTTCCGGCAAATGGGCCGATGTCGCGGTGCTCGAGCCGGTACGCGACTACAAGGCGCGGCACGCCTCGACCATGCTCACCTTCGACGCGGTGGTGCAGGCCGTCGACCAGATCGAGGCCAAGACGAAGCAGGCGGCGAAATAATTACTGCGCCACTGCCAAGCCGGCGGCCTTCTTCACCGGCAACTCGGCACGGTCGCCTATCGGCTTGCTGCAGCCGGTGGCAAGCTGCGGCAAGTTCTGCTGCGCGCCAGTATTGCCGAAGCGGATGACGGTGGTCACCTTTTCGCTCGCAGTCTCAATCACCATCGAATGCGTGCCGGCGCCCGCGAAGGTGCCGATCAGCGATGCCGGAACAGTCGCCGCGGCGTAGCTGATGAGTTCGTCCGCGTCTGTGCGGCGCTCAGAAGAGATCACCTTGAGCTGCGTCGAGCTGTTCGCCGCCCGCAGCATGACGGTGCTCAGCTTCGCGGGCATCGGGGTACGATCGCCGGCATGACGCCGCTCGACATAGCTCAGGTCATAGTTGCCGCTGCCGGGCGCGCCGCAGGCCACCAGCAGATCGAAGCTGCCGATGTCCTCGCCTTCGACGGTGAGGGGATGGTGCCGGGCCAGCACTGCCGTTCCGGCGCGATCGACCATGGCCCAGCGCCGCGCGTTGATCTCGGTCGCGCGCAGCCCGTTGGTAATGCGCGGAGCCGGCTGTGGCGTCACCACCGGCGTCGGCGAAGCGGCGACGGTCGCGGCCGGCGATTGGCCCGGCTCGTTGGTCGCGAGCCGCGTGCGGCTCATTTCCTCGCGCGTCATGGAATGCATCGGCTCCCACGGCGGAATGCGTAGCGCGAGGTCGAGCAGATCGTTGGAGGCGCCCATGTCGGCGGTATATTGCGCGAGCCGCCCGATATCGCGCTGGACGACGACAAGGTCCTCGGCCGAATAGCTCGCCGCGGTCGGATCGTCGCGGCGATCGCCGAGCCAGATTTGATGCACCATCACGCGCGCTTCCGGCGGCACAATGCGGCGCACGCCGCCGAGCAACACGAAGACGCACATCAACTCGCAATCGGCGTTCGGCGAGACGACCGCGCGCGGCTTTTCATTCTCCGCCGCCGCGAGGTCGACTGCGCGGCCGACGGTGGTGGTGAGCGCCAGCCGGCGGATTTCGCGCCCGAGCGCGATGGCGCCAAGCACCGAGCCGCCGTCGGAATCGAGCACCACGGTGGCGTTGGAAAGATCGCGGCCTTGCGCGAACAGTTTGAAGTCGCGCGGGGTGTCCGGAACGATGGCGCCGCTCGCCGTGATCAAGACGCCGCAGTTGGCACCGCAGGCTTCAGCCGGTCCTTGCAGGCGCAACTCGAAGCGCATCGGCAGCGTCCGATCGGACGCGCGCGAATGCGCGGGCAATACCAAACACGGCGCTGTCAAAGCCAGCGCGACGGCCATCGCAAGGGAGCGACCCATTCTTCCCCCTCATTGCCGCCGAGCTCTTGTTTGTTTGCGTGGTTGCCCACGTCTGGCCGAGCTGACGGCTTGATACCCCCGACATTCTATTGTCATTTTTAATGAGCGTAGAGATTCGGGTCTAGTGTAAAAAGGTCGCTACGCCTAGCCATTTTGACCAATCCGTGGGCAAGTTCCGCGCGATGGAACTTTTGGACTTTTGATGCAGGAAATCGGCAACCAGCAAGCGACACCTTATGGATTCGGTCGGCTACCTCGTCAGGCTGGGCGCGCCTTGGTGGCGCTTTATCGCGCAACGCTGTCGCCGCTGATCGGCCCGCGCTGCCGGCACCTGCCGAGTTGCTCGGAATATGCCGACGAAGCGATTGGCCGCTTCGGATTGTGGGCGGGGGGATGGATGGCACTCGCGCGCATCCTCCGCTGCCAGCCCTGGGGCACGCATGGGCTCGACTTCGTGCCGGCGGTTCTGCCGCCCGGCGCGCGTTGGTGGCTACCCTGGCGCTATGGAAGATGGCGGGGGACGAATGAAATCGCGTCGCATCCAATTCACGGATAGGGGATGCGAAGCGCGCGCGGCTTTCCTTGCTTGGCGCTGTCCAGCAGCACAAGGACACGCACGCTAGTGGCGTCGCGATCGAGCGGCATCAGTGCCTCGGGCTTCCACTGCTTGCCTTTGTCGCTGACGAAATTGGGCAGATCCATCAGAAGTTTTGCGTTGTTGCCGACGCCGTCCCACCAATAGACCGAATAGGTGCCGCCGATGTCCCGCATCGGCCCGGCAAGAACCAGGATGCCCTTGTCGAAGACTGCAAGATCGCGCACGCCGCGACCGGCGCCGAGCGGCAACAAATGCAGTTTCGCGTCGGCCGTCTGCCCTTCGAAAAAATGACCGAGCGCAGCCGAAAGGATGACGGCGCTCTTGTCGTCGATGACCGGCCCGCGGAAGCCTGCGAACAGCCGCTGGCCTACGACCGCGACACCCTCGATCGTGACGCCGCCGTCTTCCAGTTCCTTGCCGGTGGATGGCGCAAACAGCGCTTCGGCCTCGATCAGCCGGGAAAGCGCGAGCGACGGCGGCACGTTGGGTTCGGGCGCGATCGCGCCGGACGCGGAATTGAATTTGAGCCGGACCAGCTTGCTGGCGGCCGCGAGCCCGGCGGCGACACGGGCGATTTCCTTGGCCTGATCGGGCGCGTCCTTGTCGTGGCGCGGCCGCCCATGCGAGCCGATCACGTAGAAAAAACTATCGGCAAAGGCGACGCCCTCGCCGTCCAGCTCGACCGGTTTGCCGTCAAATTTGTCGTCGATCAGCGGGATCAGCGCGCCGGCCGTGATCGCGCCGTCGGTCAGGATCACGACTTGCGCCGACTGCTGCTCATCGTCGATGAGCAGACAGGTGCGCGGAAATCCGCTGTCGGTTGCGCAGGCAATGCCGCTGAGGTCTTCGGCCACCTTGTCTTTCTTGCCGACCAACTCGCCCTCGACTTTCCACTCGCCGGTGTCGTTGGCGGCCACCGGGGCGGTTGCAGAGAATAATGCGGTCAGCGCCAACAGCGCGGACTTGAGCATGGGCATGAGAGGCTTCATGGCTCGGTCCAATCAATGCTGACGCAGTGTTCCATCACGCGATCGATAGCGGTCTGCAAGCCTGCTGTCGACACCAGGAATCTCCGGTCGGTGACGTTTCGGCTTGGCGTGACGCGCGATAAACTGGCGAAACCGCTCGGCCGAGCCGAGATCGAATTGTCCCTCGACCGCGATCCAGGTGTCGTAGCCCTCGCCGCGCGCTACAAAAAACGTCAGCGGCGATTTATCTAATTGTTTCAGCCTCTCTTGCAAATCCTAGGGCACGGCGGTCTTGGAGGGCGTTTGGGCGCTCGATGGCACGGCCGCACCGAGCACGACTCCAAGGCAACTGCCGGGAGACCTTTGATCACACTTTCCGTCCCTCAACTTGACCAAAGAGGAAAACACCGCCCCGGTGTTCAACCCTAAATTGCGGCCTTTTCAGTGGCCATTCAAGAAGAGGCGGACAAATAATATTGCATCATCGAATTCCCCTGCTATATCAGCCCCGATTCCGCTTACCTGCATTCGTAGGCAGCGAGTGAGCAACAGGAGACGCTAATGGTCGCGCTGACCTTTCCCGACGGCGCACGCCGGGACTATCCGCAAGGCACCATCGGGCTCGATATTGCCAAGGGTATTTCGCCTTCGCTCGCCAAACGCACCGTGGCGATGGCGCTCGACGGGACGGTGACCGATCTCGCCGATCCGATCGAGCAAGATTCAAAAATTGAATTCCTCAACCGCGACGACCCGCGCGCGCTCGAACTGATCCGCCACGACACCGCGCATGTGCTGGCGGAAGCCGTGCAATCGCTGTGGCCGGGCACGCAGGTGACCATCGGCCCGGTGATCGAGAACGGGTTTTATTACGACTTCTTCCGCAATCAGCCGTTCACGCTGGAAGACCTTCCCGTCATCGAGAAGAAGATGAAGGAGATCATCGCGCGCGACAATCCATTCACCAAGGAAGTGTGGTCGCGCGAGCAGGCCAGACAAGTCTTCCGCGACAAGGGCGAGAATTTCAAGGTCGAGCTGATCGACGCCATCCCAGCCGACCAGTCGCTGAAGATCTACAAGCAAGGCGAGTGGTTCGATCTGTGCCGCGGCCCGCACATGACATCCACGGGCAAGATCGGAAGCGCCTTCAAGCTGATGAAAGTGGCGGGCGCCTATTGGCGCGGCGATAGCAAGAACCCGATGCTCACGCGCATCTACGGCACCGCCTTTGCCAAGCAGGAAGAACTCGACGCTTACCTCAAGCAGCTCGAGGAAGCCGAGAAGCGCGACCACCGCCGCGTCGGCCGCGAGATGGACCTGTTCCATTTCCAGGAGGAGGCGCCCGGCTCGGTGTTCTGGCACGCCAAGGGCTGGACGCTGTTCCAGGCGCTGGAGAACTACATCCGCCGCCGCCAACAGGAGGCAGGCTTCGTCGAAGTGAACTCGCCGCAGCTGATGGACCGCGAACTGTGGGTCACCACCGGCCACATCCCGACCTACAACGACATGATGTTTCTCACCGCCAAGCGCGAGGAGGACGAGCGCGTCTATGCAATCAAGCCGATGAACTGCCCGGGCCACGTTCAGATCTTCAAGAACGGCCTCAAATCGTATCGCGACCTGCCGTTGAAGATCGCCGAGTTCGGCAAGGTGCATCGCTTCGAGCCCTCGGGCGCCTTGCACGGACTGCTGCGCGTGCGCGCCTTCACGCAGGACGACGCGCACATCTTCATCATGGAAAGCCAGATCGCCGAGGAAGTGCTCAAGGTCAACGGGCAGATCCTGTCGATCTATTCCGATTTCGGCTTCGACGATGTGCGCATCAAATTCTCCGACCGGCCCGACAAACGCATCGGCGACGATGCGGTCTGGGACAAGGCGGAAGCCGCGCTCATGGAAGCGTTGAAGGCCTCCGGCCGGCCCTGGACGCTCAACAAAGGCGAAGGCGCCTTCTACGGGCCCAAGCTCGAATACGTGCTGCGCGACGGCATCGGGCGCGAATGGCAATGCGGCACCGTGCAGGTCGATCTCAATCTGCCGGGGCGGCTTGGCGCCTTCTACATCGACGAGCACTCCAACAAGGTGACCCCGGTGATGCTCCACCGCGCCATGTTCGGCTCGCTCGAGCGCTTCACCGGCATTCTGATCGAGCACTATGCCGGCCATTTGCCGCTGTGGCTGTCGCCTTTGCAGGCCGTGGTCGCCACCATCACGCTCGATGCCGACGATTATGCCCGCGAGGTGATCGCGGCCGCGCGCAAGGCCGGCCTGCGCGTCGAAGGCGATCTTCGCAACGAGAAGATCAACTACAAAGTGCGCGAGCACTCGCTCGCCAAGGTCCCTGCTTTGCTGGTGGTCGGGAAAAACGAAGCGGCCGGCCGCACGGTTTCGATCCGCCGTCTGGGCAGCGAAGGCCAGCAGGTGATGCCGCTCGACGAGGCGCTTCATGCGCTCGCAGCGGAAGCAGTTCCGCCGGATGTGGCGCGGGCGCAGAAGGCGGCGTGAGCAATCCCGCCATGCGCCAAGTGCAACGTGACCCGCGCCAAACGGGGTCGAACGGCCGAGCCCGATGTAATAAACTTCAAAACGCTTTATTGGCGTAACCAGAAACCGGCCGGATTTTGCCCCGCCTGGGAAAGGATAGCCGATGGAAAAGGTTCGCTCTGAAACCACGGGTTCGCGCGGCCTGGTAGTCTTGCTGGTGCTCGCGCTGCTGGCCGGGCTGCCACTCGCCGTCTGGCTAGATATGCGTAATCTGACCGAGGCCAACCTGCTGCGTCAGGCGCGGGATCTGAATTCGGTGGTCAGCAGCGTGCGCGCTTACTACGCCAGCAATGTCGTCGGCCGCGTGCTGGCCTCGCCGGGATCGACCCAGGTGGTGCACAATTACGAGACCATTCCGGGCGCCATCCCGATCCCCGCCACCCTCTCGCTCGAACTCGGGCGCGTGATCAGCGAGCAGCAGCAAAACATTTCCTACCGCTTCGTGTCGGATTTTCCGTTCAAGAACCGGACGCCGCATCCGCTCGATGTTTTTGAGACGGGTGCGCTCTATGACCTGCGCGAGAATTCGAACCAGCATAGTGACCGACGCGTCGGCGTCGGCCTTCACCGAACGCGTCCGCCTGGTTGCCCCGGTGATCATGGGGCCGGCCTGCGTGAGCTGCCACAACTCGCATCCCGAAAGCCCGAAGAAGGACTGGAAGGTCGGCGATGTCCGCGGCATTCAGGAGATCACCATCAGCCAGGCGATCGCGACCAACATATTCTCGTTCAAATATCTGCTGGCCTATTTCGTGTTCATGGCCGCGTCCGGCGTCACCTTCATCGGCGTGCAGCGGCGCCAGGCCGCGACCATCCAGGGCATGAATCAGCGAGCTCGAGACCGCCAACGAATTCCTCGCCACTTTGTCGATGAAGATCTCGCGCTACCTCTCGCCGCAGATCTACAAGAGCATATTCAGCGGCCAGAAGGACGTCACCATCCACACCGAGCGCAAGAAGCTGACGATCTTCTTCTCCGACATCAAGGATTTCACCGCCACCACCGAGCGGCTGCAGCCGGAGCAGATCACGTCGCTGCTCAACGAATATTTCACCGAGATGTCCGACCATCGCCCTCTACCATGGCGGCACGATCGACAAATTCGTCGGCGACGCCATGCTGATCTTTTTCGGCGATCCGGAAACCGAGGGCGAGGCGGAAGACGCCAAGGCCTGCCTGCGCATGGCCGCCGACATGCAGCATCGCCTCGCCGAACTCAACGTGAAATGGCGCAACGCGGGCGTCGAGCAGCCGTTCCGCGTCCGCATGGGCATCAATACCGGCTTCTGCAATGTCGGAAACTTCGGCAGCGCCGACCGCATGGACTATACGATCATCGGCGCGGAAGCCAACCTCGCGGCGCGCCTGCAATCGATCGCCGAGCCCGGACATATCGTGACCAGCTACGAAACCTATGCGCTGGTGCGCGATATCGTGGAGGCGCACGCGCTGCCGTCGATCACGATGAAGGGCATCAGCCGCGAGGTCATTCCCTACGCGGTCGAGGGCATGCTCGACGCCGACGGGCAGAAGATCGAGATCTTCAGCGAACACATGACCGGGCTCGATTTCTATCTCGACCCCAGCATGATCAACGCCGGCTCCGCCGAGCGCATTCGCGGCGTATTGCAAAACGCTTTGTCGGCGCTTGGATAAATACGGCCCCGGCGCGCAAAAACCGATCGGCGGAACGCCGTGAGCGGCCGGCCGGGCTATTTGCCCTGCTTTGCGATATAGGCCGCGAGGTCGGCGGCCTCGTTGCGCGACAGATTCATGTCCGGCATCTTGGGATGCGGCGTCGAGCAGAAAGAGCGCGAGCTTTCCGGCATCGAATCCGGGCTTCTTGGCGATGGCCGAGAATGGCGGCGCTTGGCGTGCTGCCCTTTTGCTGGTCGGACGCGACAATGTGGCAGGCCGCGCACCAGCGTTTGGCCAGCGTTTGCCCCTGGGCCGCATCGGCCGCCGCCGCCGCGTCTGCAAGCACCACGGCAAATATCAATGAAAGTAGCGCAGCGATCGTTCGATTCATGGATGGCGGCCTCGGAGAGTGGACGGGTTCGACCTTATAGACGGCGGTGCGGCCTGTGTCTGCAGTGGCTTATGTCAATATCGGCTCAACGGCCGGTCGCGGCGCGGATCGGAACCGGCTGCGCCGCGGCGGCAGTCGGATGTTCGAGCGTTTGCAGGAAGCGCTCCGCCCAATGGCCGAGATCGTTGCTGCAACAGCGCCTTGTAGTTCACCGCATGGCGCTGCCGCCGCTCCTCCAGCGACATCGACAGCGCGCGGTTGATGGCGATCGCGACGCCTTCGTGATCGTAAGGATTGACCAGCAGCGCGGCGGTGCATTCGCGCGCGGCGCCGGCAAAGCGCGACAGGATCAGCACGCCCGGATCGTCCGGCATTCTGCGCCGCGACAAATTCCTTGGCCACCAGGTTCATGCCGTCGCGCAACGGCGTCACCAGCGCCGCGCGCGCGGCGCGATAGAGCCCGGCCAGCGCCGTGCGGCTATGCGCCTTGTTGATGTAGCGCACCGGCGTCCACGAGGCTTCGCCGAACTTGCCGTTGATGCGGCCGACCGCTTCGCCCACCAGCCGCCCGATATCGGCATATTCCGGAATGTGCGGTGCGGCTGTGCGGCGTGATCTGCAGATAGGTGACGTTGCCGTGCCATTCCGGGAAATATGGTCAGGAAACGCTCGAACGCGTTCATCCGCTCCGGAATGCCCTTGGTGTAGTCGAGCCGGTCGACGCCGATGATCATGGCGCGGCCGGACAGGCTGCCCAGCACGCTCGCGCACGAATGTCGACTCGATGGCGCGCCGCGCCAGCCGCGCGAAGGCCTCGGTCTCGACGCCGACCGGGAACACGCCGATCCGCACGGCCTGCGCCTGTCGAACGCGAAGCTGTCCGCGTCGATGCGCTTCAAGCCCGCATTCGTTCGCCAGATAGCGCGAGAAATTGGTGGCATCGATCTCGGTCTGGAAGCCGACCAGATCGTAATTGCCCAGCGCCGGGATCAGCCGCTCGTGATTGGGCAGCGCGGTGAGAATTTCCGGCGGCGGGAATGGGATGTGGATGAAGAAGCCGATCTTGTTCTTGTGGCCGCGCTCGCGCAGCGCCTTGGCCAGCGGCATCAGATGATAGTCGTGCACCCAGATCACGTCGTCGGGCCGCAGCAGCTTCTCCAGATTGCTGGCGAAGAATTCGTTGACGCGGAAATAGCCGCCGAGATCGCGGCGGGTGAATTCGGCGAGATCGAGCCGGTAATGCAAGATCGGCCACAGCACGCGGTTGGCAAAGCCGTTGTAGAATTCCTCGTAGTCGTCCTTTCGCAGATCGATGGTGACGTAGGAGACGTTGTCGCGCTCGACCGTCTTGGCCGGCCCCGGATCGCTCGTCGGCGACCTTGCCGCTCCAGCCGAACCAGACGCCGCCGCGCTTGCGCAGCGCCGGGCGAATTGACACTTCGAGTCCGCCGGCGCGCGCGCCGCTGTCGGGAATGCCGACGCGATTGGAAACTACGACGAGCCGCGCCAATATCGGTCTCCCCAGCTGCGCGACAACTTGATCGCGGTCAGAATCAGCCCGGACATCGAATAGGTCTGCGGGAAATTGCCCCACAGCTTGCCGGTCACCGGGTGCACGTCTTCCGACAGCAGCCCGTAGCGGTTTCGCAAGCTAAGCGCGTCGACGAACATATCGCGGGCCTCGTCGCGCTGCCCGATCGCCCACAGTGCATCGATCAGCCAGAAGCGGCAAATCAAAAATGCCGTTTCCGGCAGGCCGAAATCGTCGGCGGCGACATAGCGCATAACATTGTGGAATCCGCGCCGAAGTTCACGCTCGATCGCCTCCACGGTGGAGACGAAGCGCGGATCGTCCGGCGCGATCAGGCCGAGTTCGGCCAACAGCAACGCGCTGGCGTCGAGATCGTCGCTGCCGAACGCGTCCGGAAAACGCCTTGCGCTTCGGATTCCAGGCGCGCTGCAATACCTCGTTGCCGATCCTGGTCGGCAGCGGCGCGCCCAATATTGGGCGCGATCGGCGAGCCCGAGATGCTCCGCGATCGCCTCCAGCCGCTGGCAGCCGGCCCAGCACATCGCGGCCGAATGGGTGTGCACGCGCTTGCGGCCGCGAAATTCCCAGATGCCGGCATCCGGCTCGAAGCGCGAGCCTGCGCCGCCTGCTCGCCGAGCGGCTCGATCGACATGAAACAGCGCGGCGTCGCCCGGGCGCGGCAGCCGGCGGTCGAAGAACATCGGCGTCGCCGCCATGATGATGCTGCCATAGACGTCGTGCTGGTCCTGATGCACCGCGGCATTGCCGATGCGCACCGGCCCGTCGCCGCCATAGCCGCTCAAGCGACTCGGCGGTTCGCTCCTCGAGCGTATCGGTATGCACGATGCCGTAGAGCGGCCGCAAGCGTATCGGCGTGGCCGGTCGAGATGCTCAGGATGTAGGAGATGAAATCTTCCATCGTTCGCGTGGCGCCGATGCGATTGAGCGCGCGCACCACGAAAAAGGCATCGCGCATCCAGCAATAGCGATAATCCCAGGTGCGCCCCGAGCCCGGCCCTTCCGGGATCGAGGTGGTGAGCGCGGCGACGATCGCGCCGGTCTCCTCGAAATTGCACAGCTTGAGCGTGATGGCGGCGCGGATGATCTCGTCCTGCCAGTCGACGGAGAAGGCGAGCCGCCGCACCCATTCCAGCCAGTAGTCGCGGGTTCGCTCGAGGAAGTCGCGGCAGGTGGTCTCGAGCTCGTGCTCGAACGGCTCGTCGGTGCCGAACACCATGTGCACCGGCCGCGTCAGCACGAACGAGGCCTCGTTCTCGATATAGGAGAGCGGCGCGTCGGTGGTGAGCCGCACCGGCACCTCGTCGCGCCAGATAGCGGATATGGTTGCTGCCGCCCGAGCGCGCGTGCACCGGCACGCCGTAGCGGTGCGTCGGGCGGAAGCGGATGGTGATGCGCGGCATGCCGGCGATCGGCTCGATGATGCGCATCAGTTGCGGCGGCCGGAAGGTGCGGCCGAAGTTTGCGAAGCGCGGCGCGAAATCGGTGATGCGCACGATGCCGCCGTTGCTGTCGGTCAGCTCCGTCACCACGATGGCGGTATTGCGCACATAGTCCGATTGGGTCTCGACCATCTTGTCGAGCACCACATCGGTGAAACCCTTTTCCTCGTCGCCCGCGAGCAGCCGGCAAAACACCGGATCGCCGTCATAGCGCGGCAGGCACCACCACACGATGCGCGAGCGCGGGTTGACCAGCGCCGCGGTGCGGCCGTTGCCGATCACCGCAAGGTCGAGGCCGTAATCGGTCATGGCCGCTGCGCCTGTCCGCTTGTCGGCAAGCCGCCGCAATGCGCGGCGCACCTGGCTCGGGCGATTCGAACATTCCGGCGAGCCCTCGAAATGCCGGCCGACCGAAAATCCTTTGCCGCCCAAATCCGGCAATCACCGCGAAGACCGATTCATCGGTGACGTCGTCGCCGATGAATACCGGCGTGCGGCCGGCAAATGGCGTCTGCGTCATCAACTGGCGCACGCCGTCGCCTTTGTTGACGCCCGGCCGCTTGACTTCGAACATCGATTTGCCCGGCAACACTTCGGTCGCCTCGCCGGGAAATGCCGCGCATGTGGCAGCGATCTGGCGGAGCAACCAAGCCTCCTGCTGCGGCGCGTTGCGGTAATGCAGCGCCAGCGAATAGCCTTTGTCCTCGACCACGATCCCGGGCTTCGAGCGCTGCGGCTTCCGCAAGCTTTGCGCGCAAATCCGGCGACAGCGACGTCGCCGCAGCGGTGATTTGGTCCCGTGCACGCGCATCTCGGCGCCGTGCCCGCCGATTGCCGGCAGCTTGAGCGGCGTGAACAACCGGTCGAGATCGGCGATCGGGCGGCCGCTGACCAACGCGAGCGCGCCACCGGTCTGCTCGAACAGACGCGACAACGATGTCCGCAAGCTCGTCCGAAACATGCACCTCGTACGGCGAGGGACCGATGTCGATCATCGTGCCGTCGACGATCGAGCAGAAGCGCAATCGATTTTGGATCGAGACTGGCAAAAATATCCATAGCCTCACCGTTCGCAATGAGTTGCGTCCCCATACCCGTTACAACGGCTGACTTTCCGAAAAGTTCCATGATTTGAATTTTGCGCATGATCTGACCGAAACCGGGCCAGCCGATTTTCGGGACCGTGCTATCGCGACAGCACCTCGACGTCGCCGTCGACGCCGGTTACGACCTTGAACTCGCGTTCGAAGACTTTGCCCTCGTTGCGGGCGATGGCGCGGTATTCGCCTTCGGCCAGAATCACGCGCGGGAAAGCGCCGATCGATTCCTTGATCACGTCGCCGCCGGGCGTGAGCACCGACCAGGCGGTATTGGCGAGCGCCTCGCCGCCCTTCTCGCTCACCAGCTTGAGCGTGATCGCGGCGGCGCGGTGGGTGACGGTGATGTCGGTGAGCTTGCCGGCCTGCACGCGGATGTCGGAGCGCACCACCGAATTGGCGTCGCCGTAGTTCGACACGATGTAAGTAGTTGCCTTCCGGTACCACCACCACGTCGCCGGTCATCACGTGCTCGACGATCGGCCGGCGCGTGTCGCCGGCCTCGAACTGGCTGCCCTTGTAGACGTCGAATGAAATCTGCCCGGGCGGAACGCGCGCGTCGCCGACGCGGCCCTCCATGCGCAAGCCGCCCGCCGGCAACTCGAAATCCTCGCGCACGGTCGATCCGCGCAGGGTCACCGGCTTGACCGCGGTGGCTAGTCCAAAGCCGACATGCACGATATAGCCGCCGGCCGGCAGCACGATCGTCGGCGACGGCGAACTGTCCTCCTTGACCAGCTTGAAACTTCCGGCCGCATCGGCCTTGGCGGCGTAGATACGCCACGTGAGGCCGCCGCCGATTACGGGAGCGTCCTTGCCGAAACGCGCACTGAGCGCGAGCGCGACTTGGCCGACCGGCACCGAAGGCGCCGGCGCGGCAGTCGTGGCGGGCGCTGAATTATTCGGCGTGTTCAGCGGCGACTGCGACGGCGGCAACTGCGGCGGCTGTCCCCTCGATGGCGGACCAAACGGATCGCCGCCGCGCACGCCCGGCGCAGTCGGGTACATTCCCGTCATGGGTGTTGCGGAAAAAAGCGAATTTTGCGACTGCGCCGATGCAGGGTTCGAACAGGCGACAGCGGCGCCGAAATTGACAGCAATGAGTGCGAGTGCCGGCCATAGCCAGCCCCGGACTCGAATTGCGAATTCGCTGCTCATGACGCGGTCGTTTTCGGCCAAAATCGAGGCGATTTCAAGCCGATGCCGCGTGTTTGTCACCCTGAGAACGCTATGCTAGTCGCAAAGCCCAACGAAAGAAGTCCGGAATGCCCGACGCATTGCAGCTGCTCAAGACCCGCCGCTCGGTCAAGCCGATGGAATTGAGCGGTCCGGCCCCGAGTGAGGCCGAGATCGCCAGTCTGCTGACCATCGCCTCGCGGGTGCCAGACCACGGCAAGCTCACGCCATGGCGCTTCATCGTTTTCGAAGGCGATGCACGCCTCACAGCCGGCCAGGCAATTGCCGAGGCCTTCCGCGCCAACCGTCCCGACGGCACGCCCGAGCAGATCGAGTTCGAGCGCAAACGCCTCGCGCGCGCGCCGCTCGTGATTGCGGTGGTCAGCCGCGCCGGGCCGCATGTCAAAATTCCGGAATGGGAGCAGGAACTCTCGGCCGGCGCTTCCGCCATGAGCCTGGTGTTTGCCGCCCACGCCATGGGCTATGCCGCGAACTGGATCACCGAGTGGTATTCATATGACCGGCGTGTGCTTGACGCGCTCGGGCTTGCACCTAACGAGCGCATGGCCGGCTTCGTGCACATCGGCCGGCCGGCCAAGCCGCCCGAGGATCGCGACCGGCCGCCACTCGAGGAGATCGTCACCCGCTACTCGGGTCCGGGCAGCTAATGTTCTACGAGCCAGACAAGCGAGATCGTAGCGTGCTGCCGCACGATCCGTTCAAGGCCATCGTTGCACCGCGCCCCATCGGCTGGATCACTTCGATCAGCCGGGCCGGCGAAGTGAATCTCGCGCCCTATTCCTATTTCAACGGCGTCAATAGCCGCTCCAATTTGGTCATGTTCGCCAGCGAAGGCCGCAAGGATTCGGTGAACAACATCGCCGAGACCCGCGAATTCGTCTGCAACCTAGCGACCTGGGACCTGCGCGAGGCGATGAACGCGACCTCGGCGCCGCTGCCGCACGGCGTCAACGAGATGCAGCGCGCCGGGCTACAAGCCGCGCCCTCGCGGCTCGTCAAACCGCCGCGAGTGGCCGCCTCGCCTTGCGCGCTCGAATGCAAGTTGATCAAGATTGTCGCCATGGAGACCGCCGACGGCCAGCCAGTCGATAGCCATGTGGTGTTCGGCCAGGTGATCGGCGTGCACATCGACGACCGCTTCATCGTCGATGGCCTGCTCGATACCGCCGCGATGAAGCCGATCGCCCGCTGCGGCTACGACCAATATGCGGTGGTCGAGAGCGTATTTTCGATGACGCGGCCGGCAACCTGATCGCCTCGGCGTTTAACCTTAATGTAATCACCCAGGCGCACGCTCCCCGTCACGTTTCGGTCACATGAATCCGCCAGCAGTTTTCACCATGTTGGATTGAAACGATTGTCGAGGGGCTGTCCCGATTTGATGATCGGGAACAGGGGAGAATTCGCGTTGGTGTTTGAGGGTCTATTCGGGCGTGTGCGTAACGGCGATCGCTCCGCCGAAGCCAATCCGCATGCCGAACCTGCGACGACACGGCCGACCATCGGCTTGGCGCTCGGCGGCGGAGCTGCGCGCGGCTTCGCCCATATCGGCGTCGTGCGCACGCTGGCCAAACACGGGATCGTACCCGACGTCATCGTCGGGACTTCGATCGGCGCTGTGGTCGGCGGCTGCTATGCAGCCAAACAGCTCGACAATCTGGAGGGCTGGGCGCGCAGCCTCAGCGTCCGCAGCGTGCTCAGCTATCTCGACATCAGCCTTTCCGGCGCCGGCCTCATTCGCGGCAGCCACCTCGCCAAACGGCTGGAAGAGGCGCTCGCCGACAGCCGCATCGACGATCTGGCGATCCGCTTTGCCGCGATCGCCACCGAATTCAACACCGGACACGAGATCTGGCTGACGCGCGGACGGCTGGCCGACGCCCTGCGCGCTTCTTATGCGCTGCCGGGAATCTTCCCGCCGGAACTGATCGGCGGCCGCTGGCTGGTGGATGGCGCGCTGGTCAATCCGGTACCGGTGTCGGCGGCGCGCGCGCTCGGCGCCCGCCTGGTGATCGCGGTCAACCTCAATTCCGATCTGTTTGGGCGCGGCACCATTATCGCCAGCCACGGCTCCGACGAGCACGACGATGCCGCCAATGGCCAGGCCAAGCTGTCCGGCTTGCGCGGGGTGTTCTCGCGCGACCGCTCGCTCCGCCGGCAGATTTTCGGCGGACGCGGCCGGCCGGGAATTCCAACCGTCATGATCGAAGCGTTCAACGTGATGCAGGATCGCATCACCCGCTCGCGGCTTGCCGGCGACCCGCCCGACGTTCTGATCAGCCCGCGCCTGGGAGGCGTCGGCTGGTTCGATTTTCATCGCGCCAACGAAGCCATCGAGATCGGCGCCGAAGCGGCCGAGAAAGCCCTCGAAGGCGTGAATGAAGCCATCGCCGGGCTTTCGCAGCAGGTCGTCGGAAACGGTGCGACGAAGTAATTACGCCGTGCGGATATAGTCGCGCAGCGCCTCGGACTCGCTCTCGATTTCCCCGACCCGCTGTTTTACCACATCGCCGATCGACACCAGGCCGATCAATTCACCTTTGGTCACCACCGGCATGTGGCGGAATTTTCCGGCCGTCATGCGTTCCATGATGCTGGAAATGGTTTCGTCCTCGCTGCAGGTCACGACATTGCGCGTCATCACCTGTGCGACCGAAAGCGCGAGCGCATCGGCGCCATGTTCGGAGAGGGCGCGTACGATGTCGCGCTCCGACAAGATGCCGGCGAGGCGCCCTCCCGCGCCGCGGATCACGACCGCGCCGATTTTATGCGCGCTCAGCAGCTTCGCAGCCGCCGCAAGATTTGCGGTCGGTTCGATAGCGATGATGTCGCCGCCTTTAGCGGCCAAGATTGTTTTGACGTTCATGGCAGCCTCCCTGGACCCGGCAGCGGGAGGGACCCACAAATCCGGGTCAAGGTGAACGATCCTGCCGGGGCGAAGTTCCGTCAAGCGCAATTCAACCGCTGCGCACCGTGACGGCTAATGCCGCGTTGCAGCAGTATCATCAAATTGCGGAATATTCGGCGCCGGATCGAACCAGGAAAACAACAGCAAACCGGCGAGAAAGCCGCCGATATGCGCCTGCCAGGCCACCGTCTGGTCGCTGCCGGTGATCGAAACCGAGCCGAGCCCGAAAATAATATTGAACCCGAACCAGACGCCAAGGAAGAGCAGCACGCGCGCGTCGCTCAGCACGCCGATGAGCGGGATCGCCGGCACGCGATAGGCATCGTCGTTTTCACCGCGCAGAAATCCGAGCGGGCCGCCGCGCTGGAACACGAAACGCATCGCCGCCGCCATCAAGCCCGGAGATCGTGGCGGATGCCCCGATCATCGGATACTGCTCGCCGGCATGCGTGGCCAAGTGCATCGCCGCGCCCGCCGCCGCGGTCACCGTGCAGAAACCGAGAAACCGCACTGCGCCGAACCGCCGCGCCACCGCGCTGCCGAACGGCAGCAGCCACACCGCATTGACGCCGAGGTGAATCCAGTCGGCATGGATCAACGAATAGGTGACGAAGGTCCAAATCTCCGCGCCGACCCCGCCCGGCAGCAGCCCACCCGGCACGGTCGAACTGTCGTAGCGCGCCGGGATGAACGCGAAATTGAGCAGGAACTCGATGTTCTGATCGTCGCTGAGCAGCAGGGTGCGCACGACGTGAACGAACGCCAGCAAGGCCAGCACCGCGATGACGACGGAGGGGATGTTGAAAAGCGGTTCGCGTTTCACGAAAAGGATTCCGGTGGGGCGGGTTTGAGTTACCCCCCTTGGGCGCCTCCCCGCAAGCCGCGTTTCGCCAGTTTTTGCCTGAGCCGGGAGCAAAGAAAAAGGAGGGCTTTCGCCCTCCCTGAGCCGCGATGCGGGGGTCATTGCCGCGCCTTGACGGCGCGTATCACGTCCCCACGCCTCACCGAGGCTCTTTGAGTTGCGGCGCCGGTGCGTGGAGCTAAATCACGACCGGCTGGCCCGTGTGGATCGCCGCGACCATACGCAATCCGGCGCGCGCTGCAATTCCATTGCGATTTTAACACTAACCCGCATTCGTGCGTGCCGAACGCCACCCCCGGCACGTCCCCTGCTCCACCACTGACGTCGCGGCGAAAAGCCGGCGCCTTTGTCCCGATCGGGGACATCGAGACGCCGGCACCGTCTCGCGACGGAACAGGTGGCGCCCATGAAACATGCTTCCACGCGAGCACTGTACGGTTATTGGAACGAGCGGCGGGGAAACCGTCCGGCGCCCGAGCGCGCCGAGATCGATCCGGCCGCCATCCGCCATGCGCTCGGCGATACCTTCATGCTGGCGGCGGATTTCGTCGATGAACTCCGGTTCCGCCTTGCCGGCACCCGCGTCTGCGCGCTGTTCTGCCGCGAGATCAAGGGCGAAGCCTTTTCCGCGCTGTGGAGCGCAGACGAGCCATGAGCGGATCGAGGATCTGCTCTCGATCGTGATCAACGAAACGCGAGGCGCGGTGGCCGGCGTCACCGGCCGCACCGCCGACGGCACGCAAGTCGATCTGGAAATCCTGCTGCTGCCGCTCGCCCATATCGGACATGCCCGCATTCGCGCGATGGGCGTGCTGGCGCCGATCGTTCCGCCCTATTGGCTGGGCGAAAAGCCGGTGGTCGAACTCGAACTCGGCACCCTGCGCCATATCGGACCGGAGATGGAGACCCTGGGCAGCGCACAATTCACAGCGTCGTCGCTGGAGAACGTGCGCTTGCGCCACGGCTTCGTGGTCTATAGCGGCGGCCGGGAGACGTCCGTCCGGAGAGCAGACCGGCTAACGCGCCGTTAACGATAGAACAATAGGGTCATTGGCTGCGGGAGAACGCGTCCCAAATGCCAGTCGCCATGGCGCTGCCATTGACTAAGCCAAGAAACGTGCCGCGGGCCGAAGAACGCCGGCGGCATCAGCGCGTCAAGGTCAACCTGCTCGGGCGCTACATGCTGTCTGACCGGCGCGAATTCCCCTGCCAGGTCATCGACATGTCGCCCGGCGGAATGGCCGTGGTTGCCCCGGTCATCGGCGAACCGGGCGAACGCGTGATCGCCTATGTCGATCATCTCGGCCGGCTTGAAGGCAAGATCGCGCGCCTGCTCGACAACGGCTTTGCCATGACGATTTCGGCGACCTCGCGCAAACGCGACAAACTCGCCGCCCAGCTCACCTGGCTCGCCAACCGGCAAATCCTCAACCTGCCGGAAGACCGCCGTCACGGCCGCTTTACGCCGAAGAATCCGCTGGCGCGGCTGATCCTGCCGAACGGCACCAATGTCACCTGCCGCGTGATCGACCTGTCCGCGTCGGGCGCCGCGGTCGCGATTGCTCCGAATTTACGGCCGCCGGTCGGCGCTGCCGTCACCATCGGCAAGACCACGGGCCGGGTGGTCCGTCATATCGAAGACGGTTTCGCCATCGAATTCACCCGCCTGCAGCATCCCGATTCCATCGAAGACAACGTCACCGGCGAATAGCGTCACCCGGACGTAAACGCCGTCACTAAAATTGCGCGCGGCAGCGGCGGCAAATCCACGCTTGCGCGCCATGGCCGCGGTCCTTCTCAACAAAACCCATACGGTAAATTTCGCGCGCGCGGTGCCGCGCGCGGGCCCGTCTTTGCTGCCTGGATCCGATTAATGTCTAAAATTTTAGACAAATTGTATTCGCTAAGATTTTAATCGAATTATATTTGAAGTTATACTGTATTCGTCTCTTTCTTTAGTTTCGTTATCTTCAAAATGGCTGACTAGACTTAGCGGCACTGCAAAAGCTTTATGAGAAATGTGGTCCCAACAAGACGGGAAGGGGCCACAAAATGGGCTGGCGTTTCAAACAAACACTGCGGACCGGCAGCGCGCTGGTCCTCATCTGCGCGGCGGCGCTGGCCGTATCGGCGGGCGCGGTCGCTGCCGGCGAGCGGACTGCCTCGCTCGGCGGCACGATGGTGCCGGGCGACCGGCCGGCCTATGTCGCGGTCGGCGAGCCGACGCGCGCGCCGATCGGCTGGGTCGAGTTCTGCGTCGAATACAAACCGGAATGCGCGACCAAGCCGTCGATGCCGCGCGACGTCGTGCTCACGCCCAAGGCCTGGGCCGACATGGTCAAGGTCAACGCCTGGGTCAACGACAACATCAAGCCGGTCACCGACCTCGAGCATTGGGGCGTGGTCGAGCGCTGGAACTACCCGGACGACGGCCAGGGCGACTGCGAGGACTATGTGCTGCTCAAGCGGCGCATGCTGATGCAGGCCGGCTGGCCGCGCGAGGCGCTGCTGATCACCGTGGTGCGCGACAAGAAGGGCGACGGCCACGCCGTGCTCACGGTCAAGACCAATCGCGGCGAGTTCATTCTCGACAACCAGGAATCCGAAGTCCTGGCCTGGAACAAGACCGGCTACCACTTCGTGAAACGCCAGTCGCAGTCCGATCCCAACACCTGGGTCGCGCTCGGCGAGCCGCGCGGTGCGCCGGCCACGGTGTCCGCACGCTAACGCTGCACCAACTTTAGAAAGGAATTCGCAAGCTCGGTCACGTCCCCACCCCTCCCCGTCCCCAGACCGGGTTTGCGAGCGGCCGGCCTCCCCCAAGGCCGGCCGCACCTGTTTTGGGGGTGCGCGCATGGTCCCGAAAAGTGGGAATCGAATCTAGCCGATGCGCTTCAAGCCCTTGGCGTATTGCTTCCAGCGCTTCACGTAGATGTCGGCGCCGCCGCGGATCATCGCGAGCGCTTTTTCGTCGAGCGTGCGGATCGCGCGCGCCGGCGCGCCCACGATCAGCGAATTGTCCGGAAAGCTTTTGCCCTCGGTCACCAGCGCTGCCGGCGCCGACCAGCGAATTCTTGCCGATCTTGGCGCCGTTGAGCAGGATCGCGCCCATGCCGATCAGCGAATTGTCGCCGACGATGCAGCCGTGCAGCATCACCTTGTGGCCGATCACGCAATTGGAGCCGATGACCATGGGAAATCCGGGATCGGTATGCAGCGTGGCATTGTCCTGGATCTGCGAGCGCTCGCCGAGTTCGATCCATTCGTTGTCGCCGCGCAGCACCGCGCCGAACCAGACGCTGGCCTCGCGCTTCAGCCGCACGCGGCCGATCAGCACCGCGGTTTCGGCGACCCAGTATTCGCCCTCGCCGGGAAATTCCGGCGCCTGTCCGTCGAGTTCATAGATCGGCATTCCCGCCTCCATTATGGACGGGCGAACTTGCCCGAACGGCGATTGCGAGGGAAGCGGTGTTAGGCGAAAAGCGCCGTGCAAGTCTGCAAGGTCATGACCAGCACCATGCCCGACATCAGGCTCCAGAAACCGGCGATCAAGGTGGCCAGGAACACGAACTCGAAGCGGCGGCCTTCCTGCTGGCGGCCGAGAATGGTGTTGCGCATGATCAGGAATGGCGCGGCCACCATCAACAACGGCACCGCCGCGAAAGCCGACGGGCTGGGGCCGGTCGAGAGCAGGCTGAAGCTCGGCAGGCGGCTGGTGGCGAGCTGATAGGCGGAGCTGCAACAGTCCGGCCACGGCAAAGCCGAGCGCGAGCGACAGCAACATCTGCAACGATTCCGGCGTCATTTCGGCCTCAACGCATTACTGGAGGCCATGTTTTTGCAAACCCGGCAGGCCCGCGCCACGCAATCCTTAACAAAGGGTTAACGCGGGATCGCAAGGCCGCGGAGCCAGCCGTGGCATACTCGGGCGCGATTCGATTTCAGGAATGAAGATGGCCTATCTCACGCACCAGCCGCCGCAGGCTGCCCAGCCCGCCTCGCCGGCGCCATGCAGGCCCAAGCCCGCTCACCGGGCCGATCCGGCTGTTCGGCGGCGTGGCCTTCATCGCGCTCGCCTATGTGGCCTATGTGCTGTGGCCGCGCTGGCCGGATGCGCCGGTCGCACTCGATGCGCCGTCGCTGCCGATCGTCGTCGCCGGCGTCGCCTTCAATATCGAACCGGCGGCGATCCGCATGCCGATGCAGCGCCAGCCCGGCACGCAGCAACGCATCGACCTTGCCTATCTCTGGCCGTCGCTGGTGCCGCCGGATCCGGCGCAGAAAGCCACCGACGGCGCGCCGGTCGATCCCAATGAGCGGCTGTTCGTGACCATTCAGGCCGGCGACGGCACGCTGCCGCTGCTCGAACGCGTGCAGACGATCTATCCGCGCTATCTGGTGGCGGAGCCGGCGGCGGGACCGCCCGGCCTCACGCTGCGCGGCTTCCGCGACGACACGCCCTATCAGGGCGAGGAGCTGGTGTTCGAGTCGCTGGCGCCGGAGCATTTCCTGGCGCGCTGCGCGCGCCGCGGCGTCATCAATTCCGGCAGTTGCCTCTTGGAGCGGCGCGTCGGCAATGCCGACATCACCGTCCGTTTTCCGCGCGACTGGCTGAGCGATTGGCAGAGCGTCGCGAGCGGCATCGATCGCCTGCTCGCGCGGCTGCATCCCAATGACCGTCATTGCGAAGGCTGCCGGAATCCGATGCAAACTCAATACGTGATCTGGATCGGGTTCGCGCTAACGCGCGCCCAGAGCCCCGCGTCGACCAGATCGATGTCGAGGATCGGCACTTCGAAAATGTAGGACTTGCGGCCCTGCTCGGTTTCCAGAAACAGCACGCCGATAAATTCTTCGCCGAGATAGGCTTCCAGTGAATCGGTTTTCTTCGGACGCGGCACGACGCGAATCTTGTCGTTTTCGAACTTGCGCCGCAGATAGGCGTTCAGCGTCGGCACCGGCTGAATGCTCGGATCGCTGCCGACCTGGATGACCATGCGGAAATTATACGAACGGTCGCCATCCTCGTCGTCGACGATCAATTCGCCGAGATCGTCCTCGCCGACAAAAACTTCCGCCGTTTCGCCAGCCTTCGGCACCACGCGGATATTGCGCGCTGCCGAACAGCTTCTTGAGGTACGCGTCGAGTTTTCGAACTTCCTGGACGTCCACCGGGCCGCTCCTTGATCCTGGAAACTAGCAATACTTGCGCATGATCCTATCGGAAAACCGGTTCCCACTTTTCGGGATCATGCGCTAGTTGCCCCATTGCGCCGTCGGGCGCAAGCGTCACCCGACGACGAAATCAGCCGTCGAGCATGATACCGTAAAGCATCTGATCCATGGCGCGCGAGGGCTCGGGGCAGCCGGCTTCGCCGACCACCTTGGCCGGCACGCCGGCGACCGTGACATTGTTCGGCACCGGCTTGATGACGACGGAGCCGGCGGCGATACGCGCGCAATGGCCGACTTCGATATTGCCGAGAATCTTGGCGCCGGCGCCGATCATCACGCCGCGGCGGATCTTTGGATGACGGTCCTCGTGCTCCTTGCCGGTGCCGCCGAGCGTCACGTCATGCAGGATCGAAACGTCGTCTTCGATCACCGCGGTCTCGCCGACCACCAGTCCGGTGGCGTGATCGAGGAAAATGCCGCGCCCGATTTTCGCCGCCGGATTGATGTCGCACTGGAACACCGCCGACGAGCGGCTTTGCAGATAGAGCGCGAAATCCTTGCGGCCCTTGCCGAGCAGCCAATGCGCCAGCCGATGCGTCTGGATGGCGTGGAAGCCTTTGTAATAGAGCACCGGCTCGAGGAAGCGCGTGGTCGCCGGATCGCGGTCGACCACGGCGACGATGTCGGCGCGGAACGCCTCGCCGAGCGCCGGCTGATCGTCGAGCGCATCGCCATAGGCCTGGCGGATCAGATCGCCCGACACGTCGGCATTGCCGAGCCGTTCGCTGACGCGATGGATGACGGCGGCCTCCAGCGTGTCATGGTGCAGGATGTTCTCGAAGATGAAGGTTGCGAGTTCCGGCTCGCGGCGCGTGATGTCCTCCGCCTCGTTGCGGATGCGCGCCCAGACCGGATCGACCTTATCGAGCGCCTTTGAGGCCTTCGTCTGATATTGAGCCATGGCTGAACTCTCTTGGGCTGCCTGTCGAACCCCTAGCTAAGCCTTTTATCACATTTTCCCAGCAGCCAAGAGGGGCCGAAAAAGCGCCAAAAGCATGGCTCATGCGCGTTGGTTAAGGAATTCGAGAACGCCCGCTTTGAACACCTTGTCGCCGACCGCCAGCATATGGTCGCGGCCCGGGATATCGAGCGCACGGGCGCCCGGGATCAACGCGGCCAGCGCAGGACCCGAACCGGCGACGTCATCCTTGGTGCCCACCGCCACCAATACCGGCGTAGCGATGCCGGAGACCTGCTGCGCGGCTCAAAGTCTGGCGCGAGCCGCGAATGCAGGCGGCCAATGCCTTCAAGTCGGATTTGGTCTGCTCGGCGAAGGCACGAAACACACGGCCGGTCGGGTCCGTCACATCGGCAAGCGACGGCGCCTCAAGCGCGACGGCAATGCTTTGTGGCAAACCGACACCCTCCACCAGCCGAATGCCGAGCCCGCCGAGGATAAGCGCGCGCACGCGCGCCGGACTGTCGACCGCGACATAGGCGGAGATGCGCGCGCCCATGGAATAACCCATCACGTCGGCACGCGCGATTTGTAGATGATCGAGCAGCGCGACCACATCTTCCGCCATGGCCGCGCTGTGATAGGCGGCCGGATCATAGAGTTTGCTCGACGCGCCATGCCCGCGATCATCGAGCGCGATCACGCGCCGGCCGGCGCGCGTCAGCGTCGTCACCCATCCGGGCGCAACCCAGTTGATTTCCTTATTGGAGGCAAAGCCGTGCACCAGCACGACCGGCTCGCCCTCCCCTTCGTCGAGATAAGCGATCTCGACGTCGCCATTCTTGAATGATGCCATGGAAAGAGTTTACCCGCGCACGGTCATCGCCGCATAGCGTTGCGCGCGGCGGCGCTTGCGATAATCGATAAAGCGCTGGGTCGCGCGTTCGGTCGCGCTCTTGAGCGACGACACGAAGAAGAAGACGGTCAGCAGCGCTCCCAGAATCCAGAGGCCAAGATCGAACATCGCGAAGGTCAACGCAATTGCGCCGCGGCCGACAACTTTCATGATGGCGCGGGTCTTGCCGCCTTCCTTCTCGGCCAGCGTCGCCACGCGCGACATTTCGCGCGGCGTCTCGGCGATCTTCAGACTTTCGAGCGCGCCTTGCGTGCCGGCCTTGGCCTGCACGCGGCCGACGTCGCGCACCAGATGCATGAGGCCGCCGGCGCGTTCGATCTTGACGGCCTCGCGCGCGGCGTGAATTGCCAGCGCCGGTTCGGAAATCGAGGCACCGATGATGGCCTGCTTGAGCCGGCCCCAGTCGACGACGCCCCGCATCAGGCGCCCGATGGTTGCGGCCATTCCGGCGCCGAGCTGGCCGGTCTTGCGCGCGGCCTTCGCCATCGACAGACCGACGCGCGCGGGCGCGGCCGTGCCAAGCGTAGCATAGGTGCCGGCGGTGATCGCCAATCCGACGCAAGCCAAGCCCAGCACCAGTTCGTCGGCCGGCTGCCCCAGCGCCATCCGGCCACCCTCGCGCGCGGCGTCGCGAATGTCGCCGAACACGAACAGGTCGCCGAGCGCGGTGCCCGCAAGGCTCGACATGTCGTTGGGCTCGCCGGTGACCAGGCCAAGCGCGAAGCTTTCCGCCGCGTGCCGCGCGGTTGCCGATTCCGCCACCGCGGCTTCGACCTTCTTGGTCAGCGCGGGATCGAGCGCGATCTGCCGGGCGCCGGAAAGCTCGACGAAGCTTGCGGCGAGATCGGCATCCTTGGCGGCAAGGGCTGTCTCGATCTCGCGTTGTGCAATGGTTGCATTGAATTTCTCGTCGAGCGCGCGGTCGGCGATACTCGCGGGATCGTCCTCGATGGTGAGCAAGGAATTTGCCTCGATGCCGCGCGGCACCACGTAGCAGGCGAGCGCCGCCAATGCGGCAGCCACGAGCACCGCCGGCCCGATACGCACACGGCGCATGACGGTCCTTGGCCGCTTTTCCTCAGGCGCAAATCCTTGCGCATCTCGCATGGCATGGCTCGTTTAAAGCAAAGAAAGAAACCGCAGAATGACGGTCGAATCGAGGCTTTCCGGATGACCTTAAGCTGGTTTGCCTGCCAAACAGAAAACGCTTTCGATTCAACGAGGTTCCTGGGCGTCGCCGGTGCAGGCTTTACGATTGGTGACCACCTAGGCATTGCGAGGTGGCCTCGCTATGGTGCGCCTCGCAATTGCCCGCCCCGAAAGGCGGCCATTCCCACGAGGTTTTCATGGCGGAGCAGGTCGTCCCCCATTTCCACAACGATCCGGGTGTGCCGGTGATCGAGATCGGCGCCAAGGAATTCATGTGCGTGGGCGCGACACCGCCGCACGACCACCCGCACGTGTTCCTCGACATGGGCGAGGCCAACGAGATCATCTGCCCCTATTGCTCGACGCTCTACCGGCTCGACGGCAAGCTCGAATCGCACGCCGCGCGCCCGCCGGAATGCGCGCTACCGCTTACCGCTGCCGCCTGATCAAACTTTGCGCTATTTAGCCAGGTGACCGGCCACCCAGTTCGATTTCACAGCTGGGGGATAATGCCAATGAACATCTCCAGCCGCGCGAATCTTTGTCTTTCGATGCTGGCCGTCGCGCTCGGCATCGGGGTCGCGCTCAGTACCCTGACGTGGGGTCCATGGAACGACGAATTCTGGACGCTGGCGGCGACCGCGAAGGGAATAACGGTTCATGAATTTCTCGGCAACATGTCTCGGGATCAGCATCCGATATTTCATTACGGCCTGATCTATCTGGCTCAAACAATCGGAATAAGCAGCATCCCGGTGCTGCGCTCGCTCAACGTCCTCGGTTTGGTCGTTGTCGCTGCCGTGCTGGCCTACGCGCATCGTCAAAAGACGATCAACGCCACGCAGATCATGCTTATTGCCACTATCTATGCGTCTTCTCCATTGTCCTTCTCATATTTCTCCGAGCTGAGGGCGTATTTCCTCCTTTATTCGGCATCGATATCCGTTTCGATTCTGTGGCTGATGTTGTCGCAACGCGTCGGTGAGGGCCGCCCCGTCCCGGCCAGCATGATCGCCGCATGGGGCACTTGCCTGGCGCTGTTCGTAAACCTGCACTACTTCGCAACGATCTTCGGTGGAATACTGACGCTGGCTTTGCTGGCAACATTGGCGTGGCGCAGGCTTTGGCGCCTCAGTCTGATACTGGCGGTAGTGAGTTTTGCCGCGGCCCTGCCCGCCTTGGCCCTCGGCGCCGTGCAATCGACGTCTTCCTTGTCCGGCCAGATGGGCTGGATCACGACAACCTTTCGTCAGGCGATAGATTTCGTGGTGATTGTCGTAGAAAAATCCACCGCTTTCAATGTTCCGGTCATCGCCTGCGCGATCATTGCGGCTGTTTTGCCGATCGAAGATCGGGCGCTGCGGCGGCAACGGCGCAATATTCTTACCCTGCTCGTGCTGGCGGCGCTGTTCTTCACCTTGATGGTCGGCCTGAATGCGCTCATGCCGTTGATCTGGGATCGCTATCTGCTGGCAGCCGCTGGAGCGGTGACGGTCGCGGTTGCCTTGCTGGGTGGCGGCGCGGGTTCGCCCAAATGGATTCCCGCGGCCGCTGCCATCGTTGCCATGGCCTGGCAAATATATGCCACCACCTGGCTTGACTATACCGGCCGTGGTTTTACTCCGACCGCCGCCGCAATCGCGCAGGCGACAGCGGAATGCCCACCAACAAAAGTATTCGTCCTGGTGCCATCCGAGGAAGCAAGGACGCATCGCATAGCCTTCCAGTATTACGGCGAAAAATACAAATTCCCCTACACCGAGATCACGTCGACGCAACCCGTGGCCGCCGGCGGAGCGTGCCCTAGCCTAGTATGGATTTGGGGATCGCGCGCTGACGGCGGCAAGACCGCGGCTCAGATCGTTCGCGACTACGATCTGCGCGTGCAAGGCGACGTCGCGCTAAAGCTCTTTGACTCCGAGGACAACCAAATTCTTCTCGCCGTCAAATAATTGTGGGCAACACCCAGGGTGTTTGATAAGCGTGCACGAATTGCCCTAACCATCTCACGACTTGGACTTCTTCCATGCAATGCGCCGCCCCGACCGGGCATCATCAAAGCGAAGGATAAGGGGCTTTGGCTTCGCCGCGTCACGTCATCGTCGCCGGCGCCGGCATTGCGGGGTTGACCGCGGCATTGGCTATGGCGCGCTCGGGGTTACGCGTCACCGTCCTCGAGCAGGCCGCTAAACTCGAGGAAGCGGGCGCCGGCCTCCAGCTATCGCCCAATGCCGCCCGTGTGTTGATCGCGCTCGGCCTGCGCCAGCAGATCGAGCGCACGGCGATCTTGCCGCAGGCGATCCGCGTCATGGCCGGCGGCTCGGGCCGCGAGATCGTGCGCATGCCCTTGAGCGGCGCCGAAGAGCGCTATGGTGCGCCGTTCTGGGCGATGCACCGCGGCGATCTGCAGACCGTGTTGGCCTCCGTCGCGCAGGCCGAACAGGATGTCGAGATCAAGCTTGGCGTGCGGGTGGAGGATTTCGCCGCCCATGTGCGCGGCGTCAGCGTGCTCAGCCGCCGCGGCACGCAAGTCTTCGACGAGCGCGGCGTCGCCCTGATCGGCGCCGACGGAATATGGTCGAGCGTTGGCCAGCGCCTGGCCCGCCAGCGGCCACCGCATTTCCGCCATCGCACCGCCTGGCGCGCACTGATTCCGGCCACGTCCGTGCCGGCGGAATTCCGCGAGCCGCTGGTGCATCTGTGGCTCGGCCTCGACGCCCATCTCGTGCACTACCCGGTCCGAAGCGGCCGCCTGATTAACATCGTCGGCATCGTGCACGACGAATGGAACGAGACCGGCTGGCAGGCGGCCGGCGACCGCGCCGAGGTCCTGCGGCATTTCGCGCGTTTTTCCTGGTCCGAGAAAGTGCGCGAGTTGATCGCGCTCGCCGATACCTGGCGGAAGTGGGCGCTGTACGACCGCAAGACGCCGTTCCGCGGCGGCGTGGGTCCGGTAACCCTGATCGGGGACGCCGCCCACCCGATGCTGCCATTTCTCGCGCAAGGCGCCAGCATGGCGATCGAGGATGCCGCGGTGCTCGCCAATATGCTGGGAAAGTATCTCGACGACCCGGCCGATGCCTTGCGCGGCTACGAAGGCGCCCGCCGTCTGCGCACCGCGCGTGCCCAACTTGCCGCGCGCCGGCAGTCCCGCATCTATGGGCGGACCGGGCCGGAAGCGCTGATGCGCAATCTGGTGATGCGCGCCAAAGGCGGAGAAAAGCTGCTGCGGCGCTACGATTGGATTTATAATTGGCAAGCGCCTGAAATCGTCTCCAGGCCGAGCGAGCCATTATGATTTTTCCGACGACCATTGCCGGCAGTCTGCCGAAGCCGTCCTGGCTGGCCGAGCCCAACAAGCTATGGCCGCAGTGGCGGCTGCAGGGCGAGGATCTCGCGGCGGGAAAACTCGACGCGACTTTGCTCGCGATCAAACTGCAGGAGGATGCCGGCATCGACATCGTCTGCGATGGCGAGCAATCGCGCCAGCATTTCGTGCACGGCTTCCTGGAATTCGTCGATGGCATCGATTTCGCGCACAAGGTCGAGATGGGCATTCGCGGCGATCGCTATAAGGCGATGGTGCCGGTGGTGAATGGCGAGCTGCGGCTCAAGGGCCGCGTGCATCAGACGGAAGCGCGCCACGCCCGTGCCCATACCAAGCGCAAATTAAAGATCACCCTGCCCGGCCCGATGACGATTTCCGATACCATCTCGGATGCGCATTACGGCGACAAGGTGAAGATGGCGATGGCCTTTGCCGGACTGCTCAATCAGGAAGCGCGCGCGCTGGAAGCCGACGGCGTCGACGTCATCCAGTTCGACGAGCCGGCCTTCAACGTGTTCATGGACGAAGTGCCGGGCTGGGGGATCGACGCACTGCATCGCTCGATCGATGGACTAAAATGCACCACCGCCGTGCACATCTGCTACGGCTACGGCATCAAGGCCAATGTCGACTGGAAAAACTCGCTCGGGGACGAGTGGCGGCAATACGAGAAGATTTTTCCGGCGCTGGCCAAAAGCCGCATAGATCAGGTCTCACTCGAGTGCATCAATTCGCGCGTGCCGCTGAAATTGCTGTCGCTGCTCGACGGCAAGGACGTGCTGGTGGGCGCGATCAACGTGGCGAGCGACTCGGTCGAGACCCCCGAGCAGGTGGCGCAAGTGATCACCGACGTGATGAAGGTCGTGCCCAAGGAGCGCATCATCGCCTGCACCAATTGCGGCATGGCGCCCATGCACCGCGATATCGCTGCCGCCAAACTCATGGCGCTCGGCGCCGGCGCGGCCTTGGCGCGAAAGAAGTTCGGCTGAACATCCAGCGCAGGCCATTGATCTCGATCAAAGTCGCGCCCTTGCGCCCCGCTAGGCTGCGCCGAAGGCCAATGGCCGAAAGGGAGCAACTCATGTCCACCAATGTCGGAACGCTGGATCGCATCGCGCGCATTGTCCTGGGCGTCGCGCTGATTGCGTTTGCGCTGGGTTATATCGCGCCGGGAACAAGCTGGAGCTGGGTCGGCTGGATCGGTCTGGTGCCGATCCTGACGGCGGCGTTCAGCACCTGCCCACTCTATACGCCTTTCGGGATCTCGACGCGCTAGCGCCCGGCGCGGCCCATAACGTCCATCAGCTCCGCGACCTTGCGGCGCTGATCGGCCTTGTCGCCGCTCTTGATCGCGTGCGCGACGCAATGGGCGACATGGTCGCGCAGGATTTCCTCTTCCACGCGCCGCAACGCGGCGCGCACCGCAGCGATCTGGGTCACGATATCGATACAATAGCGGTCGCCCGCCACCATGCGGCCTAACCCGCGCACCTGACCTTCGATGCGGCTCAAGCGCTTGAGCGTTGCAGCCTTGCTGTCTTTCGCCATGCCGTCTATATACCCCCCTAGGGTATTACGCGCAAGACCGGAACCGACATGACCGTGACCGCCGATCACCAACATCACGACGCGCCGGCGCAAGGCGGCGTCATCGATCCGGTCTGTGGCATGACGGTCGATCCGCACACCGCCAAGCATCGCGCCGAGCATCACGGCCACAGCTACTATTTCTGCTCGGCCGGCTGCAAAACCAAGTTCATCGCCGATCCCAAGAAATACCTCGGTGCGCGCGAACCGGAGCCGGTCGTTGCAGGCGCGATCTACACCTGCCCGATGCACCCGCAGATCCGGCAAGCAGGCCCCGGCGCCTGCCCGATCTGCGGCATGGCGCTCGAGCCCGAACTTGCCACCGCCGATGCCGGGCCCAATCCCGAACTCGCCGACATGACGCGCCGGTTCTGGATCGGCCTTGTGCTTAGCGTTCCGGTCATGGTTCTGGAGATGGGCGGCCACGTCGCGGGCCCGCACAACTGGGTAGACGCGACGCTGTCGAACTACGTCCAATTCGCTTTCGCGACCCCGGTCGTTCTGTGGGCGGGCTGGCCGTTTTTCGTGCGCGGCGGACAATCGCTGCTCACGCGCAATCTCAACATGTTCACCCTGATCGCTATGGGCACCGGCGTCGCTTACGTCTACAGCGTCGTCGCCACGCTCGCGCCCGGCATTTTTCCGAAAAACTTCCGCATGCATGGCGGCGCCGTCGCTGCCTATTTCGAAGCGGCCAGCATGATCACGGTGCTGGTGCTGCTCGGCCAAGTGCTCGAACTGCGCGCCCGCGCCGCGACTTCCGGCGCCATCCGCGCGCTGCTCGATCTTGCGCCCAAGACAGCGCGCCGCGTCAAGGATGACGGCAGCGACGAAGAAGTTTCGCTCGACGTTGTGCAAGTTGGCGACCGCTTGCGCGTGCGCCCCGGCGACAAGGTGCCGGTCGACGGCATCGTGCTGGAGGGCCGCTCCTCGCTCGATGAATCGATGGTGACCGGCGAATCCATGCCGGTGACCAAGGAAAAGGACGCGCGCGTGATCGGCGGCACGCTCAACGCGAGCGGCAGCTTTGTGATGCGCGCCGACAGGATCGGCCGCGACACGCTTTTGTCGCAGATCGTGCAGATGGTCGCCACCGCACAGCGAAGCCGCGCGCCGATCCAGCGGCTGGCCGATCGGGTCGCCGGCTGGTTCGTGCCGGCGGTGATCGTGGTGGCGATCGCCGCCTTCACGGCCTGGGCCATGTTCGGGCCGGAGCCGCGTTTCGCCTTTGGCCTGGTGGCGGCGGTGAGCGTGCTGATCATCGCCTGCCCCTGCGCGCTCGGCCTTGCCACGCCGATGTCGATCATGGTCGGCGTCGGCCGTGGCGCGCAGGCCGGCGTGCTGATCAAGAATGCCGAGGCGCTCGAGCGCATGGAAAAGATCGACACCCTCGTCATCGACAAGACCGGTACGCTGACCGAAGGCAAGCCGAAGGTGGTGGCGGTGACGCCGGCGCCCGGCTTCGAAGAAGCGCAGGTGTTGCGACTGGCGGCGAGCGTCGAGCGCGGCAGCGAGCATCCTTTAGCGGCGGCTATCGTTGCGGCCGCCGCCGAGCGCAAGCTTGCACTCAGCGCGGTGCGCGATTTCAACTCGCCGGCGGGCAAAGGCGTCGTCGGCATCCGTCGAGGACAAACGGCTCGCGCTCGGCAATGCCAAATTCCTGGCCGAACTCAAGATCGACGCCGCGCCCCTCGCCGATGAAGCCGAACGTCAGCGCGCCGACGGCGCCACCGCCATCTTCCTCGCCATCGATGGCAAGCTCGCCGGCGTCATCGCCATTGCCGATCCGGTCAAGACCACAACGCCGGAGGCGCTGAAAGCGCTCGCCGCATTGAATATCCGCGTGGTGATGCTCACCGGCGACAACCGCACCACCGCGCAGGCCGTCGCCAAGCGCCTCGGCATCGCCGAGGTCGAGGCCGAGGTGCTGCCCGATCAGAAGAGCGCGGTGGTCGAAAAACTACGCGCGCAGGGCCGCGTGGTAGCCATGGCCGGCGATGGCGTCAACGACGCGCCGGCATTGGCCGCTGCCGAAGTCGGCATCGCCATGGGCACCGGGTCCGATGTTGCGATCGAAAGCGCCGGCATCACCTTGCTCAAAGGCGATCTCACCGGCATTGTAAAGGCGCGCGCGCTCTCGGTCGCGGTCATGAGCAACATCCGGCAGAATTTGTTCTTCGCCTTCATCTACAACGCCGCCGGCGTCCCGATCGCCGCCGGCGTGCTCTATCCCGCCTTCGGGCTGCTGCTGTCGCCGATCATCGCCGCGGCGGCAATGGCACTTTCCTCCGTCAGCGTCGTTGGCAACGCATTGCGGCTGCGCCGCGTGAAGCTTTAAGGACATTCATGCGTTGCGCCCTGACCGCTTGCCTCGCTCTGTCCGCATGGGTATGGGCCAGCGCCGCGCATGCCGGCGAGTGGCGCGTGCAACGTGTCGATACGCCCGCCCGGGTGACGGCGATCGAGACGATCGAGGGCAAGCCGCAAGTCAACGCCGGCGGGCTGTGGTATCGGCTCGTACTCGCCGACGGCAAAGTAAGTCTCAATTACGCCGAGATACCACCGGCCCCTAAGCGTCCGGATGGCGCGCTGCCTGGCTCACGCATCGTCAGCGGCACGCGCGACATCGCGCGCGCCTGGCTGTCCGATCCGACCAAGCGCTATGACCACGGCATTCTGGGCGACGCCATCGAGGCAGGTAGCCTGGTGATCGAGACCCGCGACGGCGCGCGCCATACCGTGCAGCTCGACGACGACGCGGTATTCGAGGACCTGGAGCCTCGTCTCGTCGATCTTGAAGGCGACGGGCATGACGAAATCATTGTGGTGAAGTCTTATCTCAAGCGTGGCTCCGCTTTGGCCATCATTGCCGAGCGCAAGGGCCGCTACGAGATCGTCGCCGAAACGCCGGCGCTCGGCGGGCCGCATCGCTGGCTAAACCCGGCCGGTATCGCCGATTTCGATGGCGACGGCAAAACCGACATCGCGCTGGTGCGCATGCCGCATGCCTTGGGCGTTCTTGAATTATGGAGCTGGCGCAAAGGCAAATTGCGCAAACTGGACGAATTTCCCGACGCCGCCAATCACATCGCGGGCACGCGCGCCTTGAATATGAGCGCGGCCGCCGACTTCGACGGCGACGGCATAGCGGATCTCGCCGTGCCCTCGCTCGACCGCAGCCGGCTTCGCATCATCGCGTTTGCGCCCCCGCCGCATGAGATCGCGGGCGTGGCGTTGCCGGCCAAGGCGGTCACCAATATCGCATTGGTCGCGGGTGCCAAAGGGCCGCCGGCAATCGCGGTCGGCCTCGCCGACGGCTCGCTGGTCGCGGTTTTATTTCAGTAGATCGCCAAATATTTCAGCAGCGACAACACGCCGATGATGATGACGATGATGCGGACGATCTGCTTGGCCCGGCCGTCGATCGGCAGCATGTTGACGAGATAAAGCACCAATATGATGACGAGAAACGTAATCAGAAGACTGATAAGCAAACCCATGGCCATGCCCCCTTTGGTGAGCCGCTACGATACCGGCAGTGTCAACGAATGGCGCCCTCGCTCGCCTTGCCGCCTGGAGTATCCACGCCGGCCACGAATTTGCAATTCTTGCTGACGATGGCGGCGCGGATTTCGTTCATTTCGCCTTGCAACTGGATGTATTCGGGCCGGTAGGCGAGACTGCTCACCAGCCGGCCGTCCGGCGCTGTCGCCGGCCTTGGCCATCAGCCGCTCGAGTTCCTTTTGGCGATCGACGACGGCCTTGGCCCGGATGCCAAGCTCTTTGCAGCCATAGAGAATGAATTTGTCCGGCGCCATCGTAAAGTGCGCTAGCGCGTCGTCCGGCCCGCCGCCCGGTGCCGTGCAGCCGGCCAGCGAGGCCGCCAGCAGCGCGCCTGCGGCCAAGCATCGGAATCTTCCGCTATCGGTCATCCCTGCGTGATCCTGTAGTCGTTTTGTCTTGGTGCGGACGCCCGGACTCGAACCGGGACGGGATTACTCCCAAGGGATTTTAAGTCCCTTGCGTCTACCATTCCGCCACGTCCGCGTAGCCTTCACCCACCGCCGGCGCGCGGCGGCAGGTCCACGCGGCGGCGTCTTAAACTATGCCGGTAATAAGTGGCTCCAGGCCGGATCCCATTCCTTGCCGCTGGCGTCGACCACGCGGCCGTCCTTCTCGAAGAACTTGTTGGGAATCTGGAACATGGCGATGAACATGCCGCCCTTCGGGCTCCAGGCCGTGTGCCGGCTGCCGGCGGGGCGCCAGACGAATTCGCCGGGGCCGACCTCGGTGCCGGCGTCGGGACCTTCCTTGTCGACCAGCGAACCTTCCAGCACGTAAGTCTGCTCGATCAGGACGTGCTCGTGGTCGGGCAGTACCGCTCCCGGCTCCATCCGTATCAGCATGGTCGCGAGCCCGCTTTTGGGATCGAACAGCAAAGTCTTCATTTCGCAGCCGGGGAAACGCATTTTCTGCCACGGCATGTCCTTGGTGCGCACGACGCGCGACAGCAAATCCTCGACCGGCTTCGCGTCTTTGGTATTCGGCTTGACGTTCATCGGTTTCCTCCCGGCGGTTTGGGCGCATATTAGCTGAAACGGTGGTCAGTTGCTCGGCTTAATATTGGCGGCCTGTACCACCTTGCCGAACTTGTCGGTCTCCGACCGGACGAAGGCCTTGTATTGCGCGGCGGTCATCGGCTTGGGCACGATGCCCTGCACCAAGAGCTTGTCGGCGATCGCAGGGTCCTTGAGCGCCGCGTTGATGATGCCGTTGAGCCGCTCGACGATCGGGGCCGGCGTGCCGGCGGTGATGAACATGCCGAACCAGTTGAGCAACTCGTAATCGGCAAGCCCGGGCGAGCCTTCGCGCAGCGGCGGAACATCCGGCAATTGCGGCATCCTCTCCCTGGAGGTGACGGCGACCGCGCGCAACTGCCCGCCTTGAATGAGCGAAAGCGCGGCGGCTAGACTCGAAAAACTCATGGTGACCGACCCGGTCGCGACGTCAGTGACCGCCGGCGCCGAGCCGCGATACGGCACGTGCAGCACATTGGTGCCAGCCATGCTGTTCATCAATTCGCCGGCCAGATGCTGTGGATTGCCGACGCCCGAGGACGAGAAGCTCAGCTTGCCGGGATTGACCTTGGCGTAGGCAATCAATTCCTTCGGATTGTGCACGGGCGTCGCCGTGTTCACGACGATCACGCAGGGAACAATGCCGATAAGGGCGAGCGGCGTGAGTTCGCGCGCGGGATCGTACGACATCTTGTCGCCGAACAGATGCTGGTTGATCGCGACTTCGCCGGAGGCGGCGGCGAGCAGCGTGTAGCCATCGGGCGCGGCCTTGGCGACGGCATTGCTGGCGATCATCGCGCTGGCGCCCGGCCGGTCCTCGACGATCACGGTCTGGCCGAGCGCTGTCTTCAGAGGCTCGCTGAGCAGCCGGGCCGAGATATCGACGCCGCCGCCCGCCGCGTAGCCGACCAGGATGCGGATGGCGTGGTCGGCATAATCCGCTGCCGACGGCTGCACCATACCGGCCATAGCCGCCGCCGACGCGGTAGCGAGAAAATTACGTCTGCTCAGCATGGTCTCTCCTCCCGATATTTTTCTAACTTACGTCACGCCCTCAATCCCCGCCTTCCCTGATCGGCGGCACGAACGCGAGCCCCGTGTCCCACGGGAAATAGATCCACGTGTCCTGCGACACCTCGGTGATAAAGGTGTCGACTTGCGGCCGCCCCATCGGCTTGGCATAGACGGTGGCGAAATGCGCGGAGGGAAGCAGCTCGCGCACCACGCGGGCGGTCTTGCCGGTGTCGACCAGATCGTCGACGATCAGCACGCCCTGCCCTTTCGCGCGCATTGAGGTTATCTCCGGCGCGATGCCCTTGAGCACCTTGAGATCGCCCTGGTTCTTGTAGTCGTGGTAGCTCGCCACGCACACCGTCTCGATCATCCGCACGTTCAATTCGCGCGCCACGATCGCCGCCGGCACCAGGCCGCCGCGGGTGATGCAGACGATGGCCTCGAACGGGCCGGCCTCGTGCAGACGCCAGGCCAGTGCGCGCGCGTCGCGGTGGAATTGGTCCCAGGAGACGGGGAAGATTTTGTCCGGGCGGGGCGCGCTGTCGGCTTGCGGCTTTTGCATCTGCTATTGCGCGAGCTGCGCCTTCACCTTGTCGAGCATGCCTTCGACCGCGGACTTCGCCTGCGCGAGCTTGTCGGCATCGCGCGAGCGCACCACGATATTGGTATTGGGTCCGAGCTTTTCGTCGAAAAACGGATAGCTGCCGATGATGACTTCCGGGTGCGCCCTGGCGACCTGGCCCAATTCAGTGCCGACATCGCCCTCCTTGGCGTCGGCGCGAATCGTCAGCGACAAAAGCTTGGCGCCGGTTTTCAATTTCGGCGCCGCCTCGTCGAGCATGGCCTGCATGATCGAGGGCACGCCCGCCATCACGATTACGTTTTCAATCCAGAATCCGGGCGCGCCTGACACCTTGTTGAGCACCAGATCGGCGCCCTTCGGGATGCGCGTCATGCGCATGCGCGCCTCGTTCATCTCGCTGCCCATCTTGGCCATGCGCTCCTGCAGGATGGCGACCGCGCGCGGATCGTAATCGATCGGCACCTCGAATGCCTTGGCCACGCAATCCGCGGTGATATCGTCGTGCGTCGGCCCGATCCCGCCGGTGGTGAAGACGTAAGTGTACTTGCGGCGCAGCGCGTTGAGCGCCTCGACGATTGCCGTCTCGTCGTCGGAGACCACGCGCACTTCTTTCAGGTCGATGCCGATGGCGGTGAGGTAGTCGGCGATAAAGCCGATGTTCTTGTCCTTGGTGCGGCCGGAAAGAATCTCATCGCCGATGACAAGAATGGCGGCGGTGACGATCTCGGGCGACGCACTCGGCATGATGATCAAGCCCTTCCAACGTCCGGCAGAAGACCTAGCCCGGCCCTGCCGGTCTCTCAAGTTACCGTAAGGCCATCCCGGCGGGGGGGGTTGTAGCTTCCCCTCCGCCCAATAAATAGGCAGCATTCTACCTCAAGTACCTGGCCGGGGGCGCGTAAACAGGCGCGCTTACCCCCGGCTTTGCTCGCCTTCTCTTGGCCTGAAGCTTGCACCGATCTAGCTCGAGGGGACCCGCCATCCGGGCGGGAACGGAACACGGTCGACTACGGTTTGTAAGGCGTCTGCTGGGGGTTTCGCGATGGTTGCCGCCTTCGATGAGATGAAGGACCACGACGGCGGCGTGCGGCCGGCCTATGGCGAGTTGTCGCGCTGGCTCGCGGAAGTGCCACCCGACGTGCTCGATTATCGGCGGCGGGAAGCCGAGCTTATTTTCCGCCGCATCGGCATCACCTTTGCAGTCTATGGCGAGGCCGACGCGCAGGAGCGGCTGATCCCTTTCGACGTCATCCCGCGCATCATATCCGGCGAAGAATGGCGGCTGTTGGCGAGCGGCCTCACGCAGCGCGTCAAAGCGCTCAACATGTTCATCAAGGACGTCTACGGCGAGCGCGAAATCCTGCGTGCCGGCGTAGTGCCGGACGACCTGGTGTTCCGCAATCCCGCTTTCCGCCCCGAGATGAGCGGGCAACGCGTGCCGCACGACATCTACGTACACGTTGCCGGTATCGACGTGGTGCGGGTAGACGCCGGCACTTTCTATGTGCTGGAAGACAACGCGCGCACGCCCTCCGGCGTCTCCTACATGCTGGAGAACCGCGAGATCATGATGCGGCTGTTCCCGGAATTGTTCTCGCGCCACCGCATCGCGCCGGTTGAGAACTATCCGGACGAACTGCTCGCCACGCTCAAATCGGTGGCGCCATTGTCGACCGCGCGCGATCCCAACGTCGTGCTGCTCACACCCGGCGTCTACAATTCGGCCTATTACGAGCATTCGTTCCTGGCCGACAAGCTCGGCGTCGAGCTGGTGGAAGGCCGCGACCTTTTCGTCAAGAACGAGATCGTGCACATGCGCACCACGCAAGGCCCGCGCCGCGTGGACGTGATCTACCGCCGCATCGACGACGATTACCTCGACCCGCTCACCTTCCGCCCCGACTCAGCGCTCGGCGTGCCCGGACTGATGTCGGCCTACCAGGCCGGCAACGTGACGCTTGCCAACGCCGTCGGCACCGGCATCGCCGACGACAAGGCGGTCTACAGTTTCATGCCGGCGATCGTGAAGTTCTATCTCGGCGAGGAGCCGATCCTCAAGAACGTTCCGACCTGGCGCTGCCGCGAGCCCGAACACCTCGCCTATGTACTCGACCATTTGAGCGAACTGGTGGTGAAGGAAGTGCACGGCTCCGGCGGCTACGGCATGCTGATTGGCCCGACCGCAAGCAAGGTGGCGATCGAGCAATTCCGCGCCAAGCTCAAGAGCGCGCCGAAGAATTTCATCGCCCAGCCGACTCTGGCACTGTCGACCTGCCCGACTTGCGTCGAGGAAGGCGTGGCTCCGCGCCACGTCGACCTCCGGCCGTTCGTCCTGAGCGGACGCGACCAGGTGCGCATCGTGCCGGGCGGGCTCACGCGCGTCGCACTGAAATCCGGTTCGCTGGTCGTCAATTCCAGCCAGGGCGGCGGCACCAAGGACACCTGGGTGCTGGACGGATGAGTGATTTGATGAGGCAAGTGAAGTAACGCATGCTATCGCGCACCGCCGATAATCTCTTCTGGCTCTCGCGCTACGTGGAGCGCGCCGAATACCTCGCGCGCATTCTCGACGCCACCCAGCGGCTGTCGGCGTTGCCGCTCGCCTATGTCGGCACCAGCAATGAATGGGAATCGGCCGTACTGACTGCCGGCTGCGCCACCGCCTTCTTCAAGCTCTACGAGGAGGCCAACGAGGAAAACGTCACCGACTTCCTGGCCTTCTCCACCGCCAATTCATCCTCGATCCGCAGTTGCTTCGAGATGGCGCGCAGCAATGCGCGTAGCGTTCGCACCGCGCTCACCATGGAGATGTGGGACGCCATCAACGGCACCTGGCTCGAGCTCAAGCGCTACGGCAATGGGCCAACCTCGCGCGAGGAATTCTCCCGCTTCCTGCGCTGGGTGCAGGAGTCCTCGCTGCGCTACGACGGCTCGGCCTACCGCACCATGTTGCGCAATGACGCCTACTGGTTCTCGCGGCTCGGCGTCTATATGGAACGCGCCGACAACACCGCGCGCATTCTCGACGTCAAATATCACCTGTTGCTTCCCGATAACGAGCGCGTGGGCGGGCCGCTGGATTATTTCCAGTGGGCGGCAATCCTGCGCTCGGTCTCCGCGCTCACCGCCTATCACTGGGTGTATCGCGAAAGCTTGAAACCCTGGCTGGTCGGAGATCTGCTGATCTTGCGCGATGAGATGCCGCGCTCGCTCGCCGCCTGCTACGAAGAGATGGTGCGCAATCTCGACCACATCGCCGGTGCCTATGGTCGGCAGGGCCCGGCCCAGCGCCAGGCACGCGGGATCCGCACCAGGCTTCAGAACAGCCGCATGGACGGCATCTTCCAACGCGGCCTGCACGAATACATCAGCGAATTCATCACCGAGAACAATCTTCTCGGTGCCGCCATCACCGAGCAATTCCTGGTATGACGGCATGGCCGCACCCGGAAGCCGGTCTCTGCTAGAACAAGTCCACCATGCGGATTCGCATTTCTCACGCAACCACCTACCGCTACGATACGCCGCCGACCGGCGTGACGCAGATATTGCGGCTCACGCCGCGCAATGACGACGGACAATATGTCGTCAACTGGCGCATCGAGCTTTCGGAGGATTGCCAGTTGTACCTGCACGACGACGCCTTCGGCAACATCACCCATTCGTTCACGGCCGAGGGCCCGTTCGACGAATTGGCGATAACGGTCGAAGGCGAGGTCGACACACATGACTCGCATGGCGTGGTGAGCGGCGCGGTCGAGCGATTTCCCCCGGCGTTTTTCCTGCGCGAAACCGCGCTCACTTTGCCCGACGCCGGCATCGTCGAATTCGCCGAAAGCACACGCGCCGGCGCGGCCAAAGGCGACTCGCTGACGCTGCTGCACGCGCTGCTGACCGGCCTCAACGACGAGATCACCTTCGACACCAGTCCGACCCAGACTGCCACCACCGCCGCGGAAGCCTTTACCCTGCGTCGCGGCGTCTGCCAGGATCTCACCCATATCTTCATTGCCGCGGCGCGCCAGCTCGGAATCCCGGCGCGCTACATCGGCGGGCATTTCTATCGCGCCGACGGCATCACTGCGCAGGACGCCGGCCACGCCTGGGCTGAAGCGCACGTCGAAAACCTCGGCTGGGTCGGATTCGATCCGACCAATGGCATTGCCACCACCGAGGCCCATGTGCGGGTCGCGGCGGGACTGGACTATCTCGGCGCCGCGCCGGTGCGCGGCACGCGCTATGGCGGCAGCGGCGAAACTTTGAAAGTGGCCGTGCTGGTCGAGCAGGCGCGCCAGCAGTCGCAAAACTAGGGGGCGCATGACATTGCCGGACATGGGCGCCCCTCGCTATAACCGTGCGGCATCACGGAAACGGTCGCGAAGAAAATCGCGGCAAACGTCACCCAATAACAAGTCGGATCACATGACATATTGCTGCGGAGTTCTGGTGCGCGACGGATTGGTCATGATCGCGGATACGCGCACCAATGCCGGCCTCGACAACGTCTCGACCTTTCGCAAGCTGCATGTCTACACGCAGCCGGGCGAGCGCATAATGGCGCTCGCCTCCTCCGGTAATCTGTCGTTGAGCCAGTCGGTGCGCAGCATCCTCACCGAAGGCATCGATAACCCGGAGACCGGCGAGCGCGAGACCTTGATGAATGCGCCGACCATGTTCAAGGCCGCGCAGCGCATCGGGCGCACCATCCGCGATATCCAGAACGCCGAAGGTCAGGCGCTGGAGGAAGCCGATATCGATCACGACGTCGCCTTCCTGTTCGGCGGCCAGATCAAGGGCGGCCGGCTGCGCCTGTTCATGATCTATTCGGCCGGGAACTTCATCGAATGCACCACCGACACGCCCTATTTACAGATCGGTGAGCATAAATATGGCAAGCCGGTGCTCGACCGCGCCATCAGCTACGACACCGACCTGTATGACGGGCTCAAGATCGGCCTGATCTCGATGGATTCCACCATGCGGTCGAACCTCGGGGTCGGACTGCCGATCGATCTCCTGGTGGTGCGCCGGGATACCTACAATTCCGAGGTAAATTACCGCATCGAGCCGGGTGAGCCCTATTTCCAAGACCTGCGCGAACGCTGGTCGGGAGCGCTGCGCGCCGCCCATATCGCCATTCCGCGCCCGCCCTACCGCAGCCCGCCTTGAAATCTCGGCGTTTGCGGGACCGTGCCCTTGGTTGCAGGTTCCGCAGCCCGCACTTTTACTTTCGGTTAACAGCGCCAAGCGATTTGCCAATTCCCCGGGAATACCACCGGCTCGACAGGCAAAAGGAAAGCCAATTGCAAGCTTTCTTGCCTAGTTTCCGTCCCGAAAACTTCAATGGATACGGCGTTTTAAGGGACACCGACATTGCCGGCCGTGGTTCGCCCGCACGTCGAGCGGCAGTACACCAGTTGGGATCGCGCGCGCTTGAGCGTCGTCGTCCCGATCGGCGTCATCGTTGCCGTTGCCATCATTTGCATTGTCGTCGCGGTGCTCTCTTCCGCGCAGCGCGCAGACGTTGTCGCCGTCGAGCATGAAAAGCGGATGGTCGCGGGTGCGTTGGCGAATTATGGCGCGCGGGTGCTGCGTGTTGTCGAAAGCGTCGCCGCCTCGGAAACTGCGATCAACAATATCCGAGTCAAGTTCGATCCGGATTGGGCGAAGCAGAACGTCGGCCTGTGGCTCGACAAATATTTTGATCACGATTACGTCTTCGTCTTCGACGGCAACGACACTCCGATATATTCACATCCTGGTCGCCGCCTGTCCGAGACCGCCCGGTTTGAATCCGCGCCCGCCGATCTGGCCGCGGTGCTCGGCTTCATGCGCGGACGCGCTCCAGGAATGCCTGACGCGATCAATCTCACGCTTGAAAGTCTGCCGCTAGGCGGCGCCCAGCCGCAAGCCGCGTTGATCGGTCGCCTGCTTGGGCGGCCCGCGATCATTGCCGCCGTCGCCGTCGCATCGCCCGAGGGTGTCGCGCCCGCGCGCGACACTTCGGCGCCGATCGTCGTGTCAGTCAAATTCATCGACCGCGAGGTGCTCGGGCGCTTGGCCGCCCAACTGCAACTGTCGAACCTCCGGCGACTTGACCAAGAGCAGATCGCCGATGACGACGTCACCTACGCGATCGACGCCCCGAATGGCGCTAACATCGCGCGCTTCGCCTGGACGCCGAAACAGCCCGGCGCCGAGATCGTCCACAGCGTGGTGCCTTTCGTCGCGGTGGCGCTTGCCGGCTTCGCGCTGCTGGGGGCGTTCGTGCTGCGCTACATGCGCCGCACCGCGGTGGCGATCGCCGCCGGCGAAACCAGGCTGCGGCATCTCGCCATGCACGATCCGCTCTGCGGCCTGCCCAACCGCATTTTCTTCGGCGAGCGGCTGGAGGCGGTCATCGAGGAAGTGCGTGACGGCAGCGCGCCGGCAGCGGTGCTCTATATCGATCTCGACCATTTCAAGGATGTCAATGACACGCTCGGCCATCACGTCGGCGACGAGCTGATCCGCAACGTAACGCTACGGCTGTCACGTACTTTGCGCGGCGACGATCTGGTAGCGCGGCTCGGCGGCGACGAGTTCGCGGTGATTTCCTCGATCGGCGATGACAGCGACAAGATGATGGCCATGGCGCAACGCATCATCGCGGCGATCTGCGCGCCCTACTCGATCGGCGGACAGAACATCGTGATCGGGGCCTCGATCGGCATAGCGGTGATCGATTGCAACTGCGCGGGCGCCACAGACATCTTGCGCTACGCCGACATGGCGCTCTACCGCGCCAAGAACGAGGGCCGCAACCGCGCCTGCATCTACGACGCGGCGATGGACGCCGACCTGTCGAGCCGAAAATTGCTCGAAGCCGACCTGCGCGAAGCGATCGAGAACGATCACTTGAAACTGCATTATCAGCCGATCGTCAACAAGAGCGGCGAAATCGTGGTCGGGGTCGAAGCGCTCTGCCGCTGGACGCACCCCACCCGCGGCGAAGTTCCGCCGAGCGAATTCATCGCCGTTGCCGAGCACAGCGGCCTGATCATCGAGCTCGGCGCCTGGGTGCTGCGGCGCGCCTGTCTCGACGGCAAGGCCTGGCCGAACCTGAGTGTGGCGGTCAACGTCTCGCCGCTGCAATTCCGCCGCAGCGACTTCGTCGGGGTGGTGGAGCGCACCTTGGCGGAGACCCAATTCGACCCGGCCCGGCTCGAGCTCGAACTTACCGAGAGCGTGCTGCTCGGCAATGTGGATACCGCGGAAGCCAGCATGTTGCGGCTGAAAGCGCTGGGCGTGCGACTGGCGCTGGACGATTTCGGCACCGGCTATTCGAGCCTGCTGTATCTGCGCCGCCTGCCCTTCGACAAGCTCAAGATCGATCGCAGCTTCGTGCTCTCAATCGAAAAAGCGGCCGATGCCGCGGCCATCGTGCACGCGGTGGTGAGCCTCGGCCGCGGTCTTGGCATGCAGGTGACCGCCGAGGGCGTCGAGACCGCCGATCAGCAACTGTTCCTGCGCGCGGCCGGCGTGCACTTCATGCAGGGCTACCGCTTCGGCAAGGCCGTTCCGGCCGAAGCGATCACCGAGCGCCTGCAATCGCCCGGCCCCTTCCATCCGATCGACGTCCCCGAAGCGCTCGCGGGCTGACGTCCCGCCGCTTCCCTGACGATACCCAGTGCCGCGCGGCCTGAGATGGCGCGCGGACGCTTTTGTGATATGGCGGTCGCAACGATTATCGCTCAGGGAAGGAAAGCCGATGTCTGCGTCCGCAAAGATTGCGCTGGTGACCGGGGCCGGAACGGGAGTGGGCCGGGCGGTGGCGATTGCACTGGCCAAGGCCGGCTACAGCCTGGTGCTGGCCGGCCGCCGCAAGGAAATGCTCGACAAGGTCGCCGGCGAAGTAAACGCCGCGGGCTCGCAGGCGCTGGCGGTGGCGACCGACGTGTCGAAGCGCGAGTCGATCCTGACGCTGTTTGCCACCGTGAAATCGAGCTTCGGGCGGCTCGATCTGCTGTTCAACAATGCCGGCATTGGCGCCCCGCCGGTGCCGCTCGAGGATCTGCCCTTTGAGACCTGGCAAAACGTCGTGGCGACCAATTTCACCGGCATGTTCCTGTGCACGCAGGAAGCCATCAAGATCATGAAGGACCAAAACCCGCGCGGCGGCCGCATCGTCAACAACGGCTCGATCTCCGCGCACGCGCCGCGCCCGTTCTCGGTCGCCTATACCTCGACCAAGCACGCGGTCACCGGTCTGACCAAATCCACCGCGCTCGACTGCCGCGCCTACGACATCTGCTGCGGACAGATCGACATCGGCAACGCGGCGACGCCGCTGACCGACCGCATGGTGCAGGGCGACGGCGTGCTGCAAGCCGATCTCACCAAGAAGGTCGAGCCGCGCATGGATGCCGAGCATGTCGGCAATGCCGTCGTCTACATGGCGAGCCTGCCGCTCGACACCAACGTGCTGTTCATGACGGTGATGGCCAACAAGATGCCGTTCGTCGGACGCGGTTAATGGAACTGGAACGCTGGCACGAATTCTTCGTCCTCGTCGGCACCGCTGGCGCAACGCTGGTCGCGCTTTTGTTCGTGGCGATATCGCTCGGCGCCGGAGTTCTGACCGACAAGCGGACGGCTGTCACGCGCGCCTTTTACAGTCCGGTGGTGGTGCATTTTACCGCCGTTTTCTTTATCTCGGCTGTTGGTCTCTTTCCCGCGCATAAACCGGTTATTTTCGCGGCGCTGGTCGGTGGCTGCGCTGCGATTGGCGGTGCGGTCTCGCTCTTCACCGTAGTCGAACTGCTACGGCACGGCTGGACAAAATATGTCGAGGACCACCTGGCCTATGGTCTGTTGCCGGCGATCTGTTATGCCGCCCTGCTGGCCGCCGCGGCGATGATCCTTGCGGAGCACGAATACGCGCTCGCTCGTGCTCGCCGGCGCGTTGCTGACGTTATTGATCGTCAACATCCGCAATGCCTGGGATCTCACGGTCTCGATGGTGCGCCGCCAGTCGCGTCCTCGCGCTAGCCGCCGCTGAGTCACTTGACCACCGTCACCGCGACCTTCGTCGCCCGTCTTCACCTTGCCGAGTGTCTTCACGTTGCCGATTGCCTTGGCGAACACGTTGCACGGGCTCGCCAGCCGGCATTCGTTGCCCTTGGAGATCGGCGTGCGGCCAAAGCCGATGGCAATGGCCGGGCCTTGCGGCCAATAGGCGATCTCGCCCGGCACGATCACGGCGCGCGCGTCGGCCTCGCGCGCCATCTCGACCGGCACGTCGAAATAGACCTCCTCGCCCCAGGTCAAAACCGACGACGCAAGCGGCAGCGCCGCGGCGATGGCCTTGGCCGTCGGCGTGTCGAGCAGTTCGGCCTCGAGCGTGAGCGTGCCGAAATCGAAGTGGATGCGGGCCATAAGCGTAATCCCCCGTTTACGGAAGACGCCGCGATGGAGCGCCGAGAGGCGCCGCGCACCGGCGACTGTGCGCGCACATGAAGCAATGGATGCGCCGATCGGTGCTCCATCCCCCCGAGGGGGAAGAAAGGACGACGGCGTACCCGGCGCCGCTAAAGGTACGGGCGGCGGCGCGTTGGCTAACCACTGTCTAAACGCAAGCGGCGCAGTGATTACTGGATGCCCGCCTTCGCGGGCAGGACAAAAGTCTCAATGCAGCCGGAACTCGCCGTTGATCGCCTTCAGCTCGGCCGGCTTGATCAGCTTGCAATGCGCGACCTGCACGGAGTGCAGCGGGCCTTCCAGCTTCTCCTGCCAGAACTCCAGAAACTTCTGCAGCTCGGGGAATTTCGGGAAAAGGTCGTAGGCCTGCCAGACGTAGGACTGCAGCAGCCATTGATGATCGGGACGCCGGTACAGGATGTGTGCGGTCGTCAGGCCAAAGCCCTCGACCTGTTTGCGGAAGTCTTCAGACACCGAGCCGTTCGATACCGAGCTTTGCGAAACCATCGCGCCCTCCATTCCGAGTCGGACACAAGTTTCCATTTCCGGCACTAGCCATTGCAAGCCGAAAAGGTAAACAAACTGTTTAAAATCAAGGCGATAGCAGCAACCACAGCAGCCTGCTAACAGCCAATCCTTCCAAACAGCATCTGGCGGCGGGCCTCACGCCCGCCGCGGCGGACAGCGTGAACAATGCAAAGCCCGTTCCAATCGCACGCCGGTTAACCATTGATACGGCTGTATTTTCAGGCGCTATTGGCACTCGACGGCAATGAGTGCTAATAAATTTGCCGACGCCCCTTGCGGGCGAAAACTCTGCCCCCACCTGCCTGTTCAGGTGTTGGCAGAAGGCCACGCCGAGCTACCAAAAACACTAGCCCATTCAATAATTTAGGAGGACTGCCATGAAGTTCCGCCCGCTTCACGATCGCGTCGTCGTCAAGCGCATCGATGCAGAGGAGAAGACCGCCGGTGGCATCATCATTCCCGACACCGCCAAGGAGAAGCCCTCGCAGGGCGAAATCGTCGCCGTCGGCCCCGGTGGCCGCGACGAAGCCGGCAAACTGATCCCGATCGATCTCAAGGTCGGCGACACCGTGCTGTTCGGCAAATGGTCGGGCACCGAAGTGAAGATCGACGGTCAGGATCTCCTGATCATGAAGGAAAGTCCGACATCATGGGCGTCATCGAAGGTGGCGCTACCGCGAAGCGGAAAGCCGCCTAAGCGCTTAGCCGACATCAAACCCAAGGAATCTGAACAATGGCTGCTAAAGACGTCAAATTCGCCGTCGATGCGCGCGACCGCATGCTGCGCGGCGTCGACATCCTCGCCAACGCGGTGAAGGTTACGCTCGGCCCGAAGGGCCGCAACGTCGTGCTCGACAAATCGTTCGGCGCTCCGCGCATCACCAAGGACGGTGTGACGGTCGCCAAGGAAATCGAGCTCGAAGACAAGTTCGAGAACATGGGCGCACAGATGGTGCGCGAAGTCGCATCGCGGACGTCCGATCAGGCCGGCGACGGCACCACCACCGCGACCGTTCTGGCCGCGGCGATCGTGCGCGAAGGCTCCAAGTCGGTTGCCGCCGGCATGAACCCGATGGACCTCAAGCGCGGCATCGACCTCGCGGTCGAAGCCGTCGTCGAGCATCTCAAGGCCAACTCCAAGAAGGTCACGTCGAACGAAGAGATCGCCCAGGTCGGCACCATCTCCGCCAACGGCGATCGCGAAATCGGCGACTTCCTCGCCAAGGCCATGCAGAAGGTCGGCAATGAAGGCGTGATCACGGTCGAAGAGGCCAAGTGCCTCGAGACCGAACTCGACATCGTCGAGGGCATGCAGTTCGATCGCGGCTACATCTCGCCCTACTTCATCACCAACGCCGACAAGATGCGCGTTGAGATGGAAGACCCCTACATCCTGATCTACGAAAAGAAGCTGTCGGGATTGCAGGAACTGCTGCCGCTGCTCGAAGCGGTGGTGCAGTCCGGCAAGCCGCTGCTGATCGTGGCTGAAGACGTCGAAGGCGAAGCGCTTGCCACTCTCGTCGTCAACAAGCTGCGCGGCGGCCTCAAGGTTGCCGCCGTCAAGGCGCCGGGCTTCGGCGATCGCCGCAAGGCCATGCTGCAGGACATCGCGGTCCTGACCGGCGGCCAGGCGATCTCGGAAGATCTCGGCATCAAGCTCGAGAACGTCACCATCCAGATGCTGGGCCGCACCAAGAAGGTGATGATCGACAAGGAAAACACCACCATCGTCAACGGCGCCGGCAAGAAGGCCGACATCGAGGCGCGGGTGGCGCAGATCAAGGCGCAGATCGAGGAAACCACCTCGGACTACGACAAGGAGAAGCTGCAGGAACGTCTCGCCAAGTTGGCGGGCGGCGTTGCGGTGATCCGCGTCGGCGGCGCCACCGAGATCGAGGTGAAGGAGCGCAAGGATCGCGTCGACGACGCGATGCATGCCACCCGCGCCGCGGTCGAGGAAGGCATTCTGCCGGGCGGCGGCGTCGCGCTGTTGCGCGCCACCGAAGCCCTCAAGCGGGTCAAGACTGCCAACGAAGACCAGAAGCTCGGCGTCGACATCGTCCGCAAGGCGATCCAGGCTCCGGCGCGTCAGATCGCGACCAATGCCGGTGAAGACGGCTCGGTCATCGTCGGCAAGATCCTCGAGAAGGATCAGTACAACTGGGGCTTCGACGCGCAGGCCGGCGAGTACGGCAATCTCGTCAGCCAAGGGCGTGATCGATCCGGCCAAGGTCGTGCGTTCGGCGATCCAGGGCGCGGCATCGGTTGCCGGTCTCTTGATCACCACCGAAGCGATGGTTGCCGAAATTCCGCAGAAGAAGGGTGCCGGCGGCGGCATGCCGGGCGGCGGAATGGGCGGCATGGGCGGCGGCGGGATGGACTTCTAGTCCTTCACTCGCTCGACCGCAAAAATGCAAAGGCCCGGGAGAAATCCCGGGCCTTTTCTTCCGCCTCATCCTGAGGAGCGCTCGAAGAGCGCGTCTCGAAGGAGGTCGATTTTCGGGTGGCGCGGATGCGCGAGTGGCCAAAATGAAAACGACCACAAATGAGAGGCGCGCTTACATCCGCCGTCGCCTAACCTCATCGTGGCCGCGGGTGAGGGACCTGTACAAACGCGATCCCATCACCACTTGGCGCTTACATAATCCGGCAGTGTGACGGCATCATGACGAAGACGTTAGGAAAGATTTACAGCGGAATCGGCGGCTGGACCTATGAGCCGTGGCGCGGCGTATTTTATCCGAAGGGCCTGCCGCACGCGCGCGAGCTTAAGTTTGCCGGCGAGCACCTGACCTCGATCGAGGTCAACGGCACGTTCTACAGCACGCAAACGCCCAAGACCTTCCGCAAATGGGCCTCGGAAGTGCCGGACGATTTCGTGTTCTCGCTCAAGGGTCCGCGCTACGCCGTCAATCGCCGCGTGCTGGCCGAAGCGGGCGACTCGATCAATCGCTTTCTCGATTCCGGCATTACCGAACTGGGCGGTAAGTTGGGTCCCCTGCTCTGGCAGTTCGCGCCGCACAAGAAATTCGACGAGGCCGATTTCGGCGGCTTCCTCGAACTGTTGCCGCAGAAATTCGGCGGCCGCTCGCTGCGCCACGTGGTCGAAGTGCGCAACGACAGCTTCAAGACGCCGGCTTTCATCGCGTTGCTGCGCAAATTTTCCATTCCAGCCGTCTACGCCGAGCACGACACCTATACGGAGATCGCCGATATCACGGGCGACTTCGTCTATGCGCGCTTGCAGAAGGGCAATGAGAAGCTAAAGACCGGCTATCCGCCGAAGGCGCTCGATGCCTGGGCCGCGCGCGCCAAGACCTGGGCCAAGGGCGGCGAACCGTCCGACCTGCCGCGCATCGACAAGACGAAGCCGCGCAAAAAACCGCGCGACGTGTTCATGTATTTCATCCACGAAGCCAAGCTGCGCGCGCCGGCCGCCGCCATGGCGCTGATCGAGCGGTTGAAGTATGAAGAAATCCGGCTAATTCCGCCGGTTGACGCGACCCGGCGGCGATGCCGCGCCGCTTGCCGACGCTGATGATGCACCGCCACCAGGCCGACCCGCGTCGCCAGCAAGACCTGCATCAGCGCGATGCATTCGCATTCGACGCCAAGCACCAGCGAATGAACGACCGCCGGTCTTGTGCAGCAGCGAGATCAGCCGGCGACGGCCGAGCGACCGGCGCTGATGAACAAGAGGAAATAACGCAACGCATAGACGCGGCCGCGCCAGGCTCGGCGGTGTAGCGCGCCAAGAATGATGTCGTTGAGCGTGACCTGCCCGTAGATCGCAGCAATCGCAATCGCCAGCGCCACCAGCAGCGGCCAGCCGGTCGCGTAGTTCGCCCACAAGATCGCCGACAATAGCCGAGCGAGTCACCGGGCGAAGCAGAGTATGCGGCGGATGCGTTCGACCAGCCGGCCGACCGAGAGCTGCGCCACCGCGCCGCATACAAACACCGCGGTCGCGAGAATGCCGACCGATCGCCAGCGGCATGTCGCTGCCGAGCCGCGTCGTCGACGATCTTCGGCAGCGTCGACGGTGAGCGCGTTGAAGACGAGCCCGGACGACAGCGCGATCACCAGGAACAGCGCAACAGCACGGCAAAGATCATGCGACGGTCGAGGGTTACGTCGGCTGCGACTGCGGCGTGTTGGCATGGTGGCGGTCGTCATCGGCGTCAGCGCCAGAATAGACGATGCCGGTCGCGACGAAGACCACCGCGGGGATGCCAGAAACGCCGCAGCGCCAGCCGATCCAGGTCGTCAGCGCCGCGGTGATGCCGGCGGCGAGCGACACGCCGAGATTGCCGCACACGCCGTTGAAGCGACATCGTGTGGCCGCGTTGATGGCCTGACGCTCGATCAGCATCGGCATGCCGACCGGGTGATAGATCGCCGCGAACACGCCGAGCGCGAACAGCGCGATCGCGAGCACGGTCGAAATTCGGCGCCAGGCCGACCGCGGCGCCGACACGCCGCGTGCCGATGAAGTAAAACGCCGCCATCATGTTGCGGCGGCTCCAATGATCGGCCAGCCAGCCGGCCGGCAGCGCGAAAATGCCGAAAGCGATGAAGGCCGCGGTCGAGAGCGCGATCAGATCGCCGTAGCTGCTGCCGTAGACTGCCTCCAGGCCGATCACGACCGTCGGAAAAATCAGCATGACGTAATGGTCGAGAAAATGCGCCCAATTGAGGAAGGCGATGGAGCGGCGGCGGGCTGCTTCGTCGGAAACGGCGTCAATCGGGGTATTTGCGGCGGTCATGCGTTAGAATTCTCGTTGAAGGTGGCCGTATATAACCCTTGCCATTTGGCGATGTTCGGTCGATTTTCGTCGCATGCGGGCCAAAGCAGATATCGTGCCGGAATACCGTCGCAATATGGACGACGCACCGCGCCCGGTCGCGGTCATGGCGAAGGCGTGGGCCAACAGCGAGCACATTCCGCTTCACATCCACCGCCGCGGTCAGCTGCTGCACGCGGTCACCGGCATCATGCGGGTCGAGACCGCCGAGGCTGCCTGGATCGTGCCGCCGGCCCGCGCGCTGTGGCTGCCGCCGCAACTGCCGCACAGCGTCACCATGCGCAGCCACCTCGAAATGCGCACGGTCTATATCGACCCGTCGGCGTGCAAGACGTTACCGAAGCAGCCGGTACTGGTTGAGATTTCCGGGCTTTTGCGCGAGCTTATTCTCGCGCTCCTGGAAGAGCCGGTCGATTATGCCGAGCGCGGCCGGGGCGGCATTGTCGCTCGGCTGATCCTCACCGAGCTCACGCGGCTGCGCGAGCGCCGGCTGGAAGTGCCGATGCCGCGCGATCAGCGCGCACTGCGGGTGGCGCGCGCGCTGCTGGACAATTCCAGCATCGATTACGACCTCGACCGCTGGGCGGAGCAGGCCGGCGCCAGCCGGCGCACACTTGCCCGCATCTTCCGCAGCGAAACCGGCCTGGGATTTGCCGAATGGCGGGCGCGCCTGCGTGCGATAGACGGTCTGGCCCGCCTGTCGGACGGCGCATCGGTGGCGGATACCGCGATCTCGGTAGGCTATGCCAGCCCGAGCGCCTTTTCCGCCATGATCCACCGTACGCTGGGAAGCTCGCCCCGGCACCTGGCGAAGCAGACGGTGTAGGTCCTTATCAGCGCAGCTTTTGCCCCATCAGCATCGCCAGACCGCCCGCTTAAGTTGCATAGGTGTAACTGCCGGACCGTTGTGGGGCTGGGTGGCCTCGATGCGTCGCGGGGGGCGCGGCGGCGTTTGTCGCTGCGGCCTGTGTTGTCGGTGGCGTCTGCGTATCGGCCGGCCGGGTTTGGGCTGACGATATTTGGACGAACGATAAAGCTGCGCGCGTCATCTTGTTTTCCGGCAGCGATATCTGGCGCAACGGAATTTTCGCCCACGGTGGATTGCCGTGGTGGCCGGCGGGAATCGACAGCGAAGGCTTCACCCTCAAGGCCATGCTTTCAGGCGGACGCTATCGCTACAATTCCGGCGACCTTGGCAGCGTGCAAGTGACCGGCACCGAAATGACCGCGCAGCTGCTGCGGTAGATCAATCCAGCGTCCGGCGAAACCGCGTCACCGCGATCGTCATAGCGATCAACATCAGCAAGAACAGCGCTATGGCCTCATGGCTCAGATCGAAGACCGAGGATCCCTTCAGCATGATCGCACGTACGATGCGTAGATAATGCGTGAGCGGCAGCGCCTCGCCGACCCACTGCGCCCAGTTCGGCATGCCGGCAAAGGGAAACATGAAACCGGACAACAGAATGTTCGGCAGGAAGAACATCAGCGACATCTGCATCGCCTGCAATTGATTCTGCGCGACCGTCGAAAACGTGTAGCCGATCGACAAATTGGTGGCGATAAACAGGGTGCTCAAGGCCGCGAGCGCCCACAAGCTTCCGAGGATCGGCACGCCGAACAACGCGACGCCAATACCGATGATCAATGCCGCCTGCACAAAACCGACCATCACGTAGGGAATGATCTTGCCGAGCATGATCTGGATCGGCGAGATAGGCATCGAGAGAAGGTTCTCCATGGTCCCGCGTTCGATCTCGCGGGTCACCGAGAGCGCCGTGAAGATCAACATGGTCATGGTCAATATGGTGCCAACCAATCCCGGCACGATATTGAGCTGGGTAACGCCTGCCGGATTGTAGCGGGCATGGGTGCGGATCTCGAATGGCAAGGCGCTGCCGGCAGGAATTGCGCGGTCGTGCGCGAGCGCCGTTTGAACCAGTTGGCCGAGCGCGCCGAGCGCAGACCCGGAGGCAACCGGGTCAGTGGCGTCGGCCACAACTAGCATCGCCGGTGTGTCGCCGCGGCGCAGCGAACGTTCGAAATTCGCCGGGATCTCCACCCCGAACAGTACCGTGCCCGAAGCGAGCAGTTGATCGAGTTCGGCCTCGGTGCGCGGCAGTTCGGTGACCTTGAAATATTTGGTGTTCTGGATCGCCGCCAGGATCGAACGTGCAACGTCGCTGCGCTCCTGCAGCAGCACGGCGGTCGGCAGATCGCGCGGCGTGGTGTTGATCGCGTAGCCGAAAAGCATCAATTGCAGAAGCGGGACCGCAATGATCATGACAAACGACACCCGGTCGCGCCGCAGCTGGATGAATTCCTTCACCAGCATGGCCCAGGTCTTGCGCCAGAAACCGTTGCCGCGGATGCGCCGTGGCGCCTGGCCGGGAAGCAGATGCGTCATTGGAAGTTGTCCCGCGCCTTGCTCATCAGGTCGATGAACACGTCCTCGAGCGAGGGCTCGGAGCGCTTCCAGTCGAGCCCCTTGCGCTTGCGATAGGGCGCGATGGCCGCCTCCAGCGCATCGGCGTCACGCCCGGACACGTGCAGGCTGGTGCCGAACGGCGCCACCATATCGATGCCGGGCTTGCCCGAGAGCTCATCCGCCAGGTGGCTGAGACCCTCGGACGCATTCACCACGTAAGTCGTCAGATGGGAGGACTCGATCACCTGTTCGACCGTGCCATGCGCGAGCAACTCGCCATAGGCGATATAGGCGATCTCGTGACAGCGCTCGGCCTCGTCCATGTAATGGGTGGAGACCAGCACGGTGAGGCCATCGGCGGCGAGCGCGTGGATCTCGTTCCAGAACTCGCGCCGCGCCTTGGGATCGACGCCAGCGGTCGGCTCGTCGAGCAGCAGCAATTGCGGGCCTGACAAAGTGCAGGCGCCGAGCGCCAGGCGCTGCTTCCAGCCGCCGGACAATTCGCCCGCGATCTGTTCCTCGCGGCCAGTAAGGCCAAGCCGCGCGATGGCCGCGCGCGCCGCCGCCACCGGATTCTCGATGCCGTAGACGCGGCCGATGAACTCCAGGTTCTCCCGCACCGAAAGGTCCTGATAAAGGCTGAAGCGCTGGGTCATGTAGCCGACCTGCATCTTGATCTTGTCGGTCTGCGTGCGGATGTCGTAGCCCAGACAGGTGCCGGTGCCTTCGTCGGGCGTGAGCAACCCGCACAGCATGCGGATGGTGGTCGTCTTGCCGGAGCCGTTGGGTCCAAGAAAGCCGTAGATCGTGCCGCGCTTGACCTGCATCGACAGGTCGCGCACGACCGCGCGGCCATCGAACTTCTTCGTCAAATGATGGACATCGATGACGATGTCCTGCTGTCCGTTTTGCGCGCTCATCGGGCCAAATCTTTTGGCGGCGCCAGCGTGACGCTGACCGGCTGGCCGACCCGGAATTTCTCCGGCTGCTGCGGGCGCGCCTCGATCAGGTACACAAGCTTGTTGCGCTCATCCATGCTGTAGATCACGGGCGGAGTGAATTCCGCGCTGCGGGCGATGAAGCTTACCGTCGCCGTCAACCCCGGCTCGCAGCCGTCGCAGAATATCGTCACGATATCGCCGAACTTGATGTCTGGCAGCCGCGCCTCCGGCGCGAAGAAACGGATCTTCAAATTGGCCGGCGGCAACAGCGCCACCACCGGCCGCCCGGCCGGCACGGTTTCGCCCGGCCGATAATAGATCTGCTGGATGGTGCCCTCGGCCGGGCTGACGGCGCGGCGGCGGGCGAGCCGCGTTTCCGACCAGGCGAGATTGGCATTCGCCTGCCGGAGTGCTGCCTCCGCATCGTCGAAATTCTTTTGTGTGCCGGCCGAAGTCTTGAGCAATTCCTTGGCGCGGTCGAAATTCTGCTGCGCCGTGGTCACAGTGGATTTCCTCACCACCGTTTCCGCCCGCTGCAGGTCGTTGTCGACGGTGAACAGCAAGGCGTTGGCTTCGACCCGATCGCCTTCGCGCACTTTCAGGTCTTCCACCCGGCCCTGCTCGTCCGGGCTCACAAAGACCAGCTCGGCTTCGACCCAGCCCTGCAAAGTCTGATCATTGCGACGATCGCAGGCTGCGAGCGCGACGCTTGCGAGCAGCAGCGTGGCGGCAAGTTTCATTTTCATGTTGCCCTCCGCGGCGCGAACAACAATTCGATGTGGGTCTGCATCATTTTGCGCACGTCGAGCGGCTCGAAGCGCTCGAACAATCCGCTCCAGACGATCGCGAGCAGAGCCGGCCCGGCGATGATCTGCGGAAATTCCACGAGGCCCGACGGCGCTTCGCCGCGCTCGACGGCGCGCCGCAAAATCGCGCGCACCGCGGCGATGATGCGAGAGAGCACCTCGCGGTAGTAGAATTCGGCAAGCTGCGGGAAGCGCCGCCCTTCCGCGATGATCAAGCGGATCACGTCCTTGCGGCGGGTCTCGAGCACCTCGCGCACGAACGTCTCGACGATGTTGGCGGCGATCACCTGCATCGGCAACTCGGAGGCGCCAAGCGCCTCGATCGAGCCGACCAGCGGCGCCAGCATCGAGCGGATGAGCTCCTGAAACAGGGTCTCCTTGTCGCGGAAGTAGAGATAGATGGTGCCCTTGGCGATGCCGGCTCGCCGCGCCACGTCGTCGAGCCGGGCGGCCGCAAAGCCGCTGACGGAAAACTCGTCGAGCGCCGCGGCCAGGATAGCGTCGCGGCGGGCTTCGCTTTTGGCTTGGCGGGTGGCGACCGACCGCTGCCGAACACCTGCGGCGGTGCGGCGGGCGCTTTGCAGGCGGTCGGCCATGCTGGCGGAGGTGCTGGTATTGCGGGGTTTGGCCATGGCCTGCCTATTGACTGACTGGTCAGTCATAAATAGCACAAGCCCAGGCGCCGGGCAAGAAATAACTGACTGACCCGTCAGTCATATTTTTGTGAAGGCGGATGCATTCTAAAAACGCGTATCAAATCAAAGTGCTAGATGATAATTCGCCAGGTTAGCGCCGGCCCGGAGCCTCAGCCCTTCGCGTCGCAAAAGAAGGTGCGGATCACGCAGTCCTTGCCGCCGTCCTGGTAGCAGGCCTGCAAGGCCGTGTTCTGGCTGCGGCCAAGACGCGCGCCCTTGCCCCAGCCATGGGCGCCGCACGGATTGGTGAAATCGACCGCGAATGCCGCACAGCCGCGCTTGGCGATGGTCACCACGCGGCAGGCGTCGCCGACGCATTTCGACAAGGCGCTAGTTTGCGCTTCATCGATGGTGCGGAAATCGTAAGCCTCGCCGAAGGCCCCGCAGGTTCCGATCGCGAGCGCGCCGGCCGCGCGGACCGTGTTGACGGCCACCAGCATCAGCGTTGCGGTCGCCAGCGCCAAGGCCGCGACCACAAGCACGCGCATGAACGGCTTGTAGATATCCGTCATCGTCCCCTACCCGAGCGTCGCCGCCAGCTAAGGGCTGAGTTGCAAATCCGATCAATGATTCGAGTCGAAAGCGCGTTCGATTTCGACCTTGACGGCGCAAGCGACTTGGGCGCCGCCACCGCGGTTCGCCGCGCCGTGCTCAACAAGCGGTGACTAGCCGCGCTCGATCTCGGCTTTCATTGCGGTCAGGGCTTCCGGCGTATCGACATCGGCGAGCGCCGCCTCACCCAAGACCGGCACTTCGACCACCACCTCGGCATAACTGGCGATCAGGTGGCGGGCGCCGATGTCGCCGTCGATTGCCATCAGATCGTGAAAGAATTGCCGCGACCAGACCACCGGATTGCCGCGCCGGCCCTCGATGCTCGGCACCACCACAAGCCCGCCGCGCTCGGGATCGAACGCCGCGATCAGTTTATCAATCAGCTGGCTGTCGACCTGCGGCATGTCGCCGAGGCAAACAATGGCGCCATCGGAATCCTCCGGCACCGCCGCGATCCCGGCCTTGAGCGAGGTGCCGAGCCCGTCGACGTAATTCGGATTATGTACGAAGCGCACTGGAAGCCCCGCGAGCACTTCCTCCACGCGCGCGCGTTCGTGCCCGGTGACGACGATCACGGGCTTCGCGCGCGAGGCAATTGCCTGTTCGGCGGCGATGCGTACCAGCGGCTTGCCGCCGATTTCGGCCAGCATCTTGTTGACCGCGCCCATGCGCGTGGAGCGCCCGGCCGCCAGCAACACCGCGGCGATGCGGCGTCCTTTTTCCGGCGAAGGCTCCGTACGCGGCTGCGGCCGCGTCACGATTTCCATCAGCAGACCGCCGACACCCATGCCGGTGATATCCGCGCGTGATACCGGCAAGCCGGCGAGCATGCGCATCAGCACCCAGTCAAAGCCATTTTCCTTAGGCGAGCGAGCGCAGCCGGGCGCGCCGATCACTGCCTGTCCGCGCGCTTTGCCGATCAGCATCAGATTGCCCGGATCCACCGGCATGCCGAAATGCTCAATCTCGCCGCCGACCGCTTCGAGTGCAGCAGGGATCACGTCGCGCCGGTCGGCAATGGCGGAAGCACCAAACACGATCACCAGCTCGGCGCCCGCTTTAAGCACCTCGTCGAAGGCACGCGCGAGCGCGGCCTGCTCGTGCGGCACGCGGCGCTCGGCGACGATGGAAGCGCCCGACGGCGCGATGCGGGCGGCGGTGATCTTGAGGGTCTTCTCGACGACTTTGGGCGCAAGCCCGGGCAGCAGCGTGGAGACAATGCCGATCTTGCGCACCTTATAGGGCATCACCCGAATGACCGGTCTATGCTTCCCGGCCTCGGCCATCGCCTGGTCGCGCGCCTTGGCGCGGACCGCGAAGGGAATGATCTTGACGGTCGCGATCATCTCGCCTTCCACCACCGGCTTGAACGCCGGCAGCGTCGCCAAAGTTACTGCTTCATCGATGCGGTTGATCCGGTCGATGGCCTCTTTGTCGACCACCAGCACGCCCGCGGCTTCGGCGAAAAGATTGCAACGGCCGGTGAATGCGCGATCGGCACGAAGGCCCTCGCCTGCGACAGCGGCGGCGATGTCGGCGGCGGCCTGGTCCTCCGGTACATCGCCGGCTTCGAGCCTTGCAACGACGATCTCTTTCACGCCCGCGGCCTGCAACGCAGCCACTTCTGCCGGCCCGATCAGCGTGCCTTTTTTGAGCACCAGATCGCTTTGCCGGATCGAATGCACCGCAGTCGCGCCGAGCGCCTCGGCCACAGGGACGGCGCCGAACTTCATGCCGCCTCCGCCTTATCCACTTTTTTTCGCAGGCGTTCGGTGATCTCGCCGATGATCGAGACTGCGATTTCGGCCGGCGACACCGCGCCAATATCGAGCCCGATCGGCGCATGGATGCGCGAAATGTCAGTGTCGCTAAGGCCGGCTTCCTTCAGCCGCTCCACGCGCTTGGCATGGGTCTTCTTGGAGCCGAGCGCTCCGATATAGAAGCAGTCGCGCGCTAGCGCGTGCTTGAGCGCCGGGTCGTCGATCTTCGGATCATGCGTGAGCGCGACAAAAGCCGTGTAGTGATCGACATTGAGCGGCGGCAGCGCGACGTCCGGCCATTCCGCTATCACCTTCACGTCCGGAAAACGCTCGATCGAGGCAAATGCCGTGCGCGGATCGACGATGGTGACATCGTAGCCGAGCAGCTGCCCGATCGGGGCCAGCGTCTGGCTGATGTGCACCGCGCCGGTGATAACAAGCTGCGGCGACGGCACATGCACGGTAAGGAAGACGCGGCCCCGCGCCGTTTCCTCCATGCCGCTCTTGGCCATGCGCACGCGCTTTTCCAGCACGTCTTTCAGAGCGTCCTTGCCCACGTCTGTGGCCTTGACCAGGCGCTGCACACCGCTGGTGATGTCTGTGACCACCACGACGGCGCGGCGCGCGGCGCGTTCGGCATTGAGCGTGTGCAGGATGTCGAGGTTCACGTCAGCTCACTTTCTCCACGTAGACGCGGATGGTGCCGCCGCAGGACAGGCCGACATGCCAGGCCTGCTCGTCGGCGACGCCGAATTCGAGCATTTTCGGCTTGCCGCTTTCGATCACATCGATGGCTTCGGTCACTACCGCACCCTCGACGCAGCCGCCGGAAACGGAGCCCAGAAAATTGCCGTCATTGTCGATCACCAGATTGGAGCCGACCGGCCGCGGCGCCGAGCCCCAGGTCTCGACCACGGTGGCGAGCGCCACGCCGCGGCCGGCCTTGCGCCAGTCCTCGGCGGCTTTCAAAATGTCTTCATCGCGCGAGAGCATATCGTTCCTCCGTCAAGCAACGCGCCTCAACATCTGTTTCGGATTGTAAGCCTTGGCCGGTGCACCCGACAAAGCGCGCACCAGTTCGACCATGGACTCCAGATTGTGCATTGGCCGCAGTTCATCAACATGCGGCAGCATGGTCCGCACGCCCTTGGCGCGCGCCTCGAAGCCCTCGAAGCGCAAAAGCGGATTAAGCCAGATCAGCCGGCGGCACGAGCGGTGCAGCCGGTCCATCTCGAAAGATAGCGTATCGTCGCCATCGCGCTCAAGCCCATCGGTGATCAGAAGCACCACGGCGCCCTGCCCGAGCACGCGGCGCGCCCAGTGCTTGTTGAAGGCATGCAGCGATGTGGCGATACGCGTGCCACCGGACCAGTCCGCCACATTGGCGCTACAGGCGGCGAGCGCCTCGTCCGGGTCGCGCTGCCGGATGGCGCGCGTGACATTTGTAAGCCTTGTGCCGAACAGGAACGTCGTCACGCGCTTGCGCGCATCGGTGATCGAGTGCAGGAAATGCAGGAACAGCCGGGTGTACTGGCTCATCGAGCCGGAAATATCCAAGAGCGCGACAATCGGCGGCTCCTTCAGGCGGGGGCCGAGATATTTCAGATCGATCACCGCCCCGCCCGCCTTCATGCTGGCGCGCAGCGTGCGGCGGATATCGATGAGATGCCCGCGGCGGCTAGGAGCAAGCCTCCGCGTTCGCACCGGATCGAGCGGCAGGGCGAGGCGCGCGACCGCCTCCTTGGCGGCGGTGATTTCGGCCGCCGTCATCTGCGCAAAATCCTTCTTTTGCAAAAGCTCTTGGTCGGAAACGGTGAGCCGCGCGTCGATCTCGACTTCGGTTTTGTCCTGTTCGCGTTCGTTCAGCCCGGCAAATAGCGCCTCCTGGATGCGTTGTGCGCCCGGCAGCGACGGCTTCTCGGCGCCAGGAACCGTTTCCGGCAACATGGAGGCGATCAGCTTGTCGATATAGCCGCGCTTGCGAAAAAAGATTCGGAACGCCTGGTCGAACAAAATCGAATGCTCGTGCCGCTTCACGAATACCGCGTGCAGCGTCCAATAGAAATCTTCCCGCTTTCCGACGCGCGCGACGTTGACCGCCTCCAGCACATCGAGCACCGCACCCGGCCCGACCGGCATGCCGGCGGCGCGCAGCGCGCGCGCGAAGTAGAGGATGTTTTCGGCAAGGCGGCCCTGGGCTTCGGCCATGGATATCACTCCGCCGCGCGCAGTTCCGACTTCACTTCGTCGAGTAGCGTCTTCACCTTGGCGCCGTCGAGCCGGGCGATGTCGTCCTGGTATTTCAGCAGCGCGCCGAGCGTGTCCGACACCGTCGCCGGATCGAGCGCGACCACGTCCAACTCGGTGAGCGCGCCAGCCCAATCGAGCGTCTCGGCAACGCCGGGCGACTTGAACAAGTCCTCCTTGCGCAACGCCTGCACGAAGGCGACCACCTGCTCGGACAATTTCTTGGCGATGCCCGGCACCTTGGCGCGCAGGATCTTCAGCTCGCGCTCGGCATTGGGATAGCCGATCCAGTGATAGAGACAGCGGCGCTTGAGCGCGTCATGCACTTCGCGGGTACGGTTGGACGTCACCAGCACGATCGGCGGCTGCGCGGCTTTCACGGTGCCAAGTTCGGGAATGGTGACCTGGAAGTCGGCCAGCACTTCCAGCAGGAACGCCTCGAAGGCCTCGTCGGTGCGGTCGATCTCGTCGATCAGCAGCACTGGCGGCCCGTCGGGATTGGGCTCAAGCGCCTGAAGCAGCGGCCGCTTGATCAGAAAGCGCTCGGAGAAGACGTCGTGCTCGATACGGGCGCGGTCGCCTTCGCCCTCTGCTTCGGCCAGCCGAATGGCGATCATCTGCGCGCCGTAATTCCACTCGTAGACGGCGGACGAGATATCCAGCCCCTCGTAGCATTGCAGGCGGATCAGCCGGCGCCCGAGCGTCGTCGCCAGCACCTTTGCAATCTCGGTCTTGCCGACCCCGGCCTCGCCCTCGACGAACAGCGGCCGGCCCATGCGCAGGGCCAGATACAACACCGTCGCCAGCGAGCGGTCGGCGATGTAATCGGCCTTGGCCAGCAGGTCGATGGTGGCCTCGATCGAGACCGGAAGCGGCTTCATAGACATCCTTCGGTACCCTGGATGATACTTTAACGGAACTCGCAGGCGTCTTACATGTGTGTACGATAGGCCGCACCAGCCAGCCAGAAATCCTCAAAAGGATGGCCCATATGTCCAAAACCGCCGAAATGACCAAAGACGCGCTTCGAATGCCCACCATCGATGCCGGGGTGCGGATCGGCCATGTGCACTTGAAGGTCGCAAACCTGCAACGGGCGCTGGATTTCTATTGCGGCGTGCTGGGTTTTACGCTCACCACCAGCCGGCCGGGCGCCGCCTTCATCTCGGCGGGCGGCTATCACCACCATATCGGGCTCAACACCTGGGAGAGCCTGGGCGGCTCAGCCCCGCCTCCCGGCGCCACCGGCCTTTACCATACCGCCATTCTCTACCCGAGCCGGCCGCTATTGGCCGACGCGCTGCGCCGGCTGATCGTCGCCAAAATTCCGCTCGAAGGCGCCAGCGACCATGGGGTGAGCGAAGCGCTCTATCTGCGCGACCCGGACGACAATGGCGTCGAGCTCTACTGGGACCGGCCGAAGGACAAATGGCCGAAGAAGTCGGACGGCTCTTTGCAGATGTACACTCACCCGCTCGACCTGCACGAGTTGCTGGCGGAGTTGGACAAGCAGCCGGCGAAATAATTTACGCCGTCGCCTTCGCCACCGCGCGGCGCGCCAAGACGCCAACGAGATGCGCGCGATATTCCGGGCTGGCGTGAATGTCGGCGTTCATGCCGTTGGCCGGGATGGTCATGCCCTCGAGCGATTTCGCCGCGAAACGCTTCTTCAGCGCCTCCTCGAACGACTTCACCCGGAACACGCCATTGCTGCCGGCGCCGGTCACCGCCACGCGGATGTCGGAGCCGCGCTTGGAGACGAACACGCCGACCAGCGCAAAGCCCGAGGCCGGGTGCTTGAACTTCTCGTAGGCCGCTTTCTTGGCGATCGGGAACATCACCTTGACGATGATCTCGCCGTCTTCGAGCGCGGTCGAGAACATGCCGGTGAAGAAATCGTCGGCCGCGATCCGCCGCTTGTTGGTGATGATGGTGGCGCCGAGGCCCAAGCAGGCCGCCGGATAATCGGCATTCGGATCGTTGTTGGCGATCGAGCCGCCGATGGTGCCGCGGTTGCGCACCTGCGGATCGCCGATCGCGCCCGGCACCGCGGCAAGGCCCGGTAGCGCCTGCTGCAACACCGTCGAGTTGGCGACGTCGGCATGCCGCGTCATGGCGCCGACCACCACCGAGCGGCCCTTCTGCTCGACGCCGACCATGCCCTCGACCAGCGCGAGATCGATCAACGCGGACGGGCTCGCCAGCCGCTGCTTCATCACCGGGATCAGCGAGTGGCCGCCGGCCAGCAGCTTGGCTTCCGGATTGCGCCCGAGCAGGCCGGCCGCCTGGCGGACCGTGGTCGGACGATGGAAGGTGAAATTGTACATCGCTCTCTCCTGTTATTCGCTTACGCAACTTGGCGCGGGGTCGCGCGTTGCAGCGCCGACCAAACCGCATTGGCGGTTGCCGGCATGGCTAGATCCTCGGTTCCGATCGCATCAGTAATGGCGTTGATCACCGCGGCCGGCGCGGCAATGGCGCCAGCCTCGCCGCAGCCTTTGATCCCGAGCGGGTTCGACGGCGACTTCGTCTTGGTCATGCCGACATGGAACGATGGCAGATCGTGCGCGCGCGGCATGGTGTAATCCATCATCGAGCCGGTCACGAGCTGGCCTTCCTTGTCGTAGACGGCGCCTTCCAATAGCGCCTGCCCGACCCCTTGCGCGATGCCGCCATGCACCTGGCCCTCGACGATCATCGGATTGATGATGGTGCCGAAATCGTCGATCGCGGTCCAATTGACGATGTCGGTCTTGCCGGTGTCGATATCGACCTCGACCTCGCAGATATGACAGCCGGCTGGAAAAGTAAAATTGGTTGGATCGTAGAACGATGTCTCCTTCAAACCCGGCTCGAGTTCGGCGCCGGTGAATTTGTGCGCGATATAGGCGTTGAGCGATACATCGCCCCAGGCCGCCGACTTGTCGGTGCCGGCGACGGTGAACTTGCCGTCCTTGAACTCGATGTCGCCTTCGGCCGCCTCCAGCATGTAAGCGGCGACCTTCTTGGCTTTGGCCTCGATCTTGTCGAGCGCCTTGACGATCGCCGACATGCCGACCGCGCCGGAGCGCGAGCCATAAGTGCCCATGCCGAATTGCACCTTGTCGGTGTCGCCATGCACGATCGAGACGTTCTCGAACGGAATGCCGAGCCGCTCCGACACCAGTTGCGCGAACGTGGTCTCATGGCCCTGGCCGTGCGCGTGGCAGCCGGTGAGCACTTCCACGCTGCCGGTCGGGTTGACCCGCACCTCGGCGGATTCCCACAAGCCTACGCCGGCGCCGAGCGAGCCGACGGCCTGGCTTGGCGCGATGCCGCAGGCCTCGATATAGGTCGAATAGCCCAGGCCGCGCAGCTTGCCGTGCCGCGCCGCCTCGCGCTTGCGCTTGTTGAAGCCTTTCACGTCGGCCAGTTCCAGCGCCTTCTTGAGCGAGGCGTGATAGTCGCCGGCGTCATAAGCCATGATCACCGGCGTCTGATGCGGGAAGGCCTTGATGAAGTTTCGCCGGCGCAATTCCGTCGGCTCGATGTCCATTTGCCGCGCAGCCACCTCGACCAGCCGCTCGACCACGAAGGTCGCTTCCGGGCGGCCGGCGCCGCGATAGGCGTCGACCGGCGCGGTGTTGGTGTAGACGGCGTCGACCTCGCAATAGATCGACGGGATGTCGTATTGGCCCGACAGCAGCGTGCCGTAGAGATAGGTCGGCACCGACGACGAGAAAGTCGACATATAGGCGCCGAGATTGGCGATCGTCTTGGCGCGCAACGCCGAGAATCTTGCCATTGGCGTCAAGAGCCAGTTCCGCATGCGTGACGTGATCGCGGCCATGCGCATCGGTGAGGAATGATTCCGAGCGGTCCGCCGTCCATTTCACCGGACGCTGCACCTTGCGCGACGCCCACAGGCAAACGACCTCTTCGGGATAAATGAAAATCTTGGAGCCGAAGCCGCCGCCGACGTCGGGCGCGATAACCCGCAACTTGTGCTCCGGCGCCATGCCGATGAAAGCCGAAATCACCAGGCGGGCGACATGCGGATTTTGCGAGGTGTTCCAGAGAGTGAGGTTTTCGGTGCCGGAATCGTATTCGGCGAGTGCCGCGCGCGGCTCCATCGCGTTCGGCACCAGCCGGTTGTTGATGATATCGAGCTTGGTGACATGCTTGGCGGCGGCGAAAGCAGCGGCGGTCGCTTTCGGGTCGCCCAGATGCCACTGGTAGATCGTGTTGTTGGCAATGTCGGCATGGATTTGCGGCGCGCCTGCGGCTTGCGCCTTGGCCGGGTCGACCACGGCAGGCAACACTTCGTAATCGACCTTCACCTTCTCGGCCGCGTCACGGCCCTGCGCAATCGTCTCTGCGATCACCACGGCAACCGCATCGCCGACACAGTTGACCTTGCCGGATGCGAGCGCCGGGTGCGGCGCCATCTTCATCGGCGAGCCGTCCTTGGAATGGATCATCCAGCCGCAAATCAGGTTGCCTATCTTGTCGGTGGCCAGATCCGCGCCGATGAGCACGGCAACCACGCCCGGCATTTTCTTCGCCGTGCCGGCATCGATGCTTTTGATCTTGGCGTGGGCATGCGGCGAGCGCACGAAGGCGGCGCGGGTCTCGCCCGGCCGCACCACGTCGTCGGTATATTGTCCCTTGCCCGTGACGAAGCGGAAGTCTTCCTTTCGGCGCACCGCCGCGCCGATCCCGGTCGCGCTCTTAGTTGCGCTCATTGGCGGCCTCCTCCCGTCGAATTTTTTTAATCGCTACGCTTGATCGCTATTCCGCAGCATCCCTATTCCGCGGCTTGCCGCGGCGCGCCGCCCTTCGCCATGTTTTTTGCTCCCGCCGCGATTGCCTTGACGATGTTGTGATAGCCGGTGCAGCGGCAGATGTTGCCGTCGAGCTGTTCGCGGATGGTGTGCTCGTCGAGGTCGTTGCCGCGCCGGCGCACGATATCGAGCGCCGCCATGATCATACCGGGTGTGCAGTAGCCGCATTGCAGGCCGTGATGCTCGCGGAACGCCTCCTGCATCGGATGCAGCGCGCCGCCCGGCTCGGCCAGACCCTCGATGGTCGTGACCTTGGCGCCTTCACATTGCAGCGCCAGCAAGGTGCATGATTTCGACGCGATCCCGTCGATATGCACGACGCAAGCGCCACACTGTGAAGTATCGCAGCCGACATGCGTGCCTGTAAGCCGCAGGTTTTCGCGCAGAAATTGCACCAGCAAAGTGCGCGCTTCGACATCGCCGGTGACGGCTTTGCCGTTCACCGTCATGGACACGGCAGGCATGACCTTCCTCCCAAATTCGGGGCCAAAAGCCCTCTTTTTGCCTCATCCCACTGCGGGCGCCGGCGTCTCGGGCGCAAAAACGGGCCGATTTTGGTCCGGATGCGCCTTGGAACAGGAATAACTTTGAACCCCGACCGCGTTCCTGGTCAAGGGATTCAAAAGATTATGACGGCTCCAACGGCTGAAAAAGCGCGGGTCACCCGGCTGCAACCATCGCGGCAAAATTCTTGAAAAAGTCGTCGGCAATCTTCTTGGCCGCGCCGTTGACCAGCCGCTGGCCGAGCTGGGCGAGCTTGCCGCCGATTTGCGCCTCGACATTGTAGGTGAGCAGCGTGCCGCCGTCCTTTTCGGTGAGTGCCACCGTCGCCCCGCCTTTGGCGAAGCCGGCAACGCCGCCGTCGCCCTCGCCGGAAATCTTGTAGCCATTGGGCGGGTCAAGATCGGTGAGATGGACCTTGCCCTTGAAGCGCGCCTTCACCGGTCCGATCTTGGTGACGGCGACGGCCACCATCTCGGTATCGGAGGATTTGGTGAGCTCCTCGCAGCCGGGGATGCAGGCCTTGAGCACCTCGGCGTCGTTTAGCTTTGCGTACACAACCTCGCGGCTGGCCGGGAGTTGAACCTCGCCCGTCATTACCATTGCCATCGCCGGTGTCTCCTTGTCTGTAGCCGCTTAACCGAACCCAGGCTCGAGCCTTTGCCCAAGCTTTGGCCCACGGCTTAGGCCTTCGCAAGCCGGCTGAAAAGAGCTTTGCAGCGGGCATCGACCGCAATTAGGGTGTCGGCCACGTCGGCCGAAATAAACAAAAGCCGATAAGGGAGCAAATTCATGCCGATGATCACCGCCGACGACGGCTGCCCGATCCATGTCGAGGTCGCGGGCGACAATGACGCACCCGTGCTGATGCTGTCGAACTCGCTCGGCACCAATCTGCATATGTGGGACGACCAGGTCCCGGAGTTCTCCAAGCACTTCCGCGTGGTGCGCTATGACCGCCGTGGCCACGGCCAGTCGGGCGTGCCGAAGGGCCCCTATTCGATGGAGCGGTTCGGCCGCGATGTGATTTCCGTTCTCGATGAACTCGAAATCGAGACCACGAACTGGTGTGGCCTGTCGATGGGCGGCATGGTCGGACAGTGGCTTGGCGCCCATGCGCCCGACCGCGTCGAAAAGCTCGTCCTCTCCAACACCAATTACAATTACGCCGACAAGGCGCCGTGGAACGACCGCATCAAATTCGTGCAGGAGAAGGGCCTCGCCCAACTGGTCGATCCGAACATGGAGCGCTGGTTCACCAAGGATTTCCGCGCCCGCGCGCCGGAGACAATCGCGCGGATGAAGGAGATTTTTCTCACCACCGAGGTGCCCGGCTATGTCGCCTGCTGCGAAGCCATCCGCGACATGAATTTCACCGCGTCCAACCCGAGCATCGGCGCGCCGACTCTAGTCATCGTCGGCAAGCAGGATCCGGCAACGCCACCGGCCGCCGGCGAAGCGATCGCCAAGCAGATCAAGGGCGCCAAGCTCACGGCACTCGATGCCGCGCATATCTCCAACATGGAGCAGCCCAAGCTCTATACCGAAACGGTTCTCGATTTTCTGCGCGAATAAATTTGAGGCACTGCCATGGACGACAAGGAACGCCACGAGCGCGGCATGGCCAAGCGCCGCAAGGTGCTGGGCAATGCCTGGGTCGACCGCGCCAACGCCAAAAAGACGCCGTTCAACGAGGAATTCCAGGATTTCATCACGCGCGCCGCCTGGGGCGAGATCTGGACGCGGCCGCATTACGACGAGCGCACCCGGCGCATTCTGGTGATCGGCACCATGCTCGCGCTCGACAAGTGGGACGAGTTCCGCATGCATGTGCGCGCCGCCCTCACCGAGGGCGGCTTTACCGAGAACGACATCAAGGAAATCATCATGCAGCAGGCGATCTACTGCGGCGTGCCGGCGGCAAACCACGCGTTCAAGGAAGCTGCCGAAGTGATCGCCGAGACCGCCAAAGCAAAGTAGCCCGCCCTCTCGGGCAGGCTACTGACAAGACGAGCGTTTCGATCCGTTTGAATTTTCGTCTTCAGCGCCAGGGCGTGAACGATGTCCCGCTTTGCGGCGCGACCGCAACCGGTTCGGCAGCCGGCGAGGTGCGCCCGTAGCTGCGCTCGACCAGGCTGAGCGCGGTGGCAAGCGCCGCCAAGGCAAGCTGGATCGCCTGCTCGCGCACGAGGTCCGGGTTATGCGACCACACCGCCGGGCCGGCCGACGCGATGGTGACAACCACCACCAGAATGAGCGCGCCTTCCAGAACGTCCGCCACGGGTTTGCCGCTCCCCATGCTGTGGAAGCGGTCGACGATATGCACGGCGCAGATCGCGGCGACGGCGAATTTGAGGGTGGCGAAGAATGCGGCGAGCTTGATCAGGCCCGTGGGCCCAAGACCGAGCAGACTGCCGATGCCGAAGACATATTGCGAGCGCCAGACATCTTCGAGGCCGTAGGTCGGCGATGTGAGCATGCGCAACGCGTCGTAGCCCCAGAACAGCGTGAAGTAAAAGGCGACGCCCAAGATCATGACCACGGTAGCGCTGGAAACTCTTCGCATGCGTTCCTCCCGAGACAGGAACTCACGCGTAATCAATTTAAATGCTAATTTCAAAACATACCGAAACTTTACCTTACCGTAGCGGCGTATTAAGCGCGTTGCTCAAGGTTAACCCCCGCGGCCTTCGCGGAACGCCTGCGGCGTCATACCGGTGGCTTTGCGGAAAAACCGCGTGAAGTGCGATGGGTCGGAAAAGGCGAGATCGTAGGCGATTTCGTGGATCGGCTGATTGGTGAACACGAGCTGGCGCTTGGCTTCGGTCAGTACGCGCTGACGTATCAGGTGGCCGGCCGTCACCCCGCTCGCCCGTTTGACGTGATCGTTGAGCCGATCCGAAGTCATTGCCAGCTTCTCGGCATAGAAGCTGAGCAGGCGTTCGTTGCGGAAATGGGCGTCCACGAGACGGCGCAAGGCATCCACCTGCGCATCGGCGCGCGCCAGCGTGACGGAGCCGCTACGCGCGCGGCTGGCCGCCAGCCGCACCACTTCGATCGCAATCAGCGCCAGCAGCCCGCGCATCGCGAGCCGATAGCCCTCGCGCGCCAGCGAGGCTTCCTCATTCAAATCGGCGCACAGCGCAGCGAGTCTTTTTGCCGCCGCGGCGCTCGCCAGCGGCACCAGCGGATCGACCGCCACCGCCTTGAGCCGCGCCAGCGCCTCGCCCGATTGATCGCCGAGCGCGTCTGCAACATCCTCCGTGAAGCTTACCACCCAGCCATCGGTAATCTGCGGCGTGAAGCGAAAGCCATGCGCCGTGGTTGCCGGCACCAGGATCGCGGCCGGCGCCGAAAACGCCACGATCTCCGTCTCGAACCGCATTTCGCCGCCGCCCTTTTCGATCAGCAGGACCTGGAACAAATTGCGGTGACGATGCGCGCGTATGGTCCAGTCGTGGATCGAAGAGCGCGCCGCGATGGTTTCGATATGGATGAAGTCGAATGCGGCATCGTCCGGCGGATCGCCGTAAAGATGAAACAGTGGCAGCGCGGAGGAAGCCATGGCGGGCAAGCATAAGCGAGTGCGCGCGTAAGGCCAACGCATCGCCGGCGCTGGCAAAAACGAAAGGCCCCGTCAACCGGCGGGGCCTTTCTTCGTTAAGCTATCGCATTAGCGGTTCTGTCCGCCATGGCCTGGCTGGCCAGCCTGGCCGGGCTTGTGATCGCCACCCTGCTGCTGTTGACCGGGCTTCTGTCCGCCGCCCTGCTGGCCGGGCTGATTGCCCTGCTGCTGTTGGCCCGGCTTCTGGTTGGGGTTCTGGTTCTGTTGGTTCATTCTGTATTCCTCCAACGTTGTTGGCTGTTATGGCTCGAAGACTGCCTTCGAGACTTTCCGGCCAATAAAATAACGTCTGATGAAATCTTTCGTTCCGTTTGTAATGGCATGCGGGAACCCTTCGGCAACCTACCGAGTTCCATTCTTGTCAACAACGCGGAGTGGAGGACTACCATCATGGGACGCTATTTATTGCTGTGGCTGCTGGGAGTACCGCTTCCAATTCTGGCGCTGATCTGGATCTTCGGCGGCCTGCATTAAGCTCGACGCGGCCGCGACGCCGGTTGCCAGGATGCCGAATTTGTCCCGGTCAGCGCGGCACCCGCCCGATTCGAAAATAGCGCCCGGCCACGGCTGCACGGCCCCTTCCCACTCAATAAATGCCATAAGCGTCGCGTTTAGGCGTGGCGTTGCCGCTCCCGCCATGCCCTGTTAAGCCTTTCGGAGTCGAACATCGGTCCGGCCGGGCGGATGTCGGGAAGGCGCAGCGGACGCAATGGAAGTCTTCCTCCAGCAGCTCATCAACGGCATCACCCTCGGCTCGATCTACGGCCTGATCGCCATCGGCTACACCATGGTGTTCGGCATCATCGGCATGGTGAACTTCGCCCATGGCGACGTGTTCATGGTATCGGCCTTCATCGCACTGATCGCATTCCTCATCCTCACGACATGGCTTGGCATCACCTCGATCGCGCTCGCGCTGTTCATCGTGCTCATTGTTTCGATGCTGTTCACGTCGCTGGTGAACTGGACCATCGAGCGCATCGCCTACCGGCCGTTGCGCGGCTCCTTCCGCCTGGCGCCATTGATCTCGGCGATCGGCATGTCGATCTTTCTGTCGAATTTCGTCCAGGTCGCGCAGGGCCCGCGCAACAAATCGATCCCGCCCATGGTACAAGGCGATTTCGTGCTGCTGACGAGGAATGATTTTCAAGTCACGCTGTCCTATAAGCAGATCGTGATCTGGGGCGTCACCGCCGTGCTGCTGCTGATATTCTGGTATCTGGTCGCCAAAACCCGGCTCGGCCGTTCGCAGCGCGCCTGCGAGCAGGACCAGAAGATGGCGGCGCTGGTCGGCGTCGACGTCGACCGCACCATCTCCATGACCTTCGTGATCGCGGCCGCGCTCGCGGCCATCGCCGGCACCATGTATTTGATGAATTATGGCGTGGTGAGTTTTTCCGACGGCTTCGTGCCGGGCGTGAAGGCCTTCACCGCCGCGGTGCTGGGCGGCATCGGATCCCTGCCGGGCGCCGTGATCGGCGGCCTGCTGATCGGCCTGATCGAGACCATGTGGTCGAACTACGTTTCGATCGACTACAAGGACGTCGCGGCTTTTTCGGTACTCATCATCACGTTGATCTTCCTGCCGCAGGGCCTGTTCGGCCGGCCGGACGTCGAGAAGGTGTGAGATGCAAAGCGGCGCGCAAAGCGAGCGCGTGGATTTGGCCCGCGCCGTGCGGGATGCGGGCATTACCGCCCTGCTCGCTTTCGGCCTGTTCCTGCCGCTGATCGGCCTGCAGACCGTCACCGACATCCGCAACGAACTGATCCTGCAGACGCGCTGGCCGATGTTGTTTGCGATGGTCGGCATCGCCGGCTGCGGCCGCTTGTTCTATTCCCTGGTGCTCGCGCCTTGGCTCGCGCAGCGCGCCGCACGCCCGGTGCGGGTCACGCAACCGGCGTGGCGCGCGGCGGTCGGCAAATGGTTCGTTCCGTTCGCGATCGGTTTCGTCATTGTCTATCCGGTGATTATCGTCAGCATCAACGGTTTGGGCGGCTCGGTGAAATGGATCGACAATTTCGGCATCCAGATCCTGATCTATGTGATGCTCGGCTGGGGGCTCAATATCGTGGTGGGCCTCGCCGGCCTGCTTGACCTCGGCTATGTCGCCTTCTATGCGGTCGGCGCCTATTCCTACGCGCTGCTCGCCAAGGAGTTCGGCTTCTCGTTCTGGATTCTGCTGCCGCTCGCCGGCACGCTCGCCTCGTTCTGGGGCATCCTGCTCGGCTTTCCGGTGCTGCGGCTGCGCGGCGATTATCTCGCCATCGTCACGCTGGCGTTCGGCGAAATCATCCGGCTCGTTCTGATCAACTGGGTCGATCTGACCAGCGGTTACGCCGGCATCAGCGGCATTCCGCGCCCGACTTTTTTCGGCATACCGTTCAATGCCAACGAAGACGGCTTTGCCGCCCGCTTCGGGCTGGAATTCTCGCCGATCTATCGCACCATCTTTTTGTACTACCTGATCCTGGCGCTCGCGCTGCTCACCGCTTTCGTCACCGTGCGGCTGCGCCGGCTGCCGGTCGGCCGCGCCTGGGAGGCGCTGCGTGAGGATGAGATCGCCTGCCGCTCGCTCGGCATCAACACCACCAACACCAAGCTCACCGCCTTTGCGATGGGAGCGATGTTTGCCGGGTTAGCCGGTTCGTTCTTCGCCGCGCGGCAGGGCTTCATCTCGCCGGAATCCTTCACCTTCCTGGAATCGGCGACCATCCTTTCCATCGTCGTGCTCGGCGGCATGGGCAGCCAGATCGGCGTCGCCATCGCGGCCATCGTGATGATCGGCGGCACCGAGATCATGCGCGAACTCGATTTCCTCAAGCACATCTTCGGGCCCACCTTCGATCCGACCCAGTACCGCATGCTGCTGTTTGGCTTCGCAATGGTGCTGATCATGATCTGGCGGCCACGCGGGCTGATTTCGACGCGCGATCCGTCAGTATTCCTGAAGGAGCGCAAGGGCATTTCCGTCGACCTGGTCAAGGAAGGTCACGGCTGATGGCAACCGCCGGAGATACCCTGCTTCGTGTCGAGCATCTGACGATGCGCTTCGGCGGCCTCGTGGCCGTCGACAATTTGTCGTTCGATGCGACGCAAGGCAATATCACCGCGCTGATCGGCCCTAATGGCGCCGGCAAGACCACGGTGTTCAACTGCATCACTGGATTCTACAAGCCCAGCGAGGGCCGCATCGTGCTTCGTCACGACGATCCCGCGGTTTGGAGCGTGCTGGAAGCGCTAACCGACAGTGGCGCGCGCAGCCTAAGGCGCGCCGACGGCGCGCTCTATCAGTTGGAGCGCATGCCCGACTTCCTGGTCACCGACCAGGCGGGCGTCGCCCGCACCTTCCAAAATATCCGCCTGTTTTCCGGCATGACGGTGCTGGAAAACCTGCTGGTCGCCCAGCATAACCGGCTGATGCTCGCCTCCGGCTATACGCTCTTAGGCATTCTCGGCTTTCCGTCGTATGCCGCGGCCGAGCGCGCCGCGATCGACAGAGCGCGCGCCTGGCTCGAGCGCGTCGGATTGTTGGCGCGCGCCGACGATCCAGCCGGCGACCTGCCCTATGGCGCCCAGCGCCGGCTGGAAATCGCCCGCGCCATGTGCACCGAGCCGGTACTGCTCTGTCTCGATGAGCCGGCGGCCGGGCTCAATCCGCGCGAAAGTGCCGAGCTCAACGCCCTTCTGCTCGCCATCCGCGACGAGCACGCCATTTCGATCCTGCTGATCGAACACGACATGTCCGTTGTGATGGAGATTTCCGACCACGTGGTCGTGCTCGATTACGGTGTCAAGATTGCCGATGGCAAGCCGGAGCAAGTGCGTAACGACCCGAAGGTGATCGCGGCCTACCTCGGCGTGCCCGACCAGGACGTTGCCAACGTCGAAGCGGAGGTCGGTCTATGAAGATTTTTGTCATTCCGGGGCGCCGCGAAGCGGCGAGCCCAGAATCCATACGCCGCAGCGCTGCGGGTTATGGATTCCGGGCCCGGCCCTGCGGGCCGTCCCGGAATGACCGCGGGGAAACCCTATGACCTCCCCGCTTCTCTCCATCCGCGGCGTGAAGACCTTCTACGGTCGCGTAATGGCGCTCAAGGGCGTCGATCTCGACGTGAATGACGGCGAGATCGTCACTTTGATCGGCGCCAACGGCGCCGGCAAATCCACGCTGATGATGACGGTCTGTGGCAATCCGCGCGCGCGCGAGGGCACGGTTGAATTTTCCGGCCGGGACATCACCCGCATGCCGACGCATGAGATCGCGCGGCTGAAGCTCGCGCAGGCACCGGAAGGCCGCCGCATCTTCTCGCGCATGACGGTGCTCGAGAATCTGCAGATGGGCGCCATCACCGCTGCACCTTCCGAATTCGCCTCCGATCTCGAGCGCGTGCTCACCCTCTTCCCGCGCCTGAAGCAGCGCATCGGCCAGCGCGGCGGCACGCTCTCGGGCGGCGAGCAGCAGATGTTGGCGATCGCGCGCGCGCTGATGGCGCGGCCGCGGCTGTTGCTGCTCGATGAGCCGTCGCTGGGTCTGGCACCGCTCGTGGTGCGGCAGATCTTCGACGCCATCAAGACGCTCAACGCCGAGGCCGGGCTTACCGTGTTTCTGGTCGAGCAGAACGCCTACCACGCGCTCAAGCTCGCGCATCGCGGCTACGTCATGGTCAACGGGCTGATCACACTCACCGGAACCGGCAGCGAATTGCTGGAGCGGCCCGAAATCAAGCAAGCTTACCTCGAGGGCGGAAGGGCCAGCGCATGATCCCGAAAAGTGGGAACCGGTTTTCGGATAAGATCATGCGTAAGGATCTAAAGCCATGATCGGCGAACTGTTCTCCGAGGAAGGCTCGTTCGGCGTATTCCTGCTGGTCACCATTATCCTCGGCGGCGGCGCAGCGGCGCTTTCCGGCCGCGCCGTTGCCGTGACCTGGCGGCCCTGGTGGCAGGTTGCCGCATACAGCCTCATCCTGAGCGGCGCGGTCCGGTTTCTTCATTTCAGCCTGTTCGGCGGCACCTTGCTGTCGGCACACTATTATTTGGTCGATAGCGTTTTTTGTATCGCCTTTGGATTCTTGGGTTTTCGGGCCGCCCGTGCCGCCCAAATGGTCACCCAATATCGCTGGCTCAACGAGGCGGAAGGCCCTCTGCGCTGGCGCCGAAAGTCTGGCTGACGTAACATTGACCTTTAGCGCACGATCCCGAAAAGTGGGTACCGGTTTTCGGATAGGATAATGCGCCAGGAATATCGAGCCTGCCGGCTCCACTTGAGGGGGATGAACGGATGCAGAAAATCACCACGCTCGGCCTCGCGCTGGGTTTTGCGATTGCGCTGGCGGGAACCGCGAGCGCGCAAGTCAAGCTGGCCGTAGGCGGCCCGATCACCGGACCGAGTGCTGCCACCGGCGCGCAGATGAAGAACGGCGTCGATCAGGCGGCCGCCGACATCAACGCCGCCGGCGGCATTCTCGGCCAGAAAATCACCGTGACTTACGGCGACGATGTCTCCGATCCCAAACAGGGCGTCTCAGTCGCCAACAAGTTTGCCGCCGACGGCGTCAAATTCGTGATCGGCCACTACAATTCCGGCGTCACCATGCCGTCGTCCGAGGTCTACCAGGAGAACGGCATATTGCAGATCACGCCGGCTTCGACCAATCCAAAGGTCACCGAGCGGAATATGTGGAACATTTTCCGCGTCTGCGGCCGCGACGATCAGCAGGGCGCTGTAGCCGGCGCCTACATCGTCAAGCATTTCAAGGGCAAAAAGATCGCCGTCGTCCATGACAAGACGACCTACGGCAAAGGCCTCGCCGACGAAACAAAAGCCGCGATCAACAAGGGCGGCATCAAGGAAGTGCTCTACGAGGGCGTCAACACCGGCGACAAGGATTATTCGGCGCTGGTCTCCAAAATCAAGCAATCGGGCGCCGATCTGGTCTACTTCGGCGGCCTCTACACCGAAGGCGGCTTGATCGTACGGCAGATGCGCGACCAGGGCGTCAAGGCTCCGATGATGGGCGGCGACGGTATTACCGACGACGAATTCGCTTCGGTCGGCGGTCCGGGCGTGGAAGGCACGCTGATGACCTATGGACCCGATCCGCGCAACAACCCGGCCGCCAAGGACGCCGTGGCTAAATTCCGCGCCGCCAAGTTCGAGCCGCAAGCCTACACGCTCTACTCTTACGCCGGCGTGCAGATCATCAAGCAAGCGGCGGAGGCGGCCAAGTCGCTCGATCCGAAAAAGGTTGCCGAGAAAATGCATTCCGGCATGCATTTCAAGACTGTGCTCGGCGACATCTCCTACGACAAGAAGGGCGATCGAACCAACCTCGACTACGTGATGTATATTTGGAAAAAAGACGCGAGCGGCAAGGTGACTTACGTCGAGTGCCCGGGCTCGGACTGCAGCAAGAAGTAATCAGCGGCACTTTCCGCCGGAAAGCCCGCCGCGTTGGCAGGCTTTTTTCGTCTGTCATTCCGGGACGCACGAAGTGCAGACCCGGAATCCATACTCCGCAGCACCGGGGTATTGATTCCGAGTTCGCGACCTTCGCCCGCGCCCCGGAATGACAAGTCAGCCGATCTTCCCTAGCACCGGAAAGGTCTCCAGCAGCCACACACTCATGGTGTTGATGCTGCCGGTGAGGAACGCGATGCCGGTGAGCACCAGCAGAACACCCATCGCCTGCTCGACGCGGCGCAGATATTTGCGGAAGCGCGAAAGAAACGCGGCGAACGGCTCGATCGCGAAAGCCGCCAGCATGAACGGGATGCCAAGCCCGAGCGAATAGACCGCAAGCAGGCTCGCGCCTTTCGCTACCGTCTGCTCGGAAGCCGCCACCGCCAGGATCGCGGCCAGGATTGGCCCGATGCACGGCGTCCAGCCAAACGCGAAAGCCAACCCCATCACATAGGCGCCCCACAGGCCGACGGGCTTTGCCACCTCCAAACGCTTCTGCCGGTGCAACAGCGCGATCTGCGTCAGCCCAAGGAAGTGCAGCCCCATGACAATGATGGCGACGCCGGCAAGGGTCGCCAGCGGCCCCGAATAGGCGCGAATGAGCGAGCCGATCACGCTCGCGCTGGCGCCGAGGGTTACGAATACGGTGGAGAAGCCGAGCACGAACAGCAACGAGGCGATGACGGTCTCGCGCTTGACACGAGGCTCCGGCTCCTTGTCCGCCAAGCGCTCGAGCGAGGTGCCGGCGAGGTACACGAGATAAGGCGGCACCAACGGCAGCACGCACGGGGAAAGAAAGCTGACAAGGCCGGCGATCAGCGCGGCCAGGAAGGTGACGTCGCCATGCATGGGGCCTAGATGCCCCGCCAACCATGGCGATGGCAAGTCGTCCGGCCAGGCTCTGACCTTGATGTGATCGGCCGTGATAGGCTTAAAGCCTGGAGCAGCCACGACTATGCGCAACCTCATCACCGATATTCCCGGCCTGCGGGTGGGCCATGCCGGCGATGCCAAGCTCGGCTCCGGCACCACCGTTGTGCTTTTCGACCAAGCCGTGGTCGCGAGCGTGGACGTGCGCGGCGGCGGACCCGGCACGCGCGAAACCGCTTTGCTCGACCCCGCACAGACGGTCGATGGCATTGACGCCATCGTGCTGTCCGGCGGCTCGGCTTTCGGGCTCGATGCCGCCTCCGGCGTGCAAGCATGGCTGCGCGAACAGGGCCGCGGCTTTGCGGTGCGCGAGGCCCGTGTGCCGATCGTGCCGGGCGCGATCCTGTTCGATCTGCTCAACGACGGCAACAAAGACTGGGGCCGCTACCCGCCCTACCGCGAGTTCGGCTACGAGGCGGCGAAAAGCGCCGGCGCCGATGTTGCGCTCGGCAGCGCCGGCGCGGGTCTTGGTGCGACGACCGTCAATTTCAAAGGCGGCATCGGCTCGGCCTCTGGCCGCACAAGCGGCGGACTGATGGTCGGCGCCATCGCCGCCGTGAACGCGGCCGGCAGCGTCACGGTCGGCGATGGTCCACATTTCTGGGCCTCGCCGTTCGAACAAAATAAAGAATTCGGCGGGCGCGGCTGGCCAACAAACTTCGCCGCCGATGCGCTCAAACTGCGCAGCAAGGGCCAGCCCGCCCAGAGCACCACGCTCGCCGTGGTTACGACCGACGCCAAACTCTCCAAGGCGCAAGCTAAGCGCTTGGCGGTGATGGCGCAGGACGGCCTCGCGCGCGCGATCTATCCGGTGCACACTCCACTCGATGGCGACATTGTGTTCGCCGCCGCCATGGGCGTAAAGCCGTTGCCCGACCCGCTGCTCTCGCTCACGGAACTCGGGATGGTGGCAGCCAATGTACTCGCGCGCGCCATTGCCCGCGGCATTTATGAGGCGACGGCACTGCCATTCGCTGGCGCCTTACCGGCATGGCGCGATTTGCACGGCTGAGCGGCGAACTCTAACGGCCTTGGCGCGTTAACAACCAGGAGGTGCCCATGCCTTCGAATGTGATCGCCGATTTTGCATACGATCCGGAGCGCGAGCGGCTGGCTGTGACGTTTGCGAGCGGCCGCATCTACGAATACATCGATGTTCCGCCCTACGTTGCGGCGTCGTTTCAATCTACTTTTTCCAAAGGCACGTTCTTTAACGCCTACATCCGCGATCGTTACGACTTCCGCGAATTAATGCCGAGCGCAGCCTAGTCGCATCCAACTGCCTTGCGCAGAAGCGCCGTCGCGTCGGCCGGCGCGGCATCGCCGGTCCATGCAATGAACTGATCTGGGCGCACCAGAATAAACCGGTGACCGTAGACTTCGCGACCGCCACGGAAACTATCCTCGATCACGGCCAGTGGAATCGCCAGCGACTTTGCCGCCTGCCGGATCGAGCCGACGGCTGGAGCCGGCGCGTCGAATGCCAGCAAGGTAAAACATCGCCCCAGCGCCTCGAACACGTTGCGGCCGGATGAAAGCGGCTGCGGCGACAGATGATGGCCGGCACGCGCTTCCATTGAATGTTTGCCGTGCGCGGTGGTGACGCCGCCGCGCGGACCGAATACGACCGGCGAGCCTTCGTAATTCGGCTCGTAGGATTGGGCGCGGTTGCCGGCTTCCGTTTCCCGCGCAGCCCACGCTTGCTCGAACGCGGCGCGGTCGCGCTCCGGATTGAAGCGTTCAAGGAAATCGGCATCCTTGGCGATCCGCTTTGCGATGAAATCCTCCGCGACATCGCGGAACACCGGAGAGCGCTCCGCGCTATACGAGGCCAGCAAACCCTCTCCGCCCCAGCCCTCCAGCACCGCCGCCAGTTTCCAGCCGAGATTGATCGAATCCTCCAGCCCATTGTTGAGCCCAAACCCGCCATAGGGCGGATGACTGTGCGCAGCATCGCCGGCGATGAACAGACGCCCGGCGCGATAAGTCTCCGCCACAGCGTTCTTCAGGTCCCAGAATCCGACATGGTCGAATTCGCAGGCAAAGTCGAAGCCGGCCGCCTTGCGTAGCGGCCCCGCAAAATCGAAGCCCTCGCGAACGGTCTCGCGCGCGATCGGCGCGTGGAAGAAGAACTGCTCGCCGACGTCGATCCGCCCGAAAAACTGCCAGTAGCCGTTGAAGTCAGGGTGCATGACCCGATAGACCGAGCGTTGCGGAAAGCGCTTGAGCTTTTCGTGGAATTCGCGTGAGCGAAACACGACCAGCACCATTAGCTGGTCGAAATCGGTACCGCTGCGCGCGATGCCGGCCTGCGTGCGCACCAGCGAGCGCGGGCCATCGCAGCCGACGAGGTAGTCTGCGGTGAGCGTTGCGCTCCCCGGCCCATCTTCCTCAATTATCGAAACGCTGACACCGAACGCATCTTGTGCAACGCTCTTGGCCGTCGAGCCAAATCGAGCGTCCACTTCGTCAACCGTCGCCAGTTTGGCGCGCAATACCGCTTCCATCTGGTACTGCGGCAGCCGCTCGTTATCGCGGAAGTAATAGGGGCGAACGACCTCGCGTCCGGCCGGCGCGTGCCAGTATTCGGTCATCAAGTCGCCGTATGCTGTAATCTCGCCGATCGGCGCGCCGCGCGGCATGAGGCGCGCAGATCGCAGTTCCTGTTCGATGCCCCAAAAATAGAAATGCTCGAGCGTGCGCTGTGTGAGATTCTGGCCTTTCGGAATACGATGCAGCGCAGCGCGGCTTTCCACAAGCGCGCACGAGATGCTGCGCAGCCCGAGATCGAGCGCAAGCGCAACGCCCACCGGGCCGCCACCGACGACGATAACCTGGTAGTGCTTGTCCTCGGCCCCGCCCTGGCGCATGTGGCTAGCCCCCGAAACGTTCCGCGCGATAAGGCGTCGGATCGCAGAACGGCGTTGCGCCCGTCATCATGTCGGCGATCATGCGGCCGGTGGCCGGCCCGAGCGTGAGCCCCCAATGCGCGTGGCCGATCGCGAGCCACAAGCCAGCGACGCCCGGCGCACGGCCGATAACCGGGCGCGAATCCGGGAAACACGGTCGCGAGCCCATCCAGGTTTTTTCGTCCGCGCGTTCTCCTAGCGGGTATAATTCGCGCGCCTTTGGCATCACGCGGTCGAACTGCACGGGCGTGGGCGCTGCGTCGCGCGCGGCGAACTCGACGCCCGTGGTCATGCGAATGCCCTGCTCCATCGGCGTGATCAAATAGCCTGCGTTGGCATCGAGCACCGGGCGCGCCAGCGCGGCGTTACCTTTGCTGCGGAAGTGCCGGTGATAACCGCGCTTGATCATTAGCGGCAGCCGCAGCCCCAGCGGATCGAGCAGATCAGGCGCCCAGGGGCCGAGCGCGACCACGACTTCGCGCGCATCGACTCCGCCTTCATTGGTTTCGACCCGCCAGCCGGCCCCGGCGCGATGCAGGGAGCGCGCGTCGCCATTCACAGTGACGCCACCCAGCGCCGTAAAGCGCGCGGCATAGGCGCGCGTCACGCCAAGTGGATTGCTCACGCTCGCTGCCTGCGGCCAGAACGCCGCATGCGAGAACACCGGATTGAGCGAAGGCTCCAAGGCCTGCGCGCCCGCGGTGTCGAGCCGCTCGAGCGGCAGACCGAATTGCGCGGCAATATCGAATTCGCCCTGCAAACCCGCAAAGCTGCGCTCGCTGCGATAGACCTTGAGCCAGCCGGTCTTGCGCAGGAAATGCGCGGCGCCCGATTCCGCCATCAGCGTCTCATGCTCGGCCACCGCGCGCGAAAACAGCGGCCGGATCAGCCGCGCGGTTTCGGCCAGACGCTCCGGGCTTGAGGCCGCGCGGAATGCCATCAGCCAGGGCGCAATCCACGGCAGAAACGAGAGGTGGTAATTGGCGTCGCCTGCGCGCTTGAGCGCGATGCGCGCCAGCGCCGAAAGGTCGGACGGAAAGGCCGGCGGGAAGATCGTATTGCCCTCGATGACGCCGGCATTGCCATACGAGGTCGCCTCGCCCACCCCGGCGCGATCGACCAGCGCAACGCTCAGGCCGCGCTTGACGAGATGCAGCGCAATCGAGGTGCCGACAATGCCGGCGCCGAGCACGATCGCGTCGGTGCGTGCCATTTATGCCTGCCTCCGCTCCACAGCCTGCGATGGACGCCTTTTATATGGAATGGATCGGGCGCAGGCGCTATGACCCTTCGGCTACGTCTGCCGGAGACCGACGTCCATGCCAATCCTGAGATGGCTGACCGCCGCGCTCGCATGGCTCGGCCGGCAAGGCACCCGCGCGCTGGCGGCTTCGGTATTTTTCGGTCTCTCGGTTCCCCCGCTCGCGGCCTATGTGAAGCCCTATCTCGGCGAAACGGTGTTCGTCCTGCTGCTGTTTTCCTACCTGCGGACCGACCCCGCCGCCTTCGCCCGCTATCTCAAGGCGCCCGGCCTGACCATCGTTGCCGCACTCTGGGTCATGGTGGCGGTACCGCTGCTGTTCGGCACGGCCTATGCGCTGTCAGGCATCCGCGAAGCGATGCCTGCGCTCTACACCATCATGATCCTGCAATGCGCGATCACGCCGATCACCTCCTCGGCGGCCTTCGCCGCGCTGATGGGGCTGGATGTCGCATTTGCGCTGGCCGCGTTGATTGTCAGCAACGCCCTGTCGCCGGTCACCAGTGTCGCGTTCAGTTATCTGTTTCTCGGCACGTCGCTGTTTTCGCCGATCGAGCTCGGCGTCAAACTGTTTTTCTTTTTCGCAGCCTCAGGCACCATCGCCTATGCGATCCGCCGCTTCGCCGGTCAGGCCTGGATCGAGCGCCAGAAGGAACCGATCGACGGCCTCAACGTGATCGCGGTCTTTATCTTCGCGATCGCGGCGATGGATGGCGTGCCGCGTTACGTGATGGCGGATCCGCTGTTTGCGCTCGAGCTGCTGGGGCTGATCTTCGTTCTGACCGGCGCCCTTATCGGGCTGAGCGTCCTGGTATTCCTGCGCGCGGGGCTCGATCGTGCCCTGATCATCGGCATGCTCGCCGCGTTCCGCAATATCGGGGTGATCATGGCGGCAATCGGCGCATCTTTGCCCGACCTCGCCTGGTTCTACTTCGCGATGGTGCAGTTCCCGATCTATCTCCTGCCGATGGCTCTCAAGCCGCTGGCAAAGCAGTTGCAGCGGCCCGCTTGACGCTTACACGAGCGCGAGCAAGGACGTGGCGGCCGGCAGCAGCGCTTGCGCCTGCGTCTCGATCCACTGGGCAAATTGATCGGCGTCGATTTGGATGTCCGCAGCATTACCGGTTGAAGCACTGTCGGTCGAACCCGCGTCGGCGGATGGCGCAGGCGACTCGCTGCCACTGGCCGCATTGGCTTGCATAGATGTCAATGAGTTCATCATGTCGTTGCTGAAATGCGAACATATCTGGCCGGCTTTGGTCGCCGCCGAATTCGCCGCGGCGCCGATTTGATCGGCAGGACTGTTCGGCCCCGATAGCGAGTCCAGCAGCTTCGACAATGGATCGGTGCCGTCCGCGCCACCGCTGGCGGCGGAAGAGCCCTGCTTCAACAAGGACTGCAGTGAGGTCAGCGCCCCGGAAAATGCGCTCACGGATATGGACATGATTGAACTCCTCGTCGCCATCGGTCGCGCCGATGGACATCGCACCCGGGATTGTCGGTGCAAAAGCCACGCCAGATATGGCCGGCCGCGAAAAGCAGCGGATTTATTGAGTTTGCTGCATCATCGCCGAAGCCGTATTATGCGCCGAACGTCGGCTGCCCCGGCAAATCCTGCCGGGTGATGGGCCAAGGCTTGCCGGGCCGTTGCACACAGGCCTTACGTTGCCCGCGCTCGCGCCCCGTGTTACGCGAACGGCGTTTGGAGGCCTTCTGACATGCCCCGCCCGCTGATCATCGCGCCGTCAATTCTCGCGGCCGACTTCGCCAAACTGGGCGAGGAAATCCGCGCGGTCGAAGCCGCCGGCGCCGACTGGATCCATGTCGACGTGATGGACGGGCATTTCGTCCCCAACATCACCATCGGCCCCGCGGTGGTGCAGGCGATCCGCCCGGTCACCAAGAAGACGCTCGACGTGCATCTGATGATCGCGCCGTGCGATCCCTATCTGGAAGCCTTCGCCAAGGCCGGCTCCGACATCATCACCGTGCATGTCGAGTCGGGCCGCACGTGCACCGCTCGCTGCAGGCGATCCGCGCGCTCGGCAAGAAGGCGGGCGTCACCATGAATCCCGGCACGCCGGTTTCGAGCGTCGAGCACGTCATCGACCTCGTCGATCTCATCCTCGTGATGTCGGTCAATCCCGGTTTTGGCGGGCAAGCGTTCATTCCGGCCGCGCTCGACAAGATCCGCGATTTGCGCGCGATGGCCGGCGGGCGCCCGATCGACATTGAAGTTGATGGCGGCATCACCGCGGAGAACGCGGCACGCGTCGTGCAGGCCGGCGCCAATGTGCTGGTGGCGGGCTCAGCGTCTTCAAGGGCGGCAACTACAAGGCCAATATCGCCGCGATCCGCAATGCGGCGGCGATGGCGCGCGGGGAAGCAGCGTGACCATACGCGCTACTCCCGCCCCGAGATGGTCGCGATCTGGTCGCCGGATACGAAATTCCGCATCTGGTTCGAGATCGAGGCTCACGCGGCCGACGCCATGGCCGAGCTCGGCGTCATCCCGAAAGATGCCGCCAAGAAGATCTGGGAAAAGGGCAAGGCCGCCAAGTTCGACGTCGCCCGCATCGACGCGATCGAGGCGGAGGTCAAGCACGACGTCATCGCCTTCCTCACGCACGTGTCCGAGATCATCGGCCCGGAAGCCCGCTTCATGCATTCCGGCATGACCTCGTCCGACGTGCTCGACACCTGCTTCAATGTGCAGCTGATGCGCGCCGCCGACATCTTGATCGCCGACACCGACGTCTTGCTGGCCGCGCTCAAGCGCCGCGCCTTCGAACACAAGATGACGCCGACCGTCGGCCGCTCACATGGCATCCATGCCGAGCCGACGACGTTCGGCCTCAAGCTCGCCTATGCCTATGCCGAGTTCGCGCGCGCGCGCGAGCGGCTTGTTACCGCGCGCAAGGAAGTCGCGACTTGCGCCATTTCCGGCGCGGTCGGAACCTTCGCCCAGGTCGACCCGCGCGTCGAAGCCCATGTCGCCAAGGCGATGGGCCTCGCCGTCGAGCCGGTTTCGACCCAGATCATCCCGCGCGACCGTCACGCCATGTATTTTGCGACGCTGGGCGTGGTCGCCTCCTCGATCGAACGGCTGGCGACCGAAATCCGCCACCTGCAGCGCACCGAGGTGCTGGAGGCCGAAGAGTTCTTCTCCGAGAAGCAGAAAGGCTCCTCGGCCATGCCGCACAAGCGCAATCCGGTCCTGTCGGAAAACCTCACCGGCCTTGCACGCATGGTGCGCGGCTATGCGCTGCCGGCGATGGAAAACGTGGCGCTCTGGCACGAGCGCGACATTTCGCACTCGTCGGTGGAGCGCATGATCGGGCCGGATGCGACCGTCACGCTCGATTTCGCGCTGGCGCGGCTGGCCGGCTTGATCGACAAATTGCTGGTCTATCCCGACAACATGCAGAAGAATCTCGACAGACTTGGCGGGCTCATCCACTCGCAGCGGGTGTTGATCGCGCTCACGCAGAAAGGCGTCGCGCGTGAGGACGCCTACCGGCTGGTGCAGCGCAACGCCATGAAGGTCTGGGAGGGCGCAGCACGAATTCCTCGCGCTGCTCAAAGCCGACCCGGATGTGCGTGCGAAATTGAGCGACAAGGAGATCGAGGCCAATTTCGACCTCGGCTTTCACCTCAAGCACGTCGACACCATCTTCAAGCGGGTGTTCGGGGCCGCCTGACGTCCGGCGTACCGCTTACGGACGCACTTCCACCAGCGAGAGATCGCATTCCGGAACGACGCGTTCGTGTCCTTCGGCCGCACTCTTGACGCGATAGCGCGGCTCGTCCGCGCTATTCTCGGACGCCGGCATCAGGCAACGAATTTCATAGTCACCGGCGACCGCCGACCGCAGCAGCCGCGCCTCGAGGGTGACCGTCTCCCCGACCGCGAATTTGTGCGTCATGAAGGTACCTTGTTGTTAACGCCCGGGCTGGCAAGCAGGCCCGGGCGATGACCGCATATGGGGATGACAAAGCCTTATTGCGAGCCACAAAAGCCTTTATCCGACCCGCCGCCCCGTGTGTGTCTTGACCGATATTGGCGTTTAAGGTCAGGGTCGGAAAAATCCCGCAAGCCGGACCATGGCACCTACCGCCCCTGCAACCATCCTCGTTTTCGACTCCGGCCTCGGCGGGCTCACGGTATTCCGCGAGATCGTCGCGGCGCGGCCCGATGCGGCCTACGTTTATCTGGCGGATGATGCCGGCTTTCCTTACGGCAATCAGCCGGAAGACACGCTGATCGCGCGCATCGTTGACGTGATCGGCGCAGGCATTGCCGAGCACAAACCCGATCTGGTGGTGGTGGCCTGCAATACGGCTTCGACCCTGGCGCTGGCCGAATTGCGGGCGAAGTTTTCCGTGCCTTTTGTCGGCACCGTGCCGGCGATCAAGCCGGCCTGCGCGCAATCGAAGGCCAAGCGCGTGGCGGTGCTGGGCACGCAGGCGACGGTCAGCCGCGAATATACCCGCGCGCTGATCCGCGAATTCGCCGCCGGCTGCGACGTCGTCCTGGTCGGCTCGTCGCGGCTGGCGGGCTTTGCCGAGGCCGAGCTTGCCGGGACGCCGGTTGCCGACGACGCCATCAAGGCCGAGATCGCCGGCTGCTTCGTCGAGACAGATGGCCGCCGCACCGATACCGTGGTGCTGGCCTGCACGCATTACCCGCTGCTGATCGATCGCTTTCGAAGCATAGCGCCGTGGCCGGTCGATTGGCTCGATCCGGCGCCGGCCATTGCGCGCCGCGTCGCCGACCTGATGCGCGAAAGAGCGATCGCCGCGCAACCCGCCAAGCCGCGGATCGTGTTCACGTCGGGACGCGCGCCCTCGCCCACTTTGGCGGCGGCGCTAGCGAAATACGGTTTCTAGACTACTGCGATACGTGCGGCTGCACTTCCCAAGCGCCGCGCCAGATCATGTCGCAGGCGACATAGAGAATGATCGCCAGGCCGCCATAGGCGATCCAGCGGTGGCGATTGAGCAGGCGCGCGACAAAGCTGGCAGCGACGCCCATCAGCACGATCGACAAGCCGAGCCCGAACACCAGCGCGGCCGGATGGTCGCGCGCAGCGCCTGCCACCGCCAGCACGTTGTCGAGCGACATCGACACGTCGGCCACCACGATCTGCCAGGCGGCCTGCGCGAAACTCTTGCGCGGGCCCTTTGCCTCGGCTTCAGCCAGCACCGCCTCGACTGTGCTTGTGCGATGGCCCGCGCAATTCGCGCCACATCTTCCAGCACACCCACAGCAGCAGAATGCCGCCGGCGAGCAGCAGGCCGACGATATCCAGAAGCTCGATGGCGAAGGCCGCGAACACGATGCGCAGCACGGTCGCGGCAATGATGCCGACCAGGATGGCGCGCGCGCGTTGCTCTTTGGCGAGCCCCGCCGCCGCCAGGCCGATGACGACCGCGTTGTCGCCCGCCAGCACCAGATCGATCGCGATCGACCTGGAACAAGGCGGCGAGCGATTCACGCGAAATGATGAAAGAGGTCGGTCATGGATCTCGGGCCCTTCGGCGTTCAATCAGTCCGACATCGCAGCCATTTGGCTGCCAGAGGGGCCCGGCCTGACGCGCCATAAGATGGCGTGGCGCGGCCGCCGCGCAAGAGCGCTCGCCGCGACCTCCCGCCGCGCCCGACCCGGCTACCCTCGGGCGCCGGTTTGACACCCGGGGACGGATCACCCCTAAAACCCGCGCACCTTGCGGGCTTTTATGGCCCAGCCGGGTGTTTCGCGACCCGTGGCAAGACCTTACGCTTTACGAGGTCCTGCCTGTCGGTTCCGGAGTGATCCGGGACAGAGGAGGGCGCGGTTCCTCAACCCAATCATACGCACGAGGACGCGAATGACCAAGCGCATGAATCCAAGTACAAGCTCGACCGCCGGATGGGCCAGAACATCTGGGGCCGTCCCAAAAGCCCGGTCAACCGGCGCGAATACGGCCCCGGCCAGCATGGCCAGCGCCGCAAGAGCAAGCTCTCCGACTTCGGCGTGCAGCTCAAGGCCAAGCAGAAGCTGCGCGGCTACTACGGCAACATTTCCGAGCGCCAGTTCCGCGGCATCTACGACGAAGCCATCCGCATGAAGGGCGACAGCGGCGCCCACATGATCGGCCTGCTGGAGCGCCGTCTCGACGCCATCATCTTCCGCGCCAAGTTCGTGCCGACCGTGTTCGCGGCGCGCCAGTTCATCAACCACGGCCACATCAAGGTGAACGGCAAGCGCGTGAACATCCCGAGCTACCGGGTCAAGGTCGGCGACGTCATCGAGATCAAGGAAAAGTCTCGAAGCAGATGAACCTGGTGCTCGAAGCCCAGGCCCTGACCGAGCGCGACGTCCCCGACTACATCGATGTCGACAGCCGCCAAATTGACCGCCAAGCTCAGCCGCATCCCGGCCTTCACCGACGTGCCCTACGCGGTGCAGATGGAGCCGCATCTGGTGGTCGAATACTACTCGCGCTGATCGCGATTTCGGCTCTGTCGCAAATTCCAATCCCCCGCCCCAAAGGCGGGGGATTTTGCTATCAGGAGTGCGCATGACCAATTTCACCCGCCGCTCGCTGCTCGCCGCGGCCGCTGCCAGCCTCGCCGCGCGCGGCTCTGCCGGCGTTTGCCGCGCCGGCGCCTTACTCGTTCAAGCACGGCGCCTTCGAAGTGACGGTGGTCAGCGACGGCCATCTGGTGCTGCCGGTCAGCTTTCTCGCGCCCGGCGCGCCGCCGGCCGAGCGCGCGGCGCTGCTGGAGGCGGCCGGCCAGACCGCCGAGCAATACAATTCGCCGACCAACGTCACGCTGATCCGCACCGGCAGCCGACCTGATCCTGGTCGACATGGGCTCGGGCGACCGCTTCATGCCGAGCGCCGGCAAGCTGTGGGATAACCTCAAGGCCGCCGGCATCGACAAGGCCAAGATCACCAAGGTGATCTTCACCCACGGCCACCCCGATCATCTCTGGGGCACGGTCGACGAACTGGACGATCTGGTGCTGCCGAAGGCGGCCTTTTACGTCGCCGCGCCGAATGGGATTTCTGGCACAGCGACAACGCGACGCGCGGCCTGCCGGCCGAGCGCGCGGGTTTCGTCACCGGCGCGCGGCGCAATTACGCGGCGATCAAGAACCGCGTGAAAATGTTCAAGCCGGGCGACGACGTCGTCACCGGCCTTACAGGTCATCGCCACCCCGGCCACACGCAGGGCCATGTCTCGCTTGAACTTGCCGGCGGCGACGGGCTGATCGTCGGCGGCGACGCCCTCACCCATCCGCTGATCTCGTTCCAGCATCCCGAATGGCGGCCGACCGCCGACCATGTGCCGGATCAAGCGGTGCGCAAACGCGCGCCCGCCTGCTCGACCGGCTTGCCAGCGATCGCTCAAAGCTGATCGGATTCCATCTGCCCTATCCGGGCGTGGGCGTCGTCGAGCGCAAGGACGTGCGGCTTACCGGATTTCGTACGCGCAGCGACCTGGCGCGGCCCAAAGTGCGCATCTTGGCAGTTATCCCCACTAAACCCGTGCTGCACCGCACATATGGTAGGCGGACTGCCACTATTTTTCTGCATCTAGTAGTCGAATGCGCTATTTATGTGCGTCCTCGAATCAGAGGCCGTGGCTAGGGAGAATTCGCAATGAAAGGCATTGATATCATCAAGGATTGGGTTGGGGCGTTGACCGAACTGGCACTCATGCTGCTGGCGTTGGCGATCGTGTTGGCGCTTCTGGTCGGCTCGCATCTGCCGTTCTTTGGCACCGTAAGCGCCAACATCATGGCCTTCGTCAAGGACCTGGGATCGAACGGGCTGGTCGGGTTGATCACGCTCGGACTGATCCTCTGGCTGTTCTCAAACCGAAAAATGGCCTGAGACCGGCGCGTTCGGCTCGCATCGTTCGGACGATTCCGAACTGATGAGGCAACCAGGGTGGGGGGTCAAAGCTCCCCACCCGCTTGTGTAGTTCGCGCCAACCTGAGGTTTGCGCCATGTGGAAATTTGTCGCCACCGCGAAGCAGGTCTTGTGGGAGTTCGTCGAGTTGGGGTTCCTCGCCGTCCTCGCGATGATCCTGATCCATCTCCTGCTCGGCGCGGGCGCCGGCGGCTACGTCGACGTCGGTCGCCGACAATGTGACGAAATTCGCCGCCGCCACCAGCTCCGGCATGCTCGGCATCGTGATCATACTGGCGATCGTCTATCTGGTGCTGCGGCGGGCGAGCTGGTCGCATAGCGAAGCGGACGCTGCCGCGCCGGCGCGCCGCAAATAGCACCCGATCGGCGGCAGCAGCGGCCGTTTCAGATACGGCGCGGGAATCATTAGCGCGACCAGCCCGCCCGCCGGCGGCAGCCATGCGACGCCCAGACCGGCGCCGGTTTTTCCGTGTGCGTTGAAGGCAAATCCGGCAAACGGGGCCGCCAGGCAGGCGATCACTGCCGGCTGCGTAAGCCACCATCCATACCGTGCCGGCGTGCATACTCTCCGGGCCGCCGCCGAACAGAAATCCGGATACCCCGATCAGCAGCGCGGCAAGCGCACAGATCGACCACCGTGGCGATGACGAGGAGAACCTTCGCCACGGCGGCGGGGCGCCGCTCAGGCCGTCTGGCTAACGGACACGCCCTTGTCCTTGAGCGTCTGCTGCAATTCGCCGGCCTGGAACATCTCGCGCACGATGTCGCAACCGCCGACGAACTCGCCCTTGACGTAGAGCTGCGGAATGGTCGGCCAGTTCGAATAGGCCTTGATGCCGTTCGCGCAGGTCGGCGGATTCGAGCACGTTGAGGCCTTTGTAGGTCGACGCCGAGATGGTCGAGGATCTGCACCACCTGACCGGAAAATCCGCATTGCGGAAACTGCGGCGTGCCCTTCATGAACAGCACCACGTCATTTCCCTTCACTTCGTTGTCGATGAACTGCTCGATAGCCCATGGCTTTCGTCCTGTCCTGTCTGGCGGCGCGTCGAGCTGCAGACCCCTGCTTGCCGATATATGTAGCGCAGAAGCGAGCACCACCCCAATAGGGGCTGGAAATGCCTGTTAATCGCCCTTTGCCGGGGCATAAAACGTGCCTTCCACCTCGAAAATGTCGTCCTGATTGAGCCTGGAAACCTCGACAATGGTGCGCGGCGGATAGGGCGGACCTGCCCAGAGTTCCTCCTGCACCTTGTTCACCAGCGGCCGCAAACGCGTCATATCGGTGACAAAAACGGTCAGCCGCACGCAATCCGTTGAGCCTGGCCCCTTCGGACTCGGCGATCGTTTTCATGTTCGTGAAAGCCTGCCGTATGCGCGCTTCCTCGCCCGCGAGCATCGTGTTGGTCGCCGGATCGATGCCGCGCATGCCGGCCACGAACACGAAATCGCCGGCGCGCGCGCCCAGGCTCCAGGTGCCGGTCGGCGCGATGGCGCCCTTGGGCGACAGAATCGACAGTTCTCATTGCGCATGATCTGATCCGAAAACCGGTTCCCACTTTTCGGGATCAAGCGCTACGGCGTGCCGGTCTGCAGCGCGAGCGCGTGCAGCACGCCGCCCATCTGACCCTTGAGCGCCTCGTAGACCAGCTGATGCTGCTGCACCCGCGACTTGCCCTGGAACGAGGCGCGAAATCACGGTGGCGGCGTAATGATCGCCGTCGCCGGCGAGATCGCGGATCGTCACCTGGGCGTCCGGGATGCGCGCCTTGATCAGCCGCTCGATTTCGCCGGCATCCATCGCCATCGCAAACTCCTTGCATTCAGGATACTCGTTCGCCAGCAAGCCCGTGAGCCCCAACAGCCTAATTTGCACCCATTTTTCCCCGATGACAAAGCACGTACAACGGATAGCATCGGTGCCCAATACGGGAACCATGACACCGAGGAGCCGCCGGCCCCGGTTGTTGACGCCGGGCCTCGCTATGATCTCGCTCGCCGCGCTCACCGCCATGGCTGCCGCGCAAGTCGACCCCAGAGCAGCAGAGCGCCATCCGCTCGTCGTGCCGCTCCGATTTCATGTCGAAATGCTCGGGCGTAACACCCGGCGGCAAGGAGGCGCTGCAATGCCTGCAGAAGAATGTCGCGAGCCTTGCTCCTGCCTGCAAGACGGCGTTAAGCGCGACCATCCCGGCCCCGGCTCCAGCCGCGCCAGTTCCAAAGCCCGCGGCAGCCGCGCCAGCTGCCCGCCAGCCGCAAAGTCCGCCGCGCCGCCCGCGCCGGCGATCAGTCAGGCCGCGCCGAAGCCGCCCCGCGTTCAGAAGCCAGTCGCGCCAGCACCTGCCGCGGTCGCGCCACCAGCGCCGCCGTCCGCGCCGGCTCCGCCCGCGTTGTCGCGGCAGGAGGAAGACGCGCTGGTACGCCAGAACTGCTCGCGCGATTTCCTCCGCCATTGCCGCGGCGTGCAACTCGGCGAAGGGCGCGCGATCGCTTGCCTCAGCGCTTACGAGCCGTCCTTGTCGGATGCATGCCGGGCCACGCTACGCGTTGTCGGACTGAGGCGCTGAGCGGAGGCTAGACCGAGGCCGGCATCTCGCCGGCCATGTAAGCCGGCAGCCAGCCTTCAAACTTGTCACGCAAGGCTCGCGACCACGACGGGACGCTCGCCGGGCAGCACCAAGGCGTCGCCGCCGGTTGTCCCGATCGCCCACACCGGAACGCTGACCGCGCGGGCGCGCGCGATCACCGCCTCGGCTTGTGCCGCCGGCACGGTGACGACGTAACGCGCCTGATCTTCGCCAAACCAGTAGCCATGCGCGGGGATGTCGTCGGGCGCAGGCGTAAGCGTCGCGCCAATGCCGTGGCCAAATGCCATTTCGGCCAGCGCCACCAGCAGTCCGCCATCGGAGAGGTCGTGCGCCGCACTCAGCGTGCCATCGAGGATCAGCGCGCGGACGAAATCGCCGTTCTCGCGCTCCTCGACCAGATCGACCGGCGGCGGGGCACCCTCCTCGCGGCCGCAAATGTCGCGCAGATACATCGACTGGCCGAGCCAGCCTTGCGTCTCGCCGATCAGCAGGATCGCATCGCCCGCGCGCTTGAAAGCAAGCGTCGCCGATTTGGTGAAATCGTCGAGCAGGCCGACGCCGCCGATCGAGGGGGTCGGCAGGATCGCCTTGCCATTGGTCTCGTTGTAGAGCGAGACATTGCCGGAGACGACGGGGAAGTCGAGCGCCTTGCAGGCTTCCGCGATGCCGCGAATGCAGCCGACGAACTGGCCCATGATTTCCGGGCGTTCCGGATTGCCGAAATTGAGATTGTCGGTGATCGCCAGCGGCCGTGCGCCCACCGCGGTCAAATTGCGCCAGCATTCGGCCACCGCCTGCTTGCCGCCCTCGAAGGCATCCGCCTCGCAATAGCGCGGCGTAACATCGGTGGTCAGCGCCAAGCCCTTCGGCCCGTCCTCGACCCGCACCACCGCGGCATCGCCACCCGGCCGCTGCACCGTGTTGCCGAGAATGATGTGATCGTATTGCTCCCAGACCCAACGCTTCGAACAAAGATCCGGCGTCGCCAGCAATCTTTCCAGCGCCTCGGTGAGGCCGACTGGCGCCTTCACGTCCTCGGCGTCAATGACTGCCAGCTTGGCGGCGTTGACGAAGGCGCGCTTATATTCCGGCGCGCTGTCGCCGAGCTCCTTGATCGGCAAGTCCGCCATCACCTCGCCGTGGTGGCGCACGATGAAACGCTTGCTCGCCGTGGTCTCGCCGATCACCGCGAAGTCGAGCCCCCATTTGCGGAAGATCGCCTCGGCTTCCTTTTCCTTCTCGGGCTTGAGCACCATGAGCATGCGCTCCTGGCTCTCCGACAGCATCATCTCGTAGGCGCTCATGCCCTCCTCGCGGCACGGCACCTTGTCGAGATCGAGCGTGACGCCGAGATTGCCCTTGGCGCCCATTTCCGTTGCCGACGATGTCAATCCGGCCGCGCCCATGTCCTGGATCGAGATCACGCAACCTTTGTGCATGATCTCCAGACAGGCCTCGAGCAGCAGCTTTTCGGAGAACGGATCGCCGACCTGCACGGTCGGGCGTTTGGCGTCGGCGTCCTCGTCGAACTCGGCCGAGGCCATCGAGGCGCCGTGGATGCCGTCGCGCCCGGTCTTGGAACCGAGATAGACGATCGGCATGCCGACGCCGGAGGCCGCCGCGTAGAAGATCTTGTCCTTCGCGGCGATGCCGACCGCCATGGCATTGACAAGGCAGTTGCCGTCATAGCGCGAATGAAAGCGCACCGAGCCGCCGACAGTTGGAACACCAAAAGAATTGCCGTAGCCGCCGATGCCGGCGACGACGCCGGAAACGAGATGCCGGGTTTTCGGATGCGCGGGTGCGCCGAACGACAGCGCGTTGAGGCATGCAATCGGCCGCGCGCCCATGGTGAACACGTCGCGCAGGATGCCGCCGACGCCGGTGGCGGCGCCCTGATAGGGCTCGATATAGCTCGGGTGGTTGTGGCTCTCCATCTTGAACACGCAGGCCAGCCCATCGCCGATGTCGATGACGCCGGCGTTCTCGCCCGGGCCCTGGATCACATGCGGAGCCTTGGTCGGCAGGCCGCGCAGATGCACTTTCGACGACTTGTACGAGCAGTGCTCATTCCACATCGCCGAGAAAATGCCGAGCTCGGTCAGCGTCGGCTCGCGCCCGATCAGATCAAGCACGCGCTGGTACTCGTCAGGTTTGAGGCCGTGTTCGGCCACCAGCGCGGGGGTGATCTTGGTGTCGTTAGCGATCACTCTACGCCGCCCGCCCGAGCGCCTCGGTCAGCCCGGCGAACAGCCCGCGCCCGTCGGTGCGGCCGACCGCCGCTTCGACGTGATTCTCCGGGTGCGGCATCATGCCGAGCACGTTGCCTTTGTCATTGACGATGCCAGCGATGGCGTTGATGGCGCCGTTGTGGTTCCAGTTCGGATTGATCATGCCGTCGGGCGAGCAATAGCGGAACATCACCCGCCCCTCGCCTTCCAGACGCGCGATGGTCTCGCCGTCAGCGATGTAGTTGCCCTCGCCATGCGCCACCGGCACGCGGATCACCTGCCCGGCATTGTAGCCGCGCGTGAACGGCGTGTCGGAGCGCTCCACCTTGAGATAGACGTCGCGGCAAATGAAACGCAGGTTCTCGTTGCGCATCAGCACGCCCGGCAACAGCCCCGCCTCGCACAAAATCTGGAAGCCATTGCAGACGCCGAGCACCAGGCCGCCTTTGGCGGCGAAGGCGCGCACGGCATCCATGATCGGCGAGCGCGCCGCGATCGCGCCGCAACGCAGATAATCGCCGTAGGAAAATCCACCGGGGATCACAACTAGGTCGGTGTCGGAAGGCAGTTCCGTCTCGGCATGCCAGACCATCGCCGGCTCGCGGCCGGAGATGAGGCGCAGCGTGCGCGCCATGTCGCGCTCGCGATTGATACCGGGGAAGACGACGACAGCGGCTTTCACCCCACGACCTCGACGCGGTAATTCTCGATCACGGTATTGGCCAGCAGCTTGTCGGCAGCCTGCTTGAGCAGAGCTTCGGTCTTGGCGCGGTCGGTGCCCTCGATCTCGATGTCGAATACCTTGCCTTGGCGCACGCTGGCGACGCCTTCAACCCCGAGCGAGCGTAGCGCGCCCTCGATCGCCTTGCCTTGCGGATCGAGAATGCCGGATTTGAGGGTGACGGTGACGCGCGCTTTCATCTCGAGGCCTTATGCCGTGATTCGCTCGCCATGGCGGGGCTTGTCCCGGCCATCCACGACTTTCACACGCCTAAGTTAAAGACGTAGATGCCCGGGACAAGCCCGGGCATGAAGCAAAACACAGCGGCATTCGCCGAAGGCTTGAATGCCTAGCTTTTCACCAGCACGGGGCCGGCGCCGCGCGGCGGCTCGCCCTCGCTCATGATGCCGAGTCGCTTGGCGACTTCGGTATAGGCCTCCACCAGCCCGCCGAGATCGCGGCGGAAACGGTCCTTGTCGAGCTTGTCGTTGGTCTTGATGTCCCACAGCCGGCAACTATCGGGGGAGATCTCGTCGGCCACGACAATGCGCATCACGTCGTTTTCCCACAGCCGACCGGTCTCCATCTTGAAGTCGACCAGGCGAATGCCGACGCCGAGGAAAAGTCCGGAGAGGAAGTCGTTGACACGGATGGCGAGCGCCATGATGTCGTCGATCTCCTGCGGCGAGGCCCAGCCGAACGCGGTGATGTGTTCTTCCGACACCATCGGGTCGTTGAGCTTGTCGTTCTTGTAATAGAACTCGATGATCGAACGCGGCAGTTGCGTGCCCTCATCGATGCCGAGGCGGGTCGCCAGCGAGCCTGCGGCGACGTTGCGCACCACCACTTCGAGCGGAATGATCTCCACTTCGCGAATCAGTTGCTCGCGCATGTTGAGCCGGCGGATGAAGTGAGTCGGAACTCCGATATCGTTGAGATGCTGGAAGACGTATTCGGAAATCCTGTTGTTGAGGACTCCCTTGCCTTCGATCACTTCGTGCTTCTTGGCGTTGAAGGCGGTGGCGTCGTCCTTGAAATGCTGGATCAACGTTCCCGGCTCCGGGCCTTCATAGAGGACCTTCGCCTTGCCTTCGTAAATTCGGCGGCGGCGACTTATCGGGGTGTACCGTGGTTTTTGAAAGTCCATCGGATGCCGTGGCTCCTTCTAGTGACCTAACCGAGATCCGCGGCGGCGGACCGGACGCTTGGCGCTTAGCTTGCGTCGAAATGTCCGGGCACGACGCGAACCTAACCGATCAATTCAGGCAGTACAATCGACCTACCGCCACGTTTTCCACTTCGCAATTTCAACGCTATAACATCGGCCGAGGTTGCCTTGACGCTGACACAGCGATATGCAAGGCCGCAATATCTGTGTGTGTACACGCGATCTGTAGGGTCGCAGGCGCATGATCCCGAAAGCCTTGTCCGCGACCCGAGTTGGTCGGGCAGCGGTTTTCGGATAGGATCGGCGCCGACGCAAAGCAATGAGGGCGCCATGACCACGTTCGACAAGCGGGAAAAAGGCTTCGAGAACCAATTCGCGCATGACGAGGAATTGCTGTTCAAGGCCGGCGCGCGGCGCAACAAGTTGCTCGGCATGTGGGCGGCCGAAAAGCTCGGCCTTTCCGGCGCGCAGGCCGACGCCTACGCCAAGGCGGTCGTGCTGGCCGATTTCGAGGAGGCCGGCGACCAGGACGTTTTTAAAAAAATCCGCAAGGATTTTGATTCGAAGAGCGTGAAACTGTCCGATCCGGAAATCCGCCGCGCCATGGACGAGTTTCTGGCGCTGGCGATCGCACAGATCAAGGCGAGCGGCTGACGTGCCGGCCTTCGCCCTCGCCCGTGCCTTGCGCGCGGGCGAAACCGTTTTCTCCGGCTGGTGCACGCTCTCCTCCCCGCTAGTGGCCGAACTGGTGGCGCGCGAAGGCTTTTCCGTGGTCACGCTCGACCAGCAGCATGGCCTGTGGGACACCGCCTCGATCGTCGCCGGCATCGGCGCGCTGCATCACGCCAATGCGACGCCGGTCGTGCGTGTGCCGCTCGGCGGCTTCGGGACCGTGAGCCGCACGCTCGACTTCGGCGCCGAGGCGATCATCGCACCAATGATCAACAGCGTAACCGACGCGCGCCAATTTGCCGCGGCCGCCAAATATCCCCCGCTCGGCGAACGCAGCTGGGGACCAGTGCGCGCTTCGATGCTGCACGGTCAAAGCGCGCCGACCGATTACCTGCGCGACGCCAATGACGGCACACTTATTTTCGCGATGATCGAGACGACTACCGCGCTCGCCAATGTCGACGCGATCGCAGCGACGCCCGGCATCGATGCGCTGTTCGTCGGCCCCTACGATCTGTCGACCGCGTTGAGCGGCGGCAAGGCGCAGGACATACACGCGCCCGAGGTCGAGCGCGCCATCGACCGGATTTGTCAGGCCGCAAAAAACGCCGGAAAGATCCCCGGTATCTATTGTCGCGACGCCGATCGCGCTTTGGCCATGGCCAAGCGCGGCTTTCGGTTCATGGCCGTCGGCAGCGACTCCGGCTTTCTGCGCTCAGGCGCGGCAGCGCAGTTGAAGACGCTAAAGGGCTGACAATTCGGCCGCGAGTTTTTCCATCACTTCCGCCACATCCTTCTCCACCTCGTCGCGCTCGCGCCTCCATCACCCGATAGCCGCGTTGCGCAAGCCATTCGCGCCGTTCGGCGCGCGTCGCCGCCGCCGCCTCGTTCTCCGCCGCCGGCACCAGGTCGATCACGCATTTGAGCGGGAACGACACGAAATCATTGACGTGCGGACCGATCGGCACCTGCCGCTTGAACCCCAAGGCCGCGAAGCGGCGATCGTTGACCAGCGCCTGCCATAACGTTCGCTCGGCCTCGGTCGGGTTCCTTCGCAAAAGCCGCGGCAAACCGCGCAGCGGCGTGCGTTCAGACGGCGCCCGACCGGCGCCATGCTCGGCCAGGAGATCGCGCAGCTTCTGCGCCTCGGCGCCGTCGAGCACGCCGCCGCGCGCTGGACCTTTGCGGCCCTGCGCAATCGCCGTGATGATGCCGTGCAAGGTGCGCACGTCCTGCTGTGTCGGCGCCATGCGCTGGAAGATATTGCGCAAGTTGATGCTCATGACGCCGCGCTTCTCCTCGGGGCGAAAGAACTCGACCTTTTCCAATTCGCGCTCCAGATCGGAAAAGAACGCATCGAGCTGCTGCTTGGGCGCGGGCGGCGATTTCTTGGGCGTAGCGAAAGGCAACGCGCCGGCACTTTGCTGCTTGAACCATTCGTAGCCGAGGACCGCCACGGCTTGCGCCAGATTGAGCGAAGCAAATGCCGGGTTGACCGGCAGCGTAACGATGCGGTCGGCGATCGCTACCTCGTGGTTTTCCAGTCCGATGCGCTCGCGCCCGAACACGATGGCCACGCGCTCGCCCACGGCCACCCGCGGCACCATTTCGGCCGCGGCCGCATCGGCCGAGATTACCGGCTTGGCCTGGTCATGGTTGCGCGCGGTGGTCGCCAACACAAACGTGCAGTCGCCAATGGCGTCGGCCAGGCTGTCATAAAGCACGGCGGCATCGAGAACGCGGTCGGCGCCGGCCGCCATCACCCGCGCCTTCTCGTTCGGCCAACCCTGCCGCGGCTTGACCAGCCTGAGACGGGAAAGGCCGAAATTCGCCATGGCGCGCGCGGCAGCGCCGATGTTCTCGCCGAGCTGCGGCTCGACCAGAACGACGACGGGCGCGGGCTGCTCGATCCAGCGCTTGGTCTTGTCGGTGCCGGCTCCGGGCATGCAATACTCCGTAGGGGCGGTATAGCTGCCCCGCAGCGGGTGGGAAAGAATGCCGGAAGTGCCGCCTTCCGTCGCCCGATTGGGGATGCTATAGGCACGCGCGCCGGCAACCATTCTTTCCTGTCCGCGCGAAAAGGTTTTACCCGCAATGGCGAAGATCAAGGTTGCAAACCCCGTCGTCGAAATGGACGGCGACGAGATGACCCGCATTATTTGGCAGCTTATCAAAGACAAGCTGATTCACCCGTATTTGGACATCGACCTGCTGTATTACGACCTCAGCGTCGAAAAGCGCGACGAGACCAACGACCAGATCACCATCGACGCGGCCGAGATGACCAAGAAGGTCGGCGTCGCGGTCAAATGCGCCACCATCACCCCCGACGAAGGCCGGGTGAAGGAATTCAAGCTCAAGGAGATGTGGCGCTCGCCCAACGGCACCATCCGCAACATCCTGGGTGGCGTGATCTTCCGCGAGCCGATCATCTGCAAGAACGTGCCGCGGCTGGTGCCGGGCTGGACCAAGCCGATCATCATCGGCCGCCATGCCTATGGCGACCAGTATCGCGCCACCGATTTCAAGTTCCCGACCAAGGGTACTCTGTCGATCAAGTTCGTCGGCGACGACGGCAAGATCATCGAACGCGAGGTGTTCAAGGCGCCGAGCAGCGGCATCGCGCTGGCGATGTACAACCTCGACGACTCGATCAGAGATTTTGCGAGAGCCTCGATGAACTATTCGCTCAACCGCGGCTATTCGCTCTATCTGTCCACCAAGAACACCATCCTGAAGCAGTATGACGGCCGCTTCATGGAAATCTTCCAACAGGTATTCGACACCGAGTTCAGAGCCGAATTCGACAAGAAGAAGATCACCTATGAGCACCGCCTGATTGACGACATGGTGGCGGCGGCGCTGAAATGGTCGGGCGGCTATGTCTGGGCCTGCAAAAACTACGACGGCGACGTGCAGTCCGACATCGTGGCGCAGGGCTTCGGCTCACTTGGCCTGATGACCTCGGTACTGACCACGCCGGACGGGAAAGTCGTGGAAGCGGAAGCCGCGCATGGCACCGTGACGCGCCACTACCGCGAACATCAGAAGGGCAAGGAAACCTCGACCAATTCGATTGCCTCGATCTTTGCCTGGACGCGCGGGCTCGCCCACCGCGCCAAGCTCGACAACAATCCGGCGCTGGCGAAGTTCTCCGCCACCTTGGAGAAGGTGTGCGTCGACACGGTGGAAGCAGGCTTCATGACCAAAGACCTGGCACTGCTGGTCGGCGCCGACCAGAAGTGGCTCTCCACCACCGGCTTCCTCGACAAGATCGACGAGAATTTGAAGAAGGCGATGGCGTGATCGCTCTTAATCCCTCCCCCGCAAGCGGGGGAGGGATAAGAAACTACTCGATCTCCTCCGCCACGATATCGCCCCGCGGCGAGACCACCTCGCGGCCGACGCGTTTTTCCACCACGTCCTTGATGCGCGCGGCGACCCGCGGATCGCGCTGCATCAGCGCGTGCAGGTCCTGGGCGGAAAGCACCAGCAGACTGCAGCGGGTGAGCGCGGTGGCGGTAGCCGAGCGGCGGGAACGGCGCAGCACCGCCACCTCGCCGAAGAATTGCCCGGTGCCGAGCTGCAGGCGTTTCTTCTTGATCGCCACCTCGACCTCGCCGGCGGCGATGAAATACATCGAATGGGCATGATCGCCCTCGCGCACGATCACCTGTCCCGTTTCGACCAATTGCGCGCGCAACAGCTGCATGATGTCGGCGATCTCGCCGGCGTCGAGCTCGGCGAACAGCGGCACGCGCGCGATCATGCCCCAGGTGACGATGAAGTCGCGGCGGTGGATCTGCTCGGAAAACGCCGTGGCGATGATGCCGATCGGCAGCGCCATCAAGATCAGGCCGAGAAAGATGGTGCCGGTGGCGATCAGCTTGCCGAGCGCAGTCACCGGCACCACGTCGCCATAGCCGATGGTGCCGAGCGTGACGATCGACCACCACAACGCGTCGGGAATGGTGCCGAGCTTGTCCGGCTGCACGCGGCCCTCCGCCAGATGCATCAAGGCCGCGGCCACCACCGCGGTGCCGAGCGTGATAACCAGGCAGCCGAACAGCGCGCGGCGCTCGCGAAAGAGCACGTCAAGCAGCGAACGCATCGCCGGCGAATAGCGCGCGATCTTGAAGAAGCGCACCATGCGGAATACCAGCACGATGCGGAAGTCCGCAGGCAGCAGGCCCGCAAACCAGAATGGCAGCACGGCAAGCAGGTCGACGATACCGGCAGGGCTGAGCGCGTATTTGAGCCGCGCCCGCGTCGGCGACAGATGCCGGTGCGGGCCATGCTCGACCGCGCCCCACAGCCGCAAGCCGTATTCGACGGTAAAGACGACGAGCGAGAAATATTCAATCAGGTCGAAGACCAGCGCATAGCGCGCGCCGATGTCGGGCACCGATTCGAGCGCGACCGCGACCAGGTTCGTCAGGACGAGCAGGAGCAGAAGCCGGTCGATCAGATGGCCAATGCCATCGCCCACCGGCCCCTGTTCGAGCAGCAGATAAAGGCGCCGGCGCAGTTCTTTGGTCTTTTCGCGCGACATCAGGCGGCCTCGCGGAATCGATAATGTGCTTGATAGCACGCCGGCGCACGCAATCGTTTGCGATTGATCAACCGCAATTTTCGGCAGTCACCCGCCCTTAGGACAGCCGTACCGCATAGATCGGCGGCAGATGGGCGTTGACCAATTGCCAGCCCTCGCCGGCATTTTCGCTCACCCACAGGCTGCCGGTGGTCGAACCCATGGCGAGTTGGGTGCCGGTTGAATCGATATCGAGGCCGTGGCGGTAGATCAGGTCGAAGGCGTCACTTTGCGGCAGGCCATCGTGAAAGGTTTGCCAGCTTTTGCCGCCGTCGCGAGTGCGGGTGACGGCCAACGCGCCGTCGCGCGGCACGCGCAATTCGTCCTTGATCGCCGGCACGAACCAGGCCGTGTTGGCGTCCTTGGGATGGGCCACCACCGCGAAGCCGAAATCGTCGCCCGGCGGCTTGAGCTGGGTCCAGGTCGCGCCGGCATCGGTCGAGCGGAAAATCCCGTTGTGATGCTGCATCCACATCGTATCGGGCGCAGCGAGACAACGCGCCACGCGATGCGGATCCTGCGTTTCGCGCTTTCCCGCCTGCTCTGGCGGCATGTAGGCGGCGACCAGCCCCTCGCCTTGCAGCGTCCAGCTTTTGCCGGCATCGCGGCTCTCCCAAACCCCGCCGCAGGAGATCGCCACGAACACGCGGTTGGCGTCGCGCGGATCGGGCGAGATGGTGTGGATGCCGGCCTCGTCATAACCGCCGCCGAACCAGCTGGCGCGCTCCGGCACATCCCAGAGCGCGGAGATCTGGCTCCACGTGTCGCCGTGATTATCGGAGCGGAACAGGCCGGCCGGAAGCGCACCGGCCCAGAGCGTGCCCGACTGACCGATGCCGCCGGTCTCGAGCGTCCAGACCTGAAACAGCGTCGGCGCGCCGGCCGCATCGGCCGGGAAAGCAGGCGCCGGCAGTTCGGTCCAGGAATGCCCGTCGTCATCGGAGCGGTGCAGCTTGGCGCCGAAATGGCCGTGCTTAAGCATGGCGTAGAGCGTGCCGTCGCGCGCATCGCGCAGCGTGGCGGTCACCGGGATACCGGGAAAATCCGTACGCGCAATTGCCCAGCCGCCGTTCTTGCGCGCCAGCGTGAGCAGGCCCTTGCGCGTGGCCACCAGCATGCGGTCGCTCATTGGACTTCTCCTTTGCCCATGATCTTGTCCGGAAACCGGTAGCCATCCCCGATCGGGGTCGAGGACATGCTTTTCGGGATCATGCGCTAGCCTCCGGAAAGGGCCTGCATCACGTAAAGCGTCGTGTCGGCGCGAATGCTTTGGCTCAACGTGGTGGCGTGCGGAAGCCGGCGGCCGTCGGCAAAGATACAGACGTGTTTGCGCAAGCGCCCATGATCGTCGAGCACGTAGGAGCGCACATGCGGACGTCGCGTGAAGACAGCGCCGAGCGCATCGCCGACGGTTGCGCCCTCGGCCTGCAAGGGCCCGTCGGGCACCAGTTCGCGCAGCCAGCTGGTGAAATGCAATTGCGCCATGACAACAAATTAACCGCCCGAAAGCGCAGCCTCGACCGCCTTGAGGGCTGCTTCCGCCTTGGAACCGTCCGGGCCGCCGGCCTGCGCCATGTCGGGGCGCCCGCCGCCGCCCTTGCCGCCGAGCGCCTCGGCGCCCTTGCGTACCAGCTCCACGGCGTTGAAGCGCTTGGTGAGATCGTCGGTGACGCCGACCACGATTCCCGCCTTGCCGTCGTCGGATAATCCCACAATGGCGACCACGCCGGAGCCGACCTGCTTTTTGCCCTCGTCTGCAAGACTGCGCAGGTCCTTGAGTTCGATGCCGGAGACCGCGCGCGCCAGCAGCTTCACGTCGCCCACGCTGCGCACATGGTCGGCGCCATCGCCCCCTTTGGAAGCGCCACCGCCCATGGCCAGTTTCTTCCTGGCCTCGGACAGTTCGCGTTCGAGCCTCTTGCGTTCCTCGAGCAGCGCCATAAGGCGCGCGGGTACTTCTTCGAGTGGCGCTTTAAGTTCCGCAGCCGCCACTTTAACGACTTGAAGCTGTTTGTTGGCGGCCTTGCGCGCGACATTGCCGGTCAGCGCCTCCAGCCGGCGCACGCCGGACGGCTACGCCGCTGTCGGACAGGCCGCTGATCAGGCCAATATCGCCGGTGCGCGTCACATGCGTGCCGCCGCACAGTTCGACCGACCAGCCGAGCGTGTTGCCGGTCCCCTCTCCCATGGCCACCACGCGCACCTCGTCGCCGTATTTCTCGCCGAACAGCGCGCGCGCGCCGGAGGCCCGGGCGTCGTCGAGCGCCATCAGCCGCGTGGTCACCGGAGAATTCTGCAGCACGATGTCGTTGGCGATGTCCTCGACGTGTTCCAGTTCATCGGCGGTCATCGGCTTTGGATGCGAGAAGTCGAAGCGCAGCCGGTCGGGCGCGACCAGCGAGCCCTTCTGCGCCACGTGATCGCCGAGCACCTGGCGCAGCGCCTCGTGCAGCAGATGGGTGGCGGAATGGTTCTGCCGGATACCTGCCCTTCGGTCATGATCGACCACCAGCAGCAGCGGATCGCCGACTTTGACCGCGCCCTGCTCGACCTTGACGACATGCGCGAACAGGTCGCCGGCTTTCTTTTGCGTATCGGAGACGGTGAGCCGCACGCCGGTAGCGCGCATCTCGCCGCTGTCGCCGACCTGGCCGCCGGATTCGCCATAGAACGGCGTCTGGTTCATCACGACAATGCCGCTGTCGCCCTTTTTCAGCTCGGCGACCTCCTTGCCGTCCTTGACCAGCGCCGACACCACGCCCTCGGCGCTCTCGGTCTCGTAGCCGAGAAACTCAGTGGCGCCGACCTTCTCGCGCAACGAAAACCAGACGGTTTCGGTGGCAGCCTCGCCGGAGCCCGACCACGACGCGCGCGCCTTGGCGCGTTGGCGCTCCATGGCGTCGGTGAAGGAGGCGATATCGACAGCAAATGCCGCGCGCGCGCAACGCGTCCTGCGTCAGATCAAGCGGAAAGCCATAGGTGTCGTAGAGCGTGAACGCCGTGTCGCCGTCGAACATGTCGCCTCTTTTCAAGCTGGCGCTTTTCTCGTCGAGAATGGCCAGCCCGCGCTCCAGCGTGGCGCGGAAGCGCGTCTCTTCCAGCTTGAGCGTCTCGGTGATCAGCGCCTCGGCGCGGATCAGTTCGGGAAACGCCTGGCCCATCTCGCGCGTGAGCACGCGGCACCAGCTTCCACATCAGCGGGTCCTTGGCGCCCAGCAGTTCGGCGTGGCGCATGGCGCGCCGCATGATGCGGCGGAGCACATAGCCGCGGCCTTCGTTCGAGGGCAGCACGCCGTCGGCGATCAGAAACGCCGAGGCGCGCAAGTGATCGGCGATCACCCGGTGCGAGGCCTTGTGCGGGCCGTCGCGCGCCCACTTTGGTGAGGTCGGCGATCGCGCGGATCAGCGTCGCGAACAGGTCGATAGCCGTAATTGTCGTGCGTGCCCTGCAGCACCGCGGCGATGCGCTCCAGCCCCATGCCGGTGTCGATCGAGGGCCGCGGCAGCGCGATGCGTTTGGCCGCCTGCCTGTTGGTCGAACTGCATGAAGACCAGATTCCAGATCTCGATGAAGCGGTCGCCCTCGGCATCGGCCGAGCCGGGCGGCCCGCCGGGAATGTGGTCGCCATGGTCGTAGAAGATTTCCGAACACGGCCCGCACGGGCCGGTGTCGCCCATGGCCCAGAAATTGTCGCTGCCGGCGATGCGCATGATCTTGCTTGTCGGGCAGCCCTGCGATCTTCTTCCACAGCTTGAAGGCGTCGTCGTCGTCGATATAGACGGTGACCAGCAGCTTCTCGACCGGGAGCGCAAATTCCTTGGTGATCAGGTTCCAGGCCAGCTCGATGGCGCGTTCCTTGAAATAATCGCCGAACGAGAAGTTGCCGAGCATCTCGAAGAAGGTGTGGTGGCGCGCGGTGTAGCCGACATTGTCGAGGTCGTTGTGCTTGCCGCCGGCGCGCACGCATTTCTGCGAGGAGACCGCGCGGACTATAGGGCAGCTTTTCGACGCCGGTGAAGACGTTCTTGAACTGCACCATGCCGGCATTGGTGAACATCAGCGTCGGGTCGTTGCGCGGCACCAGCGCCGACGACGCCACGACCGTGTGGTCGTTGCGCACGAAGTAATCGAGGAAGCTTTTGCGGATGTCGTTGACGCCGCTCATTTGAACGCTGCTCTAGCCCCCTGCCCGATCGAGGGCTAAATCCCCATCCGGCTTGATGTTTTCAAGCGGCTATTTAGCGGCGGGGGTGGGTTAAGTCCAGGAATGGCGGGGGTTCTCCCGGCCTGGAATGCCCGCAAAAACGCCTTCGCCCCCATCCTCGGTGGCGGCCGCTTTACGCAGCCGGGTGCCGATGGGGGCGATGCGGTTACTCGGGTACTCAAACTCAGGCGGCTTTCGGCCGCCCTGCTTGGCTTTGCCTTTCTTCGCCTTGGTCGCCACCTTGGACTTCGCCTTTGCCGTCATATCCGGCGTGGTCCCGTCCTTGGTGTCGTCCTTGGCGTATTTCTCCTTCGCCCTCTCCTTGGCGTTCTTGCGTTTCTCCGGCTTCGGGTGGGCGGTCGACAAGACCGCTCGCCTCTGGCGTTGACGGCGGCGGCTTCTTCTCGCCGCTTCCGGTTTGTCCTTCGTCCGTCTCGCTTTGGCACGATCCTTTGCGTTCAGGCGTTTCTCAGGCTTGGCGCGAACCGTCACGAGACCATTGGTCTCGCGCGTCACGGCCGCATATCGGCCGCTTCGGTTTCGTCATGCGCGCCTTGAGCTCGATCACCGAGCTCAGGGCGGCATTGGCCGCATCGATATCGGCCTGGTCGGCTTTCATGGCCGGCTTGATTGGCAGCTTGATTGGTCGACTTGGGCTGTGCAGGAAGCTCTTCTTCCTGCGCCGGTCCTTGGAACGAGGCGTCACCCTCGTCGCCGTGACCGGCACCGGGCGCTAGCGTCAGATCGCTAGCGGCCGGCGTGCCCACATCCTTTCAAGCTTCGGCAGCGGCGTCGCCGTCGTCATCGTCCTTTTCGGTGCTCGCCGGCCACAATCGCCTCGGCGATCGGGCCGGAATTCTGGCCCGCACCTGCGCCTCGATCTTGTTGGCGATGTCGGGATTTTCCTTGAGGAACACCTTGGCGTTCTCGCGGCCCTGGCCGATGCGCTGGCTGTCATAGGAGTACCAGGCGCCGGATTTCTCCACCACGCCGGCCTTGACGCCGAGATCGACCAATTCGCCGACCTTGGAGACGCCCTCGCCGTACATGATGTCGAATTCGACCTGCTTGAACGGCGGCGCCAGCTTGTTCTTGACCACCTTGACGCGGGTCTGGTTGCCGACCACCTCGTCGCGCTCCTTGATGGCGCCGATGCGGCGGATGTCGAGGCGCACCGAGGCGTAGAATTTCAGCGCATTGCCGCCCGACGTCGTTTCCGGCGAGCCGTACATCACGCCGATCTTCATGCGGATCTGGTTGATGAAAATCACCATGGTGCGCGATTTCGAGATCGAGGCGGTGAGCTTGCGCAGCGCCTGGCTCATCAGGCGCGCCTGCGAGCCCGGCTGCACGTCGCCCATCTCGCCTTCCAGCTCCGAGCGCGGCACCAAGGCCGCGACCGAGTTGACCACCAGCACGTCGACCGCGCCGGAGCGCACCAGCGTGTCGGCGATTTCCAGCGCCTGCTCGCCGGCGTCCGGCTGCGAGATCAAGAGGTCGTCGACATTGACGCCGAGCTTGCGGGCATAAACCGGATCGAGCGCGTGTTCGGCGTCGACAAAGGCGCAGATGCCGCCGAGCTTCTGGGCTTCGGCAATGGTGTGCAACGCCAGCGTGGTCTTGCCGGAGGATTCCGGCCCGTAGATTTCAACCACCCGGCCGCGCGGCAGGCCGCCGACGCCAAGCGCGATGTCGAGCCCGAGCGAGCCCGAGGAAATGACCTCGACATCCATCGACTTGTCGTTCTTGCCGAGCTTCATGACCGAGCCCTTGCCGAACTGGCGCTCGATCTGGCTGAGCGCGGCGGACAGGGCCTTCGACTTGTCCATGGACGATCCTTCGACGAGACGCAGGGCAGGCTGACTCATGTGTTGCGCTCCTATATGGCCTGGAATTCGACCCCCCGACAACGCGAGCCCCTGCCGCGGCGCCGGAATCGACTGTATGAAGCACTGTACACTATTTGTTCTCTGTTCGCAATATGTTCTTTTTGGTATTATGGTACTGGCCGTATTTGAGCCCGAGTGTCCTAATTTGCTGAATCCAGTGTCCTAATTTCGATTTGAACCGACCCGGATGGCTCAATTTTCAGTTAGTGAAACTTATCTGAACAACTAACGGGTGAGTGCGTTGTCTTGGTATGATCTACCTGGACAAACAAAAAGACGACGACATGAACAACGCCGGCTACTGCCTAGGGAAAGAGGCGGAGTATGCGGCCAAGGCCAGAACTACGAACGACCGCGCCCTGAAATCGGCGTATGAATTGGCGGCCCGCGAATACTCCTATCGGCTGATCCTCATCGGCTCAAAGCGGCCACTGTAGGCCGCCTCAGTTGGCGGCCTCTTTCATTTTAATAAGGCTCGGGCGTATTTTCGAGACTCCCCGCCCAGGTCCAGTCTTGACGATACATCACGGCACCTTTTGGTACTGTCCGAATTTAAGGCTCAGTGTCCTAATTTGCTGAATCCACTGTCCTAATTTGGTTACGCCGCCTTGGTTCTCCATGGTATTCCGTGTTTCATCATCAGATCGCGCTATAGCCATCAAACAGACCGGGTTTTGCGGTCCAGATTCAGCCTTCCCTAATTACCGCTGGTTATGGTGCCGCCGTCTGGGATTATGTCTGAGCCCCGGGCGACAGGGAGGCCCCGGTCATTTTGCCGGGGCTTCTTTCTGGCGGGCCAACCGCCCCCAGGTCAACGCAACGCCTTGCCCGGCAACAGAAGTCAGCCGCTACGTAATTACCCTTAATTGTTGGAACCCGGTGGCCGCGTTATTCGGCCTCATGGTCACGTTTATCTATAGCTGCCCGAATACCGGCTTCAAGGTTCAAGGCTGGGTCGCCGAAGAGCCAGCCGATCCCAAGGCCATCGTTTCGGTGACTTGCCTCGTCTGCAACGGCACCCATTTGGTGAATCCCGCCAGCGGCAAAAGCCCGAGCGAGGAAAAATCGTCGGACAATTAGGCGAAGTCTCGCCTCACGCCTCTAGCGGCCCTGGGCCCGGGTCAAACGGCGAAACCGGCCGGCCCTTGCGAACGATAAAATCGTAACAATCGGAATTACCTCTCTTTAGCCGGGAGGTATCACGATCGGGACCATGTTTCGCATCCTGGCCGCGCTGGCCATTGCGGTCAGCATCGACATCTACATGTTCAACGGCAAGTACACGGCTGCCCTTTGGCAGATCGCGATGTTGATCCGTCATACGGTGTGATCGTCGGCAATCTCGCCTTGGTCCCCTGGCCGCCCGATCCGCAAGCCGACATTTGATCGACAGTCCGCGGCGCCGAAGCTGAACACCAGGTTCAGCTCGATCTCCTCGCAACTGAAATGGAAGCGTCGCGCGCCTTCGTCGATTGGGCGTGCCGATTGGGTGGTGTCGATTTGCGCGCAGCCGCCGCGTCGGGCAGCCGGCCACGCGGCTACTCAGATATGATATTCGCTCAGCAGCAGCCGGAGCGCGGCCTTGCCGGCGCGATTAGCTTCCGTCATGGACTCGAAATAGATCTCCGAATGCTCGATCGGGCTGGTGCGTCCCGCGCGGTAAATCTCCCAGCGCCACGGCTTGGGCGGCCGCGCCCGGTTCTTCACGACGACGGAAAAATCAGCATGTTCGATCATGGCCGCAGTCCTACTGCAAATCCGCCTCTCTGAACACACAATTCGCAAATAAAACGAGGCCAGCCGCCCAGCTAAATAGGGTCCGGGGGCAAGATGGGGCCGGCGCAAAACTTGCTTAAATCGTCGTTTTGGCTAGAACAACGGCGAGCCAAGCGCCGGTGTCCGGCTCCTCGTCTGAGTTGAAGCCCTCCGCGCCGGCCGGGCTTAACCCTACCGATTTACTGCGTTTGCAGGCCGCGATGGCTTGCGCTGCAAGGCGCCCCTAGGCTTGCACCCGAAACAAACAAGGACGGAAGAGCACTATGGTGGATCAATGCGTGCGACTGGGCATGGCAATCGTCGTCATCGGGTTGATCTCGGTCGGCATGCATCAATTCAGCGGGCACGCCAGCGTGGTTGAAGCCGGCGTCGCCTTCACCTCCCGTCCCTAGTTTCATCGACACAAGGTGCAGGGATCAGTCCGGCTTTTCGCGCCGGCTTGGCAATAAAGCCGGCCGTCGCTAGCCTCGCTTTAGCGACACGCCCGCTGGAGCGCCGAAGTGACCGGGACAACTCTCACCGCGCCGCAGCCTGCCGTCGTCTCGCCGTTTCGGCTTCCCTATCTCGCAGCCGCTTTCGCCGCCTTCGCGCTGATGATCGCTGCAATCCTCGGCGACAGTCTGTGGTTTCTCAATTTCATCCACGTCATGGCAGGCAGCCTGTGGACCGGAATCGACCTGTTCATGGGCTTTGTGATCGGGCCGGTGCTGCGCCGTGTCTCGCTCGACACTCGCCGCGCCATGATCGCCGGCATTATCCCGCGCACGCTCATTCTGATGCCGGCGCTGTCGACCATCACCTCCACCGCCGGATGGTTCCTGGCGGTGCGCATGGGCTTCATCAATATTGGTTATCCGGAATTCTGGTGGGTTATAGCGGCGCTCGTCATTGTCACAGTGCTTACGATACAAGGCCTCGGCTATCTGCTGCCGATGAATCTCAAGCTCTATTTCGAGATTCTCAAGGACAAACCCGATCCCGACAGGCTGGCGCGCTGGATGCGCACTTACGTGCGCGTGGTGGCGGTGCAGGGCGCCATGCAGGTTGCCATCATCGTCGTGATGGCGCGCTTTGCCACCGGCTTCTGACGGCTGGCAGCGCGGCATAGCGGCCCTGCAAATTTATTCTTCGGAAAAGTTTCGATTTGCGCGAAAGTAGCAACGCTTCTTCTGTCGGTCGCAGCGGAGGTTGTGCTCATTCTTCGAATGCTCCGGGCTGGTCGGAGGATACCTGGCCGGTGCGGCAACATTCATCTGAGCGATTGCCCATGTCGACACAGGAACCCAACCCGATAGGCCAACACCCGGACGCGCGCCTGGCGCCGGCGCTCGGCCTGATCGGCACCTTCATCCTCTGCGCGGCCGTCCTGATGGCGCACCTCTCGCCGAGCCAGCTCAAGCCGGTCGCGATCGTGCCGTGGGTGCTCGGCCTTGGCGTTCAGATCTATGCCTTCTACTAGGCCTGCACGGAGCGCGCGATCGGTCGCCGCTGAACTCAATTATTCTCGATGTGGATGTTGGCCGCCTGCGCTGCTCGTTTCATGCGGGCGTATTCACGGCGTATGAGGGCTGCGAATTGCTCGGGCGTTCCCGGCGTCACGCTCGCCTGCTGCGCCATGAGCCGGTCGCGCACCTGGCCTTCGGAGAGCGCGTCGTTGAGCGCACCGTTGAGTTTCGCCACGATCGCTTGCGGAGTATTGGCCGGTGCGATCAGACCGAAGAACGCCATCCAATCGAGATCGTCGAGCTTGAGTTCGGCAAAGGTCGGCACATCGGGCAGCACGGCTAGCCGCTCGGGCGACGACACCGCCAGCGCGCGCAATTTTCCGGCCTGCACCAGCGGCAGCGAGGTCGGCAGATTGTCGAACATCACCTGCACGCGGCCGCCGACCACGTCGTTGAGCGCAGGCCCTACGCCGCGATAGGGCACGTGCAGGAGATCCGTGCCGGTCGCCAGCTTGAACTGCTCGCCCATCAGATGGCTGACCGAGCCCAGGCCCGACGAGCCATAGGAGAATTCGCCGGGCTTGGCTTTGGCGAGCGCGATGAAGGCGGCCATGTCTGTTGCTGGCACGTCGGCATTGATCGATAGGATGTTGGGCACCACGGCGATCGCCCCGATTGGCGTCAGATCGGCGAGCACATCGTAAGGCAGCGACTTGTAGGCCGCCGGATTGATCGCCAGCGTCGAGGCGGTGCCCATGCCGATGGTGTAGCCGTCGGGCCGCGCATGCGCGATCGCCGCGGTGCCGAGACTGCCGCCGGCGCCGCCGCGGTTGTCGACCAAGAGAGGCTGCCCGAGCGCATCGAACATCGCCTCGCCCACAATGCGCGCGATCACGTCGGTCGAACCGCCGGGCGCGAACGGCACGACCAGATAAAGCGCGTGCGCGGGATAGGCGGCTTCCGCCCGCGCGCTGCGCGCGGCGAAGCTCGCCGTTATGCCGGCAACGATGGAGCGGCGCGTGAACATGGCTTTCTCCGTCATTCCGGGACAGCCCGCAGGGCTGGGCCCGGAATCCAGAGCGGTTGGGCACGACGCATGCGCCTCAGGATTCCGGGCTCGCGTGCCCCACACGCGCCCCGGAATCACAGTCACCCCAAATTCAGTTCCTTGAAAAAATCGTTGCCCTTGTCGTCGATGACGACGAAGGCCGGGAAGTCGACGACCTCGATGCGCCAGATCGCTTCCATGCCGAATTCGGGGAATTCCTGCACTTCGACTTTCTTGATGCAGTGCTCGGCCAGATTGGCCGCCGAGCCGCCGATTGAACCGAGATAGAAGCCACCGTATTTCTTGCAGGCGTCACGCACGGCGGAGGAGCGGTTACCCTTCGCCAGCATCACCATCGAGCCGCCGACGGCCTGGAACGCATCGACGAAACTATCCATCCGCCCCGCGGTGGTCGGCCCGAAGGCGCCGGAGGCGTAACCGGCCGGGGTTTTCGCCGGTCCCGCGTAATAGATCGGGTGGTTCTTGAAATAGTCGGGCAGCCCCTTCCCCGCTTCCAGCCACTCGCGAAGTTTCGCATGCGCCAGATCGCGCGCGACGATCATCGGGCCGGAGAGCGAGAGCCGCGTCTTCACCGGATATTTCGACAGCATCGCGCGGATTTCCGCCATTGGCTTATTAAGATCGACCTTGACTACCGCGCCGCCCAATTTCTCCTGGTCGATGTCGGGCAGATATTGCGCCGGCTGATGCTCGAGCTCTTCCAGAAAAACGCCATCGCGCGTGATTTTGCCGAGCGCCTGCCGGTCGGCGGCGCACGACACGCCGAGCCCAATGGGTAGCGACGCGCCGTGGCGCGGCAGCCTTATCACGCGCACGTCGTGGCAGAAATATTTGCCGCCGAACTGCGCGCCGACGCCCAAAGACTGCGTCAGCTTGAGCACTTCCTGCTCCATCTCGAGATCGCGGAAGGCGTGGCCATCCTCCGAGCCCTTCACCGGCAGTTCGTCGAGATAATGCGCGGAGGCGAGCTTGACCGTCTTCATGGTCATCTCGGCCGAGGTGCCGCCGATCACGATCGCCAAGTGATAGGGCGGGCACGCGGCGGTGCCGAGCGTCAACACCTTTTCTTTCAGGAACGCGATCATGCGGTCATGCGTCAGGATCGCCGGCGTCGCCTGGAACAGAAACGACTTGTTGGCCGAGCCGCCGCCCTTGGCGATGAACAGGAACTTGTAGGCGTCCTCGCCCTCGGCATAGATCTCGACCTGTGCCGGCATGTTCGACTTGGTGTTCTTCTCCTCGAACATCGACAGCGGCGCGAGCTGCGAATAGCGCAAATTGCGCTTGAGGTACGCGTCGCGCGCGCCCTCAGCCAAGGCGCCCTCGTCCGAGCCGTCGGTGAAGATATGGCGGCCCTTCTTGCCCATGATGATGGCGGTGCCGGTGTCCTGGCACATCGGCAGCACGCCGCCGGCGGCGATGTTGGCGTTTTTCAGAAAATCATAAGCAACGAACTTGTCGTTGCCGGAGGCCTCCGGATCATCGAGGATTTTGCGCAGTTGCTTCAGGTGCGCCGGCCGCAGCAAATGATTGATGTCGTTGAAGGCGGCTTCCGCCAGCGCCCGCAGCGCCTCGTGCGAAACCACCACCATTTCCTTGCCGCGCACCGTCTCGACGCTGACGCCCTCGGCGGTCACCTTGCGATAGGCGGTCTTGTCCGGCCCGAGCGGAAAGAGAGGCGTGTGGTGATAGGGCGGGATGGGTGTGGGGATGGGGGCGTTCATGGGGTGTGTCCGAAGCAAAAGTGCTAACATTTACAGGTATCTCTATGATCGCACGTTGGCAGCTACGGTCCAGAAGAAAGTACGACTCGTACATATAACAACGATCACGAAACTCGCCCAACAGAAGCAAAGGGACGCGGCTGAAAAGCCGTCGGTTTGGCAGTTGTCTATTGAATTCCTTATTCTCGGTAATCGTCGTGATTTTCGCCGCGTCATCCGTCGTGACGATCAGCGTCACCTTGGGCACATAAATAGCATTGAGATGAACGGCACTGCCGACGATGTAACGCAACAACAGTGAAATCACCGCGGCCACGACAAAAATCTTGATCCAAAATGGGTACATCTCGAGTGGCGTCAATGGCGATCCACCCTGGCGCGGTTTCGCAAACAGAAAATCTTTGATGTAAAAATATAGAGCCACGCCAGTGAACACACCGAACAGCGCCAGCGATTTTTCAACGATCTGCTTGAAGTCTGGATTCGCTGCCGGATTGTGTAACCAATTGACGAGGCTTCGGCAGCAGATAATAGCCCTCCCTCGTTTCTGTCTTCGCTCTCGGCTAAAGATTACACATTCTCTTTATGGTTGTAACATGCTTTCTAAGCAATCGATGGCCGAGCGGTCAGGAATGGGGCAAGGAAAGGAAGTCCGGCGTCCCCGCGCCGCGAAAAACAGGGGCGATGGCGCTCGCGCGGACGTCACCCTGAGGAGACAGGCTCAATACACTTGGCTGTTTGAACAATTGAGTCGGCGGCTATAGTTCCGTAACGGGAAAGGCGCCGCATGAGCAACACCGACGCAGCTTCGCCATCGCATCGCTGGCTGCGGGCCGCACTCGTTCTGGTCGCGGGGTTCGAACTGTTCGACGCATTTTCCGGCGCCGCCAATATCTTCACCGACTATCATCACGAAACCGCGCTGCTGAAATTCGCGCAAGCGCTCACCAGCGTGAAGCTCGCGCTGGCGCCGCTGCTCTCCGGCGCAGCCCTGGTCGCTGGCCGTGCTCGGGCGACTGCGGCAGGCGATCCTCGCGCTGGCCGCGCTGGTGTTGATGTCGTGGCTGCTCGACGACGTGTCGTCGATCCCGATTCATGGACTCGAGTTCACGCCCGACCTTGGCGGCGTCATGATGTTTGGCCGGCGCGTTGTCACGCCAGCGCTCGCGGTCGCCGCCACCGTCTGGGCGTGGCAAGACCGCCGCCTGGCGCTCGCCGCCCTGTTCGTGAGCCTGCCGACCATCGCCAACTGGGTCGGCGTCGTCATCTTCACGGTCAGCATCCTGATGTACGGCTTTTGAAACGGCCGCGGCAATCCGCCGCTACGTATATGTCCTGAGGCGAAATCGCACCCCGCAATTGTGCTGCATCAAAGCGGCTCGTCCGGTCTTGCGCGAAAAGAACATTGAGGATCGCGATCTGGCGAAGTGTTCCAATCGATGTCCCACTGACACGCCGCAAGGCGCGCCGGAGACATTGTGTCGGCCTCACTCAGTCGGTGAGGCCGATTGCCATTGCCGAGCTCATGCTGGAGCGTCGCAAAGCACGCTTCTCGAAGCGCGAGGCCACGTCCTTCGAGACGGCCCTTTGGACTTCCTCAGGATCAGGCGGTCTACTGGTGCGGCAGCACCTTGAACGGCTGCTTGTAGGGCTCGACACGCAGCGAGGCATTGGCCAGCACGCCGATCTTGGCGAGCGGCGCCACTTCGCGTTCGCCATCCTTGCCCTGGCGCACGGAATATTGCCAGAGCGTGAGCGAGCCCTTGGAAGCGATCGCCTTGGCGATGCCGCCGGCGTCGCCGCCGAGATCCTTCAGTTCGGCGTCGTTCAGCCCGACCGTGATGTCGTCCTTCACGGTCACGATCTTGAACAGCGTCTCGGCCGAGGCTGGCGCGGCGAATGCAAGACACGCAGCCGCGAATGCGGCAGCGGCGAAAATTTTGGTCGCGTTGGTCATAGGATGCCCCTAGGGATGAAATCGTCAGTCTGTGTGTTGCATGCCGGAACGCGCGGTTCAAATCGCCTTGCACTCGCGCGAGGACTGCGACATTCCGCCCATCATCTTGACCTTGATGGTGTAGGACTTTTTCGCCGCCGCGCCGCTCGATTTCGGGCCGAGCACCATGGTGGTGTGGCCGTTGGCCGTGCCCTTGGCGCTGCTGATATTGGCGTAGAGCTTGCAACTCAGCTTTTGCTCGCATTTGTTCTCGAGCGAAATCACGAAAGTCGGCTGGTCTCCGCGCATTTCATAGCCGTCGTTCTCGTCGATGCAACTGCCTTGCGCGGTGGCACCGGGCTCTGCCGTCGGCGGCGGCGTTTGTCCCGACGCGGCCGGCGGCTCCTGGCCCGAAGCCGGCGCGTTCTGCGCCGACGCTGCGGCGATAAACCCGCACAGCAACAGCGCGGCGACCGAGATACTCTTAGCGTTGGTCATGGCGGGTCCTTATTGGAAGCTGGGTCTCTCGTATCTTGGTCGCGGCAGGATGGCAGGAGGTTCAAAAAGCCCGTCCCGGCGCTTCGTGGTAAAGTGGGAATCGTGGAGGGAAACATGCAATCGGCGGCGCGGCGCATAGGTTTTCCGGGAATCGTCGTATGCACCCTCTTCGTCCTGAACCTGGCTTTGGCCGAGGGCGCCGAACGCCGGCCGTTCGACGTCGGCATCGACCAGTCGAACATGATCTGGCTAAGCAAGGAAAAGCAGGCGGCGGTATTCGCCGGCATCCGCAAGATCGGCGTGCGCTGGTTCCGCGACGCCTTCGCCTATCCGCCAAACGACACCGCGAGCTTTGTCGAGGTCGTACGCCAGGCGAAGTCTGCCGACCTCAAGATGCTGGTGGTGCTCATCCAGAGCCCTTCCGACTACGACAACCCTGCCGCTGCAACCGATAATTCCGGACTGGCTTTCGACAAATTATGCGGCTGGCCGCAGGGCTCGCTCAAGCTCAGCCAGATCAACGCCGGCAAGCTGAAAGCGCGCCTACGCGGGCTGCTCGACGCCTTGAAGGCTGCAAATCTGAAGGTGGACGCCTTCGAGATCGGCAACGAAGTCGACTGGGTCTGCTTCAACGGCGACGTACCCTTCGGCCGCACGCCCAGCCCGGCCGACATCCTGACCGCCGCGCGCGGCTATGCGAAGTTTCTGCAGGCCGCCGCCGAAACGATCCGCGAGCGGCTGCCCGCCGCCAAGATCATCACCTTCGGCATGGCGCATACCGACGACAAATGGGACCGCCCGCCCCCGCACCACCTGCCGGACCCGGCCGCCTTCGTTGCTTCGCTGCGCAATCTCGACGGCATCAACTATCTGGCCAATGCGCGCTACCGCGTCGACGGCTTCGGCTCGCACATCTACACCGAGCCCGACGACATCCGCGCCGCTGTGGCTGCAAGGCTCAAGACCGATACCGAGGCGCTGGGAACGCAGTTGCCGATCTGGATCACGGAATTCGGCTACCGCACCGACCAGTTTCCCAACCGCGCCGGCGCAGGTCGCTGGCAGGCTTTCGAGGAATTCTTCAAGGGGCTGGCTGACGCCGATGCGCGCGTCACCTTCGGTCCGGTGTTTTATTATGCTTATGACGATTCGACGTTCCGTCTGATCGACGAGCAAAGCAATCTGCTGCCGGAGGCGTTGGTGCTGCGCCGGCAATGCGGGCTCTGCACCAGCCCGCCGCGCTAGCGGCGGCCGACCTCGAGGGTCACATTGCCGCCGACCTTGATGCAGGTGCCGGTGCCGGGCGCGTAGACAAATCCGTCGCCATAGATGCTGCACGATTTCGCACGTGCATCCGGCAGCGCCTTCGCGGCAGCGGAGGGCAGCGGCGGTTTTGTCCGCGCATTCGGCTCGGTCAGCGCCTGGGCGAACGCGCCCGAGGCCATAGCCAGCATTGCGCTCGCCGTCACGACGGCGCGCAGAAGCAGACGGGCGGCACTGACACGGTCCATGACGGATCCTCTTAGCCCGGGGCATCTTAGGCTCAGGCCGGCGGTGTAACAACGTGGAGTTACACCACCCTCACCTTTTGCGGCTCACCGAACCCGCATTCCAGCGCGGGGCGATCCCATTTCCCCAAATCGGCCGCCGCCTCATAGGTGCTCTGCAAAAACGTCATCAGCGTGGCTTCCGGATCGACTGCGTTGCGCACGGCATCGTAAGGCAGGATGAATTCGCCCAGTTCCTTGGAGAAGAAGCCTTCCGAAGGCCGCACGCGCGCCATGGCGAAACCCTCGGGCGGGGGATAGGCGTAGGAATAGAACGCCGGATAGTCGATCGCCCCGCCGCCCGGCCAGAAGCCCGCGCTCGAGACTTCGTGCGAATAGGCCTCCCGCACCACGCTGTCGCGCAGATGCGGCACGCCACCGGGATGACGCGGCGCCAGGCGTCCGGAAAACCGCGTTACCGCCAGATCGAAACTGCCCCAGAAGAAATGCACCGGGCTGACTTTGCCGAGAAAGCCGGTGCGGAAATGCGCAAGCAAATTGTGCACGCGCAGCAGCACGCGCCAGAACCGGTTGACGGCTTCCGCGTCGTAGGATTTGTGAACGGTGTCCTCGGCAAACGAAATGGTGTCCGGGATCTCGCACGGCATCGGGTCGATGCTGACGGCGATCCCGAGTTCCTTGAGCGCGATCAGCATGCCTGCGTAGAACTCCATCACCGATCTCGGCTTCAGCTTGATCTGGCGCGAATGGCCGTCGCTGACGCGCAGCCACACCACGTGATCGATGAAGTCGAAATCGACCTGGAAGGCGCGTGCGCCATCGGGGATCGGTCCGGTCGTCAGCCCGCGCGCGGTGACATAGAGCGCGACATGCCAGGAATGATTGAGCCAGGGCGTTTTGGCGAGCCGGATCTTGCCGGCGATCTGCGTCAGCAGCTGCAGCGTGGCGCAGGTGTCTTTCCAGGCGGGATACGGCAGCGCGGGCCAGGGGATGGGGGTTTGAGTTCGGCGACATGGTTCAAGATATAGATTGTCGATCGGATGGCCAAGACCTTACAAGCCGGCATCGCCGAATGCGAGTTTGCAAGTGGTTGCATTACTCGCAACAAACCATTGACGGATCCTCCTTCATCTGCCAATCCGCAGCGCCCGTCAGTCTGGAATCCGCAGTAACGCAATGCCACCAAGACCCTTCCGAATCGGTCGCGCGCGCACCGGCCTCGGCCTGTTCGCCACCAGGCCCATCAAGAAGAACAGCCGGATTGTGGAATACAAAGGCCCCCTGCTCGACACCAAGGAAGCCAACAAGCGCGAGCAACGCGGCAGTCTCTATCTCTATGAGGTCAATGGCCGCTGGACCATCGATGGCTCGCCGCGCAATAATGTCGCGCGCTACGCCAACCATTCCTGCAATCCAAACGCCGACAGCTACAGCGTCAAGCTCAAGGTGTTCCTCCGCGCGCTGCGCAACATCAAGCCGGGCGAGGAAATCGTCTACGACTACGGCATCGATTATCTCAAGAACGTCATCGGGCGCTCGAACTGCCAATGTTCGCGCTGCGTCAAACGCCGGGCGCGGCACGCCAAGGAGCTGCGCCTCAAACGCAAGCGGCGCGCGGCACGGCTCGCCAACAAGCGCAAGAACCGTTCAACAAAACGCACAGGGAGGAAGAAATGAGCTTGCAAATCCGCCGCGTGATCACTGGCCACGACGACCAGGGCCGCGCCAAGGTGCTGATCGACGAACAGGTGAAGAACGTGAAAGTATCACGGCCGGGCGCCAACGCGTCGGTGATCTGGTCGAGCGAAGGGTTCCCAGCCAACAATGACGGCGGCCACGATCCCTCGCCCAAGGAGATCGCCACCACGCTCGACAACGGCACGGTGTTCCGCGTGGTCAGCTTCGGGCCCGGCGTTTCGCCGCGCAACCACCGCACCGACTCGATCGACTACGCGGTGGTGATCTCCGGCGAAATCGACATGGATCTGGACGTCGGCAGCGTGCACCTCAAGGCCGGCGACGTGCTGGTGCAGCGCGGCACGATTCATAACTGGGTGAACAAGGGCACCGCGCCGTGCGTGATCGCGTTCACGCTGATAGCGGCAAAACCGGTCACCGCCGGTGGCAAGACATTGCCTGCACATGGCTAGACTTTCGCAGGCGATGACGCCTAGGAATCCAACTCCGGATAATGCCGGAAGATTCCCATCTCGTTGAACGCAATCCGCCGCTTCGAGTTGAGATAGGCTTCGATGCGCGGGCGCGCGGTCACGCGGTCATGGGTTTCGACCAGGTGCGGCACTTGCTTCTCGATACCCTTCATGGCAGACGGGAATGCGTAACGCATTCCGGCGATCAGCTGGAACAACGACAGATCGACATAACTGATCTTGCGCCCGAGTACGAAAGGCCCGCCGCTCTTCTTCAGCAGGGTTTCGAAATAGCCGAGATATTTCGGCGCGCGCGCATCGAGAAAACCTTCCGCATAACGTTTCGCCTCGGGCTTCTGGTCTTCGTAATAAAGACCGGTGCCGACCGGATGATGGATATCGTGAACCTCCTTCACGAAATCCGTCACAGTCAGTTGCAGTTGGTGCAGCCACTGCCGGCCAGCCTCGTCGCGCGGCGCAAGTTTCAGCCGCGGCCCGAGATAGAACAGGATGTTGGCGACCTGCGCGATCACTAGTTTACCCGATATTAGAAACGGCGGCGCGAACGGCGGGCGCTTGTCGCGCCCACCTTTCATCATCGCCATCATGCGATCCATGCCGCCTTTCCTACGCGCGACGTCGTCGTATGGCGCGCCGGCGTCCTCAAGCGCGAGCCGCACGAACTCGCCGCGGCCCTGGATTTCCGGCCAATAAAATAACTGGTAGCGCATGGGGCTAGTTTAGCGCGTCATGGCCGCACTTGTCGCGGCCATGACGGCTAGATTTTCATGCAGGCAGCGTATCTGTTGCCGTCAGTTGGTCGCGAAGCAATACAGCAGCCCATCGCCGCCGGTTGAGCGCAGGTCGGCCTGCGAGCAGCCGCCCTCCGCTCCGCGCGAGGGGTGCGACGAGTTCCAAGACTTCGAGGGGTCGTCGTCACGCAAGCCTTGCCGGTCGTTGTGACCGAGCATCACGGCGCCTTGCGTGCTGCTCGTGTAGTTCTTGCAGGTCATATCCTTGTCGGCCGCAAACGCGGTGCCGTCGGTTTGCGAGCCGGTCAGAATGTCATGCCGGTTGGGCGTGTCGCCACGGCCGTTGATCACCTCGCCCTTCTCCGAAAGATTGTTTTGCTTGCTGAGCTTGTTGTTGGCGCTGTGCAAGTCGGCAACGCTGGTGGCGACTACCAGACCCTTGGCGTTGGTCCACGGACCCTTGCCGATGCGGTCGCGCGCGTTCACCGCGCCGGCGCCTTGGGTCGAGAGATAAGCGTGCCAGGTCTTGGCGCCCGCGCCCGCCGATTTTGCCAGTTGCTGGCAATGTGCGTCGGCGCCGGCCAATCCGCCGAGATCGGCGCCCTTGCCTTCGCCCACGCTGGTCACGAAGAAAGTCATGCTAGCCTGTTGCGCCTGCACCGGCGCAACACAGAACATTGCCAAACACGCCGCCAGCGGCGCGCTCATTCGAACAGCATTCATTTCAATGTCTCCCGACTGTGGCGCGGCCCGGTGCCGCGCCGTTGCAGGGAGCTATACCCCGGCAATGCGCCGGTATTCCGCTTTCACGAAAGGTTGTTTGCGGGTGATTTGCCGCACCGCCCGTTCAGCCGCCCGACTTTGCCCCGTATTGTTCGTCGGTCACCGGCTCGAGCCACGTCACATGCTCGCCGCCTTTATGCTCCTGCATGGCGATATGCTCCATGCCGTGCTCGGGCGTGGCGCCGTGCCAATGCTTTTCGCCCGGCGGAATCCACACCGTGTCGCCGGCGCGCACCTGGCGGATCGGACCGCCCCAGGTCTGCACATGGCCGATGCCGGAGGTGATGTGCAAAGTCTGTCCAAGCGGATGGGTATGCCAAGCGGTGCGGGCGCCCGGCTCGAAGCGCACCCAGGCCGAGCGCAGCAGCGCCGGATCGGGCGCCTCGATGATAGGGTCCTGCCACACCGTTCCAGTGAAGCTCGGCGCCTTCATTCGGCGCGACGGCCGCGATCCGCAGGCGATGATGTCCATGCTGAGTTCCTCCTGGTTGCGCGCGCGTGTCCTAGCATGCGGCCCCACATGCAAAAAGCCCGGCGTCGCCGCCGGGCTTCATCATCGCGATCCATTATCGCTTGGCGTCACGCCGGCTGCAGATTGCCCGCCGCCTGCTTGCCGCGCTCGGTGACGATCTCGTAGCTGATCTTCTGGCCCTCTGCCAGCGAGCGCATTCCGGCCTTCTCCACCGCGGAGATGTGGACGAACACGTCCTTCGAGCCGTCATCCGGTTGGATGAAGCCGAAGCCTTTCTGGGTATTGAAGAACTTCACAGTTCCGACAGCCATCGCAGTTCCTTTCACTCGCTGAACGCCCGCGCGCTGATCGCGTTGGCGGCAACCGTCCCGCGTTTAGGGAGTTCACTTGGAAGCGCAGCCCAAAACCGGGAGCGTGTCAGCAAGGTGAGCCGAAAACCAGGTTGCGGGCGGCGACATAAACGGATTTTGGCGCGAGGTCAACGGCCGAAACCGTTGTGAACGCGGGTGTCACATAGGGCTTTATCAATTGGTGATGCCCCGGCCGCTATAGTTTCGTCGCAGGCTGCGTTCATTGACAAATTATGAACAGCGGAAGACGCCTATTCATTGCGAGAACGGCTAAGACAAATGATCGACGACAAGCGAAAGTCACAGCGCCGGCCGATGCGCTACACGGCATGGCTAACGCTTGCGGAAAATCAGTTGCACGGCTGCGTATTGTCCGACGTTTCCGACACCGGCGCGTGCATCGGTGTCGAGGATCCCAAGCAGATCCCGGATGAGTTCACGCTGTTGCTGTCGAGCAATGGCGCGGCGCAGCGTAAATGCCGCGTGGTGTGGCGCAAGCCGGGCCAGATCGGCGTAACATTCGAACGCCGCCTCGCCGGCGCCGAGCGCGCCAGGCTGGTGCCCAAGCTCGATGCCGCCACCAAGACCGCCTGAAACGATCAGGCCTGCTGGATGGCCGAGAGCAGCCAGTTGCCGCCGCGCGCGCGCCTGAACGTCCACAATTCGGTAACCTCGCTTGGGCTTCCGCCCTCGACCACGCGGCCGCTGGCGCGCTCCACCATCGAGTCCTTGAGTGCGAAGTGCATCGCGACCGTCGCGTAATCGGCACCGTCTTCGTTCCAGGCTTCCGCCAGATCGCCTTGCAGCAGCTTCACATCGGTGACCTGATTGATGAGGCCGCGGCTCGAATTCTCGGTCATCTGTTCGGAGAAATATGACAGCATTTCGGGCGTCACTTTCGCCCGCAGGCCGGCGAGATCTTCCTCCGAATAGGCGGCCTGGACGTCGCCGAGCAATGTCTCGAAGTCGTCAAAGTCCGACTTCGCGACGGTGAGCGGCGCGCCGGCAGGCGTATTGCCGCCGAACATGCCTCCAAGCCCGCCGAAGGCATGACTGGTCGCGCCCGTCGCACCGGGAGCCGCCGCAAAGGCCGGCGTATTGCGCCGCTGCCACCAGGCGAAGGCCAGCTTGGCAACGAACACCACCAGCACGATTTGCAATAGCAAGCCAAGGATCGAGGCAAAGCCGCCCATGCCGCCGAACATTCCGTGGCCGAACAGCATTCCGAACAGACCGGCGCCAATGAAGCCGGCGGCGAGACCGCCAAGCAATCCGCCACCGAAAAGGCCGCCCCCTAGCAGGCCGGGGCGCGTCGCGCCGGCCTGGCCGACAGTCGAAGCGCCGCCTGGCGTTGTCATGCTGCGCTGGATCGGCGCGGCGCTATTGGGTGCGGTGTTGGTAGTCGGCGGCGCCGAGAAGGTCCGCATCCCGCGGCTGCCCCCTGAGAAGCCGCCACCGGCGCGGGCGTTCGCATCGGCGGAAATGAGCACAACTGCAGCTGCGATCGCGACCAGCGCGACCACCCAGCGATGGCTAATCATGGCGAATACCCTCCCGGCAAAACGGCAACTGAAAGAATAGGCACCCGAAGGGCACTTTGTAAGGGATCGGTTAACGCCTGCGCTGTCATGTCACGGGAATGGCATCGACGGACGCGGAACTAGTGCCCTGCCAGGCCGTTATCCCCGCGATCTGAGGAGATACGGCAATGAAAGCCTTAATCGCATTCCCAGTGATTTTGGCACTTAGTGTTGCCTTCAGTGCGACATCGCAGGCCAAGCTGGCGCCGCTCGAATTGAAGCAGATTGCGGCCTCACCCGGCGATACCGACATGTTTTCCGGAACGGCCGGCGCGATGATCGAGTCGAATTATTTCCGCGCGCCGCAAACGCCGTTCGCCGCCGGGCGAATTTTTCCCTGTCGGCTGCAGGTGCGGATGTTCGAGAAGACGCGCCTTGCGCAGTCTTGCAACTGACGCGCCTGCGATAGACGCGGCGCTCTATTTGAAACGCGGCGGGTTACCCGCAAGCGTCTCTTTCACTTTTGACACGAGTTGCTTGAGTGTGAACGGCTTTGCCAGAAATTCGTATTTCTCCTCTTCGGGCAGATTTTTCTGGAACGCCTCCTCGGCATAGCCCGAGACGAAGATGATCTTCACCTCCGGGTCGCGACGGCGCAGTTCCTTGAGCAGCGTCGGCCCGTCCATTTCCGGCATCACTACGTCCGACACCACCAGATCGACACTGCCGTGCTTGTCCAATACCTCGATCGCCTCGACGCCGTTGCCGGCCTCCAGCACCGTGTAGCCGCGCGAGGCCAGCCCGCGCGCGTTGAGCGCGCGCAAGCCCTCCTCATCTTCGACTAATAGTATTGTGCCGTCCCCGGTGAGATCGGCGGCGGCCGCGCGCGCCATCGAATCGGCGGCCGAGATGGCGCCGGCAATCGCCGGTGCATCTGCGGCGGGTATTTGCGTGAACGCATCCTCGGCGCCCGGAATATGGCGCGGCAGGAAAATCCGGAACGCGGTATTGCCGGGCGCCGAATCCGCATAGACGAAGCCGCCAGTCTGCTTGACGATGCCGTACACCGTCGAAAGACCTAAGCCCGTGCCTTTGCCGACTTCCTTGGTCGAGAAGAACGGCTCGAACACTTTGTCGATGATTTCGGGCGGGATGCCGGTGCCGGTATCGCCCACCACGACCAGCACATAGTCGGCGCTCGGCATTCCTTTGTAGGAGAACGCGCTGCACTCGGCTGCCGTCACATTGGCGGTGCGCACCGTGAGCTTGCCGCCGCTCGGCATGGCGTCGCGGGCGTTGACCGCCAGATTGACGATCACCTGCTCGAATTGCGAAATGTCCACCTTCACCGGCCAAAGGTCGCGCCCGTTCACCACCGCGAGCGTCACGTTCTCGCCGATCAGCCGCTTGAGCAGCATGCCGAGATCGCTGAGCGCCTCGCCCAGATCGAGCACCTGCGGACGCAGCGTCTGTTTGCGCGAGAACGCCAGCAGCTGCCGCACCAGTGCGGCAGCGCGGTTGGCATTCTGCTTGATCTGCATGATGTCCTTGAACGAGGGGTCGGTCGGCTTGTGCGCGTTGAGCAAGAAGTCGGTCGCCATCATGATGGCGGACAAAACGTTGTTGAAGTCGTGCGCGATGCCGCCGGCGAGCTGCCCGACCAACTCCATCTTCTGCTGCTGGATGACGCGATTCTCCAGCGTGCGCTGCGCGGTGGTCTCGAGCGCGTAGACGATTGCCGCTTCGCCGTCACTATCCTCGTCTTCGACGGCGGAGACGAAAAAATTCGCCCACCGCTCGTTGCTGCCGATAAGCGCGGCCTCGACCGGCGCGATGTCGCCCTCCCCCGCTGCGGCCTTGCGGATCGCTGAATTCAAGGGCCGGGCTGTCGCGGTCGGCCACCACGCTGAGGATCGATCGCTCGTCGCCCTTGAGAAGGCTCTCGAAGGCGGAAGCAAAACGCGCATTGCTGCGCGCGACCCGGCCGGTCTTGTCGACCGTGGCAATGGCCATCGGCGCGCTCTGGAAGAAGCGCATGAAGCGCACTTCCGCCGCGCGTTGCCGATCGGTGCCGTCGTCGCGCGCCCGGTTGAGCACCAGCGTGCGCGATGCGCCGGGCGCGCCGTCGGCGCCGAACGCCACCTTGTGGAACAGGCGCACCGGCACAGGTTTGCCGCCGCGAGTCTTGAGATCGAGGTCGAGCGCCTCGGTTTTGACCTCGCCGGGCGCGGCATTAAAAGTCGTGAGCAACGCGGCGCCTTCGCCCGCGACAATGTCGGTGAGCTTGAGCGAGCCAACTCCGACTTGGGCCAGATCGTGATCGAGCCAGCTCGCCAACGTGGCGTTCAAGTAAACAATTTCGCCGGCGCCATCGACAGAAAAGAACCCGGCCGGCGCGTGGTCAAGATAATCGATTGCGTGCTGTAGCTCCTGGAACACATTCTCCTGACGCTCGCGCTCGCGCGTCACGTCGGCGATCGACCACACCGTCATGCGCGCGTCGCGGTTGCTCTCGCTCAGCGGGCGCACGCGCAGCCGCAACCAGCGCCCGGCCTCGGGCGGGCTGCCGGATATGCGAACCTCCTCCTGCAACCGGCGGCCTTCGCGCGCGGCCTTGAGCAGGCGATAGATCAACTCGGAGACATCCGGATCGCCGATGAAGACCCGCTCGATCGGCCGCACTTCGCTGCCGTCGCTGGCGCCGATCAGATCGAGATAAGTGGCATTGGCGTAGAACACGCGGCCGCCCTGGTCGGTCACCAGGATGCCATCGAAGGCATTATCCACCACCGCCTTGAGCAAGGGATTGCTGTGGTCCCGGCTGGCCAGCCGCATGATACCGGAGGCGAGCGCAAACAGCGCGAATACCCCTATCGTGCCGAGCGCCGCCAGCAGGCCTAGAATGTAGTTTTCCGCGTAGTCGCGACCGACATAAATCAGGCCGGCGGCGGCGGCGACCAGCGCCAGGGCGACCAGCAGCACCATGCCGACCGAGCCGCTGCGTGGCGCGCTCTGGCTTTTGTCGAAAGCCTGCCGATCTTGCGTTGTCATGACTCCTGAGTGCCTTAAGCCGCCCTATCGGCGCAAGAGCCAGTCTGTACCAATCCCGAGTTTGGATAACGAGAAAATTAGGTCGTTTTGACGGTCATTTGTGGACCGCCCGGCGCAGCTTCATGACATAGCCGATGACTTCGGCCACGGCCTTGTAGTGCTCGGGCGGTATGGTCTCGTCGATATCGACGGTGGCATGCAGGGCGCGCGCCAGCGGCGGATTTTCGACTACCGGGATCGAATGTTGGCCGGCGACCTCCCTGATCTTCAGGGCCAGCGTATCGACGCCCTTGGCGAGGCAGATCGGCGCCTCCATTCCGCGCTCATATTTCAGGGCGATGGCGTAATGGGTCGGGTTGGTGATGATGACGGTAGCCTTGGGGACCGCCGCGATCATGCGCCGGCGTTGCCTTGTCTGGCGCACCTGCTTCATCCTGCCCTTGATCGCCGGATCGCCTTCGGTCTGCTTGAACTCCTCCTTCAATTCCCGCAGCGACATCTTCTGCCGCTCGAACCACTGCCGGTACTGGAAAAGATAGTCGGCGGCGGCCACCACCGCCATCATGGCGACCACAGCACCCATGATCTTGAGCGCCAGCGTCTGCGTGAGCGGCAGGATTGCTGCCGGATCGGTGCGCTCCAGCGCCTCCAGCCGGTCGCGCTCGGGCCACATCAGTGCGGTCAACACGCTGCCGATCAGCACCAGCTTGATGATGCCCTTGGCGAGATTGGCGAGCGCCTGCTTGGAGAACAGCCGCTTGGCGCCTGCGAGCGGCGAAATCTTGGAATACTTTGGCGCCAACGAATCAAAAGACCATACCAACTTATGTTGGATTAGATTGCCGCCAAGCGCCGCCAGCATCAACAGCAGGAACGGAATGGCGATAGCCGCAATCATTTCGACGCCGATCTTTTGGAAAAGCCGCGGCAGCGCCTGCCCGTCCACGCTTATGTCATGTGCATTGGCGATCAGCCCGCGCATGGTGGAGGTTAGCCCGTCGCCCACGCTGCCTGAAAAGGCCGTCAGCACCAGCGTTGCGCCGGCGATCACGAACCAGGTATTGACCTCCTGGCTCTTGACCACGTCGCCGCGCTTGAGCGCCTCCTCCAGGCGCTTTTGTGTCGGGTCTTCTGTTTTGTCGGTGTTTTCGGATTCTTCGGCCATCGCCGCCCCGGTCAACTATGCGGCGCGAGTTCGCCGAGCACGCCTTCGACGTAACCGACGAAAGTGCCCATCATCGCGCCGATCACCAGCACCAGCAGCAGGAAGCCGAGCAGAATCGACAGCGGCAGGCCGATGAAGAATACCTGCATCTGCGGCATCAACCGCGATAGCAGGCCGAGCCCGAGATTGAACAGCAATCCGAACACCAGAAACGGCGCCGCCAGCTGGATACCGATGCGGAACGACGTGGCGATGACTTTGGTGATATGCGCCGCCATGTCGCCGACGATCGGCAGTTCGCCCGGCGCAAAGATCGTGTAGCTGTCGTTCATCGCCGCGATGGCGAGGTGATGCAGGTCGGTGGCGAAAATCAATGTGACGCCGAGCACCGTGAGGAAATTGCCGACCAGCATGCCCTGCTGGTTCTGTGTCGGATCGACTGCGGTGACGAAACCAAGTCCCAATTGCTGGGCCACCACCGAACCGGCGACTTGCAGCGCGGAGATCGCCAGCCGTGCGGTCATGCCGAGCACCGCACCGACCAGCAGCTCCTGGAACAGCACCACCAGCACCGGGCCGACCGCCTTGAGATCGACGGCATAGGCCTTCTGATGCGCCGGCAGCAGGATGGCGGTGAGCACCAACGCAATAGCGAGCCGCACCCGCGACGGCACGCTCAATTCGCCGACGCCCGGCATCAGCATGACCATGGCGCCGACGCGCGCGAATGTCAGTAGGAAGGCGGCTGCGACCGCCGGCAGGAAGGAAATGTCGACATGCATTTATTTATTTCTTTTTGCGCATGATCTGATCCGAAAACCTGTGCCCATTTTTCAGGATCATGTGCTTAGCCGCTGACGATGCGGGCGGCGATCCGCAGCATCTCGGCGTGCATTTTATCGGCCATGAACGGCAGCGCGATCAGAAGGGAAATAAAGATCGCCAGGATCTTCGGCACAAAGGCGATGGTCATTTCCTGGATCTGGGTGAGCGCCTGCAGCAGCGAAATGGCAACGCCGACCGTCAGGCCGACCAGCATAACCGGCGCCGAGACGACGATGAGTGTGTAGATCGCGTCGCGGGCAACATCGAGAACTTCCGGGCCGGTCATTTAATTCCGCTCTTTCCGTGATCAAACGCAGCAAACCCCGCGAAAGCGGGGCTCGGGAAATCAGATCGGCATCTTCATGATGTCTTCGTAGGCCGCGATCACCTTGTCGCGGACGGCGATCACCGCATCGATGGCAACTTCGGTCTCCGACACCGCGGTGACGACGTCCACCATGTTGGATTTGCCGTTGGCCATGGCGCGGGTCTGATTGTCGGAATTCTTGCCCGCCTCGTTGACCGCTCCGAGCGCCTCCTTGAGGACGGAGGCAAAACTGGTGTCGCTGCCGCCGGCAGCGCCCGGCTTGACGGCGAGCGCGGCCGACGGATCGGCGGCAAGTCGCGCGATATTGGCATAGGCGCTGGCGGCGGCGATCGGTGTGGCCATGTATAGTTACCTTTCAGGCTTTCAGGATATCGATGGTGCGCTGGATCATGCGGCGCGTGGCGCTGATCACGTTGATGTTGGCTTCGTAGGAACGCTGCGCCTCGCGCATGTCGGTCATTTCCACCAACGGATTGACGTTGGGATATTTGACATTGCCGTTGCTGTCGGCGGCCGGATGGCCCGGCTCGTATTTCAGGCGGAAGTCCGAGTTGTCGGTACGCACCTTGCCGAGATCGACCAGCTGGGCATCGAGCGTGCGATCGAATGCGCTGTGAAAGGTCGGCACCTTGCGGCGATACGGATCAGCCCCGCGCGAACCCGGCGTCGAGTTCGGCATTGGCGATGTTTTCCGAAATAATGCGCATGCGCCCGGCTTGCGCGCGCAAGCCAGATGCCGCAATCGCCATGGTCTTGAGAAAATCCATCGATGCCCTCCGTCGCGCGGGTAGTGCGCGAATTTATTGTCAGCGCTTGCCGAGCGCGGTCTTGATGAGATTGAGGCTGCGGGTGTAGAGCGCGGTCGCGGCGGCATAATCCATCTGGTTCGCGGCCACCTTCATCATCTCATCTTCGAGATTGACCGCATTGCCGGTCGGCCGCACCTCGTAGTTGGTTTGGTTTTCGGTGCGAAACGCCGAACCGCCCAAACCCATACCGGTGATGTGGCCGTTCTCGGTACGCGAGAGCGAGACGGTCGAAACCGTGCTCGGAGTGACCGCCGTCGGCTGATCGAATTTCGGCTGCGCCAGATCGCGCGCGCGGTAGTTCGGCGTATCCGAATTGGCGACGTTTTCGGCCAGTACACGCTGGCGTTCTTGCGCCCATTGCAGCCTTGTCCGCAGCATAGACAGGATCGGAACATCGGTGATGCCCATCGCGCCCTCAAAGCCCCCGTTTGGCGGCGAAATTGATTGCCGCGCTAGGCAGACTTTGCCGGGTGTATGGTTAACGGCGGGTAAAGGGATGGGGCCGCGCCGCCACGCTTTGGTCGCAGACTAATGCCATTTATATTTGAAATTGGTAGCCGGAACACAAATGACGCGTTATTTGTTAAGGCTCTGTTAGTATCTGGGGCGGCAAATTGTGCCTAGCGACATTAACCATTCGGGCGATTCTCGCCCGTCGGCCGGCTGCATGAAGAACGGAGCTCTTTGATGTTCGAGGCCCTTTTTGGCTCGGAAATGCCGTTGGCTGCCCGGTTCTTCATCGCGTTCCTGGTCGTGCTGGCCTTGATCGGGCTCACCGCCTGGCTGGTGCGCCGCTTCGGCGCCAACCGCCTGGGCACCAACGCACGTGGCCGCCAGCCGCGGCTGGCGGTGATCGACGCCGCCACTGTCGACGGTCGCCGCCGCCTGGTGCTGATCCGCCGCGACAATATCGAGCATCTGTTGATGATCGGCGGCCCGACCGATCTGGTGGTCGAGCCGAACATCGTTCGCGCGGTCGGCTCCCGCGAAGTTACCCGCGAGCCGGCGCGCGCGGGAACCGAGCCCGCGGCGCGTCAAGCGCCGGCGGGCGAATATCCCTGGCCGCTGCAGCCCTCGAGCGAGCCGGCGCCACCGGCGGCTGTTTCAGCACCGGCCCAGCGCTATCGCGCCGGCCCAACCGAGGAACCCTGGCTTGCGCCGGAACCGGCCGCGCGTCCACGCCCCGCCGACAGCCTTACGGGTCTTGCCGCAGAATTGTCGACACGCCTCAATCCGCCCGATCACGCCCCGCCGCCTGCACGCAGCGAACCGGCGCCGCGCGCCAGCGCCGCGCCGCAAGTCGCGCCCGAGCCGGCCGCACCGGCGCAGAACGATCATAATCTTGCGGAGATGGCGCAGCAGCTTGAAGCCGCGCTGCGCCGTGCACCGGAAGGCCGCTCGCCGGTGACCGATCCGTTGGCCGCGCAGGCATCCAGTCCGCCATCCAGATCTGCCGACGCGCGGGCGCCGACGCGCGATTACAAGGCGCGCCAAGAGCCCAAACTTGAACCGAAGTTCGACGCCAAATTCGAGCCGAAGTTCGATCCCAAATTCGAGCCGAAGTTCGAGAACAAGCCCAGGAGCGAACCGGCGGCGACCCCGGGCAAGAAACTCTACGAAAACCTCGAAGAGGAGATGGCCAGCTTGCTCGGCCGTCCTTCGGGAAAACCCTGACGGTTTTTTCCGACCGCCGTGTCCGTCTTGTGACGGTGGTGGTCGGAGTAGCCGGGCTGATCGCAGCGGCAACGACGCCGGCTGCCGCGCAGGATATCAGCGTCAATTTCGGACAAGGCGGCGCCGGCGGCGGCGGGTTGACCGAGCGCGTGATCCAGATGATCGCGCTGCTCACGGTGCTCTCGCTGGCGCCGTCGATCCTCGATCATGATGACGAGCTTCACCCGCATCGTCGTGGTGCTGTCGCTGCTGCGCACCGCGATCGGCACCGCAGCACCGCCCCGCCCAATGCCGTGATCGTCTCGCTCGCGCTGTTCCTGACCGCCTTCGTCATGGGGCCGACGCTGCAGACGCGCCTACGACGCCGGCATCCGGCCGCTGGTCGCCAACGAGATCACCGCCGAGCAGGCCTTCGAGCGCGGCACGCAGCCGCTGCACGTCTTCATGGCACAGAACGTGCGCGACAAGGACCTCAAGCTGTTCGTCGACATGTCGAAGGAAGCCGTGCCCGCCAAGCACCGAGGACCTCTCGCTGCGGGTGCTGGTGCCGGCCTTCATGATCTCCGAGCTGCAAGCGCGCCTTCGAGATCGGCTTCCTGTTGTTCCTGCCCTTCCTGATCATCGACCTGGTGGTGGCCTCGGTCCTGATGTCGATGGGCATGATGATGCTGCCGCCGGTGGTGATCTCGCTGCCGTTCAAGCTGATCTTCTTCGTGCTGGTCGACGGCTGGAGCCTGGTGGCTGGGAGCTTGATCCAGAGCTACGGGACGTAAGCGCGCAAGTCCGTTCATTCCCGCGCAAGCAGGAATCCAGCGACTGGGGGCCCCGCTTCCGCGAGGACGAGCTGCGCGATGTTACTTCGCCGCCACGCGCACTTCCGGCGCCGCTCAATGTCCGCTTCTCTAATCGGCCGGTTTGGGTCAAGCGCTTTCAGGCTATCCACCGTTGCAGTGTTGATATCTCTCGCGGGCTCGCGCTTCTCTTCGGAATCGGCACTAAGGCCCTTCCATTATGGGATTCGAGAACGAGGTGGAACAATCTATTGGGCGGCCTTGCCATCAGAGTGACGGTAGGTCCAAGCGGACATGCGAACTCACCTCATCCATCGTCCCGCGAGGGACACCATTCCACCGCTCGGTGGAGCTCAGTTTTCTCCTATCGTAATTGATCCTGAACAGCTCTCATGCCGCTGCTGCTTCTTCCCGGGTCCAGCGGAACTCGGTGCCGTCAATCCAGATCCGGTGCATGATCACGGCCAACCGGCGTGCCAGCGCCACGATCGCTTTCTTCATTCCGCGGCGCCTGGCGATCTGCATCGCCCAGGCTTTCAGCCAGGACCATTTCTTCGAACGCAGCATGCTCTGTGCTGCTTCGTAGAGCATGACCCGCATCATCTCATCTCCACAGCGCGATATTCTGCCGCTCCATTCCACCTCGCCGGATTGATACTTGGCACACGTCAGCCCAAACACGGCCCCGACTGACTTGGACTTCCTGAAGCGGGCCGGTACGTCGACGGTGGCGCGATAGGTCAGCGACACCACAGGGCCAACGCCAGGGATTGTCATCGAGCGCCGGCACACCTCATCATCCCGCACGATAGCCAGCAGGCGACGATGCAGGATAACGATCTGTTCGCGCAACACCCGCCGGACAATGAGCATCGGTTCGACCAGCACTGCTAAGTCGGGGATGTTCTCGACAAGCTCCTTGATGCGTGCCTCGAACTTCATCTTCCCAACCATGCCGACCTTGAGGCCGAAGTTGCGCAAGGTGCCGCGCAGGTCGTTATCGATAGCGATCGCCTTCGATTGAAGCAGCTTGCGATCGGTCAGCAGCATGCGCAGTTTTTGACTGCGTAGCGTCTTAACATGCACTGGACGGTAAAGCGCCGCCCGCATCATCTGGGCAATACCGCGGGCATCGTTACGGTCCGTCTTGTTGATCTGCGCCTTCAACACCGCCCGCATATGCCGTGTCTCGACACAGATCACCGGCAAGCCCGCTTCGGCCAAAGCGCTGAATAGCCATTGCGACAACGGGCCAGCTTCCAATCCAATTCGATTGAAGTGGTAGGCGGGGTTCCCCAGACACCTGCAGCAGCGCTTCAGGTTCGCTCGCTACCTTTACTTCCCGCACGATCCTGCCTGTGTCATCCACAATGCAGACGCTGGTCTCCTTGACTGAAACATCTAGTCCGGCAGAATGGTCCATGCTGCGCTTCTCCTTCTGATGCTTGAGGCCGTGACCACGGACCTCGTATTCACCATCAGCCTGAAGCGCAGCACCCAAAATCTCCAGCTATCCGACAAGCTGGCCGGCCGATTACCCCATCTAATGGAGGTAAGGCGGACATGCCCCAGACCTGTCACCATGACCGCTTATGACGGCGGGTTCAACGATGGAAAGGCATACCTCTCGTTTCGATGTGATCGTGGACGAAAGCAACGGAGCTGATAAGGCGGCAATCGAAGCAATTCGGTACTATGCGGAACTATGGTGGACTTATTACGCGTCTTGCTTATGCAAAAGGCAGAGCGGCGGGTATTGATATTGGCCGCCGGAAGATGGGCTTTTTGTACTTTATTGCTGCATCAGCAGATACTTTGGGCGACGCCTTAAAAGACTTGAGCGATATAGCTCGATCGCGAACGAAGGTATCGTTCTTAAAAGCACACGAAAAACGTTCCTGCGGGTGTCTTTCCTCTACAACGGTGTGGCAAGGCACACAGACAAACATCAAATTGAGTTCTGGGTCGCTGCATACCAAAACGAAATTCGTCCGCTTCAAGTGCGCCTCATGCACCGTAGAAATGACCTACGAAACGAATTCAAAAAATTCTTTGGATTGAGGTCGAAGAAAATTCTGACGCCGATTTGTTGATTTGCTCCGCCGCATGGACACCATGTCCAACCAAAGCTGCATGAGCCAGAACCTGTCACGCCAATTAGCTATTGAACATTCAGCGTTTAGAATAATACTTGAAAATATGCGCCCCGCTTTGGCACGCCGATATCTTGCCGAGCGAGACCTAAAAATTTCCCAAGTCGCTTGGCTGCTAGGTTACAAAGAAGTCGGGGCCTTCACTCATGCCTTCCGCCGACGGGAAAAACGCCTCGAGCTGCCCGGTTGCGGCAATTGCATTCATGAATGTCTACCTACCAGCTAACTGGCTACTCTAACTTTCGCATGGCAATTTAGAGCAAATTTCTGGCAAAAAAACACAAGACGCCATAGAAAAGAGGCGCTTAGACGAGCGGGTCGCGCCAGAAGGCGCAAAATTCTTTCTTTGAAGGCCCGTGATGGCAGTAGATATCGTCGTTTATCTGCGCGAAGTAGCGCACAATTGCATAAGACTGGCAAGATCGTGTCCGCACCAGGAAACCGCACATGGCCTGGAGGCATTGGCGGCTGACTTTATGGCAAAGGCGTTAGAGCTCGAACATTCTCGCGGCCCGTAAAATACACGCCCGCTTTTGGCACAAAGCGGACATTAGCGATTCGAAGAGCGCGCCACTGGCAATATCGCAATCGACCCGGTCGGCGACGGATCGGGCTTTCCCGGCGCGCCGGCTTTCGGCCCCGGTATCATCTTCGGGATCGCAGCCGCCGGCGGCACTGGCGGCGCGGCCGGCGTAGCGACCCCGCTGTCGGCGGTAGTGGCAGGCGGCATCAGCGCCGCATCCGGATAGCGCGCGCGCATGTCGCGCAGGAAAGCATCGAGCGTACTGACCGTGCTCAGCTTGGCGGTGACCTCCTGGAATTCGATCCCGCTGGTGCCGACCGGCGCGCTCACGACATCGAAGGCGCGGCGGTCCGGGCCATCGGCCAGCTTGGCCGCGTATTTCTCGCGCAGCCGCCCCAAGCCGATCGGCTCCTCGCCGAGCGCGTAGCCGATCGCCGCCCGCAGGATGTCGAAGCGTTCGGTCTCGCTCAAGGGCGCGAAGTCGCGCCAGCGCTCGCCGTATAGCAGTTCGATCTGCTCGGCCGCGTCGCGCCAGCGCCGCGCCGCCCACAGGATATCCGAACGCAGCCGCACCGCCTCGCGGCCCTGGATATTGGCGATCAATTCGAGCGCCACGTCATAGCGGCGGCTGTCCGACAAAGCGCGCGCCTCGAGCAGCAGCCGCTCGTCGCGCAATTCGTTCGACAAATCCGAAGTTCGGGTCGCCTGCAGCGTGGCGAGCGCGCGATCGGGCTTGCGATTCATGAGATAGATGACCGCGAGGCGGATGGCGACTTGCGCGCGCGCGGCGCCTTGCAGGCGCCGATCGACCTGGTGCTGCAGCAATTCCGCCGCCTGGTCGAGCAGATCGACCGCCACCAACCGGTCGATGAGCCGGCGGATCATCTCGTCGCCGCGCCGCCCGATCGGCGTCAACTCGCGGAAGTCGTAAAACAGCCCGAGTGCCTCGACCGGCGGCAACGCGTCGCCCTTGCCCGCCATGAACAGGCTGTCGAAGGTGACCGCCGCCTCGTCCTGGATCTTGCGCGTCATGTCGGAATTCGGATGCGCCATTAGCGCTGTGCGCATGACATGGAAGGCGTCGCGATAGCGGTTATCCTCGGTATAAAGGTGCGCCAGCAGCTTGAGCCCTTCCACCTCGGTCTCGTCGCCGCGCCAGACCGTGGTCAGCGTCTCCAGCGCGCCGATCACTTCCTTCCGCGGCATGTCGCCCGAGGCCAAAAGCAGCGCTATCTCGCGCAGGCGCCCTTGCGCGGCCGCCCGCCGGTCGGGCGAAGCCGCGGCGGCGCGGTAACTGGTGAGCGCATCTTCGCTGCGGCCCATGCCTTCATTGAGCCGGCCGACCAGCACGGCAATCGGCGCTTCCAGTTCGGGCGGCACGCCGACAGTCTCGAATTCATTGATCATGCGCGCCGAGCCGGTGAAATCGCGCACTTCGATGGCTGAGCGCAACGCCTCCTGCATTGCCATCCGCTGCAATTCGATCGGCAGCGCACCCATGGCGGCTTCGACATTCTTGAAGGCGGCGCGCGCCTCCGGCCATTTGCCCTGGCGGGCATAGGCGATCGCGCGCCAGATCGGCGCATCCTGCTGGTTGCCGATCTGCGGATCGGACAATTGCTTAAGTGCTTCATCGGGCCGCTCCAGCATCACATTGGCAATGGCCTTGAGCACGGTCCCGGTGATGTCGTCGCTTCCGCGCTGGTCGACAAGCGCGACGTCGAGTACGGCCTTGGCCTCGGCCGCCATCTCGCGCGCGAGATAGAAGCGAGCCAGATTGAGCCGTGCCTGCCTGCGCTTGGACTCGGGCGCACTGGCGGCAAGGCGGATCAACTCGGACTGGCGGGCGCTGAATACAGCCTGACGGTCGAAGCCCCAAAGCTGGGTGTCGAAGCTCAGGGCGCGGAAACTCGCTGGAAACTGCTGCTGTTGTGGCCCGAGCGCGGCCGACGACAGCGAGAGCCCGCCCGGGCGGCTGATCGTGATCTTGTCGATCGCAATCTCGGCCGAGATGTCGTCGGCGATCGGCTGCACAACCACTCCGTGGGTGGAAGGCAGCGCGTGCAGCTCGACGAAGTCCTGGGCCTTCAGGAACCCGCGTGCCGGCCCCAGCGCGGTGATCACCATCAGCCGGTCACCGACGTCGGGATCGTCCACAAGATGGACCTTGCGCGCATCCTCGAATGGAATGGCGATGCTCGCGCGCCCCTTGCCGACGATGGCGCGCGCGATGCCGAGCGGACGTGTCGGCACGCTGACGGTGTCGCCGATATTGACAATCCAACCCGGACCGTCGGCGTCGAGGCTGGCGAGCCGCGGCCGCTCCAGGCGAATGCGCAGGATGCCCTCGTCGTCTTTGCCGCGCGTCGAGCGTCGCGCCGCGGATCAGGTCGCTGGTCTCGGTTGTGAGCGTGGCAAGATCGATCTTGGCGCTGCTGTCGAACACCAGCCAAAGCACATCGCCGCGGCGGAAGACGGCGGCCGGCGTCGGACCTGAGAACGGAAATTCGACGCGCAGATTATCGCCGGAGCGGGTCACGGCAACAACCACGGCCGCATTTGGATTAGGCGCGGGGCGTACGCGCTCGGTGGCAGCGGGTTTCGCCGCTTCTTTCGGCGCCGGCGCAGCCGCAGGCGGCGGTTCGGCGGTTTTTGCTTCAGCGGCTTTCGCCGGCGCCGGAATGTCGGCAGGCGGTGATGGAGACGCGGCTTTCTGGGATGGTTCGGGGGCCGGCGCATCCTTTGCCGGCACGGTTTCGGGCGGCTCGATCGCAGGCGCGGTTTCGGGTGCCGCGGTCACTTTCGCCGCTCGCTCCGGCGCCGCCGGCTTGTCCGTCATCTCTTTGGGCTTGGTGCCGTCGAGGCCGACGTCGACCACGATGCTGCGGTTTTCGCGGAAGGTGCGCACGGTCGGCGTGCCATTGAGCACGAAGACGACCTCGACCGAGTCGAAGTCGGTCTCGGCATCGACGGATTCGAGCGAGGCCGGCATCGCCGCCTTGGCGTCGGCAAAATCCCATTTGATCGGCTGATCGAAACTGAGCACAAGCCTTCCCTCGCGCTGCTCGGGAACGACATTGGCGTTGTCGGGCATGTCGAACACGTAACGAGTGAAGGTCGGCTGGCTCGCGACCTTGACCCGGATCGTCTGCGGCTTTGCCTGCTTGGCGGCAAGCCGCTGCTGGCGCAATTGCCGTTCGGCTTCGCTCGCGCGGCGGGCGAGATCGTTGACCACGTCCTGCGGCAGACTGGGCAGCATGCCCTTCCAATTATCTGGCATGATGTCGACGTAAAGCCGTTCGCCGGCAGGAATCAAATTGACCTTCACCTTGCGGGCCAGCGCGAGCCGGATCGCATTGCCATCCGGATCGCGGCGCGCCGCGCTGATGTAATCGGCGGCGCTGCCACTGATGCGGTCGACCGCAATCGCCACCGGCTTCTTGAAGGCGATCACTAGGATGCCGCCGGCGCTGCCGACGCTTGCCTCCACCACCTCGTCGAGCCGGAACACCAGCCGCGCATAGCCGCCGTCGGTGAATACCGTGACCTCGCCTTTGACCGGCTCGTCGGCACTCGCGCAGCCGCCAAATAGCGACACGAGAAGCATGAATGCCGCGCCCGCCCGGCGCACACGCCGCAGCGCGCGCATCTCATTCAGACTGTGGGGCAAAGCCGTCATGACGCCGTTCCACGCGGACCTTAGAAAGCGGGTCGCGGCAGCCTAGGGATCGGCATTTAATGTGGCGTTAACTAAGGAAGACTTTACCGCCCGTTCAGAACCGTAAAGAAGAAGTTGACGCCTCTAGCGCTCGATGTCGTCGTCGGAAAGAACCCGCAGCGCTGCTCCCTCGACGTCGCCATATTGGCCGCTGCGCAAGGCCCACAGGAAGCCGAACAGGCCGATGAGCCCCAGGCCCAGCGCCATCGGAATGAGATAGACCAGCACGTTCATGATCTTCCCTTCCTGCGCCGATAGGCGCGCAGGGCGTTGAGCGTCACCAGGACCGAGGAGCCGGACATAGCCAGCGCGGCGATCAGCGGCGTCACCGCGCCGGCAATGGCGACCGGCACCGCGATGACATTGTATATAGCGGCCAGCCAAAGGTTTTGCGACATCAGGTGGCGCGCGCGGCGCGCAATGACGATGGCGTCGAGCACGGGGCAAAGCCGCTCGCCCAGGAACACCGCGTCGGCCTGGGCCTGCGTCACGTCGGCGGCGGAAATCGGCGACAGCGACACATACGCTGAGGCGAGCGCCGGGGCGTCGTTCAGCCCGTCGCCGACCATCAGCACGCGGCGCCCTTGTGACTTCATCGTCTCGATCCGCGCGATCTTTTCCGCCGGCTTCAATTCGCCCAGCCATTGGGCAATGCCGAGCGCCGCCGCCACCGGCCGCACCGCCTCGTCGCGGTCGCCGGACAGGATGTGCAGCTCGAGCCCAAGGCCGACGAGTGCTGTCACCACGCTGACTGCGTCCTCGCGCAGTTTCTGACTGATCGCGAACGTGGCCGAACGATCGCCATGCGAAAAGCAGATGTGCGATTCTCCGCTCGTCCCCGGGGGAGCGAGCGCCCGGGGAGCTGCGCCGCAATATTCCGCGCTGCCAAGCCGCGCCTCGGCGCCATCAATCATCGCTCCTATGCCCTGCCCCGGCTCTTCGACCGCGCCGTCGAACGGTGTGGCGACCGTCGCCTCGCGCGCGAGCGCGCGCGCCAACGGATGCCGGCTCGACAGCGCCAGGCGGGAGGCCTTTTGCAGCAGATCAGGATCTATTTCGGCGGCATTGACGACGCGGGGTTCCGGCAGCGTGAGCGTGCCGGTCTTGTCGAAAACGACGACGTCGGCCTCCGCCAGCCGCTCGATGGCATCGCCGGCATTCAGGATAACGCCGGCGCGGAACAGCGCGCCCGAGGCCACCACCTGTACCGCCGGTATCGCCAGCGCCAGCGCGCAGGGACACGTAATTATGAGAACGGCAATGGCCGTAACAACAGCGTCATGCACCGAAGCGCCGGCCATCAGCCAGCCCACGCAAGTGAGCGCGGCGGTGGCATGCACCATCGGTGCATAGACGCGGGCAGCGCGATCCGCGAGCCGCATGGCGCGCGACTTCGCGCCCGCCGCCTTTTCCACCAGCCGTTCGATCTCGTCGATCAGTGTGGCGCCACCGGGCGTCGTCACCTCGAATGTCAGCGCGCCGGCGTAATTCATGCTGCCGGCATAGACGGTCGCGCCCGCGGCAACTTTACGCCGCGCGGTCTCGCCGGTGATGATGCTCTCGTCGATCTCGGATATGCCGGCGCGCACGACACCGTCCGCCGGCACGCGCTCGCCCGGCCGCACCAGCACGCGGTCGCCGGTACGCAGCGCCGCCACCGGCACGCTGACCAGTTCATCGCCGGCAAAGCGATGCGCGGTCTCGCCCTTCAAGGCGGCGAGGTTGCCCGCCACTGCCCGCGTCTTGCGACGCATGGCGTGATCGAGTGTGCGCCCTACCAGCAGGAAGAACAGCAGCATGATCGCCGAATCGTAATAAGCGTGCTCGGCGTGATGCGCGGTTTCGATGACCGACATTGCGAGGGCGAGAATGACGCCGAGCGAGATCGGCACATTCATGTTGAGGGTCGCTGAGCGTAGCGCCTGCCACGCGCTGGCGAAGAACGGCCGGCCGGCATAGGCTGCCGCCGGCAGGGCGATCAGCGCCGAGGCCCAGTGGAAAAAATCGCGCGTCTCCGGCGTGATATCGGTGACATTGCCTGACCACACCGAAACCGACAGCAGCATAATGTTCATCGCCGCAAAACCCGCCACCGCCAGACAACGCAGCAGGCGGCGCATCTCGGCCGCTTCCTCCTGCTCAGCCCGCAGCGGCACGAACGGATGACCGCGATAGCCGATGCGCTCGAGCGTCGTGAGGATTTGCGAAGGCTTGATCAGCGCGTCAGCCCAGGCGACGTGCAGCCGGCGATCGGTGTAGTTGAGCCGCGCCTCGGTCACGCCCGGCAAAAGCCTCACCGCGCCCTCGATGCGCGCGATGCAGGCGCCGCAGGAGATGCCTTCGACCGCCAGATCCATGCCGAGTATGCCGTCCGAGGCCGGTTTGGCATAAAGCGAAAGGTCTAAGGCTTCCGGCATTGGGTCACCGCAAAGTCACGCGGCTGCGCGAGCGGAACACACGCTCTTCGCCGCGGAACAGATCGACAATCAATTCCCATTGCCCCGGCGGTGTCTCGGCTTGTCCGTGAAACGCGCCGACAGCGACCGCGCGCACGGGAATAACATGATCGAGACGCTCATTCGCCGGGTGCGCGAGCCGCACGTTCGCGCTCAGGCCCGCAAGCGGCGCACCATTGGCATCGCGCGCGATGACGTCCAGCACGGCCTCGCCGGCTTTGTCGCGCGTGAGCTTGCCGCTGACCTGCCAATGCAGCGCTTCCTGGCGCTGCGCGGTCGCTACATCCTGCTCGAATTGCAGCCCCGCTTTGTAGGAACTTGCAGTTTCGACGCCGCCGAAGGTGGATATCGCGGCCTGCACCAGCACGCCGTTGACCGCGAAAATGACGCCGAAAAACGCCACCAGCCACAACAGGACGGCGCGGCCGGTCAGTTCGCGCGGCTCTCTTTTTGGATATTCGACGTTCATGTTTGCTTCGCTTTCATGGCCCGAAGAAATGATCGCGCATTTCGGCAATATCGCCGGAATTGACGTCGATCAGCCTGAACAAAATTGTGGTCGACGGCGCCGGCGGCGATAGGCTGTAGTCGGTCACCACGACGCGTACTTCTTTGGTCTGATCGGGGCCGACCGAAATCAGTTGCCGGCCGTCCGTGCGCGGCGGCAGACCGACATAATCGACTAGCGTCGAGGGCAGCCCGTCCACGCCGACAATGAACTCGCGATACTTGAGCTGCTTGTTGACGATGCGGACAGTGTAGCCGTTGCGCAGCGATCCATCGGACAGACGTACGAACATCGGATTGCGGTCGTGGATGACGCTGATGCCCTCACTGTCGCGCGTGGCGAGCGTATAGATCATGATCCCGCCGGCGACCGCGATGATGGCGGCATAAAGCAGCGTGCGCATGCGCATGATCTTAAAGAACGGCTTCTTGCCCTCGATGCGCTGCTTGATGTTGACGTCGGTATCATAGGCGATGAGCCCGGTGGCGCGGCCGAGCTTGCTCATCACAGTGTCGCAGGCGTCGATGCACAGGCCGCATTGAATGCAGCCCAGGTTGGCGCCGCCGCGAATGTCGACGCCGGTCGGGCACACGTGCACGCATTGCAGGCAATCGACGCAGTCGCCGGCCGGCTGCCCGTGCGCGCGCAATTGCTCGGATTTCTTGGCCGAGCAGCGCGGCTCGCCGCGGTCATACCGGTACGTGACGTTAAGCGCGTACTCGTCGGTGAGCGCCGCCTGAATGCGCGGCCACGGACACATATAGAGGCAGACCTGCTCGCGCATGTGGCCGGCGAGCGTATAGGTCGTGAAGGTAAGAATTCCGATCGCGGCATAGGCCATGAAAGCCGCCTGACCGGTGGCGAGCTCTTTCACCAGCGTCGGTGCATCGGCGAAGTAGAGCACCCAGGCGCCGCCGGTCCACCACGCCACCATCAGCCAGAGGAAGTGCTTCACGCCCTTGCGTGCGTAAGTCTCGATCGTCCATTTGCGGCCGTCGCGCTGCATGTGCTCGCGGCGATCGCCTTCAACAAAGCGTTCAATTACGAAAAACAGGTCGGTCCACACCGTTTGCGGGCAGAGGTAACCGCACCAGACCCGGCCGGCGACCGCGTTCATCAGGAACAAGGTGATCGCCGCCAGGATCAACAGACCGGTGAGGTAATAGACTTCCTGCGGCCATATCTCGATGAAGAAGAAATAGAAGCGCCGGCTGGAAAAATCGATCAGCACCGCCTGATCGGGCGCGTTCGGGCCGCGATCCCAGCGCACGAATGGCAGCAGGTAATAGATGCCAAGCGTGACGACCAGAACCGCCCATTTGATCCGGCGGAAGGTGCCGTGCACTCTCTGCGGATAGATTTTTCGCCGCGGCGCATATAGCGGGATTTCGTCATCCGGCGGCGGTCCGCCGACTTCGGCTTCGGCCGCAGCTACCAGGCGCGCGAGATCGGACGCTGCGGGCGCCGCATGCTCGAGCGACATTGTGGTGGCGGCTTGCACAATCACTTCTCTCCACCGCCGAAGGTGTGGACGTAGACCGTCAGCGCCTTGATGGTGGGATCGCTGAGCCGGTTTGTCCAGGCCGGCATGACGCCGCCGCGGCCAATACGCAGCCCTTCGACGATTGCCTCCTTGCTGGACCCATAGAGCCAGATCTTGTCGGTCAGATTGGGCGCACCCAACTCGCGATTGCCCTTTCCATCCGGCCCATGGCAAAGCGCGCAATTGTCGGCGAACAGCTTCTTGCCGAGCGCCAGATCGGCGCCCTTCTCTACCGGCAGACCGGACAGCGAGCGGGTGAAATCGGCGACCGTCGAAATCTCGTTGGCCTTGAGGATATTGTCGCGGCCGAACGCCGGCATGCTGCCAGCGCGGCCTTTGTCGTCGCCGGCGCGGGCGCCGTGCCGGATGGTCTGCGTGATCTCTTCAAGCTTGCCACCCCACAGCCAATCGTCGTCGTTGAGGTTCGGGTAGCCTTTGGCTCCGCCGCCACCGGCGCCATGACAGCCCGCGCAATTATCGGCGAAGGCCACACGCCCCTGCGCGCGGGCGAAATCGAGAAGTTGCGGATCGCCGACGATTTCGGCCAGCGAGGCCTTGGTCAATTTGTCCATCATCGGCCCGCGCTGCAGCTTGAGCTGCTGGATATCTTCCACCACCGCGCTACGGGTGTGCCAACCGAACGCGCCTTGAGTGGAATTGGTCAGCAGCGGCCAAGCCGGGTAGACGATCCAATAGCCGACCGCCCAGAGTATGCAGAGATAGAATGTCCACAGCCACCAGCGCGGCAACGGCGTGTTGAGCTCGCGAATGCCATCCCAATCGTGGCCGGTGGTAGCGGTGCCGGTCAGTGCGTCGATGTCTTTATGTTCGTCGGCCACCGGTCAGTCCTCCCGCAGCGGAATACGCGCCGCCTCGTCGAATTGTTTCTTGCGCGAGGGCCACAGCGCGTAGACCAGCACGGCCATGAAGATGATGACAAAATAGGCGAGACCCCAGGTCTGGGCGAACTCGGCCGCGGCTCGGTAGGTTGAATCCATCGTACTCACCGGATGTTGGCTTTGTCGTCATAAAGATTGAAATCGACCTGCGTGCCGAGCAGTTGCAGGTAGGCGATCAAGGCGTCGGCCTCGCTGATGCGGCCGGGATTGCCGTCGAAGTCGCGCGCCTGTGCTTTCGGATAGCGCTTGGTGAGCTCGCCGGCGTCGGGGCTGTCGGTGGTCGACTGGATCGCGATATCGTTGGTGGCGTTGGCGATCATGTCGGGCGTATAGGGCACGCCAAGCAGGGCCTGCACTTTCAAGTCCTCGCCGATGTGCTTGTAGTCGAGATCGGTTTCGGCGAGCCACGAATAATCCGGCATCACCGAACCCGGCACCACCGAGCGCGGATCGCGCAGGTGGTCGCGGTGCCAGTCGTCGGAATACTTGCCGCCCACACGCGCGAGATCGGGGCCGGTGCGCTTTGAGCCCCACTGGAATGGGCGGTCATACATGCTTTCGGCCGCGAGCGAATAGTGGCCGTAGCGTTCGACCTCGTCGCGCAGCGGCCGGATCATCTGCGAATGGCACAGGTAGCAGCCTTCGCGCACATAGATGTTGCGGCCGGCGAGCTCGAGCGGCGTATAGGGGCGCACGCCGTCGACCTTCTCGATCGTGTTCTTTAGGTAGAACAACGGCACGATCTCGACCAATCCGCCGATCGCGATCACGACCAGGATGCCGATGACGAGAATGATCGAGTTCTTCTCGAAGATGGCGTGTTTAGACCATAGCGACATGATTGCCCCCGCCTATTCCGCCGGAGCCAGCGTAAGGCCGGCGGGCGCAATGGTTTCCGTTTCTTTTGCCGTGACGGTCTTCCAGAGATTCCAGGCCATCAGCAGCGCGCCGGTAAGGAACAGGAATCCCCCGAGCGCGCGGATGATGTAGAAGGGATGCATCGCCTCGACCGTCTCGACGAAGGAATATTCCAGGAAGCCGAGACTGGTGTAGGCACGCCACATCAATCCTTGCAGGATGCCCGACACCCACATCGAGCTGATGTAGAGCACGATGCCGATGGTCGATATCCAGAAATGCCAGTTGACCAGCTTGAGCGAGTACAGCTGGCGGTTCCACAGCCACGGCACTAGGCAATAGATCGCGCCGAACGAGATGTAGCCGACCCAACCGAGCGCGCCGGAATGCACGTGGCCGATGGTCCAGTCGGTATAGTGCGAGAGCGAATTGACGATCTTCACCGACATCATCGGACCTTCGAAGGTCGACATGCCGTAGAAGGCGACCGACACCACCATCATGCGCAGCACCGGATCGGTGCGCAGCTTGTCCCAAGCGCCCGACAGCGTCATGATTCCGTTGATCATGCCACCCCAGGACGGCATCCACAGCATGATCGAGAACGTCGCGCCGAGCGTCTGCGCCCAGTCGGGCAGCGCGGTGTAATGCAGGTGATGCGGGCCGGCCCAGATGTAGAGGAAGATCAACGCCCAGAAGTGGATGATCGACAGCCGGTAGGAATAGACCGGCCGGTTGCATCGCTTGGGAATGAAATAATACATGATGGCGAGGAAGCCGGCGGTGAGGAAGAAGCCGACCGCGTTGTGGCCGTACCACCATTGCACCATGGCATCCTGCACACCCGACCAGACGATGTAGGACTTCGGCGAGAACAACGACACCGGAATGGCCGCGTTATTGCCGAGATGCAGCACCGCGATGGTGAGGATGAAGGCGAGATAGAACCAGTTGGCGACGTAGATGTGCGGCTCGGTGCGCCGCATGATGGTGCCGAGAAAGACTACGAAATAGGTCACCCACACGATGGTCAGCCAGAGATCGGCATACCATTCCGGCTCGGCATATTCCTTCGACTGGGTGATGCCGAGCAGATAGCCGGTGCCGGCGATGAGAATGAAGAAGTTATATCCGAGGATGACGAACCAGGGTGCAAGGTCGCCGACCAGCCGCGCGCGGCAGGTGCGCTGCACGACATAAAATGAGGTTGCCAGCAGCACGTTGCCGCCGAAGGCGAAGATCACCGCCGATGTATGCAGCGGCCGCAATCGCCCGAATGTGATCCACGGCAGATCGAAATTGAGGAAGGGAAATGCCAGTTCGCAGGCAATGTAGAGACCGACGGTGAACCCGGCGATGCCCCAGATCATGGCGGCGATAGTCGCGAATTTCACCGGACCCATGTTGTAGTTCGGCTTGCCGTCGACGGTCAGCGGCGCAGCTTCCGCCGGCCGGTCGTAATAGCGATTGATGATGGCAAACACCGCGGCCATGCTGGCGGCCGTAAACAAATAGGCATGGAATGCGTATTCGGGCGTATAGGCTTTGGCCGCCACCACGATCGACAGCAATGCCAAGCCTGCGAAGAACAGCGCGAGGCCTCCCTCGCCGAGAGTCATGGTTTTTTGAGGTGCGAGTGCGATCGCCATGCGTTAAATCCCGTTGTCTGGCCGGCGTAGAATCCGAGAAACTTGGTTATCCGTCAATGCGCCGGCACTATACTTGATTCAGGTCAAAACCGGGCGCTAGTCCCGCTGATTTGCCGCCACCAGGAACTGCTGCTCGATTGCGGCCAGCGACGATTTCGCCTGGATCGGCACCTCCGTCGGCGCCCCGGTGCCGCGAAACAGCACGCCGAGACTAAAGCCGTCGTCGGAAAGTGCCGCGGCGGCCGCGGGCCCTCGATCGTTGTGGACAGCGACAGCGTCGTGCCTCACTTTACTCTTCCACTCGAATTCCTCCGGGCGGAACGTGATGCAGGGGCTCAGCACTTCTAGAAAAGCAAACCCGGGCCATTTGATCGCTTCGACGATCAGCGCCGCTAAACCTTTCGGATCGCCGGAAAATCCACGCGCGACAAAGTTCGCACCGGCAGTGATGGCAAGCGAGATCGGATTGAACGCACGTATGCCGATGCCGCCAGGCGTCAGCGCGCTGTCCCAGTCCGGCTCGGTGGTCGGAGACGGCTGGCCCTTGGTCATGCCGTAGACGCGGTTATCCATCACCAGATAAAGCATGTCGACATTGCGCCGGCAGGCATGGATGAAATGGTTTCCGCCGATCGAGAACCCGTCGCCGTCGCCGCCGACCGCGATGACCTCCAGGTCGGGGCGCGCGAGCTTGAGCCCGGTCGCCGCAGGCAGCGCGCGGCCGTGCACGCCATGAAATCCATAGCAGCTCATGTAGCCGGGCAGCCGCGATGAGCAGCCGATCCCCGACACCAAGACAATTTCGTGCGGCGGACGGCCCAGCGTGACCAGCGCCCGCTCGAGACCGTTGAGCACGCCATAGTCGCCACAGCCTGGACACCAGATCGGATGTGCCCCCGAGCTGAAATCCTTTTCGACAAGATTCCTGACGCAATGCGGTTCTGCAGTTGCGACACCCATGGTTTTATCCTCAAGCAAGATGAGCCGTGATCTCGGCCGGCCGAAACGGAAGCGGTCCCGGCCGCGCAATGCTCTCGGCCGATACCGACAGCGCCTTGTGTCCCAAAAGATGGCGATAAAGCTGCCCGCTATGGTTCTGCTCGAGCACGACCACGCGGCGCACGCCCTTGAGCGCGGCCGCCAGCGGCTTGGCTGGGATCGGCGACAAGACCCGTAGCGCGATCACACGCGTCGGTCGCGCCGCGGCCGTCAACCTGCGCGCCGCCTCGCATGCCGGTGCAACGCTCGAACCAAATGTCACGATCGCCGTGTCGCCCTCGCCATAAACTTCACCCCAGAGTTCCCCAGGATCGAACTGCTCGAGCTTCTTGGCGCGCTTGTTGATCTGCGCGACATGCGCGCTGGCGCCGCTCACCGGCAATCCGGCTTCGTTATGCGTTAGACCTTCGGCAACCCATTCGTAATTTTCGGTTCCGGGCCGTGGCATCGGCGTCACCGGGTCGGCGGCCAGCGCATAGCGTTTGAATTGCGCGCCGGGGGCAGCCCCATTGGTTCGCCGTTTCATTGGCGCGGGACGTTTACCTGGCGGCGGGATAATGGCCCGCGCCTGCCCGATCGTCTGGTCGGACAAGACAATCACCGGGCTTTGCAAGGCTTCGGCGATGTAGACCGCCCACTCGCCGGTCGCGACGCAATCGCCGACCGATACGGGCGCAACCACGATACGCGGCGCGTCACCATGCCCGCCGTAGATCGCGATATTTAGATCGCTCTGCTCGGTCTTCGACGCAATACCGGTCGAAGGGCCGGCGCGCATGACATCGACGATGATCGCCGGAATTTCCGCCGCGACCCCGAGCCCGATGGCTTCCGTCATCAGCGAGAGGCCCGGCCCCGCGGTGACCGTCATCGCGGGAACGCCGCCATAGGAGGCGCCCAGCACCATATTGATGGAGGCGAGCTCATCTTCGGCCAATACGAGACGCCCGCCCAGACTCTGCAATTCCGGCGACAGCCATTTCGACCAGGTCTGTAGCCGGCGTGATCGGATAGCAGCCGACGAATTTCACGCCGCCGCGCATCGCGCCGAGGCCGATCGCCTGGTTTCCCGTGATCAGCCAGCGCGGTTCATGCTTTGCCTCTTGCATCCGCAGATCGAGGTTGAACCCGGCAGCCGCCTTGATACCGTTTTCCAGAGCAGCGGCATTAGCGGCTGTAACCTCGGCGCCCTTGTGCCCGAGCACGGCTTCGAGCGCCGCACGCAGATCGGCGGCACCGATCCCCGCCAGCGTACCGGCCAGACCGGCGACAAAAATATTCGAGCGTTTGCCGCGCATCGCGCGCTCAAGGTGCGTTGCGTTCGGATCGCTCATGGTGACCGCAACCGTGCGCGGCTTGGATTTGGCGATGCTGACCGGAACGGCACCGGCGGAGGGATCCGCAATCACGATGCTGGTCGGGTCGAGCGGAATTTCAGGCGCGAACTGGTCGACCTTCTCCCAGTCCAGCGCGAAGAATACTTCGTAGTGATCAGGCTGACATTCGATCGGTGCGGTCGATATCTGCACCAGCGCGGCGGATTCGCCGCCGCGCACCTGCGCTCCGAACAGCTGTGTCATGACGCCGAAATAGCCCGCCTCCGCCGCCGCCCGCAGAAACAGCGTGCCGGCAGTCATGGCGCCTGAGCCACCACTGCCGGCAAAGACGAGCGAGAGGGTTGCCCGGGCCATCGTTGCTCCTAGACGTAGCCGAGCCAGTGCCAGTAGGTGGCACCAAGCAGCATCACCAGCGCGATCGCGATCACCGTCATCACCAGGCCGGTGCGGACGAAATCGCGCGCGACGAAGGTCTCGGTGCCATAGGCCACCATATTCTGCGGCGCGTTCACCACCAAGATGAAGCCGAAGCTGACGACAAATTGCAGCACCATGGTCATGCCGATGACGTTGATGCCGGGGGTCGCCACGCTCTTGAGAACCGCGATCACGATCGGGATCATCGCCGAGGCCAGCGCGGTTGCGCTGGCAAAGCCCAGATGGATCACGATCAGGAACATGGTCATCACGCCAAGGATGAAGAGCACGGTCGCGTTCTTCAGGCCGAAATTGGCGACGACGATATTGGCAAGCCATGTCGCCGCGTTGGTCTGCAGCAGCGCGGTGCCGAGGCTGATGCCGACACCGAACAGGATGATCGTGCCCCACGGAATCCTGTTCTGGGCATCCTTCCAGTTCAGAATGCCGAAGCCAGGCATGAACATCAGCGCGACGGCGGTAATAGTCGTCGTGCTGGTATCGAACTTGTGCAGGATGCCTTCGGTAGCCCAGAAGCCGATCAAGGTCAGCGACAGCAGCAGAAGTTTCAGTTCGGCCGCCTTGATGGGGCCGAGGTCGGCGAGCGATTTACGCACGCCCTCGCGTCCGCCCGGCACATCCGTGACTTCCGGCGGCATCATGATTGTCATGACAAAGTAGAGCGCGATCGACATCAGGATGGCGAAAGGCGCGGCGGCAATCAGCCAATCAAGCCAGGTGATCGTCTGGCTGAATGCCTTCTCGATGAATCCGATGGCGACCATATTCTGCGCGGCCGCGGTCTTGATGCCGACGTTCCAGATGCTGGCGGTCTGCACCGTGGTGATCATCAACATGCCCGCGAAGGCGCCACGCTTGTTGACGCCATAGGCCGCGATGATGCCGAGCGTGATCGGGACCAGGCAGGCCACGCGCGCGGTGGTGGACGGCACCATGAACGCGATCACGAAACCGACCAGGATCGTGCCGATGACGACATGTTTCGTATCGGTTCCGACACGCGCCAGAATGTTGAGCGCGATTCGCTTGTCGAGCCCGGTTGCCGTCATCGCAGCGGCCAGGAACAACGCGGACGCCACCAGCACAAGGGCGGTATTGGCAAAGCCGCTGAAGGCGAGTGTCAGCGCGCCGCTGGTACCGAGCAGCACTTTCGGGTTCGCGACGCTTGGCGCCAACCCAAGCAGAAACGCCATCAAGGTCGCGACCAGAATCGCCGAAACCGCGTAGTCGACCGCCTCGGTCATCCACAGGATGACGGCGAAGGCGAGGATCGCCAGCATGCGATGGCCGGCGACCGGCAGATCGACAGGCGTCGGCAATAACAGAATGACGACAAGTGCCGCGGTTGCGGCCAACAGGCCCCAGTTCGAGATAAACCAATTTCTTTCCTTCGGTGTCGGCTTTACCGCCACGCGAACCGTCGGCTGAACAATGCTGGTCATGGTTTCCTCCCGGGCAAATTTCGCCAAAAAATAAGATGCGCTTGGGGAGAGATAAGATGCGCTTGGGGAGAGAAACGGCTTTGAGCCAGATCAAAAAGCCCCTGGATTTATTGGACATATCGCGGTGTCGACGCCGGTAGCGGGCGGCCGCTTTGCTTAAGCAAAAGGCGCGTCCCGCGCCGCATTGGCCGCGAGGCATGCTGTTGTCGAATGCCCCTGCTTCAGGCGGCTGCGTTTTTTGCAGCTTTGACGCCGTCGCTGGCGTCCATCGAAATACCAGACATCGGCTCGATCCAGGTCATATGATCACGTACTTCTTTGACGCCGGCCACGTTCTCGGCCAGGACCTTGAGCGCGGTGCGGTCGCGCTCATCGAAAATCGTGCCCCAGAGATCGACCCTGCCTTTGTTAACCGTAACATCGACCATCGCGATCGGCGCCCATTTCTGTCCGTCCAGTTCGCTCATGATCTTCTTGCGGATGTCGATGTCGCTCTGAGCAGGCGGCTGCGCCGAGCGCGCAATGGAAATCATCGCGCGCATCAGATTGGCACGGCTTACGATACCGACCAGGCGTTTATCGCGGGTGACCGGAACGCGCTTGATCCTGTTTCGCTCCATCAAAGCGACAATCTCCTCCAACGACGCATCCTCGGATACCGTGCGCGGCTCACCCGACATCACCTCGCCGACCTTGCGGCCATGCGACTGGGTGAACTCTTCGGCAGCGCGGCCCGGACCGAGCACGAATTCGAGCCAGCGCGGCCGGTGTCGCTCGGTTCCGGTTTCGGCGCGCCGCAGAAAATCGCCTTCCGTAATCATGCCAATCAGCGCGCCGGCCGGGCCAATCACCGGCAACCCGCTGATGCGATGTTGCAGCATCAAACGCGCCGCCTCGAAAACCGTCGCATCCGGACTGACCGAGATCACCCGTTGCGTCATGATATCCTTGGCTTTCATCGCACTCTCCTGTCGAATCTTTCGATGCACTTTCACCAAACCGGAAGGTGCCGCACTTCACCCGTTCATCCGCACCAGCGCCGACCGGTTGCGCAGAACGACGTGCCGCGACGTCGGCAAGGCGATGGCGCTGATATTTTCGAGCAGCGTCAGCGTGCGCGAAACGGTTTCGATGGTGAGGCCGAGATAGTCGGCGATGTCCTGGCGCGACATCGGCAATTCAATCTCGGTGGCACCAGTTGGCTTGCGATTTACCATTTCGATCAAGAAGCCGGCGACGCGTTCCTGCGCACTCTTGATCAGCAGCAAAATATGATTCTGCGTGCGCTGCAGCTCCTTGGTCGTCACATTGAGCAGATGACTGGCCATCGCACTATCGCCGGCCGCGCGGGAGTTAAGTGCTGTGCGCTTGACGATGCGAACCGTGGTGGGGGCGAGCGCCTCGGCGGAGTAGCTGTGCGCCTCGCCCGCTTCGAATCCGAACACGTCGCCGGGCAAGTAGAACGCGCCGATCTGGCGGCGTCCGTCGTTGAGAATCTTGGAGGTACGCACGCAGCCGGTTTGCACCGTGTAGAGATACTCGGCCGGCTCACCTTCGCCGTACACCTCTTCATTGCGCGCAAACGTCAAGGGCGCGCCCATCATGTCGAACAGCCCGGTCACCGGCGCGGGCGAGGCACTGGGAACCGGCCCCTTGCCATTGCGAGCGAATGTTTCACGGACGGCCACGGCTCGGATCGGCATGATGTGTCTCCTTGGTTTGGCGAAGTTGTCGCCACCATGGCGGCCGCGCTCGAAGGGGAAAATTCAGATATTGAACGTAAGGGGTTCTACGGAGGTCCCAGCGTCGCCAAAATGCTATATATTTGAAGTATTTAGAGCAAAATGACCCGCTGCGGTCTTGCGCTTTTCAGTGCCGTCGACCACAGATGAGTTCCATGCACAACGTCAATCGCAGCCGTTCCGGTGACTGAAGCGAAGCCTGTGCGCCATGCCGGCCCGGGTCACATCCTGTTGCCGGCGCCGTTGGGTTATGCGCTCGCCGCCGTTCTGGTCACGCTGGCTTTTGCGGCGCGCCTGCTGCTGGCGCCATTCCTCGGCGACGAAGTGACCTATCTCTTCTTCGTCCCGGCGGTTCTGGTTTCGAGCGGCGCCGGCGGCCTTGGGCCGGGGCTGCTGGCAACCGGACTAAGCGACATCCTTGCCGTCTACGTGCTGCGGCAGTCCTTTCCGCCTTCTGCGACGCACCTCTTCGGCTTGGTCGCCTTTACGGTGATTGGAATCGGCATGGCCGGGTTGGGCGCACGGATGCTGCGGGCACGTGCCGACGCCGCCGCCAGCACGCAAGATCTTCTGGCCCGCGAAGCGCATCTGAAATCGATCCTGGATACCGTTCCCGATGCCATGATCGTCATCGATCCGAAAGGCAATGTGCAATCATTCAGTTTGGCGGCAGAGCGATTGTTCAAATACTCGGCGGCCGAAGTCGTTGGCAAGAATGTCAAGATGCTGATGCCGCAACCCTATCGCGCCGGCCATGACAATTACCTCGATCGCTACGCCGTGACCGGCGAGCGCCGCATCATCGGCATCGGCCGCGTGGTGGTCGGCGAACGCAAAGGCGGTTCGACCTTCCCGATGGAACTGGCGGTCGGCGAAATGCGGTCATCCGACCGGACGTTCTATACCGGCTTCATCCGCGACCTGACCGAGCGCCAAAGCACGGAAGCCCGTTTGCACGAATTGCAGTCGGAGATCGTGCACATTTCCAGATTGACCGCGATGGGCGAAATGGCGTCCGCACTCGCGCATGAGCTCAACCAGCCGCTTTCTGCGATCACGAATTATCTGAAGGGCAGCATCCGTCTGTTGCAGGATAGCCCCGACGACGAATCGCGCATGACGCGGGACGCGCTCGAAAAGGCCAGCGAACAGGCGATGCGGGCCGGCCAGATCATTCGCCGTTTGCGGGATTTCGTCTCGCGCGGTGAGAGCGAACGCCGCGCGGAAAGCACGGCCAAGCTGGTGGAAGAGGCAAGCGCGCTTGCCCTTGTCGGCGTGAAGGACGTTCACGTTCGCTTCGAACTCGATCCATCCGCCGACCAGGTTTTGGCCGACCGGGTGCAGATTCAGCAGGTTTTGATTAACCTGATGCGCAATGCCGTGGAGGCGATGGCCGATTCCGACCGGCGCGAATTGACGGTGCGGTCCGCAGCCGTCGAGGGCGAACTGGTCGAAGTTCGCGTCTCCGATACCGGATCGGGGATCGCGCCGGAAATCGCCGCCAATCTCTTCCAGCCGTTTTTCACGACAAAAATCCAGGGCATGGGCGTCGGGCTGTCGATCTGCCGCACGATTGTCGAGGCGCACGAGGGACGCATTTCGGTCGAGCCCAATCCTGGCGGCGGCACAGTCTTTTGTTTCACCATTCGCGCGATGACCAAGCAGGATGCAGACGAGGATGCCTGACAAACAGATAGTTCATGTTGTCGATGACGACGACGCCGTGCGGCAGTCGCTGGAATTTTTGCTGAAGAGCGCGAAATTCAGCGTCGCGACGCACGAATCCGCCGAGGCGTTTCTAGCGATGCTGCCGACGCTCAATCCTGGATGCGTGATCACCGATGTGCGCATGTCGGGAATGAGCGGCATCGACCTGCTCAAGCGTCTGAAGAGCATGGCGAACCCCGTTCCCGTCATTGTGATTACCGGCCATGGCGACGTTCCGCTCGCCGTCGAAGCCATGAAAGTCGGCGCGGCCGAGTTTCTCGAGAAGCCGTTTGACGACGACGTGCTGCTTGCCACGGTCCGTTCCGCGCTCAACCGCTTTGAAAAAGAAGGCAAGCGCGAGGTCGAACGCGCGGAAATCCTCGACAAGCTCGCCACCCTCTCGAACCGCGAACGGCAGGTGCTCGAGGGGCTGGTGGCCGGCAGCGCCAACAAGACGATCGCCTTTGACCTGACGATCAGTCCGCGGACGGTCGAAATCTATCGTGCCAATGTGATGACCAAGATGAAGGCGGCCAGCCTTTCCGATCTGGTGCGGATGGCCCTGATAGCCGGTATTCTGGACCATAATACCCGCTAGCGCGCTTTCTCGGGCAAGAAAGGCATCAATCCCGCGCTTTGACCTCGATCAATGCGCTATTGTCTGCCTGCCGGGAGAGTATGTCTCTATCCGCGGCGCGGCTGATTTTCCCGGAGCCTTGGATGCATGGCGCCACGCAAACCCAGGCGGAGGTGCTGACCGCGCTTGAGAGCCCGGCGATGCATGGTGGCGTTGCGGTCCGTCGCATCGACACCCATTCGGCGAGCGTGTTTCTCGCCGGCGAGCGGGCTATCAAGGTCAAGCACGCGGTTCGATTTCCGTTTCTCGATTATTCGACCTTGCAGCTTCGCAAAGCCGCCTGCGAGGCGGAAATCGCCATCAACCGGCCGCTGGCGCCGCAGATTTATCGCGGCGTTACCGCCATCACTCAGGAGGCGGACGGATCGCTGCGGATCGGCGGCGTTGGAACGCCGGTCGAATGGGCCGTCGAGATGCGCCGGTTCGACGAGAGCGCCACGCTCGACAAAATCTCGGAACGCGGGCTGATCGACGACAGACTTGCCGACAGGCTTGCCTGCGCGGTTGCCGCTGCGCACGCGAAAGCACCGGCTGCCGAGGTCGAACCTTGGCTTGATGCTTTTAAATTATTCATCGAGCAAAACGCCGCGGTCTTCCAGTCGGAACCTCGCTTGTTCCCAAACGCCGATGCGGAGGCAATCAAAAGACTGAGCCTTGCAGCTTTCGAGCGTCTTCGTCCGCTGCTGCAAAAGCGCGGCGCGGCCGGTTTCGTCAGACGCTTGCATGGCGATCTCCACCTCGGCAACATCGTTCTGCTGGACGATCAACCCGTTCTATTCGACGCGATCGAATTCGATCCCCAGGTGGCGAGCGGCGATGTGCTCTACGACCTCGCTTTCCTGATCATGGATCTGACCGAACGAGGGTTGCGGCCTGCCGCCAATATCGTCTTGAATCGCTACCTGCAGGAGTCCACCGACCTGAGCCATCTTGACGCGCTGGCCGCATTCCCCCTGTTCCTTTCCATGCGGGCGGCAATCCGGGCGAAGGTCGGCGTTGCGCGTCGTGACGGCGCAAAGCCCGCTGAGCGAGGCGCGATTGAAGTGTCGGCGCGCCGATACTTCGACTTTGCACTTTCGTTTTTTAAAGCCCCTCGCCCCACTTTGCTGGCCGTCGGCGGGCTGTCCGGCACCGGCAAATCGGTGCTGGCGCGCGCGCTGGCGCCAGCGCTTGGGGCCGCACCAGGCGCGGTCATTCTGCGATCCGATGTGGAGCGCAAGCGGATTTTCGGGGTCAAAGAACTCGAGCCGCTGCCGAAGCAAGCCTACACCCCGGAGGCTGCCACCCAAGTCTATTCGTCGCTCGCTGAAAAGGCCGGACGCGCTATTTCCGCCGGACACTGCGCAATTGTCGATGCAATGTATGCAAAGCCGGGCGAACGCGCCGAGATCGCCAAGATCGCGCAAGAGCGCAATGTCGCCTTCCGCGGCGTTTTCCTGACTGCCGATCTTGAAACCAGACTGTCGCGCGTCGGGGCGCGCGTCAGCGACGCCTCCGATGCCGACCGCGCGGTCGTAGTGCAACAATCCAAGTATGACATCGGAGCGCTGGATTGGCCCGACGTCGATGCCTCCGGCAGCCCGAAGCAGACGCTTGCCGCCGCGCTCGCCAAGCTGCCCGTCGATTTTAAGGTTCAATGAGGAACGTGTGCGCTAGCCGCCGTTCGGCGCGCCTTCGATCTTCGGCAACAGGTCCGGACTTTGTGACTTCGGCGTTCCGGCGCGATTGGCGAGTTCCACGGTGAGCCGTTCGGCGGCTTCCGGCGACATCACCGCCAGTATTTCCGACATCTTACGCGAATTCATCTGGGTCGAGACATCGACCAGGATCTTCAGATCAAGACGGTCGAAAATACGCGCGGCGTCCTTCGGCTTCATGTTTTCGTACATCGAGACGATGTTCTTGAAACGCTGCGCTTCGGCCTGGTCGCGATTGCCCATGGCGGTATTGATCCGCCCTTCGACATCCTTGAGCTCGGCGACTTTGGCTTCCAGCCGCATCTGTGCGGCCTTCAGCAGGCTCTCGCGCATTTCCAGATCGCGGTCGCGGGTATCGAGCGCCTCGCGGCGGCCCTGCAGGTGATCGAGGACGGCGCGTTCGCCCGGCGACGAGATTTTGCCTTGCTCAAGTGGGTAGGCCGTCCCCCCAATGTCGAGCTTCGGGGGATCCGGCGCCTTATTGCTCACCGCCAGCAGCGGGGCGCTCGGCTTTTCCGGCACTGAGCCGGTGACGTCGCTGTTGGCAGCGTCACGGTAGTTGAACATCTCCTGCGCCCAGGACTTGTTCGATGATTTGGAATTGCCGGGCCCTGGCGCGTTGGGCAGCACGTTGCGGTCGGCGACCACGATCCTCGGATAGTCCGGCACGCTCTCCGGGCCGGTGACCTGCATGTCGGTCTTGTTAAGGCCTTGCATGCGCTCGGCCAGGGTATAGCCGCCGTCGAATACCAGCCCCGATACCTTGAGCGCGAACAGGCTGATCGTTGCCACCAGCACGATCGGGATCAGCCGGAAATCGCGCGCAAAACGGATCATGCCGCAAGACCACCGGCCCGGGTGCGGCTGCGCATGCGATCGGTGAACGCTTGCGCGGCGGCGACGATTGCTTTGGCGTCAGGCGCGGCGGTTTTCGTGTCGGCCGGCCGCCCCACCCCGGCAATGCGGGTAAGCCGCGCCAGCAGTTCCTCGCCGGCCTTGAGCTGATGCTCGATGTCGGCGGAAAGCTGTTCGCTGCGGTCCATCCGCGCGCCCAAGGCCTGCTCGCCCTCGCGCATGGTGGACTTCAGCCCGGCGATGGCGCGCTCGGCGATTTCGGTGGCAGTGATGAGTTCGGAAATGGTGGCGCGCAACGTCTGCTCGTCGGCCTTGAGCAGACGAAGCTGGTTGTTGAGCCGGACGCAATACAGGATCGTGAGCAGGAGCAGGATCGAAACCATGCTCTCGACCAGAAAACCGTAATGGTAGCTCACGGTACCTCCATCCTATTTGTAGGCTCGTCCGCCTTCTCGAACATGGCGAACGTCGTTCGCGGCCTGCGCAAGGCTTTGGCGACGCGCACGGCGACGCGGTCGCCGACACGCCCCATGCGGCCTTCGGTCAGCGTGATGTCACCGCAGCGCACGCTCACCAGCGCATCGGGTTTCAGCTCAAGCATCAACGTGTCGCCAACGTTGAGATCCATCATGCGCCGCAGCGGCAGCCGCGCCTCGTACAGCACGGCGTCGACACCGATCTGCGCCTGGCCGATTTCGGTGGCCAGATGCCCCTCCCAGATCGGATCGCGGCCGAATTTCTCGCCCATGAACATCTGCAGGAGCGTGGCGCGGATCGGCTCGATGGTCGCATAAGGCAGCAGCAGTTCGACGGTGCCGCCGCGGTCTTCCATGTCGATGCGCAGCCGCACCAAAATCGCGGCATTGGCCGGCCGCGAGATGGCGGCAAAGCGCGGATTGGTCTCGAGCCGGTCGATGTTGAATTTGACCGGCGACAGCGGCTTGAAGGCAAGTTCCGCATCCGCCAGCACCACCTCGATCATGCGCTTGACCAGGTTGGTCTCGATCGTGGTGTAGGGGCGGCCCTCGATGCGCACCGTGCTCTGGCCGCGCCGGCCGCCGAGCAGCACGTCGATGATCGAATAGATCAGGCTGGAATTGACGGTGGCGAGGCCGAAATTATCCCACTCCTCCGCCTTGAACACCGCCAGGATCGCCGGCAACGGGATCGAATTGAGATAGTCGCCGAAGCGCACCGAGGTGATGCGGTCAAGCGAGACTTCGACGTTGTCGGAGGTGAAATTGCGTAGGCTCGTCGTCATCAGCCGCACCAGGCGGTCGAAGACGATTTCCAGCATCGGCAGGCGCTCGTAGGACACCATCGCCGAGTTGATGATGGCGCGGATGCCGGAATTGTCGTTGAGCGTTACGTCGGCAAGGCTGAAGCCGAGCAGGCTGTCGATTTCTTCCTGATTGAGGATGCGCTCGGCGCCGCCTTTGGCGGACTGGAAGCCGCTGTTGCCGTCGTCGACCATCGCCGCCCACTGCGCGGCGGCCTCATCGGCGCCCGGCGCTGCGCTGTCGCAGGCACCGCGCCTGCCGCGCCCGATTCCGCTTCGAGCGCCACGCCCCATTCGGCGGCCAGCGCGTCTTGATCGATTTGATTATTCGCCATTGACTACGGTCGTTTCCCTTTGAGCATGATCTTGTCCGAAATCCGGTTCTCACTTTTCGGGATCATGCTCATTGAACGACGATCTCCTTGAACAGAACGGCGGTGATGCGGTTAGGCGAGACCGCGGCATTGACCCGGCGCGTCAGCTCTTCCTTGAGCCGGTAGAGTCCGGCCGAGCCGTCGAGATCGGTCGGCCGCAATTCGCGCAGATAGGTCTGGAACGCATCCATCACCCGCGGCATCAGCGGCTGGATTTGCGCCACCACGGTTGGATCGGGCAATTCGAGCACGATCTTGACCTTTAGATATTGCGGACGGTCCGTGCCGGCGTTCGAGAGATTGACCAGCACGTCGGGCAGATCGACGAAGATCGCGGGCTTGGTGGCTGATTGCGCCAGCGTGTCGTGCGAAGCCCCGCCAAGAAACAGGTAGCCGGCAGCGCCACCGCCGCCGAGCACCAGCAGGCCGGCCGCGGCGATGATGATCATCTTGAGCGGCAGCTTCTGCTTCGCCTTTACCGCCGGCGGATCGGTCTCGTCTTCGGGCGCGTCGTCGCGTTCGGCTTCCGCCTGTTTCGCCTTGGCTGCCATTGAATTTTACCCCCGTCGCGACGTTTGGGCGGGTCAGCGCGCGACGTTTCCCGAAACGCCGCCGATGCGACCCGCACGCCCCCAGAGGCCGAAGGTAGGTTGGTATGGTTAACAGATGCTTTCCCGTGTTCTCTCACCCGGAAACTTTTGCCGGGTAACGGCAGCAACCGGCGGTTTTTGCCTTGGCGCGCGATCCCCGATTTTCCCCTAAGCATCTGATCTAGCATCGTTTTCATACTTGGCACGGCGGCTGCAACGGCTGTGTCAGCCGCCGGCTTGGGAGAGCGGGCGGCATGGGCTTCGGCAGGTCGGCCTCGGGAGGGCTGAGACCACGCCGGCTAGATTAGGGGAGTTACCGATGCAGAATGCACTTCTGGTCGGACTGTCACGCCAGGTCGCGCTCGGTCGCGAACTCGACGTGGTCGCCAACAACATCGCGAACATCAACACCACCGGCTACAAAGCCGATGGTTCGTTGTTCGAGGAATTTCTCTCCTCGGCCGCGCGCTCCAGATCAGAGCGGACGGCCGCGTCAGCTTCGTGCGCGACCGCGGCACCTGGCACGACCTCAGCCCGGGACCGATCGAGAAGACCGACAACCCGCTCAATGTCGCCATCGACGGAGAAGCATTCCTCGTGGTGCAGACGCCGCGCGGCGAGCGCTATACCCGCAACGGCGCCCTCCAGATCAACGGCACCGGCCAGCTCGTCACCAGCGAAGGCAATCCTGTGCTCGGCGATGCCGGCCCCATCGTGTTCCAGCCAGGCGACCGCCAAGTCACCATCAGCCTCGACGGCACCATCAGCGTGCGCGAAGGCACCTCCAAAACGGATTCGCAGCGCGGCAGTCTGCGGCTGGTCGCCTTCGATGCCGCGCAGCAATTGCAAAAGGACGGCAGCAGCACCTTCACGACCGCCAACGGCAGTCAGCCGCAGCCGACCAAGGCATCGCGCGTCGTGCAAGGCTCGATCGAGAAATCCAACGTGCGCGGCGTTATCGAAATGTCGCGCATGATCGAAATCACCCGCAGCTACACCCAGATCGCTTCCATGCTGCAACAGCAGAATGATCTCGGCCAGTCGTCGATCGACAAGCTCGCCGAAGTCCCGAATTGATGATCAAGGAGAGTTAACACCATGCGTGCACTTCACACCGCGGCGACCGGGATGATGGCCCAGGAACTCAACGTTCAGGTCATCTCCAACAACATCGCCAACATGCGCACCACCGGCTACAAGCGCCAGCGGGTCGAATTTCAGGATCTGTTGTACGAGCACGTCAGCCGCGTCGGCAGCCAGACCGCCTCGAACGGCAATATCCTGCCGGTCGGCATCGATCTTGGCGGCGGCGTCAAGACGGTCGGCACGCCGCGCCTGATGACGCAGGGCACGCTGGCGCAAACCGGCAACAACCTCGATCTAGCGATCCGCGGCGACGGCTTCTTCAAGATCGTCCTGCCGGACGGGACTTTCGCCTATACCCGCGACGGCTCGTTCCAAATGGACGCGCTCGGACGCATCGTCACCGCGCAGGGCAATGTCGTTTCGCCGGGAATCACGATCCCGCAAAACGCGACCGGACTGACGATCAATGCGCAGGGCCAAGTTTCGGTCACGCCGCAGGGCAGCACGACGCCGACCGTGCTCGGTCAAATGACGGTGACACGCTTCGTCAACCAGGCCGGCCTGCTCGCCGTCGGCGACAACATGTTCACCGAGACGCCCGCCTCCGGCACTCCGCAAGACGGCTTGGCCAATGTCGACGGCGCCGGCGACGTCCAGCAGGGAAATCTCGAGCAAGCCAACGTCGAGGCGGTCACCGAGATCTCCGACCTGATCGCCGCGCAACGCGCCTACGAGATGAATGCCAAGGTGATCACCGCCGCCGACCAGATGCTGTCGGCGACTTCGAACCTGATGCACTAGCACATGATCCCGAAAAGTGGGAACCGATTTTCGGACAAGATCATGCGCAAATATGTGAAGGCGAGACTATGATCCGCACAATGACGATAACCACGCAGCCCTTCTCGCGCTCGGCGCCTCGGCGGCCGCGCAGACCTCCGATCAGGCCCGGCCGGTCCTCAAGGCCGAGGCCATCGTCACCGGCGATTTCGTGCGCATCGGCGATCTGGTCGAGCATGCCGGCATTATCGCCAACGTTCCGATTTTCCGCGCACCCGATCTCGGCTTCACCGGCACCGTTCCGGCCGACGCCGTCGTCGAGGCGGTGCGGACCCATGCGCTGGTCGGGCTCGACACCGGCGGCGTCAGCCAGGTCGTCGTGATCCGCGCCAGCCGCACGATTCCGGCCAAGGACATCGAAGACTGCGTCGCACAGGCGCTATCGGCGAAATTCGGGCTGGGCGAGGCCAAGAACATCGGCGTGAATTTCGAGCGCGAAATGCGCACGATCCAGGTCGAGCCGACCGCCAAGGGCGAGCCGCGCGTTGCGCGCATCACCTACGATCCGCGCAGCGGCAAGTTCGACGCCACGCTCGAACTGCCGACCGGCGCCGTCAATCGCGGCATGCTGCGGCTTTCCGGCCGCGCGCTGGCGACCGCCGAGGTCGTGACGGTTTTGCGGCCGGTCGAACGCGGCGGCATTCTGAGGGAGAGCCGACGTGTCGGTCGAACGGCGCCCGCGCGCCGAGATCGGCCGCGATTTCATCACCGACCGCCAGCAGGTGATCGGCTTTGCCGCCCGCAACGCCTTGCAGACTGGGCCAGCCGCTGCGCGGCGCCGACGTGATGAAGCCCGAGATGGTTCAACGCAATGAGACGGTGACGCTGACCTATGAGATGCCGGGCATCACGCTCACGGTGCGCGGCAAGGCGACCGAGGGCGGCGCCGAAGGCGACGTGATCAGCGTGCTCAACGAGCAATCCAAGCGCACGGTGCAGGGCGTGGTGGTCGGCCCCGGCCGCGTCATCGTCAGCACCAGCTCGCCGCGTCTTGCCGCCAATATCCTGCCGACCCAGACCGCAGCCAGCGATCGCGCGCGTTAGCGCACGGAATAGATCATGCGCCAACAACATGTGAAAGTGATGCCGATGAATGTCCTGACTGTGGTGCGTCATGCAGCGCTTGCCGCGCTCGCGGGTTCTTTGCTCAGCGGCTGCGCCGCGCTCGAGCGAATAAAGAACATCGGAGTGCAACCTCCCTCTGTCGGCGGTCGACAATCCGACCGCGCGGCCGGGCTACAAGCCGGTGCAGATGCCGATGCCGGCGGCGCAGCCGGCTTCGTACAATCCGAATTCGCTGTGGCGAAACGGCTCGCGCGCCTTCTTCAAGGATCAGCGCGCGCATCAGATCGGCGACATTCTCACAGTGAAGGTCAACATCACCGACAAGGCCAATATCGCCAACGAGACTAAGCGCAGCCGCGACGACCGCAGGAAGACTCCGGCGTCGACCAACTTCTTCGGCAAGTCGAAAGCTGCCAATCATGAATACCGCTGTGCCGACACGCATCTTCACGCCAGACTCGACGTCGTCCGACCGACGGTAAGGGCTCGGTCGACCGCCAGGAGGCGCTGTCAGACCAACGTCGCCGGCGTGGTCACGCAAGTGCTGCCGAACGGCAATCTGGTGGTCGAGGGCCAACAGGAGATCCGAGTCAACTTCGAGATCCGCGAACTGATCGTCGCCGGCGTGGTGCGGCCGGAGGACATCGAGAGCGACAACACCATCGACTCCAGCAAGATCGCGCAGGCGCGCATCGCCTATGGCGGGCGCGGCCAGATCACCGACGTGCAGCAGCCGCGCTACGGCCAGCAGGTGCTCGACGTGATCCTGCCGTTCTGACCGTTCGAGGGGTTTCCTAGTCAGTCGCGTAGCTTAACGAGCTCCCGCGCCGTTTCGCGTCGCGCGAACGCGACAACGGCGTCAACGACGCGGCCTCCGGTTGCTCCCCAGCCGGAGGCCGCGGTTCGTTTGGGAGTTCAAATCGCCCGCATCGCTGAAGCAAAAATGCCCGGCGCGATGGCCGGGCATTGAATTAAACTGGATCGATCGCAGCCCGCCTCAATCGTCGCGATAGACGCGCTCGCGGCGCTCGTGGCGCTCCTGCGCTTCCACCGACAGCGTCGCGATCGGGCGCGCTTCCAGGCGGCGCAGCGAGATCGGCTCGCCGGTCTCCTCGCAATAGCCGTAGGTGCCGTCGTCGATGCGGGCGAGCGCTTCGTCGATCTTGGCGATCAGCTTGCGCTGGCGGTCGCGCGCGCGCAGCTCGATGGCGCGGTCGGTCTCGGACGAGGCCCGGTCGGCGAGATCGGGATGGTTCTGGTTTTCCTCCTGCAGATGCAGGAGCGTTTCCTTGGCTTCCTTGAGGATGTCCTCGCGCCAGGCGAGCAGCTTCAGGCGGAAATAATCCCGCTGGCGCTCGTTCATGAACGGCTCTTTGTCGGACGGCCGATACGTCTTTGTCTTGGCCAACATACCCACTGAACTCCCTGACTTCTGACTTCTTTTATTGTTGTTGCGTGAAGTCGTCCCCCCGCGCGGCTGGCTTATATACGCCCGCCAAGCGCCCGACAATATCCCAGTAGGGGCCGGGCGTTCGGCAAGTTAATATGACAATTCAATGACTTAGGCCAGATGGGAGGCCGGAATGGTTCCGCCCGAATGGCTAGCGGATGCCGGCTTTGGCCAGTTCCACCGCCACGCGCAGGTCGATCTCGCCCAAAACGGCGTCCAGACCGGGGTCGCCGGTGGCTTCCGTCAGCCCTTCGGACGCGACCTTGAGGCGGGCCAGCATGGCGCCATCCAGGCTGCCATCGAGCACGCCGAGCTTGAGTGCATCGAGCAGATCGAGCGCCTTGCGGCCTTTGACCACCGCGCGCTTCTTGCGCTCGGTCGGGTCCTCCACCCCTTGCAGGGCGATCAGACCGTCGACGTTCGAGATCGAGCGCAGCGAGCTGGCGGCGGTCGAATTGCGCGGCGATTCCTGTTCGCTGACGGTGAAGGTGCCGCCGGCGGTGCGGCGCGCGGTTGCCGGCGCGGTCGCAAGCGCGGCTCCGTTCGGCCCATAGATGCGCATCGCGAAAAATCCCAAACCGAAGGCGTATCGGTCCCCGATTACCGGTAAGACTGAGCCGTTATGGTTAATCCACGGTAAAGATACCGGCAAAATTTGCCGTGCGCGGCGTTTCGTGCCGGCCCGCGCGCGCGCGGTCGCCTCCCCGTTCGAATTCAAAAATCGTAGCATCGCCAGAGTCTTAGGCGCTGCGCGCGAGTTGGCACGGCGCTCGCATAATAGATGTCAGTCAGACGTCACATTGGGGAGCAGTGATGACGAAGACGTTGCAGACCGCCTGCTTGGCGGCACTATTGGCCATGTTTGTCCCGGTGAGCGCCGGGGCGACCTCGCGCATCAAAGACCTCGCCAACATCGAGGGCGTGCGCCAGAACCAGCTTATCGGCTACGGCCTCGTGGTCGGACTCAACGGCACCGGCGACACGCTCAACAACATCCCCTTCACCAAGCAGTCGCTCACCGCGATGCTGGAACGCCTCGGCGTCAACATCCGCGGCCAGACGCTGCGCACCGGCAACGTCGCCGCCGTGATGGTGACCGCCAACCTGCCGCCCTTCGGCACGCAGGGCACGCGCATCGACGTCACCGTCTCCGCGCTCGGCGACAGCAAGAGCCTGCAAGGCGGCACGCTGCTGGTCACGCCGCTGCTCGGCGCCGACGGCAATGTCTACGCGGTCGGCCAGGGCTCGGTGGCGATCGGCGGTTTCCAGGCCGAAGGCGAGGCCGCCAAGATCGTGCGCGGCGTGCCGACGGTCGGCCGCATCGCCAATGGCGCGCTGATCGAGCGCGAGATCGAATTCAATCTCAATCGCCAGAGCCAGTTGCGCATGGCGCTGCGCAATCCCGATTTCACCACCGCCAAGCGCATCGCCGCGGCGATCAACGACTACATCGGCATGCCGATCGCGGAACCGCTGGATCCGGCCACCGTCGGCATCACGATTCCCGAGAAATAGCGGTGGCAACGTGATCGCGCTGCTCACCGAAATCGAGCAGCTCCAGGTCGAGCCCGATCTTGGCGCCAAGATCGTGATCGACGAACGCTCCGGCATCATCGTCATGGGCCGCGACGTGCGCGTGTCGATGGTCGCGGTGGCGCAGGGCAATCTCACCGTCACCATCACCGAAACGCCGCAGGTGAGCCAGCCGCTGCCGTTCTCGCGCGGCGGCACGACCGTGACCGTTCCGCGCACGCGCATCGGCGTGCAGGAGGACGGCAAGAAGCTGGCGCTGGTCAAGGACGGCGTCTCGCTGCAGCAGTTGGTCGACGGGCTCAATGCGCTCGGCATCGGCCCGCGCGATCTGATCGCCATCCTGCAGGCGATCAAGGCCGCCGGCGCGATCCAGGCCGACATCGAGGTGATGTGATGGCAGGCGCTTTATCCATCGCCGCGCCCGGCTTGAGCCCGCTCGACATGCTCAACAACACTGCGACGACGCCGGCATAAGTCGGCCGCCGGAACAAGGCGAAAGCCAAGGCCGCTTCGCAGGACTTCGAGGCCGTGTTCCTCAATTCCATGTTCCAGCAGATGTTCACCGGCGTTCAGGGCGAAGGGCCGTTCGGCGGCGACGGCGCGACCGGCGTCTGGCGCTCATTCCTCACCGACGAATATTCCAAGTCCTTCGCCAAAGCCGGCGGCATCGGCATCGCCGATCAGGTCTATCGCAGCCTGATGGCGCAGCAGGAAGTCGCACTAATGAGCTTGCAGCAAAATCACGCCCGCCCCGATCGCCAGTGTGAGCGAGGCCGAGCGGGCGATCGCCAACCTGAACAAGATCATGGACCGGCTGGTCGAAATCGTCGAGCAGGAGACCGCGCGCGTGCGCGCCGGCAAACTTCGCGACGCGCTCGAACTCGACGAAGCCAAGGTCGAACTGGCCCGCGCCTATGCCGCCGAAACCGACCGCGTGAAGGCCGCCAAGGATATCATCGCCGCAGTCGCTGCCCGACGCGCTCGAGCGGCTGCGCCATCGGCACGATGCCTTCCGCGCCTTGCTGCAGACCAATCTGACGGTGCTGGCGACCGCGCACGCCGTGTCCGAGGGCATCATCCGCGGCGTATCGGGCGAGCTTGCCCGCAAAGCAGCGCCCTCGACCTATGGCGCTTCCGGCCGCGCCAATGCGCCGAGCAGCAAGGCCAGCCAGCCGCTGGCGATCAGCCGCTCGCTTTGATATTTCGCCGTCAGTTTGGAACGATGCGCCGCCGAGGATTCGGCGGGAATTCAAGCCAGCATGTTGACCGTTTGCCCGGTCAATTGCTTCGAAAGCACCGAAATGCCGGTATTGACGGCGAGCGAATTGAGACTGCTCACCCTGATCTGCTGGGCGGCGGCAAACGCGTTGGCCGCGAGTTCGATCGCGCTCGGCCCTTTGGAGTTCGACATCCAATCGGCGGCATCGGCGGCTCGAAGTCGCCACGTCCTGCAGCCAATTGCCGCCCGGCGACGTCGCCTGGTAACTCACGTATACGGGCGGAATATGCATGGCGTCAGCGATAATAGATGACGGCGATTAACGAATGCTGACCGTCCTGGGCTAGCTATAAGATCAGCGACGCGCTGGGAAAGCTTGACCGCCCACCTGCTCGATGACGCTGTCCCAGTCGCCGATGCCCGGCTGGCGGAACAGCCGCGCGGTCGGGTACCAGGGGCTGTCGTCGCGATCGAGCAGCCAGCGCCAGTCCGGGCAAAACGGCAGCAGGACCCAGACCGGCTTGCCGAGCGCGCCGGCCAGATGCGCCACCGAGGTATCGACCGAAATCACCAGATCGAGCGCAGCGCGACCGCGGCGCCGTGTCGTAGAAGTCGCCGAATTGGCCGCCGAGATCCGACAATTCGTCGGTCCTGCGCCAGGAATTGCGCATCGGCCTCGCGCAATTCCTTTTGCAGACTGACGAACTCGATATCCGGCGCCTCGAACAGCGGCGCCAGGCGGGCAAGCGCGATCGAACGGTTGTGATCGTCTTTGTGCGTGGCATTGCCCGACCAGACGATGCCGACGCGCAGGCTCCGCCGCGGCGGCAGGCGCTCCTTCCAAAGCTCGATGCGATCGGGCGGCACCGTGAGATACGGGGTATCCGTCGGGATGCGTGCCGAGATTGGTGCGAAATGCCAGCGGCAGGCTCATCAGCGGGCAATGCAGGTCGAAATCGGGTATCGCCTCGCCGCTGCCGATCACCTGAATGCTCGGTGACCGATCTGCGACAGCAGCGACTTTCAGCGGCGGCTGCACCTCGAGGATCACGCGCGCGCCGTGCTTCACCAGCACCGGCGCGTAACGCGCGAACTGAATGGTATCGCCAAGGCCCTGCTCGAAATGCACGAAGAATCGTCTTGCCGGCGACCGGTCCTTCGCCGAGCCACAGCGGCTGCGCGAATTTGCGCAGCTTCTTGAGGCGTCTTCGCTCGCGCTTCCAGCGCCATTCATATTGTTGCCAAGCCGCCGGCAAAATCGCCGAGCCGAAGCCTGAGCAAGGCCTCGTTCCAGTGCGCATTGACATAGTTCGGATTGACGGCGATCGCCCGCTGGTAGCTCGCAAGCGCCTCCCGGTGACGGCCCAAGGCCGCCAGCGCGTTGCCGCGATTGTAGAGCACCTCGGCGTGATTGGGATTGATCGCGAGCGCGCGCTCGTAGCAAGTCAAGGCTTCCTCGTGACGGCCAAGCTCGGAGCAGCGTATTCCCGCGATTATTGAGCGCTTCGACAAAATCCGGGTCGAGCGCGAGCGCCCGGTCATAACATGCCAGCGCCTCGTCGCGCCGGTCCAAGGCTTCCAGCACGGTGCCACGATTATTGTGTGCCTTGACGTAGTCCGGCTTGACCGCCAGCACCCGCTCGAAGCTCTTGAGCGCTTCCGCGTAACGGCCGAGCTTGCGCAGAATGCTGCCCTGGTTGTAGAGCGCATCGACGTGGCTCGATTTGATCTCAAGCGCCCGCTCGAATGCTTTCCAGCGCCTCCTCGTCGCGGCCCAGCTTTTCAAGCACGGTGCCGCGATTATTGTAGGCCTCGACCGACCGTTGCTTGATCGACAGCACCTGATCGAAGCTCGCCAGCGCTTCGTCGTAGCGCCCGAGCGCATTGAGCACGATGCCGTAATTCAGCAGCACGTCGGGCGAGTTCGGCCGCGCCTGCAAGCGCCCCCGACATCAGACGCAGCGCGCCGGCCAGATCGCCGCGGTCGCAGCTTGATCAGCGCAAGCATATGCAGCGCATCGAAATAATCGGGGCGCACAGCAAGAACGTCGGAATAGAGCTTTTCCGCCTGGGGCAATTTGCCCTGGCGATGGAAATCGAGCGCCTGCTGGATCGCTTGCGGAAGGTTGAAAGCCTTGGACGTCTGCAATTGCGCCATGGACTTCAAATCGTTCCCGGTCAAGCTTGCCGATACATAAAATGGGCCCGCTGAGTTGTCCAGCCGTACGACACAAGGCGGCCAATTCGTCGGATGCTAGCCGGCATGGCGGCGTTATTAACCAGTCATTAACCAACGCATTTAACCTAACCGTAGGAGTCCGGAGGGATACTGCGTCGAACCGTTCATGGGGAACGGAAATCCAGGAAGGATTCGTACTATGAGTGGAATTTCACTTTCGGCTGGCGTGCGCCAGAACCTGCTCTCGCTGCAAGACACTGCCAACTTGCTGTCGCAGACTCAGAACCGTTTGGCCACCGGCAAGAAGGTCAACTCGGCTCTCGATAACCCGAACAGCTTCTTCACCGCCCAGTCGCTGACCAACCGCGCGAACTCGCTCAGCAGCTTGCTGGACGGCATCACCAACGGCATCAACACCATCCAGGCTGCGAACAACGGCATCACGGCGATCACCAAGCTCGTGCAGTCCGCGCAGTCTCTCGTCACGCAGGCGCAGCAGACCACGGACACGACCGTCCGTGCGAGCCTTGCCACGCAGTTCGATGCCATCCGTACCCAGATCGACCCAGCTCGCGGGCGACTCCGGCTACAACGGCACCAACCTGCTGGCGGCAACAGCCTGACCCTGACCCTCAACGAAACCGGCACTTCGACCGCGACCGTTGCGGGCGTCACCGACACCGCTGCCGGCCTCTCGGTTTCGGCTTCGGCCAGCTCCTGGGCCGGCACCACCGACATCGCCGCGGCGGCCACTCAGCTCTGACGGCCGCTCTGACCACCCTGCAGTCGCAGTCGGCTTCGCTCTCTTCGAGCTTGTCGACCGTGCAGATCCGCGCCGACTTCACCAAGGCAACGATCAACACGCTGCAGACCGGTTCGGATGCGCTCACGGTCGCCGACAGCAACGAGGAAGGCGCCAACTTGCTGGCGCTGCAGACTCGTCAGTCGCTGTCCACCACGGCCCTGTCGCTGTCCGCTCAGTCCGACAAGAACGTGCTCAAGCTGTTCGGCGGCTAATCCGCCGACACTACCGGCTAACGATGCAAGACGGCGGGGCCAAATGCCCCGCCGTCGTTTTTTTAACCAATCGTTAAGCTAATGCCGCAACCATGCGGCGCACACAGTCCGGTTGGAGACTCGCATGGCCCTGAAAGTCGAATTAAAGCCCGGCGAGCGCATCTTCATCGGCGAATGCGTCATAACCAACGATGATCAGCGCACCCGCCTGCTGATCGACGGCACGGCGCCGGTGCTGCGCGAAAAAGACATCATGACGGCGGAGCGCGCCGATACGCCGGCCAAGCGCATCTATCTCGCGGTGCAACTGATGTACACGTCGAGCGATCCGCGCATCCATCACGAAGTCTACTTCGCGCTCATCCGCGACATCGTGCAGGCCGCGCCAAGCACTTGGCCGCACATCGAAAGTATCAATAATCATATCTTAAGAGGCGAATTGTATAAGGCACTGAAGCAATCCCGAAAATTGATCGAATACGAGCAGGAGCTATTTCGCAATGCAGCAACACGCGGCCCAAGTCTACGGGAACGTAGCGAAAGAAACGTCGAGCGCGCGTGATCTTGAGGCAAATCTACTGCTCCGGTCGGCGGCACGGATTCAATCCATCCGCGATGGCTGGGACGGCCGCAAGGCCGAGCTCAGCGACGCACTGCTGTTCAACCGCAGGCTCTGGACGATCTTTCTCGACTCGATCCTGCGCGACGACAATCCGCTGCCGATCGAAATCCGCCGCAACGTCGTCAGCCTCGGCGTTTTCGTGATCAACCGCACGATCAAGTTGACCGGCGAGCCGAAGCCGGAAGGGCTCAACACCCTGATCAATATCAACCGCGAACTCGCCGCCGGCCTGCTCGGCCGCGCCTGACGCGCGCACGAAAAAATCAATCGTTGCGATTAATTCGAAATGCCCGGCCTCAAGCCGGGCATTTTGTATTTCGCCATAGGCGCGTGAACGTCAGATGCTATCTAATCGGCGACGTCTATCCGGACGCGGCGACAGATAAGCAAGAAGATTGATCTGCGAAAGCCTTGCCGTCGTCGCCAGCGACGCCGGACAGGCTGGTCTGCAGCGACAAAATCTGCGCGCCGACCTTGGTCGTATCGACGCCCTCGATCGACTGCAACATGTCGCTCAAGGTGTTTGAAGTCTGCTGCGTGCCGGCTCTTGCGCCGTGGCCATGGAGGTCTGCGCATTGGCGAGGCTCGCCTCGATGTCGCTGATGCTTCTGGACGCCGGCTGGAACGTGCACAGCGCCGCATAGACCCGCTGATTGAGCGCGGTGTAGCTTGCCGACGCATTGGGGTCGCTCGCGCGAGTAGGTCGTCGCTGCAAGCGCCGCGACATTCTGCACGATCCACCGAATGCCCTGCTCGTTGGCCTGCGTCCCGTAGGAGACAGTCGTCGACGGATCGATGCGCGCGACCGCGGTCGATCGCGCGGATCCGGACCCGTCGTTGCCGGTGTACCAGGACACGGTGTCGGCGGGGTGCCATTCGTCAGCGATGTTGCGGTGTCGAGCGGCGAGCCGCTCACGCGCTGCGGTGGGTCGTCGAAGAAATCATTGGAGGCGGCCATTGCGGACGCCGCCGACAACGACGTGCTGCCGATCTGGCTGACGCCCGGCGGTCAAAGCGGCCTGAAGATTGGCCGCGGTCGCGGCCGGCGTCGCGCCGATGGTGAACTGATTGGCACCTGGCGTAGTCGACGTCGTCGCCTGCAGCTTGAGCGTCTGGCTCGTGCCGTCGGGCAGCGAAAATGTATATGTGATGCTGTCGCCGTTATTCGGATTGGTGGCTCCGAGATCGACGGAAATCGCGGCCGGCGACCCAGAAGGCCCGGTCACGGTGGCGCCGGTGAGCGACGAATTGATGCCGGCAAGCTTCAGTCCGAATGGCGAGCCGGCGACGTCCTCGTTCACCGACACCGACCGATCCGACGGCCGCCGGGATGACCAGACGGCCCAAGTCCGTTGGCGCCAAGATCGGCCTGGTTGCGCTCGGAGATAACCTGCTTCAGGCCCGCCTGCGCGCCATTGCCGTTGAGAATATGATCGACCGTATCGACCGACGGCTGGTTCAGCGCCGTTTCCTGAAAACAGATAGCCGTTTCCGCCCTGCGAATTGAGTGCGCTGAGAATCTGATTGAGCTGGTCCTGAGCGGTCTTTTGTACGGTCGTCTGTCCGCTGCTGTCGATCGCGATATTTTGGCAGCACGGTAGCGGCCTGGACGGTGCCTGCTGACGCTGGCTATTTGCTGCAACACGGATTGCTTGCAAGCTGATAGTCGTTCCGATGTTCGTAATCGTGTCGTTGAATGCATTCAACGCCGACAACTGAGCATTCAATGCAACGGCGATACCGCTTTGCGACCCAAGACCGGCATAGTTGTCCGCTTTTTGCCCGGTTCCGAGCTGCCGCTGAAGATCGTAGAGCTGGCTGTTTATATTCAGCACCGATCTGCAGGAGCGGAGCTAGATTTGCCGAAACGCCGGAAATTGCCATGATCGTCCTCACATCACTTGCATCAAGGCATCCAACATCGCCTTCACCGTCGACATCACCCGCGCATTTGCGCCATAGGAATTTTGCAGCGAGAGCAGATTGGCCATTTCCGTGTCGATGTTGACAGCCGACGTCGAATTGAACCTCGCTTGCAGCGCAGCTGACGACAATGTCCTGGCCGGCCTGCAAGCTCGTCGCGGCATTCGCCGCGATGCTTTGCGTGCTCACCGTTTGCTCAAATACTCCGACAGCGTTCCTTGGAACGGCGAAGTGGCGCCGCCGATGCCGGTCGACGGCGAAATAGGCAAGCGAAGCATTGGTCAACTGATCGTAGATATAATTTGGCCGCGTCGCGTCGCCGACCGGCGTCTGCGGCAACGTCTGATAGGTGACGAGCTTCGTGGGATCGGCGATCAAGGCGCCGTTGACGGCAATACGTCCGGCATAGCCGATGCTTTCGGAGCCCGAACCGGTAATGGCGCCGCGTATACGCTGTCGAGCCATCGACGAAGAGCGGAAGCGCGCCCGACCCGCCGGTCAAGGCTTGTCGCCGTCGTCGTTGTCGATGCGGAATTCACCGTTATCGTGGCAGGGCCGCTGTCGAGCACCCGCAGCGTCGTACCGGCCGGGTTGGAAAATTGCAGTCCGGTCGCGCCGAGCGCCGCATTCAGCTGCGCGGCAACCGAGGCCGGACCGCCGGAAAAGTCGACACCGATGACCGTGTCGTTTGGATCTATGGTTGCCGAATTTGACAAGGGCAAGGCGGACGGATCGTCGACGCGCACGATACTAACTTTGTGCTGCACATTGGCGCCGTCGGTGTAGCTGATATTGACCGTGTTTCCAGCCAGCACATTGCCAATATCGGTATCAAAGCCGGATTGCGCTCCGACCGTGATTGAACTACCGGCAGCGGTCGTATCCGAAAGCGCACTCGACATTTGCGTAGCGATCGCATCGATCTGACTCTGCGCCTGAACGAGAACACTGTCGCGCATGTTCAGATAGCCGGCGATTTCGCCCGACCGAATCCCACCGTTGGCAACGATATCGATGCTTCCGCCTCCCGGTGGAATAAGCGTGATGGTTCCGAGACCGCTCTGGGCCGGGTTGGAATTCCATTGTTGTGCAGCGGTGATCGTGCCGGTCGGGCTGAAGTTGAATTGCGCTGCCTGCGTCCCGACGAGCTGCGTGCCGGACTCCGGTAAAAACCGTGACCTGGTTGTTGCTTCCCTGAACGACGCGGATATCCATCAGCTTTGATAACTGATCGATATATTGATCGCGCTGATTTTGAAGCAAAGCAACCGTGCTGTCGTTCGGGGGATTGCCTAATAACTGCTGATTGATATTCGCGATCTGCTGAAGCGCGATGTTGGCCTGTTGGACATCGCCCGCGATTCCCTGGTCGGCCTGGCTGCGTAGCGCCTGGATATTGTCAGTCGCGCCGTTGAGTTGCTGGGCCAACGCTTGAGCGGCGCTAATCGTCTGGCTCTGCGCCGAGGACGAATTCGGCGAAGTCGATAACGTCTGCACCGCGGTCGTGAAGTTATTGAAGACCGAATCGAGCGTGCTGTCGGTGCCAGGCTGGCCGTAGACCTGCTGTAGCTGCTGATAGAAATTGGCCTTGATGTCGGCGTAGGCCCCGCCCGAACTCTCCGTGCGCAACTGCTGTTGAACAAATTGGTCGAGGACGCGGTTGATGGATGCGATGCGGACACTGTCGCCGGCGTTGCCGGACGTTACCGCGACTTGGTTGGCCTGCTCGGCGATATAGCCCGGCGTTTGTGCATTTGCGACATTGCCCGCGACGATCGCAATACGCGTTTGCGTCGCGCTCAAGTCCGGATAGCGCAGTTGCGAGCGCTTGCGTCAGAGCCATTTGCTAGCCTCGATCACTCGCCATACCAACTCATGTCGGAAGGTCAATGCCGGCTACCGAATGATGTTCAGACAGGTCTTGCGACATCTGATTTGCCGTCGTGATCACTTTCGTATTCGCCGAATATGCCTGCTGAGTTACAATCAGCTTGGTGAACTCAGTTGCGATGTCCGTGTTGGAGCCTCTCAAGAGACTGCCCGACGATCTGACCGGACGCTCCCGCAAGGGCCGGCCCGGACTCGTCAGTCGCCTGGTAGGCACCGCCGTCCAGACTTTTGAGATTGTCGGGGCTGTTGAAATGGACGAGCGGCACTTGTGCGAGCGCAACATTTTGGCCGTTGGAAAAGGTGCCCGTGATAGTGCCTCTTCCGGTGACCGCGATGGATTGCAATTGGCCGGCTGCGTAGCCGTTCTGCTGCATGCTGTTGACTGTCGTGCTTCCGCTGGTGCTGGCAAATTGCGTGATGACTGCCCGTCGGACTGCTTCATCGTTAGATTGCCGATCGCGTCGCCGTTAATCGTGACGCCAGCGAGCGCGATGTTTGTTATGGGCGGATTTAATTGTCCGGTCGCGTTGAAGGTAAAATCTATCCCCGCATTTTGCCATGCGACCTGCGCACCCGCTGCGGCGGAGTTCGTCTGATAGAACAGTTCCCATGTGTCGGCGCCGCCGGCGGCAACGCTGTCGGTCTTGGCCCATCGTAGCGAAGATTCGCGGGCGTCCCGGTTGTATCGTAGATCGTTACGGTCCCGCCATCGACGGATTCGTTGACGAAGGTCGCAACGTCACTTCCGATAACCGTTCCTGTACCGGCAACGGTCGGATCGGTGGTGAAATCCGCGGGATTGAGCAGTTCGGAATTTGGTACCGTTGGCTTGTATGCATTTGTGCTTGGAACCGTCGGAAGATTGATCCCATAGTTGATTTGTGTCGTGGCGTTTGCTGGCAGGAAATTGTTCTGAAACTGCAACGGCGCGGCGACACTGCCGCTTGCGAGGCCGGTCGTCGGATCGATCGGAATTCCGTCAAGATAATATCCGGCGCCGTTGACGAGATAGCCGCTCGCGTTCAACTGGAAATCGCCACGCCTTGTAAAGCTGTCGACACCTCCGAAAATAGGGGTAGTACCGCTAAAGCTTGATGGGCTTTGCACGATGAAATAGCCATCGCCGTTGACGGCCATGTCGGTTCCCGATGTCGCGGTCTGGATCGCGCCCTGCACGGAGTTTGTCGTGTGCGAACTCGCGACAACGCCGCCCGCGACCTGTTGGGACGGTATCGAACCGCCCGGAATGAGATCCTGGAAATTGGTATTCACGCCTTTGTAGGCGATCGTCTGAGAGTTCGCGATGTTCCCTGATATATTCTGCATGGCGAAGGCTTGCGCCTGCAAACCACTCACTGCGGATGTAAGAGCGTCGAACAGACCCATGACTTTTCTCCACTATGGTCCATGCGGACGCACGCATGGCGCCGCGGACACGATCCCTCGGTGAGACCTTCGCAAGCCCCGTGCCATGGAAAATATGTCGTTATATCAATGGCTTAATAGACATCGGCAGCCGCAATAGGGCCGCCACGCCGGGTTCTTTCTGCCGTCAGCCGGCAGATTTTGCCTAATGGCTTTAGGAGGACGAAGTACCTTCCGGCACAAACTTCATCGCCACGCCGTTCATGCAATAGCGCAAGCCGGTCGGCTTCGGGCCGTCATCGAACACATGGCCGAGATGGCCTGCACACCGGCTGCAATTCACCTCGGTGCGGGTCATGAAGAACGAGCGATCGGTCGTGGTGGCGACCGCGTTCGGCAGCGGCTGATAGAAGCTCGGCCAGCCGGTGCCGCTCTCGAACTTGGTGTCGGATGAAAACAGCGGCAAGTCGCAACCGGCGCAGGCGAAGGTGCCCTTGCGCTTTTCCTTGTTGAGCGGGCTGGTGCCGGCGCGTTCGGTACCGTGCTTGCGCAGCACGTCGTATTGCGCCGAGTTGAGACGCTTGCGCCAGTCGGCTTCGGTCAGCTTCATGTAGTCGATGGCCTCGGTCGTTGACATTTTTTCTGCCTCGCTAAATTTGCTCGTGGCCGCGAGCGCACCAAGCGCAACGCCGGCCGTCAACAGGGCGCGCCGGTTGATCATATCAGCTGTTTCCCTTGTGCGCGCCCCAGATTTGCTCCAGCCGCTGATCGCGGCCGCAGTTCCAGCGGTAGAATTTATATTTGTTCGGGTTTTTCAGATAGAAATCCTGGTGATAGTCCTCGGCCTTGTAGAACGGGCCGGCGGTCGAAATGCGGGTGAAGACCGGCTGTTTCAGTTCGGCTTCGACGTTGGCCTTGGACGCCTCCGCCAGTTTCCGCTCCTCGTCGCTGTGGACGAAGATCTCGCTGCGGTATTGCTCGCCGACATCGCAAAACTGACGGTTCTTCACCAGCGGATCGACGTGATGCCAATAATAGGTAAGCAACTTTTCGTAGGACACCTTGCTCGGGTCATAGACCACTTCCACAGCTTCCGCGTGGCCGGTGCCGCCGGCGGAGACCTGCTCGTAACTTGGATTGGCCACCTTGCCGCCCGTGTAGCCCGAGGTGGTCGAGATCACACCCGGCACCTTGTCGAAATCGGCTTCCGTGCACCAGAAGCAGCCGCCCGCGAAAGTGGCGACGGCCTGCCCCGGCCCCGGCTGCGCGCCGGCTGAAGAAAAGTGGCAAGAACGAAGGCAAGGCTGAGTAGCAGGCGTGGCATCCGAACCTCCCGATTTCGGTGTCTCTCGCCCTCCCCTTCGTCATTCCGGCGCGAACCCGGAATCCAGCAGAAGGCGGTCCGGCGCTGACGCGCCGTCCCGGAATGACAAAAGAGAGTGCGTCTCTCGGCCCCACAGATATAGGTTTTGCGCGGACGCGCCACTCAACTTGCCATCACTCCGCCATCACGTTGACGCGATCTGACAGGCCGCCGGCTACGGTCCGGCGCAACGGCCGATCTTGAGCTCCTTGCACGGGTCCTTGACCGCGGTGATGGTGCCGAGAATCTTCGTTCCAAGCTTGCCGTCCGGCTTGCGGATGACCTCCATGGCGTGCTCGTCGTTCACGATGTCGCGCGTCTCCGGATCGATGCTGATCTTGCCGCGCGGGCCTGATGCCTGCGTGTGCTTGATCTCATTGACGAAGCTGTCGGCGTCGAACTTGCCGTTGAGCTTCTTGATGGTGCGGAAGACGGCGTCGATCGCATCCCAGGCATTGGCCGATTCGAAGTCCGGATAGTTGTCGGCGCCGTAGGCCTCGTGCCAGGCCTTGACGAAGGCCTTGTTGGCCGCGTTGTCGAGGTCGTTGCTGTAGGAGCTCATCACGATCGTCCCGATCGCAATGTCGCCCATTGTCTGAAGCGTGCTGTCGGGCACCACGTCCTTTGGGCCGATCAATTTGATGCCCGCCTTGCGCAGGCCGAGTTCACCGTAGGCTTTCATGACGGCTTTGGAATGCGAGCCCGACGGAATGAACACAAACAGGCAGTCCGGCTTTTCATCCTTCACGCGCTGGAAGAATGGCGTCATGTCGGGCACCTGCGCCGGATTGCCCATCGGGATGGCGTCGATCACCTTGCCGCCGGCCTTTTCGAAACTGGTCTTGAAGGCTTCGGTCGAATCCTTGCCGGGCGGGAAGTCGGTATAGGCGGTGGCCGCGGTCTTACACTTGAGGCTGTTTTCCGCGTAAGTGCCCATCGCGTAGCCGTCGTGCCACATGCTGAACGAGAACCGCACGATGTAAGGCGACAGCGTCGTGATCCAGGCGGTGCCGGCATTGGCAATGATGAAGGGCACCTTGGCCTGCGTCACCACCGGCGCCATCGCGATCGCGGACGGCGAAAACACGACGCCGAGAAGCAGATCGACCTTGTCGCGGGTGATAAGTTCGGTCGCCACCGTCTTGGCATTCGCCCCGGACGGCGGCCCCTCGTCGCGCTTGATCAGTTCGACCGTGTGCGGCGCGATGTCCTTGCCATGAAGCTTCACGTACAGATCGAAAGCCTTGTCCTGCACGTCGCCGAGATCGGCGTTGGCGCCGGAATAGGGCACCATGATTCCGATCTTGATATTCTCGGCGCGCGCGACGCCGGCCAGAATAATGCCGAGCAGCGCGCATCCCACCAGACGCAAACCGTACATCTATCCCTCCCCCGATATCTCCAAATGAACCCTGGAGTTGCGGCAACTATAGCAGGACGAAGCTTGGCCGAGAACGTGGCCAGCCTCGGTTGACATGCCGGTAGGGCTGGCTAGCTTCCGCTTTTCCTCCCCAAAACGGAAATTCTCATGCGTTTTGAAGGTACCAAGGCCTATGTGGCGACCGACGATCTCAAGATCGCGGTGAACGCCGCCATCACGCTGGAGCGGCCCTTGCTGGTCAAAGGCGAGCCCGGCACCGGCAAGACCGTGCTGGCGCTGGAGATCGCCAAGAGCCTGGGCGCGCCGATGATCGAGTGGCACGTCAAATCCACCACCAAGGCGATGCAGGGCCTGTACGAATACGACGCCGTCTCGCGCCTGCGCGACAGCCAGCTTGGCGACGCCCGCGTGCAGGACATTCGCAATTACATCAAGCGCGGCAAGCTATGGGACGCCTTCGTCGCCGACGAGCGCCCGGTGCTGCTGATCGACGAAATCGACAAGGCCGACATCGAGTTTCCCAACGACCTGTTGCTCGAGCTCGATCGCATGGAGTTCTTCGTCTACGAGACCGGCGAGACGATGAAGGCGCGCCGCCGCCCGATCGTCGTCATCACCTCCAACAACGAGAAGGAATTGCCCGACGCCTTCCTGCGCCGCTGTTTCTTCCACTACATCCGCTTTCCCGACGCCGACACAATGACGGCGATCATCGAGGTGCATTTCCCCGGCATCAAACAGCGCCTGGTGAGCGAGGCGCTGCGGCTGTTCTACGAAATCCGCGACGTGCCCGGCATCAAGAAGAAGCCCTCGACGTCGGAGTTACTCGACTGGCTGAAATTGCTGATGGTCGAGGACATCGGGCCGGAAATCTTGCGCGAGCGCGATCCCAAGAAGCTGATCCCGCCGCTGCACGGCGCGCTGTTGAAGAACGAGCAGGACGTGCACTTGTTCGAGCGGCTCGCATTTATGGCGCAGACGCGACGGGCGATAGAAGCCTTAGTTCGTAGAATTGGGCGATTCGTCCGGTATCGGCGGCGGTGCTGGCAGCTCGGCAGCAGGCTCCTCCACCGCGGCGCGCGGCGCCGCGCTTTCCGGTTTGTCCATCCAGCCTTTTTCCTTGGCGTAGGCCGCCACCTTCTCGCCGATAGAAAAGCCGATCCTGCGCGCCGGCCCTTCCACATCGGGCGACAATTTCTCGGGCGGTGAATCTTGCGCCGCCAGGGCCGCGGCGATCGCCGCATTGGTTGCCGCGGCCGCCTTGCCGGTGGCAGGCTTGCGCTTGCCGGAGGCATCGGCCGCGAAGGTGTACAACTGCTCCTTGCCGCCATAGGTGACGCGCGAAACCGTCATGTCGGCGACGACAAAACCGCGGCCGCCGCCGAAGCCCACTTGTTTCAGTTGCGCCGGCTTGAGCTTGTCGCTCGCCCGCAGCCGGCCTTTGATCAGCAGCGCGTCGTCGCCGAATTTGACCGTCTCGTCGCTGCCGGGACGCGCGTCGAGACCGGCCTCGCGCAAGGAAGCCACGATCGAGGCCACGATCTCGTCGTTCACCCGCGCGAGGGTGCGCCGGTTTCGCTCCTGGATCGGAAAGTTGCCGCCCTTGCGCTCGACCCGCGTGCTGTAGCCGCGGTCGATCGCGGCCACGTCGGACGACGCCACAAAATCCGCGACCACCACTGTCTTCGGACGCGCCGCGCTGCCGAAACCGCCTTGCGTGGCGCAGCCGGCCAAAGCCACGGCGGCGATACACGCGCAAACGCCGATGCTACGCATCACAAACGCCCAGCCGATGGATCGAACCGCGGCGCTTACCAGAAAGCCGGCATGTCGAATGAGTACGCCAGGCCGATGCCGGTCTGCAGCTGGTCGCGCGAACCGCGCTGGGTCACCACCGGCGAATTGCCGGCATCGCCGGAAAGCCGCTGGTATTCGACGAATACGTGCGTCGCCCATTGCGGCGACCAGGCGTAGCGCACCTGCGCACCGGCTCCCCACGTGTGCACGCCGCCATGCGCGTCATAGACCGGCAGACCGGAATTGATCGACTGCGTCTGCGTGATGCTGAAGAAGGGGCTGGTCGCTGCAGTTGTCTCGAGCGTCAGGCGCGGACCGCCCGACACGGTCACCTGCGAGGTCACCGGGATGACCACGTCCGCGGTCAGGTCCGAAGACAGACCTTTCTCCCCGCCAATGCCTTGCCGCAGTTCGGCGCGGGTCCGCAGCCATGGGGTCCACCAGTACTGGACGAAAGCGCCGGCTTCGACCGTCCAATCGACGTCGCCGAGACCGCGCAAATTGCTGTAGCTGCTTTCCCGGCGCGGCAGATCGAACTTGACGGCCGGCCCCGCCTGGAATTGGCCGGTATCGAGAATGGAGAAACCGAAGGCGTCGCGCGGGGCGATGAAGGGAGCCGGCGTGCCGGCGCGGCGGATGCCGAACAGCGGAATTGGAACCGCCGTATAGGAACTAGCGCCCTCATAGCTCGGCACGATGCGGCCTTCGACGCCGACGGTGACGGTCCAAAGCGCGGCGGGTGCCGGCGTCGTCAGTCTGACCGGTGCCGACGCTGGCAGGTCGGTCGCCAAAGCCGGCGCGGACAGCGCCAGCAGCGCAGCAATAGCCGTAAAGCCAACGTGGCATAGAACACCCCTCGCCCCACTGGCGAATAGCCAGCCCCGGTTTATCGCAGAAATGCCGGAGCATGCCTAGGTGGTTTTCGAGGTTTTCGGCGGGTAAATCCGCCGGTTCAGGCGGCCGGGGCGGAGGGCGGTTCGTCCTCGCTTTGGCGGCGGCCGAACACGGGTGGGCTCGCGGACGTCGCGGTTTCGGCCGATTCGCCGGCCGGCCTGGCGGACTGCGCCGCCCCGCCATTCGCTTTGCGCTCGGCCAGCCGCGCGGCTTTGCGCGCCCTTGCCCGCTCACGATAACGCGCCAGCCCCTGCTCGAGGCCATCGATCGGGCGCGTGCCCCAATAGATACCCTGCGCCAGCACGCTGGCGAGCCGGCCGCCGGCCCACACCAGTTCATAGGGCGCAAACATCCGCCAGGTCTGGTCGGCATCGACGATGCCGCGCGCGACCAGTTCCCCGGCCATGGCCGTGGTGTTGAGCCCGTGCCCGCCAAAGCCACTCGCCAGCCAAAGTCCGCGCTCGATCTCGCCGATCTGCGGCATGCGATGAATGGTGCGGCCGAGCGTGCCGCGCCACACATGCGCGATCTCGACCTTTCCGAGGTCGGGGAAATTGCGCCGGATATCCGCCGCCAAAGAGCGCCCGATCCAGCGCGGCGCGGCCTCCCAGGCGCGCATCCGCCCAGACCACTGCAGCCGATTGCCGTCGACGATGCGGTAGTGATTGTCGGCGCGCTCGCTATCGCTGACCGCGCCGCGATAGCGCACCGCCTCCTGCAGCGCAGGTCCCAGCGGCTCGGTCACCATCACGAAGGTCGTGACCGGCAACAAGGTCGCGGCGAGCTTCGGCATCAGCGCGCCGAGATGGACATTGCCGGCGAGCACGACATGGCCGGCGCGCACCCGCGCGTTCGGCGTGCCGATACGCTTGCGCACGCCGGCCGCGTCGATGGTGATCGCCGGCGTGTCCTCGTAGATGCGCGCGCCGGCTTTTTCCGCCAGCGCGGCAAGGCCGAGCGCATAATTGAGCGGATGGATGTGGAAGGCGCGCCGGTGATGCACCGCATTGAAATAGCGCGGGCTGGCGAGTTGCTCGCGCACGCGCCGCGTCGGCCAGAACTCGACGTCGGATCCGATCCAGCGCAGCCGCTCGACCAGCCCCAGCAGTTCGTCGCCGTTATCGGTCTTCGAGACGTGCAGCCAGCCGGGCACCGGATCGACGCCCGGCATGCCGGTGTCCTCGATGGTGAAGCGGACATAGTCGACGCCGCGTTCCGACAAGGCCCAGAGTTGTCGGGTGTGATCGAGCCCGATGCGCCCGACCAGCTCGTCGATGTGCTCGCCGAAGCCCGGCAGCACGAAACCGGTATTGCGCCCGGAGGCCGCCCAGGCCACGCGATTGGCTTCCAGCACCGCCACCGACCAGCCGCGCAGCGCCACCTCGCGTGCCACCGTCAGGCCCGCCAAGCCCGGCGCCGACCACGCAGACATCGACGTCGATGATCGTAATTGAGCCGCGAGCGTTCCCGGCTTGCCACCCGGGTTTCCTCGTACCAGCCCGCCGCCATGGAATCGTCTTCGCTCATCGGGTCCCGTCACTCATTCCTGTTCGCATGCTAGACTGCCGCAGATTCGAAATCGACGGCTTCGAATGGCACAGACCCGGCACGCCGTCACCCCAACATCCTAACGATCCATGCGCCGCCTGTTGCTCTTCCGTCATGCCAAGACCGAACCCTCCGAGCCGGGCACGCAGGACCGTACCCGCGTGCTGATGGATCGCGGGCGCAAGGATGCCGGCAAGATCGGCGCTTATATGGCAGGTCATGCGCTGCTTCCCGATCGGGTGGTGATCTCCCCAGCCGCCCGCACCCAGGAGACCTGGAAGATCGCCGCCGCCGCGTTCCGCCCCGCGCCCGCGGCGATGACGGTGGATCAGCTCTATGACGCAACCCCGCATGCCATATTTGCCGTCATCAAGGACGCGCCGGCGGCGGCCCATACCCTACTGATCGTCGGCCACAATCCCGGCCTGCACGAGGTCGCGCTGATGCTGATCGCCTCCGGCGACATCGATGCGCGTGAGCGGTTGCGCGAGAAACTGCCGACTTCGGGGCTGGTCATCATCGACTTCGCCTTCGATGCCTGGAGCAAGCTGCATCCCCAGTCCGGCCGGCTGGAGCGGTTCGTTTCCCCGAAGTGGCTGGACGCCGCCACCAACTAACACCATGATTGCCCCTTCGCAGCGAAACGTGGGGCGCTGTCATGTACAAGCAGATCCTGGTGCCGGTCGATCTCGCCGACACCGACCTGGCCAAGCCCGCCATCGAGACCGCGGTCGCGATGGCGAAGACATCCGGCGGCTCGGTGCGGCTGGTCAATGTGATGCCGATGACGCCGGTGATGCTGGCGGAATATGTGCCGCCGGACTTCGACGTGCAGCAACGCAAATCGGCGGAGGAAGCGCTCGGCATCATCGCGCGCGAATGCGGGCTGCGACGCCGCGCACGTGTCGTGGACGGTGCGCCAGGGCGGCATCTATCACGAGGTGCTGGAGCAGGCGAAGGCGATAAATGCCGATCTGATCGTGATGAGCTCGCACCGGCCCGCCATGCGCACTTATTTTCTCGGCTCCAATGCCGGCCATGTGGTGCGCTACGCCAAATGCTCGGTGCTGGTGGTGCGCAACAAGCCCGGCGCATGATCCCGAAAAGTGAGAACCAGATTTCGGATAGGATCGTGCGCCAAAGAAATCACCCCTTGGGCATTAGCTGCGCGGGCAGCGCATCTGGGCGATAGCGGCCCGGCCGGTTGCGGACGACGAAGTTGCCGCCCTGCCAGAGGAAGAACGCCAGAAAGACGCCGATGAAGGCTGCGCCGGTCATTGCGCCGTCCTGCAAGGCGCGCACGATCAGTGCGACGCTCGCGAGCGCCACGCCGGCGAAGGCAACGAGACCCGGCCAATACAACAGCGGATGAGCGCCCTGCTCGAAGCGCACCGGGGCGCCGGCACACGCGGTACGCCGGTGCAATTCGGCGATGAAGGCGGCATAGGATTGATCCATCCGCTCCTGTTCGAACATGCTCTTCCATGAGGTGGAGGCGATCACCAGTCTGGGCGCGCCGTCCGCCCATAATTCGGTGACGAAGCGTTGCGGCTGCATGTTGCCGGGTTTGAACGACATGCGCAGCCGGCGGACATCACGCAACGCAATGCAGCCGGATCTGCGTCCCGTCGTCCAGGCGATGCCGTCGCCCGTGAGCTTGAACTCCCAGGGCGCGCCCAGCAGCGAGGGGCGAAACGTGTAGGCGACGGCGTCGCCGGATGGGACCGTTAGACCGGCACTCATGCGTGACGTGGGCGCGACAAAGCCACCCTTATGCCGGTTTCATTATGTTTTCGGCCGTTAACCATGTTGCAGGTCAGAACTAAAGGAGGGCAAAGCGAGGACTTACGCGTGTTCCCAAGGTCCATGGTATATAATACCTTAATCGCGCTTTTCGGGCTGTTTTGTCGCGTTTGGGGTTGGAGGCGTTGTCATGGCTAAGTTGTCCGATCTGTTTGGTGGCCGGAAGCCCGGCGACGACAGGATCGCGCCGCGATTGGTCGTAAAGAACGGCAATGGCGAGAGCGGCCACATCAATGTCGAGAATTTCTCCGATGTCGGCTCGCGCATGGGCGAGGAAAACGAAGTCCTGCGCAATTTGCTGACCGACACCGGCCGCAAGATCGGCGAACTCGACGAACTCAAAGAAGCCTTCGACAAGATCGTCGCGCCGTTCAACTCAACGCTGCGCGCGCTCGAGCAGGAAAAGTCGCAGACGCTCGGCCTGTCCGGCATGCTCAACGAGTCGCGCGCCGCCTATGAGACGCTGCGCTCCGAATTCTATCAGATCGAAAAGAAGGCGACCGCACTCGAAGGCGAGGCGCAAAGGCTGCACGAGGACCTGGAGCTGGCGCGCGAATCCAACCGCGGGCTGGAAAGCACGCGCCTCGAACTGAGCAATGATGTCGCCTCCCGCAGCGCCCAAATTGTCGAACTCGAGCGCCAGCTGTCACAGGAAAGCGCGCAACGCCGCGCGCTCAGCGACGCCCGCCGCGGACAACAAGAACAGTTCGACGAGGCTGAAAAGCGTATCGGTCAACTCGAAGGTGAGCTTGCCGCGGCACGCGAGAAGCTGGCGCTGCTGGAAGACGAGAAGCGCTCGCTGCAAATGGCGATCGACCAGGCGCTCAACGAGACCGCCCGCCTCACCCGCCGGCTCACCGAGAGCGAGAACACCCTTACCGCCACCCGCGCCCAGCTCGGCAAGGTCGAGACGAATTTCGCGGAAGCCTATGCCGAACGCGGCCGGCTCGCCGCCGCGCTCGATGAATCCAAGGAGCAGCACCAGGCCGAGCACAACAGCCTGAACATGCGACTCGATGCGTTGCAGTCGCGCACTGCCACCGCCGAGCGGCTTTTGGCCGAGGCGCGGCAAAATCTGCTCGCCCGCACCGAGGAAGTGCGTGCCTTCGACCGCAAATCGGTGGAAGCGACCATTGCCCGCAACAATGCGGAAAAGCGCATCGCGCAAATGGAAGCCGCGCACGAAGCGCGCGAGCGCCAGGTCAAGGATCTCGAACAGGCCCGCACGGCGTTGACCGAGCGCAACAGCGCCATGGGCAAGATGCTCAAGACGCGCGAAACCGGCCTGGCGCGCGCTGAAGAAAAGATCGCGGCGCTGACCGAGCGCAACGGCCATCTTGAAGCCGACGTGCAGGTCAGCCGTACCAACATAGAAAAGCGGGTTGAGGACCTCAACTCGGCGCTGCAGCGCGAACGCATGGAACGCGCGGTGGTCGAAGGCGCGCTGGAAGCGGCGCGCAAGGACAATTCGCGGCTGCAAAGCGAAGTCGGCGCTTTGCGCTCGACCTTGCGACGCGGTCTGCCGCTCGAGGAAGTTCCGATGGCTCCGGCCGAACCTGCCAACGACGAGGCGCAGGCCAAGGCCAAGAAGGCCAAGAGCGCGGAAGCAGCGCCAACCGACAAGGAGTAGCGCGGCTTAAAGCAGCACTTAACCTTTCGCCAGAATTCGGAACGCGGGACGCCAGTCCCGCGTTTTCTTTTGCATAATCCCGGCGGCATGACATTTCCAGCCGCACTCCTTATATGAAGCGGATGCGCGCCCTCGTCATCATCGCTTTGTTGGGCCTGCTGGCCTTGACGCTGTGGTTGTGCGGCACCGCCTGGGTACATCTCGGTGGCGAAGATATCCCGGCATACGGCTATGTCGCCATTGTCGGCGGCGTGCTGTTCTCGCTGCTGGTCGGCGGCGGGCTGATGGCGCTGGTGTTCTACAGCGCCCGGCACGGCTACGACGACGACGCCAATCGTTTCGACAAATAGCCTTCGATTCCAATCGCTCCCGCGGCGGCCTTAGACTTTCGTCGAAGGCTCGCGTGCGCTAAGCGCGTGCGTGAACGGTATTCGATTACTTGAAATTTACGCGGACCGGCTCTTTAGTTATTCGCGCTGCTATCTCGCGACCTGTATCCGAAATCAAAACAAATCAAAAAATGCCGCGCCTGCGGCTTAGGGGGAGACTATGTGGAATCAAGTCTACAATCCATTCAACAATGCCGTCTTGTCGACGATGGCCGCGGCCTTGCCGGTGGTCACGCTGCTGGTGCTGATCGCCTCCAATAAAGTGAAGGCCCATATCGCGGCGGTGATCGCGCTGATCGTCGCCAATCTGGTCGCTATCTTCATCTTCACGATGCCGGCCGACATGTCGCTGCGCGCGACCGTACTCGGCGCCGTCACCGGCTTCTTCCCGATCGGCTGGATCGTGCTCAACGTCATCTTCCTCTACCGGCTGACGGTCGAGAAAGGCGCGTTCGAGACGCTTGCAAACCACCATCGGCGGCGTCACCAACGACCGACGGCTGCAACTGCTGCTGATCGCGTTCTCCTTCGGCGCGTTCTTCGAAGGCGCCTCCGGCTTCGGCACGCCGGTCGCGGTGACCGGCGCGATCCTGATCGGGCTCGGCTTCTCGCCGCTGGCGGCCTCCGGCCTGTCGCTGATCGCCAATACCGCGCCGGTCGCCTATGGCGCGCTCGGCACGCCGATCGCAGGGCTCGCCAGCGTCACCGGCATCGATCCGTTCCTGCTCGGCGCCATGGTCGGACGGCAATTGCCGTTCTTCTCGCTGATCGTGCCGTTCTGGCTGATCTGGGCCTTCGCCGGCTGGAAAGGCATGAAGGACATCTGGCCCGCCATCCTGGTGACCGGCGTGTCCTTCGCCATTCCGCAATTCCTGATCTCGAACTTCATCAATCCGTGGATCGTCGATATCGGCGCCTCGCTGATCTCGATGGCCTGCCTGATCGGGTTCCTCAAGGTCTGGAAGCCGAAGGTGATCTGGACCTCGCCCGCGCTGCGCAGCAAGGACAATTCGCCGCCACGATGGCGAAGCCGGCCGGCCAAGACCGGACCGAAGCCGACCACCGCGCAGGTGTGGATGTCGCTGCTGCCCTGGATCATCGTCTGCATCATCCTGCTGCTGTGGGGCACCAACTGCGTTCAAGGCGATCCGTCAACCCCTGCGCGACCTGGAACTATCCGGTTCCCGACCTGCACAACATGATCAACAAGGTCGCGCCGGTCGTGTCGACGCCGACCAAGGAAGGCGCCGTGTTCTCCTTCACCTGGCTGTCCTACACCGGCTCCGGCATGCTGATCGCGGCGATCATCTCCGGCTTCCTGATGGGCTTCTCGCCGGTCAAGCTGGTGACCGAATACGGCAAGACCATCAAGATCTGCGCCTATTCGCTGCATCACCATCTCGGCGATGCTGGCGATCGGCACGCTCACCCGCCTGTCCGGCATCGACGCCACGCTCGGCCTCGCCTTCGCCGGCACCGGCGTGCTCTACCCGTTCTTCGGCACCCTGCTCGGCTGGTTGGGCGTGGCGCTGACCGGCTCCGACACCGCGTCCAACATCCTGTTCGGCAACCTGCAGAAGATCACCTCCGACACAGCTCGGCCTGTCGCCGATCCTGATGGGCGCCGCCAACTCCTCCGGCGGCGTCATGGGCAAGATGATCGACGCCCAGTCGATCGTCGTGGCCTCGACCGCGACCAACTGGTTCGGCCACGAAGGCACGATCCTGCGCTTCGTGTTCTTGCACTCGATCGCGCTGGCCTGTCTGGTCGGCGTCCTGGTCATGCTCCAGGCCTATGTCTTCACCGGCATGATCGTGCACTGACGCCCTCCCTTGGGAGTTCAGTGCAATACTGCCCTGCATCGAAAGATGCAGGGCTTTTTTTTGGCTAGGCGTATAGTCGCGCGTTTCAGAACCAGCGGGAAATCCCATGAACAAGACCCTCGTCCAGGAACAGTTCGGCAAGAACGCGGCTGGCTATCTGACCAGCAAGCCGCACGCGCAAGGGCAAAAGCCTGGAGCGGCTGGTCGCACTTACCTCGCCGCAAAAGAACTGGCGCGTGCTCGATGTCGCCACCGGCGGCGGCCACGTCGCCTACACTTTCGCGCCGCATGTCGAGCGCGTCTGGGCGACCGACATCACCCAGGAAATGCTCGACATGGTCAAAGGCGAAGCCGCCAAGCGCGGGCTCGCCAATGTGCGCACCACCTACGCCAAGGCCGAGGCGCTGCCGTTCGAGGACGACAGCTTCGATCTCGTCACCTGCCGCATCGCGCCGCATCACTTCGACTCGATCCCGCAATTCCTCGCCGAAGTGCACCGCGTGCTCAAGCCGGGCGGCGCTGTTCGCGCTGGTCGACAATGTGGTGCCGGCCGGCAGCGTCGGCGATTACGTCAATGCCTTCGAGCGCCTGCGCGATCCCAGCCACTTGCGCGCCTGGACCATGGACGAATGGCGCGAGGCGCTCGAAGACCGCCGGCTCTGCCGTCGACGCACGAGGAACAGATCTACAAGACGATGGAATTCAAGAGCTGGGCGCAGCGCTACGACGCGACCATGAAGGCGCTGTTGCGCGGCATGCTGACGCAGGTGACGCCCGAGGTGAAAGCAGGTGCTGGAGCCGAAAGGCGCGGGCGAAGAATTCACTTTCCGCCTGTGCGAAGGCCTGTTCATCGCCAAGCGGGTCTGAACGGCCGGCTATGCACCCGCTCGTCCCCGCGAAAGCGGAGACCCAGTAGCCCTGGATTCCCGCTTATGCGGGAATGAGCGGACTTGGGTACCCAAAAACGAAATCGCCAGGCCCAAGCCGCTGATCAGCCACGGGCTTTCGCGATTAACCCGCTGTTTACCATGCCAATTCAGATTCCGTTTAGGACTTGCTTGCAGGTGATTCGGCGTCGCTTCGGCCGGGCGGATCGGCGCATCAAAGGATCACTTCTATGACTAAATTTGGCGGCTTCCTCGCCCGCAAGGCCGGTCTCTACGACAAGCCGCTCGAGGCCACGGCACGCCCGCCGCCGCCGCGCTGCCGGCAACCGCCGCCCTGCCCGACAATCCGCTCGAACTCGACGAGGAATTGTTCTCCGCGCTCGGCGCCCAGACTCGGCGGCGACAACGAGTCGCTGCGCAATCTTCTGCTCGATGCCAGCGCCAAGATCGGCGAGCTCGACAGCATCAAGGCCGCGGTCGCCAAGCTCGCCGAACCGGTCAGCAAGACGCTGCGCGCCTTCGAAGCCGAGAAGTCCGAAAAGATCAGCCTGCAGACGGTGCTCAACAATACGCGCACCGCCTACGGCAAGATGCGCAACGAAGTCGCCGAACTGGAGAAGAAAAACGCCGCGTCCGACAAGGAATGCAAGGCGCTGCGCCAGGAACTCGCCTCCACGCAGAGCCTGCTGCGCTCGACCGAAACCACCAAGGCCGAGATCGCCATCGATGTCGCCGCCCGCCGCGCCCAGATCGTCGACCTGGAAGCCCGGCTCGCGCAGGAGACCGGCGAAAGCAAGACGTTGCGCGAGGAAAACCGCCGGCTCGACGAGCGGCTGGCGGTCACCGACAAGCGCATCATCGCGCTCGAATCCGACCTCAATGCCGCGCGTCAGCGCCTGTTGATGGCCGAGGACGAGAAGCGCGCGCAGCAGACTTCGCTCAACAAAGCGAGCGCGGACGCCGCCAGCCTGTCAGCGCAAGCTGGTGGAGACCGAGGCGAGCCTCAGCGCCGCGCAAGGCCGCCTGCGCCACGTCGAAGGCAATTTCGCCGAAGTCAATACCGAACGCGCGCGGCTGGTCAGCGCGCTCGACGAGGCCAACGAGCGTCACGAGCACGAGCTCACCAGCCAGCGCATGCGCTTCGATACCTTGCAGGCGCGCGCGACGGCGACCGAAAAGCTGCTCGGCGAAGCGCGCGAGCATCTGCTCGGCCGCGCCGATGAGATCCGCGAATACGACCGGCGCACCAGCGATCTCGCGGCGGAACGCGACACTCTGCAACAGCGCGTCGCCGACCTCGAAGCCGAGCGCATCCAGCGCGACTCCGTGCTCACCGAAGTCGAGCACGAACGCACGACCTAGATGGAGCGCAGCGCAGCGCTCGCCCGCGCCTACACCACCAAGGAAGCAGCCCTGGCGCGCGCCGAGGAGAGCATCGCCATCCTCAACGACCAGATCGCCGCGCTGCGAGACCGAGCTCGGAACCGAAAAGCAGACCGCCGAGACGCACCTTCGAGGAACTCAACGCCGCGCTGCGCCGCGAGAAGCTGGAACGCTCGGTGCTGGAAGGCGCGCTGGAGACCGGCCGCAAGGACTTCTCCCGCCTGATGCGCGAGGTGATGGCCCTGCAACGCAGCCAGCAGGCCGCCGAGCAGCACGCCCAGCCGCGCGCCGCCAACGCCGCCTAGACTTTCAAAACGTTTCGAGGGGACTGCGGCATCGCCGGGCCAAAAGCCCGGCGATGTTGTTTTTTGCATGCACGGAAAACAAAGAAGGGCTGCCCTTGCGGACAGCCCTTCCATTGTCAGACCGTGGCCCGGTTGCGCAGACTTTGCGCGCGTGAGCCGGCGACGGACTTACGTCACCTGGCAAGTCACCAGATTTGGACCTCGGCAGAGGCGAGGATCCAGTTCACGTGTGCCGGCGACCGCGGCGATAGACAATGAGACACTGGATCACCTCCTTTCGGTTGTTGATGATGCGATCAATATAAAGGAGCGCTGCCGATTCGGAAGCCCTTTTGGCGAAAGGCCCAAGTCACCTCACCAACTCCCGCATCGCGCGATCCAGGCCGTCCAACGTCAGCGGATACATCCGCCCGCCCATCGCCTGCTGGACCATCTTGATCGAGTAGGTGAAGTCCCATTCCGCCTCGGGCACCGGGTTGAGCCAGACGCAGGCCGGATAGGTGCGCGTCACGCGCTCGAGCCAGGTCGCGCCCGGCTCGTCGTTGTAATGCTCGACCGAGCCGCCTTGCGCGGTGATCTCGTAAGGCGACATCGAGGCGTCGCCGACGAACACCACCTTGTAGTCGTGCGGATAGGTGTGCAGCACGTCCCAGGTCGGCGTCGTCGCCTGGAAGCGGCGGCGGTTCTCCTTCCACACCCGCTCGTACAGGCAATTGTGGAAGTAGAAATGCTCCATGTGCTTGAACTCGGTGCGCGTGGCCGAGAACAATTCCTCGGTCGCCTTGATGTGCCAGTCCATCGAGCCGCCGATGTCGAAGAACAACAGCACCTTCACCGAATTGTGCCGCTCCGGGCGCATGTGGATGTCGAGATAGCCCTTGTGCGCGGTGCCCTTGATGGTGCCGTCGAGATCGAGCTCGTCGGGCGCGCCGGTGCGGGCGAATTTGCGCAGGCGGCGCAGCGCCAGCTTGATGTTGCGGGTGCCGAGTTCGACCTCGTCGTCGAGGTCCTTGAACTCGCGTTTGTCCCACACCTTCACCGCGCGGAGATGCGTGCTCTCGCCGCCGATGCGCACGCCTTCCGGATTGTAGCCGGCGTTGCCGAATGGCGACGTGCCGCCGGTGCCGATCCATTTCGAGCCGCCCTGGTGGCGGCCTTTCTGTTCGGCCAGCCGCTTCTTGAGCGTCTCGAGCAATTTCTCGAGCCCGCCCATGGCCTCGATCTGCTTCTTCTCTTCCTCGGTGAGATATTTCTCGGCCAGCTTCTTGAGCCACTCGGCCGGGATTTCGGCCTCGCGGCCCGTCACCGAGCATTTCGAGCCCCTTGAACACGTGGCCGAAGACGCGGTCGAACTTGTCGAGGTTGCGCTCGTCCTTCACCAGCGTGGCGCGCGACAGATAATAGAAATCCTCGACCCGGCGCGAGGCGAGATCGGCCTCCATCGCCTGCATCAGCGTGAGATACTCGCGCAGCGTGACCGGCACGCCGGCGGCTTTGAGTTCCTGGAAGAAGGTGACGAACATAAGCGCCAAGATAACGATCTTCCGGTGTGGTATCCAGACTTTGGGAAACTTGTATCTCCCAATGGAGCAACACCATGGCTGCAACCGACAAGTTGTTCGCGGGCTCGATCCCCGAGATCTACGAGCGGTTCATGGTCCCCCTTATTTTCGAACCTTATGCCCGCGACCTGGCCGAGCGGGTCGCCGCCGTTGCGCCACGCGACCTGCTGGAGACGGCCGCGGGCACCGGCGTGGTCACAAGGGCATTCGCCGCGCGGCTTCCCGCGCAAGTCCGTATCGTGGCGACCGATCTCAACCAGCCGATGCTCGATCATGCAGCGTCGAAGCTGTCGGACGAGCGCGTCATCTGGCGGCAGGCCAATGCGCAAGCACTGCCGTTCGCGGACGCCGAATTCGATGTTGTGGCGTGCCAGTTCGGCGCCATGTTCTTTCCCGACAGGGTCGCCGCTTATAAGGAGGCCCGCCGCGTGCTCAAGCCGGGCGGCCGTTTCTTCTTCAACGTCTGGGACAAGATCTCCGCCAACGAAATCGCCGACGTGGTGACGCAGGCGCTGGCCACAGTCTTTCCGCAGGACCCGCCGCGCTTCATGGCCCGCACCCCGCACGGCTATTTCGATATAGAAAAGATTCGTGCGGACCTGACCGGCGCGGGCTTTGCGGACGTTTCAATCGAAACGGTGGATTACAGAAGCAAGGTCTCATCGCCGCGCGAGGCGGCGTTTGCGTACTGCCAAGGCACGCCACTGCGCAACGAAATCGAAGCGCGTGATGCCTCACGCCTTGAAGAGGCGACCAAGGTGGCGACCGACGCATTGACCCAAAGATTCGGTAGCGGACCGGTCGATGGCCTAATCAGGGCTCACGTGATAGCCGCCGGCGGTTGAGGCGCCCCTCCCGTCATGCCCGGGCTTGACCCCGGCATCCACGTCTTCAATGCTTGCCGCAACAAGAACGTGAGTGACCGGAACAAGTCCGGCCATGACGAAGCCACTCCCGGGGGAGAAACAACATGAGTCATCCAGCGCACGCACTTGCCCTCGCTGCCGTGCTAGCCTGCGGCATCGCGTCCACGGGTCTGTGCGACCCGGCGCAGGATTCGGTCATGAAGCAGATCGTTCCTACCGGAAAGCTGCGCGTCGCCATCGCGGTCGCGCCGGCGCCTTCCGCGCTCTATGCGGTGAAGGACGCCGAAAGCGGAAAATTCCACGGCGTGACGGTCGACCTAGGCACCGCCCTGGCCAAGAAGCTGGGCGTGCCGGTGGAATTCTTGGCCCATCTCGCCTCCGGCGAAATCCAGAATTCGGCGGACAGCGGCAAGTGGGACGTCACCTTCATGCCGGTCGACGAGGAGCGCAAGAAATTTGTCGATTTCGGCAACGCCTATCACCTGCTGCAAAGCACCTATCTGGTGGCGCCCGGCGCCAAGCTCAACAAGGTCGAGGATGCCAATGCCGCCGGCGTGCGGATCGGCGGCGTCGCCAATACCGCGACCTTCCGCGCCGCCCAGCGCACCGCGCCGCTGGCGACCTTCGTGACCGTGCCGGGCGTGGACGCCGCAATCACCGCCATGAAGGAGCGCCAGATTGATTGCATCGCGCTCTCGCGCGAGTCGCTCTCCGGGCTGACCGCGAAAATCCCCGGCTCGCGCATTCTCGACGGCGGCTTCCTCAATTCGTCGACTGCGGTGGCGGTGCCCAAGGGCAAGCCGGAGGCGCTCGCTTACGTCAGCCAGTTCATCGAAGAGGCCAAGGCCTCCGGCCTGGTGCGCAAGAGCTTCGACGCCATGAGCCTCCAAAATTCCCAGGTCGCGCCGGCCGGGATGAAGCCGTAGCAAAAAATGTCAGACCCTCCTGCGCCGATAACGCGTGTAAATCCTCCCCTACACAGACTGGATACTTTTTGGTTCTTTGGGCGCAGCTTCGCTCAACTTGTTTCTCGTCTATTTCGGCATTTTCCCTGCGCAGTTCCTGAATCCAACGGCAGAGATCAAGAGTTTCATTTGGCCGCCGAATACGAGTTACGAAGCGGCGTTGACTGCCCTTCACTTCGGCCAGTCGAACATAGATATCGTCACGCAAACAATCTTGGTCACCAGCACTCTCGCGATCACCGCACTGTTGGTGCGGGTCGTGCTCGAATTAGCATTGCCGCAAACCGTGTTTCGATCATACGGCGTCGGTCTATTTAGAGGCATGACGGCAGCTTCGCTGCTCTGTTTGTGGGTGCTTCAGTTCACGGACGAAAGGGGATTGTTTCAGCTCGATATTCATCTTCCTATATTGAAAAATGTGGTCGAATTGAATTTCGTGATCTTCGGGATTTATTACTTGGCGTGAGAGCTTCTTTGTCAGATCATTTCCTATTGCCGCCAGTTGATACCATCCAAAGAGCGCGGCGGCGTGAAATAGCAAATCGAATGTGCTATCCAAAGTCGAACAGCGACGTTCGTCGCCGATAGCTTTGGAGTGCCAAGATGGCCGATGCTGCCGTGTCGCAACAACTCGCTCCCACCGGAAAGCTTCGCATTGCGATCGCGGTCGCGCCCTCGCCTTCCGCGCAATTCGCGATTCGAGACGGCGACGGCTTCAAGGGCGTCGCGGTCACGCTCGGCCAAGCGCTCGCCAGGAAGCTCGGCGTGCCAGCCGAGATCGTGCCGCATAATGCGTCGGGCGAGATCCAGAATTCGGCCGCCGACAATAAATGGGACGTTGCCTTCCTGCCGGTCGACGACGAGCGCAAGAAATTCGTCGACTTCGGCAATGCCTATCACCTGCTGCAAAGCACGTTTCTGGTGGCGCCCGGCTCCAAGCTGCAATCGGTGAAGGACGCGGATGCTGCAGGCATCGGCATTGGCGGCGTCGCCAACACCGCGACTTTCCGCGCCGCGGTCAAATCCACGCCGAAGGCTACTCATATCCAGTTCAAGGGCGTCGATGTGGCGACCGCCGCCATGAACGAGGGCAAGATCGAAGCCATCGCGTTGTCGCGCGAGTCTCTGGGCGGGCTGGTCGCAAAGATTCCGGGCTCGCGAGTACTCCCCGACGCATTCCTGAACTCGACCACGGCGGTCTGTGTGCCGAAAGGCAAGCCAGCGGCGCTCGCCTATGTCAGTGCCTTCATCGAGGAAGCCAAGGCCGCGGGCCTGGTGCGTAGCGCGCTCGACGACATGGGGCTCAAATCCTCGATCGTCGCGCCGGCCGGGATGAAGCCTTAAGCCGATCATGAACCCGCCTCCCCCTGACGGCGACAAATGTCAGGGAGCGCCATGAGCCGTCAGAGAGGTGATCCGTGAACGAACAATCCGCGCGACCGCGGCAACCGGTGCCGCAACTTGCCGACTGCCCGCACCGTGTGACCGACATCATCCGTTACGCCGATCTCGATCCGCAGGGCCACGTCAACAACGCGGTGTTTGCGACCTATTTCGAGTCGGGCCGCGTCGCCATGTTTCGCGGCCCCGATCTCGGCATCGGGGTGCCGAACGCGACTTTCGTGCTGGTCCGTCAGGAGATCGATTTCCTGCACGAACTGCGCTGGCCGGGCAATGTGGAGATCGGCACCGCGCTCGCCGTGCTCGGCCGCAGTTCGTTTACGGTCGTGCAGACGATCTTCCACGCCGATGTGTGCGCTGCCGCCGGTCGCGCGACCTTGGTGATGCTCGACACCGGCAGCCGCCGCGCGCGTCCTTTGACGCAAGAGGCAATAGCGCGGCTTGAGCAATGGAAGTATCGCGGCGCTTAAGTCGAGACGTTAAGCCTGCTTCGCCGGCGTCGTCACCACCAGCCCGTCGAGTTCGTCGGTGACCTTGATCTGGCAGGACAGCCGCGAATTTTCCCGCACGTCGTAGCCGAAGTCGAGCATGTCCTCTTCCATCGGCGAGGGCTCGCCGGTTTTGGCACGCCAGGCCTCGTCGACATAGACATGGCAGGTGGCGCAGGCGCAGGCGCCGCCGCATTCCGCCTCGATCATAGGAATATTGTTGCGGATCGCCACCTCCATCACGGTCGCGCCGACTTCCGCCTCGACCGTGCGCGAGGTGCCGCTGGAATCGATGTAGGTGATCTTCGGCATGGCGGGCGAATGGCGGGATATGGCTGCGCCGGAATTAGCGCGGCGCCCCGTATATAGTCATTCGGCGGGGCGCGCCATAGCTTCAATGCTGGATTTTGCCGCTCAGTGCTCGCGCAATAGCACCGCGATCAGCGCGCGCGCCTCTTCCACCGCTTCGGCCAGGGCCTCGACCGCGTGGCTGCATTCGGCCGGCGTTGCGCGGGCGGCAAGCTCGGCCGCTTGCGCGGCGCGGGCCACGCCTTGCGCGCCGATGCTGGAGGCCGAACCTTTCAAGGTATGCGCGAGGGCGAAAATCGCCGCGCTGCCGCCGGCGCGCATGCGCACCAAAAGGATGCCGGCTTGCTTGTCGAACAGTTCGAGCAGTTCACGTTCGAGGCCGCGATCGCCGAAGGTCATGCGCGCAAGATGGCCGCGGTCGATCGCCGCCGCCGTTTGCATCGGCTGCGCCGGTACCGGATCTGGTGTCAAAATCGCAAGCTGCGCCATGCTGTCTCTTACGTCCTCTACGGTCTCCTCTTGCAAGGAGAGTTTGACGCGCGCGAGGCAAAATCGAGGTAAATGCGGGACCGTCCACGCGCGCTCGAGGTGAGCAAATCAGGCCATGGTTAAGGAGGTTTTAACCGCGCCCGTTCGGGCGCACGAAAGAGCGCGGTAGCCGCACCGGAGCCGCAATTCGCCCTCCATATTTCGCCGATCGCCATCCGCCGGAGCCGCATTTGCCATGGTTAACAGCGAGTTAACGATGATGAAAAACTCCTGCCCGGTGTGGTTTCTTTCGCAATGCCAAGGCGATAGGATCAAAGCCTGAGGCAAAACGTACGTAATTAAGCAAGTTCGCGCGCACTCCGCGGCTTGCGAAGGTTCCCGCGCTCGTGGCGCGGCCCGCTGATCGTAACGGTATGGGCCGCGACAGTAGTCCGGCGTAAAGCAAGGCGACGACCGAAATGGCGAACATCCCGCAGAAATCCAAAGACGCCACAAAGGACGCGACCGAAGAGGCACTCTCCGCCATCCAGGAAGCCCTCAGCGTCCGCCAGGCCGAGCCGCGACCCGTAGCGATCAACGGATCGTCCGCCGATGCCGGTCAGGGCGAAACGCCGGCCGCCACTGCCGACCTGTTCGACACCGAGGATGGCGCGCCGCGCCGCGCCGCCAATGACGACCGCGCCAATATCGGTCAGATCCTGCAGGCGCTACGCCGCCGCCAGACTCGCCTCCCCTACCTCGTCGCCGCCGGCGCCTCCGCCGTCTGGGTCATTTTCGGGCTTGCCGCCGCCGTGATGGGCGGCATCGAACTCGCCAACCCGAACGTCGGTGTGGCCGGCGTCATCGCCGCCGCCTGTGGCATCGCCTTGCCGGTGATCATCCTTTTCGTGATCGCCCACATGTTCATCCGCTCCCAGGACATGCGCCTGGTGGCCGAGACCATGGCTGAAGTGGCCATGCGGCTGAGCCAGCCCGAGACCGCCGCGCGCGAGTCGATCGTGACGGTCGGCCAGGCCGTGCGCCGCGAAGTCGCCGCCATGGGCGACGGCGTGGAGCGAGCGTTAGCCCGCGCGGCCGAACTGGAAGCGCTGGTGCACAATGAAGTCTCCGCGCTCGAGCGCGCCTACAACGACAATGAAGTACGAATTCGCGATCTGCTCAGCGAATTGACCAACCAGCGCGAGACGCTGGTTAGCCAGGCCGAGCAGGTGCGTAACGCCATTGCCAGCGTCCACCTCGACCTCGCCCACGACATCACCTCGGTCGGCGACCTGGTCGCCGACAAGGTCAACGAAGTGGCGCAGCGCGTCACCCGTTCGCTCACCGAGAAAGGCGAGCACATCACGCTGGCGCTCGGCCATGCCGGCGATTCCATGATCGATGCCTTGACCGAGCGCGGCAGCACCCTGCTCGATCGGCTGGAGACCTCCAGCGACCAGGCCACCACCGCCATCGGCTCGGCCAGCGACCGTCTGTCCGCCAGCCTCAATTTCAAGACCGAGCATGTGCACGACGATTTCGCCGATCTCGCCGCCCGCCTGCAGCAGATGATGACCGCGCGGCTCGACCAGGTCGCGCAGGGCTTTGCGCAAAAGGCGGCGCTGACCATCGAGTCAATGGCGGGGCGCTCCGAGCAGTTCACCAACGCCATCACCGACACCGGCGCGCGCATGGCCGAATCGATCGCCTCGCGCGCCGACGAGGTCAACTCGACGCTGCGCTCCACCGGCGATTCAGTCGTCCTCGATCTGAGCCTGCGCGGCGGCGACGTGGTCGCCAAGCTTGAGCAGACCGGCTCGCGCATCACCGACACCATCATAAGCCGCGGCGGCACCGTCGCCGACACCTTCCGCGACAGCGCGGAAGCGCTGGTGACCGCGCTCAACAACCGCGGCGACGCGGTCAAGGATATGCTGGCGGCGCGCCTGCAAGCCTTCGAAGACATGTTCAGCCATGGCGGCACCGAGCTGACCGAGAAGATCTCGCGCGATTCCACCACGCTCGGCGCCCTGATCACCCGCCACATGACCGAGTTCGACCGCACGGTGAAGACCTATGGCGGCGAACTGGTCGAACGGCTCGGCCAGCGCACCCAGGACGTGACCGAGGCGATGCGCAATTACATCGACACCTTCGACCAGCGCGTGACCGGCCGCACCAGCGAGTTCAACAGCAATCTCGACCAGCGGCTCTCGCAATTCGAGGGCGTGATCGATTCGCGCGTCACCGGGTTGTCCAAGACCCTGACCGAAGGCGGCAAAGACGTCATCAGCGCCCTCGACAAGCGCATCAGCGAGGTTGCCGGCACCATCACCGCGCGCGGCACCGAAGTGGCCGATACCATCGGCGCCAAGACCGCCGACATCGAACAGACTTTGGGCGCGCGCGCGCTGCAAGTCGCCAACACGCTCGACAGCCGCATCGGCCGTTTCGAGGAACTGCTGGTCGGGCGCGCAGAAACCGTCACCAATCAGATCGAGAGCCGCACCAAGGCCGCCGCCGACGCGCTCAATTCGCGCATGGAGCAGCTTAGCCAGGTGATCAAGGTCAACGCCGCGGAAGCCGAGCGCTCGCTCGGGGCGCTTGCGCTCTCCACCACCGACGCCATCCGCACCAGCGCCGGCGAGGCCGAGCGCACGTTGACCGGAATGAGCGAAGAGGTCGCCCGCAACGTCGTCGGCAAGGCCGACGAGATCGCCAACGCGGTCACCAAGCGCACCACCGAAATGACCACGGTGCTGTCCGACCGCAGCGGCGGCGTTCTCTCCGCCATCACCGCGAAGGGCCACGAGTTCGCCGGCGAGATCATCAAGGCCACCGACGCCGCCGTGGCATCGATCGAGCAGAAAGGCTTCGCCTTCACCCGCACCATGCTGGACAACAGCACCGAGATCACGCGCGTGATCAATACCGCAGGCGAGACCGCCAGTAATTCGGTAACCCGCACGTTGAACGAACTGCACGAGACCGCGCAGAAGGCGATCGAGCAGTCGAAGGAAACCGCGACCGCCACTGTCAGCGAGATGATGGAAACGCACAATATGCTGCGCTCCGACGCCACCTCGCTGTTCGAGCGGCTGCGCGAAGCCAATATCATGCTGCAAGAAGTGCTCAGCGGCTCGCACGAGAACATGAGCGCGCTCGAGAATACCTTGATGCTGCGGGTGGCCGAATTCGTCAACGCCATGAACGAGGTCAGCGCCTCGACCCACAGCGCCACCGATCGGGTCGAAGGCAATATCACTAACTTCCGCGAGATCACCGCACACGTCATTACCGATCTGGGTCAGTTGGCCGGTCAGTTCGACGCACACGGCCGCGAACTTACCAAGGCGGTCGAGCTGGTCGAGCGCAGCAACCAGCGCACCGACGACAGCGTCAACGAGCGCCGCGTGCAGCTCGATTCGCTCGTCTCAACACTGGACATCCGCACCGAGGACCTCGATCAGCGGCTCACGCGTTTTTCGGGGCTGCTCGACGAGTCGCTTGAGGCGGCCTCCACCCGCGCGCGCGAAGTCGCCCGCGTGGTATCCGAGAGCAGCGCCGAAGGCACGCGTGCGATCAACGACCAATACGAACGTGCGCGCGAAGCCTCCCGGGCGATCGCCGATAAATCACTCGTCGACACCGAGTCGCTGTTCCGCGACGCCAATGATCGCTTTGCCGACCTCGTGCAGGGCATGAAGCAGATGGCGATTGAAATGCAGCGCGAGCTGGAAGCCACCCGCACCGAGCTGCGCCGCGGCGTCTTTGAGCTGCCGCACGAGACCGCCGAGAGCACGGCCCAGATGCGCCGAGTGATCGTCGACCAGATCGAGGCGCTGGCCGAGCTCAATCGCATCGTCGCCCGCCACGGCCGCAATCTCGACGTTGTCGAGCCGGTGCGCCGGCAACGCGAAGAGCCGACGCTGGCCATTGTCGGCGGCCGTTCCGATCTGCCGCCGCGCGGCGAAATGCTGCCGCCGCGTCAGGCGCCGCGCAGCGACGTCGGCGGCTACGCACCCGCCGCGCGCCGCGCCGAAGCGCCCGCGCTCAGCCCCGTGCAATCGACGCCGCGCGGCTGGCTCACCGATCTGCTCAGCCGCGCCTCGCGCGAGGAATCGGAACCGGCGCGCGAATTCCCGCGCGAACCGGCACGCGAACCCGTACGCGAGACGATGCGCGAACCGGCGCGCCCGCCCGAGGAGCGCAGCGCCCGGCACAGCATCGAGTCGCTGGATTCACTGTCGGTCGACATCGCGCGCATGATCGACCACGACGCGGCGGCCGATCTTTGGGATCGCTATAAGCGCGGCGAACGCAACGTCTTCACCCGCAGGCTCTATACGCTGCAGGGTCAGCAGGCCTTCGACGAGATCCGCAAGAAATACCGCGGCGACCGCGAATTCAAACTGACGGTCGACCGCTATATCGGCGAGTTCGAGCGCCTGCTCGACGAAGTCTCGCGCGACGACCGCGGCCAGGTGGTGGCACGCACTTATCTCACCTCGGAAACCGGCAAGGTCTACACCATGCTGGCGCACGCGGCCGGACGGTTCGACTGATCGGTGGCGACTGAATTGCGAAACGGGCGCCCTGCTGGGCGCCCGTTTTTTTTTACTTCAGCGTTTCTTCCGCTGCGGCGTTGCCGCAGGAGCCGGCGTCGGCGGCGGGCCGCCCCAGATCAACCGGCTCGGATTGGCATCCAGATTTTTCACCGCCCGGTCGATCGTCCCCAGCGTGCGGTGGGCGTCCGACGACAATGTATCGGACAGGCGGCGCACCGAAATCGCCGCATCGTTGATCTGGCCGCCCTTGCCGTCCGACCCGCCGGTGAGATTTTGCAGGCCCTCGGCGATCTTGTCGATGCGGTCGGAATTGCGCCCCAGCGCTGCGCTGAACTTGTCGATGTTTTGGAGCGCGCTATCGACGCGATCGGAATTGCGCGCGAGCGCTCCGCTGAACTTGTCGATATTGTCGAGCGCGCTCTTGAACGACTTCTGGTTATCCGCGATCAGCTGGTCGACCCGGCGCAGCGCGTCGCGCGCGGCCGTCATCACGTCCTGCGTCGCACCGGACGGCGCGATCAGCAGCGGCGGGTTGGCCTTGTCGCCTTGCAGCCGCGTCGATGTGGGACTGCCGCCTTTGAGCGCAAGCGCGGCGATGCCGGTGAGCCCCTGGAATTCCAGACTTGCCTCGGTGTCGGCGCGCACCACCACCTTCTTATCGATCGAGATGGTGGCGGTGACCTCGTGCGGCCGATCCTCATTGAGCGTCAGGCCGGTAACCTCGCCGACGCGGATGCCGTTGAACATCACCGAGCCGCCGGTGCGAAGCCCCGACACCGAACCGTCGAACCGCACCTGATAGATGGCCCGCTCGCCGGTGCCGCCTATATTCTGGAACCAATAGACAAAGCCGAACACGCCGATTACCACGGCCAGCGTGAAGGCGCCGATCAGCATATAATTGGCTCGGGTTTCCATCGGCCGCCGGCTCCAGGCTCACGCCTTATTGCGTCAGAATCCTGACTCTAATTTCCCCGCCCGCGCAATAGCTTACGAACATGCGCTAGGCCTTGGCTTTCGTTTTCGGTTGATCCGCCCGCGACCGCTTCCCATGGAAATAGGCCTTCAGCCAAGGATGCTCGGAGGCGAGCATCGTGTCCATAGTGCCCGCCGCGATCACCTTGCCGTCGGCCAAGACCGCGATCCGGTCGCACACGGTATGCAGACTGTCGAGGTCATGCGTCACCATGAAGACGGTCAACCCGAGCGTGCGTTGCAGCGTGGCGATCAGCGTGTCGAAATCGCCCGCTCCGATCGGGTCCAGCCCCGAGGTCGGCTCGTCCAGAAAGACGATTTCCGGGTCGAGCGCGAGCGCGCGGGCCAGCGCCACGCGCTTGGTCATGCCGCCGGACAGTTCGGCGGGAAACTTCTCGCACACACTGGCGTCGAGGCCGACCATCTTGAGCTTGGCGATTGCCAGCTCGTTGAGCAGGCCTTGCGGCAAATCGAGATATTCGCGCACCGGGAATTGCAGATTTTCCCGCACCGTGAGCGAAGAAAACAGCGCGCCCTGCTGGAACAGCACGCCCCAGCGCCGTTCCACCGCCTGGCGTTCGATTTCGCTTGCCGCCGCCATATCGACGCCGAATACCTTGATGGTGCCGGAGCGCTTGGGCAACAGGGCTATGATCGTGCGCATCAGCACCGATTTGCCGGCGCCCGAGCCGCCGACGAAGCCGAGGATCTCGCCGCGATAGACGTCGAGATCGACGTGGTCGAGCACGACGTGATCGCCGAAACCCGCCACCAGATCGCGTACCTCGATCACCGTCTCCTTGCCCGCCTTCGCCATCATTCACATCCCGATTGAGGCAAAGAAGATGGCGAAAAGGCCGTCGAGCACGATCACCAGGAAGATCGACTCCACCACCGAGGCGGTGGTCTGCATGCCGAGCGATTCCGCGCTGCCCTTCACCGCCAGGCCTTCCACGCAGGCCACCACGCCGACCACCAGCGCCATGAACGGCGCCTTGATCATGCCGATCTTGAAGGTGTCGAGGTTGATCGCCTCTTTCAGCCGCTGCAGATAAATGTCCGGATCGATGCCGCCATAGAGCCAGCACACCAGACCGCCGCCATAGAGCGCCGCCATCGAGCCCAGGAAAGTCAGGATCGGCACGCCAATGATGAGCGCCACGATGCGCGGCAGGATCAGCACCTCGATCGGGTCGAAGCCCATCGTACGCAGGGCGTCGATCTCCTCGCGCATCTTCATGGCGCCGAGTTCGGCGGTGTAGGCGCTGCCGGAGCGGCCGGCCACCATGATGCAGACCACCAGCACGCCGAGCTCGCGCAGCACCAGGATGCCGACCATGTCCACCACATAGATATCGGCGCCGAACTTGCGGAAATGGAACAGCCCCTGTTGCGCGATGATGCAACCGATCAGGAAACAGATGAGCAGGATGATCGGCACCGCGCGCCAGCCGACATTGTCGAGCTGGTGCACCAGCGAAGTGAAACGAAAACTGCGCGGCTTCGCCAGAACGCGCAGAAGCGCCACCATGAGCGCGCCCAGCATGTTGACGATCGCCGCCAATGAATGCCCGACCGCAACGATATTCAGACCGATCGAAGCGAGCGCATAGCTGAACTGGCTGTCGCGATGCTCGGTCACGGTGCCGAGCTTGACGCCGTGCAATTCGTCGATCAGCGCGCGATAGTCTTCGCGCAGCCCCACCACCTTGGTTTCGCAGCCGCGCGCGGTAAAGCCGCGCTGCAGCCGCTCCAGCAGCCAGGCGCCGAAGGTGTCGAGGCGCTCGACCTGCGCCATGTCGATGTCGACACGCTTGAGCTTGCCGCTGCGCCGTGTTTCGCTATCGATCAGCCCTTCCAACGTGCGGGCATTGGCCGAGGTCCATGCCCCGGCGGCGGCCAGCTTGAGCCGGTCGCCTTGCGCGGTACCTTGAAGCAATGCGCCGCTCATCCGACCAAGCCTCTCGTCAAGCCTCTGATTTCGCTAGCTTCCCGCCGCTGCGGGCAGGAAAAAACGCCAGGCCATACTTGACCCAAGCATATGAACCTGTCGAAGGTTTCCTCGCAGCCGCATTCCATTGGATATCCCCAACTCCTTGAACCCAGCCCTGACCCTTTCGCTTTCCGTCGAACGCTGGCCGATTGCAGGCTCCTTCGCAATCAGCCGCGGCGCCAAAACCGAAGCTACTGTTGTCGTCGCCGAACTGGGCGATGGCAAGGCTCGCGGCCGCGGCGAGTGCGTGCCTTATTCGCGCTATGGCGAAAGCGTCGAGAATGTCACCGCCGCCATCGAGGCCATGCGGCCGCGGCTGGCGGCGGGCCTCGATCGCCCAGGTTTGCAGACGGCCATGCCTGCCGGGGCCGCGCGCAATGCGCTCGATTGCGCGTTCTGGGACCTAGAGGCCAAACGCAGCACACTCGCCGTGCATGAAATCGCCGGGCTCGCGGCGCCGCGCCCGGTCACCACCGCCTTCACGATCTCGCTGGGCCCACCGGCCGATATGGCCAAGGCCACCGTAAAGGCTGCAAGCCGCCCGCTGCTCAAGATCAAGCTCGGCGGCAATGACGAGGATGGCGGCGATCCGGCGCGCATCGCCGCTGTGCGCGCAGCGGCGCCCTATGCGATCCTGATCGTCGACGCCAACGAGGGTTGGAACGACCGCAATCTAGCCGCCAATTTCACCGCCTGCGCCAAAGCCGGCGTTGTGCTGGTCGAGCAGCCGCTGCCGGAAAACCACGACCAGGCGCTTGCCACTATCCAGCGGCCGATCCCGGTCTGTGCCGACGAGAGCGCGCACGCCCGCGCCTCGCTGGCCGCGCTTGCCGGCAAATACGACGCGGTCAACATCAAGCTCGACAAGGCCGGCGGGCTGACCGAGGCGCTAGCGATGGTGGCGGAGGCGCAGCGGCTCGGCTTTGTCATCATGGCCGGCTCGATGGTGGCGACATCGCTTAGCGTCGCGCCGGCGATTCTGCTGGCGCAGTCGGCGCGCTTTGTCGACCTCGATGGCCCGCTGCTGCTGGCCAAGGATCGCGGCGGCGGACTGCGCTATGACGGCAGCATGGTCTATCCGCCCTCGCCTGAGCTGTGGGGCTGATTGCCACGGATTTTCTGTGGAATGATTTCGAGCCATGCTTGCGCCGCCGTATCCTCGGGCTGAAAAGTTCCCGGTCCCGGCCCCGCCTTCCTCCCCAAGCACCTGTTTTTATTGACGAATTCTTCCCACTGTTTTGGTTAACCAGGCCTTTCCGCCGGCCTCCCGTTCGGCATAGACTTGGGCCAAGATCGCCTCGGGGGAGTATCGACGAGGCGTCGGTAACGGGGACGGGGTCATGCGTATTCGGTGCCGAGTGTTATGCGTCGCCGTGATGCTGGCAAGCGGCGTCACGTCTGCGTCGGTGAGCCCCGCCGGCGCTACCATGCGCATCGCCTCCGACCGCGGCGGCCAGATCGGTCACTACCTGCAAGCCTTCGCCATGTTGCGCTCCACCGGCGAGAACGTCGTCGTCGACGGCGATTGCCTGTCGGCCTGCACGCTAGTGCTCGGCTTGCTTCCGCGCAGCCGCGTCTGCGCGACGCCGCGCGCGCGGTTCGGCTTTCACGCCGCGTGGATGCCCGACGATAGCGGGCATCCGGTCACCAGCCCGTTGGGCACACAGGCGCTTTGGAATATCTATCCGACGTCGGTGCGGCATTGGATCAGCCAGCATGGCGGCCTGTCGCGCCGGATGATCTTTCTGGAAGGCAACGATCTCGGCGGCGTCGTGGCGAGCTGCGACAGTGGCACCGAGCACGTACAGGCGCGCTCAGAGCGCCGCCACGCCGCCCCGCGCCCGCTGCGCTACGAAAGCGCAAGCGCCGCCAGCTATCGCCGCTAGCGCCATCGCCGCATAGGCGCGGCTGCCGAACACCGCATACAACAATCCCGACAGCGTCATCGCGCCCGCCATCCCCGCGCCGAGCGCGATCGTGAGATAGCCTTGCGCGGTCGCGCCTTGTTCTGCCGGCGCATGGCGCGCGACAAAGCCGAGCGCGCCGAGATGGGTGGCGCCGAATGTCAGCGCATGCAGCAGCTGCAGGAACGGCAGCAGCGTGACCGGCGGATCGAGCGCCATCACCGACCAGCGCAAGGCGCCGCCCAGGGCGCCGATCATCAGCAGCACCGTCGGCTGAAAGAACGGCGGCAGCTGTCCGGAAAATCCGAACAGCACGATCTCCGCCAGCACGCCCAGCGCCCACAGGCCTGCGACGGTCATGCCGTCGAGACCGGCGCTGCGCCATGCCAACGCCGAGAAGCCGTAATAGGTCGCGTGGCTAGCCTGGATCAAACTTGCAGCCGCCATTACCGCGATGAAGGCCGGATCACGCAACAGGCTGCGGCGCGGCGGCTGCGCCCCGCTCGTTACCGGCACGGCGGTTGAAACCGGCATCAACGCAGAGGCCACAAGCGCGTTCAATACGCCCGCCGCCACCACCATCCAGATGATATGGCGCGCCGGAATGAGATCGAGCGCAAAACCGGCGGCGAAAGTGCCGAGGATGAAGGTCGCCGAGCCCCATAGCCGCACCGGGCCATAGGCCTGACCGCGCACGGTCAGACCCTTGAACGCGTAGGTCTCGGAAAGCGGCATCATGGTCGAGAAGGCGAGCGAGCCGAGCGCGTAAGCGATCAGGATCTGAACGACGCCGTCCGACAGCCCGAGCAGAGCGTAACCGGCAACGCTCAGGCAGCTTGTCAGCACGATGGCCTCGCGCAAGACATCGCGCCGGTCGGATTCGCGCATGACCAACGGTATGGCCAATATCCGCAGCAACATCGGCGCCGCCAGCACGACGCCGATGCTGCCGGGGTCGAGCCCCTTGGCCTTCAGCCAGACCGGCAGAAACGGCTGGCTGATGCCGGCCACGATGAAGAAGGCGCCATAAAGCGCCGCCAGCCGCGGCGCAAAGCCGATTTGGGCAACAAACCGCATCCCGGCCCCATTCCTATTGCGCGTTACAGCCGTATTCTCTCGGATTGAATCAGAACCATGCCCTAACATTTTGTTCGAGCATGATCTTTTCCGAAAACCGGTTCCCGCTTTTCTGGATCGTGCTCTAGCCGAATCAAGCAGGCTAATTGATAAACTCGGCTGCCAGGGATTGCACATGCCGAACCAGATCGTCGCGCTCGCCCAGGAACGGGGGGAGCCATCAACCGAGGCCGCCTACCAGACCGTGTTCGCGGCACTGTCGGAGAGCGCGCGCGGCCGCGCGTTCCTGGCCGAATATGCCCGGCGCAACCGCAATGCCGACACCGAAGTGCTGCTCGCCGCACTGGCGCGGCTGGAGGCGATGGTCGCCAGCCAGCGGCCGGCGCCGTCTGGACAGTTGCAACAGGAGTTGCGCGCGCTGCTGGAGACGATCCGCTCGGCGCGGCCGCAGATCGACGCGCGTCCCCTGCCGGCTCGGGCGGCAAAAATCGCCGGCCTGCTCGATCTTCTGGAACGCCGTATTGAGGAAATGGCCGAAGCCAATGCGCAAGCGGTGCCACCAACCGGCGATGGGCTCGGCGCATCCGCCCTGCCGGCAGAACCGCTGAACGAGCCCGCGGGCTCGCATCTCGCCATCGTGGAAGTTCCCGACGAACCGGAACTGCCGATCCCCTCACCGGCCGACGCGCAGCCACCTTCCATTGTCTTGGTGAGCGATCCCGAAAAAGCCAGCCCCGACGTGGACCCGAAATGGGAGCCGCTTTTCAGAGAAGACGATGCACCGGCAATCGCCGAAAGCGTCGCGAACATACCGGAGGTGAACGTCTTCGAAAGCGCGCCGCCCGAGATGAAACTCGTCGAACAGACACCGGCGTCGCGCGCGCAGCCGGCCGCGACGGTTTTACTGCCTCCTGTCGATCCGCTCGCCGCGATCATGGCGCTGAGCGAGGGCGAGCGCATCGCGCTGTTTACCTGATGCCTTTGTGGCGATAGGCTCCAAAAATGAATATCCCGCACCCGCTTGTCGGCTTGTTGCTGTGCGCTTCGCTCGTCGGCGTGAGCGCCGCTGTCAATGCCGCGACCGCCACCAAGATCGAGATAATCGCCACCAACAAATCCGAGGAAGTCGGCGAAGTCTCCGTCACCTGGGACGATGGCAAAAGCGAGCGGCTGACCAAGGGCAACGGTTCGAGAACGCGCCGGTATGCAAGCAGGATTCCGACGCGCTGATGAACCTGTTTTCGTTCGACTGGGGCTACGCCACGCTCTATATCGGCGGCCGCTACGAGACCGACGCCGCCGGGCAGAGAACTGCCAATATATTCCGGTTCTCGACCCAGAACTATCAGGGCATCTACTACAACCTGAAAGGCGTCTATTTGCTGTTGCGCGAACGTTTTGCCCGACGGCCGAAATATCTGCCGATCCGCTGATCGCGCTAGCCTGCAATCAACTTCGCAAACATCTCAACGTCGACATTGCCGCCCGACAAAATCCCGACCACGACCTTGCCTTTGACGTCCAGCTTGCCGGCGAGCAGCGCCGCCAGCCCGATGGCGCCGCCCGGCTCCACCACCAGCTTCAATTCCTCGAACGCATAGCGCACCGCGGCGCCGACCTCGGCGTCGTTTGCCGTGATGCCGACGCCGATCAGGTCGCGGTTGATCGGAAACGTCAGCTCGCCGGGCGTATTGCTCATCAGCGCGTCGCAGATGGTGCCGCTCATCTTCGCATTGGCCTCGCGCCGCCCGCTTACGAACGAGCGCGCGGTGTCGTCGAAGCCTTCCGGCTCGACGGTGTAGAACTTGGCCGACGGCACCCTCGCCTTGACGCCGAGCGAAATGCCGGCGGCAAGCCCGCCACCCGACGCGCCGACCACGACGATCTCCGGCTTCAGACCCAGGCGCTCCAGATCCTCGACGATCTCGACGCCGATGGTGCCCTGCCCGGCGATGATCAACGGATCGTCATACGGCGGCACCAGCGTGGCGCCGCGCTCGTTCACGAGCTTTTGCGCGATCGCCGCGCGATCTTGCGTGTTGCGGTCGTAGGGCACCACCTCGGCGCCAAGCGCCAGCGTGCGCTCGCGTTTGGCACGCGGGGCATCACTCGGCATCACGATGGTCGCGCGCATGCCGAGCAGCTTGGCGGCCGCCGCCACGCCTTGCGCGTGATTGCCGGACGAATAGGCCACGACGCCCGCGGCGCGGCGCTCCGCAGCAATCGAAGATATCTTGTTATAGGCGCCGCGGAACTTGAACGAACCGGTGCGCTGCAGCGTCTCGGCTTTGAGGAACACGCGCGCGCTTAAGCGCTCGTCGAGCACCGGCGCATTGATCAGCGGCGTGCGCACCGCCACGCCGGCAAGGCGTTTGGCCGCGGCCGCGATATCGGCAGCCGTCCGGCAGGATAGTGTTGTCGAGGGCGCCCATGCGGCGACGGTAACGCCCGCGGGACACGTGAGGGCAAGTGCGGTATAATCGGGGGCGTCAATCTGAACAGAGGGGAGACGATTCAATGCAAACAAAATACGTCGTTGCAATTTCGGCCGCGGCCGGCATCGCCATCGGCGCTGCCGCCGTGCAGACGCTGCATGCCCAGGCCAAGCCGCCCGGGTTTATCGTTGCCGAAATCGACGTCAACAATGTGGACGGCTACACGAAAGAATTCCTGCCGAAGGCGGGGCCGGCCTTGGATGCAGGCGGAGCAAAATTCCTGGCGCGCGGCGGCAAGACCGAAGCGATCGAGGGCGCGCCGCCACCAAACGCGTGATCATCAGCCAGTTCGAAAGCCTGGAAAAGGCGATGGCCGCCTACAAGTCGCCGGCCTATACGGAAGCGAGAAAGATCGGCGACAAGTACGCGAAATTCCGTATCTTCGCGGTGGAAGGCGTCGCACCGAACCGCAAATAAATACATGCGAGGAGGCCGCCCCCGCTGGGCGGCCTCTTATTTGTGCCGCCGTCTTGATCCGGGTCAGCCTAGGCCGCAATCCGGCGAGGTTTGTCGCGCCAGGCTTTCGCACCCTCGGTCACATGCTGAAGGAAAATACGCGCACTGGCTTGCCAGGTCAGCCGTAGCGCGAAATCTCGGCAGGCCTCGCGCGAACATTCCAGCGCGCTTAAGGCTGCCAGCTGCAAATCGGCATCGAGGCTGCCCACCGGCGCCTCGCCGATCACATCGCGCGGGGCGGCGGCCGGAAAGGCCGCCACCGGCACGCCGCTCGCCAGCGCCTCCAGCAGCACCAGGCCGAAGGTGTCGGTGCGGCTCGGAAACACGAACACGTCGGCGGCGGCATAGATCTCCGCCAGCGCCTCGCCCTGGCGGGAGCCGAGGAACACTGCCTCGCGGATAGGCGCGCGCCAGTGCGCTGCGCGCCGGGCCATCGCCGACGATTAATTTGGTGCCAGGCAGATCGAGTTTCAGGAACGCCTCGACGTTCTTTTCCACCGCGAGCCGCCCGACGGTGAGAAAAATCGGCCGCGGCAGGTTGAGGCTAAGACCCTTGCGCGGTCGGAACAAATTCGCATCGACGCCGCGCGGCCACAGTTTGACGTCGTGGAAGCCGCGGGTGCGCAGCTCATCAGCCAGCGTCGGCGTCGCCGCAAGCACCGCCGCGGCGGGGCTGTGAAAACGGCGCAGCCAGGCCCAGGCGATTTCCGCCGTCCAGCGTTCCGGCATAGGCAGCCGGCTCGCGAGATAATCGGGGAAACGAGTGTGAAAACTGGTGGTGAACGGCACCTTGCGCCGCATGCAGACGCGGCGCACTGCGTGCCCGATCGGCCCTTCGGTCGCGATATGGATGGCGTCCGGCTTCCGTAAGACGATGCGC
>CAVUGR010000001.1:0-681887 GCA_963741115.1 uncultured Alphaproteobacteria bacterium | reverse complement strand
CATTGCTGCGGCATGAGCGATGACATTCCATTCGACAAGAATCTCGAGCTCGCGCCCGACCGGGCCGACGAGGTAATGCCCGGCGTGCGCCGCGTGATGGCCAATAATCCGGGGCCGTTCACCTTCAAGGGCACCCTCAGCTACATCATCGGCAGCGGCAAGGTCGCGATTGTCGATCCCGGCCCGGACGATCCCGCGCATATCGCCGCCTTGCTCGACGCCGTGCGCAACGAGACCGTGACGCACATCTTCGTCACGCACACCCACCGCGATCACTCCCCGGCGGTGCCGGCGATCAAGCATGCTACCGGCGCCACCGTCTATGCCGAGGGCATACATCGCGCGGCGCGGCCGTTGCATATCGGCGAGCACAATCCGCTCGAGGGTAGCGGCGACCGCGATTTTCGTCCCGATGTTACGCTCAAGGACGGCGAGGTCGTCACCGGCGACGGCTGGAGCGTCGAAGCCGTGACGACGCCCGGCCACACCGCCAACCACATGGCCTACGCGTTCAAGGAAAAGAACGTGCTCTTTGCCGGCGATCACGTGATGGCCTGGGCAACCTCGATAGTGGCGCCGCCCGACGGCGCCATGAGCGACTACATGGCCTCGCTCGGCAAGCTCGCGAAACGCCCCGAGCAGATCTATTTTCCCGGCCACGGTCCGGCGATCAACGACGGCGCGCGCTTCGTGAATTATTATATCCTGCACCGCAAGGCACGCGAGGATTCGATCCTGCATCGCCTGTCAAAAGGCGCTTCCGATATTCCGACCATCGTGCGCGCGATCTATATCGGCATCGATCCGCGCCTGACTGGCGCTGCCGGCCTGTCGGTGCTCGCGCACATGGAAGACCTGGTAACGCGCGGCGTGGTGGAGACCGACGGCCCGCCGGCCATCGACGGAATTTACCGTTTACCCGTCTAGCGTTTCTTATTATCGGCCGGGCGCTTGGACGCCGGTTGGTTTTTATTGGCGGGCTGGGGTCGCGGCTCCGGCGCCGCGCTGATCGTGTCGTCGATGTCCTCGAGAAATGACCGGATGCGCGAGGCATTGGCGCCGAAGTCGTGGTAGCCGAAACGCGAGGCCGAGCGCATATCGACGCGCGAGCCTTGCCCCAAGGGGCTCACGCGGATCACCACGTCGTCGCGGAAGCCCATGATCGGCGTGCGCGCGATCGCCTCGATCACGGCGTCGCGGCGCCCGGCGGCAAGCGGGCGGGTATCGACCAGTGACCATTTGCGCTTGGTGGCAAGCGCCAGCGCGGTGTCGAACGCGACCTTGGGCGGCACGTCGAGCTCCAGCGGCGCTATGTCGGGATAGGCTACGCGCTGGAGATCGGCGACCGGCGCGCCGGCATAATTGTTGCGCTCGCGCGGACGCGAGCGCGCCAGCACATCGAAGCGCGGCGGATTGGCCGTGTCGGTGGTGATGTCGTAGATCGCCGGCAGCTTGACGGCGCGATAACCGAGATAGCCGGGGTAGGCGAGTAGCAGCAGCCCGAGAAACAGACCGAGTACGGCGCTGCCTATTCCGGTGCTGCCCTGCCGCCAGATGACGATGAAAGCCGGGAACGACAACAGCACGGCAAGGGCGGCAAATACCAAGGCGGCGGCGAAGGTCGCGAGCGACGGCACGATCTCCAGGAGCCCGGAGCGCACGATGATTATGGAGAGCGCGGTCACCGCCAGCGCGAACAGCGCCAGCCGTCCCGACCATGTGGCGAGCTTCGACTTCGGCTCGTAACTGAAGGGTCGTCGCACCATACCTTTAAGTCCCTGCGCAGATTCGTTTGAGCGCCGCCCATTCGGCGGCATTGAGGAAAGGCGTGCCGGGCTGCGCGTTGGCGATCTTGTTGATCGCGGCCACGCGCGCGGCGGTCTCCGGATGGTTGAGCAAAATTTTCATGCCCGGCTCGGTCGCGCCGCCGATCTTGGCGAGCATGGTCGCGAGCGCTCTTGCATTGCCGTTGGCCTTGTTCATCAGCTCCGCGCCGTAGGCGTCGGCTCTCGATTCCGCCTCGCGCGAATACGACAATTGCAGCACCGTCTTGGCGGCGAGCACGACGGCGCTGCCGCCGACGAAATCGCCCAGCAACATGCCGAACAGGAACGATAGGCCGCCGGCCTGCAAGACCTCCTTGGTTCCGTCGCGGTGGGCGACATGGCCGATCTCGTGCGCAATCGCTCCGGCAACCTCGTCGGCGCTGTCGGCCTTGGCGATCAGACCGCGGAAAACATAAATCTTGCCGCCGGGCAATGCCATGGCGTTGGGGTCGGCCCGGCGCACCACCACGGGGCGGAGCGGTGAAGGCAAATCGGCGGCGGCCGCCAGCCGGCGCACGATCTTTTCGAGCGCGGCGCGGCCATGCTGCTCGGAGGGGGCGGTGCCGCATTCGAAAGCGGCGCCGGCATGGTCCCTGTCCAGCATGTCGTGCAACTTGATGTCGACGGCATCGCCCAGCTTGCGGTCGAGCACGGCCGGCACCAGCGGCGCTATCTGTCCGGCGATCGCCGGCACGCCGAAATAGCCACCCAGCAGCAAGCAAGCGGTCGCGATCACGCTCCAGCCAATGACGCTCATGCGCTGGCGGCGCTGCAGTGTGCCGGTGCGATCGACATGGTCCGCGCGCGCGTCGATGGCCGCGGCAAAAGCGTGATCGAGTATCTCCAGCCGCTCGAGCGTATCGCTGCCGCGGCGCCCGAGGCGGAGCACATTGTCGGGCGCGGTTAGTCCGACGATCTCGTCGCAGGGCCATTCCGCCAAGACCGCGCCATCTTGCCCGGCGATCCGCAAAGCGGAATGGGTCAGCGTTACGCGCGCCTCATGGCGCGCGCTAGTCTCGCCGTCGAAAAAAATTCCGGCGCTGGAGGTCGTGGCTTGTTCGCGTTCCGGCATCAGTAACCGCCCACATTAAGCGCATCGGCCAGGCCCTCGCCCAGCGCCGAGGAGGCCTTGCCGCCGGCCTTGACCCGGTCGAGTGCCGATAGACCGCTCAAATGCAGCGATTCCATGCCCAACTGCCAGAGCGAAAGCATCACGGTCGCGCGATAGATGGTCGAGAACCCCAGCGCCGCGATCACATAGCCGACCAGCATCAATCCGGTGGCCGCGACTTCGGCGGCCTGGCCGTTTGGCTTGTCGTCGAAAATGACGCCCACGACCGCCAAGGCGAGAAAGCCGGCAATCGCCATCACGATGAGGAACAGGATCGCGAACCAGAGGAATCGCGCATAGGCCGCGTAAACTTGCCGCGTGCGCAGCCGCGATTGGATCGAGATCTCGCCGAAGCGCAAGCCGCACGACCACCAGCGCAGCACCAGCGCCTGGAACGCCGGATAAAGCAGGACAGCCATGGCGCCGCTTACGCCCACCATCAGCATGGCGAACACGAACACTCTGCCGATGTCGGGATTTCCGCTCTCGATGTGTTTGAAGATGTCGTCGCCGCCTTGTGCCAAGGCATCGCCGAACGCCTTCCAGTCCAACGTCTCGAAAAACGCGCCGATCGCAATCGCGACGGGGGCGAGCACCAGAAACCACATCGCCGCGCCGCGCAGGAACAGGCGGGTACCGGAGCCATCGAAGCGGCCGGCCAGATCGCCGTAGAACGTATTGCGCATCTTGTAGCGCTCCAGGCTGGCGAGCTGGAACGGATAGGCCAGCCCGAAAGTGAGCCCGGTGAGGGTCCACCACAGCACCGCGCGCACCGCATAGCGCCAGGGCGAGCCCTCCTGATGGAAGCGCAAGCCCCGATAGATCGTGCGCGTCAGCCGATATTTGCGCGCGCGATAGATCGCATATTGGCCGAGCAGGCCGAGCAGCGCGAAGCCGATCACGCCGGATACCTGCCCGTAGATGCCGAGATCGAGCGCTGCCACAAAGAACGCGGCATAGACCGGGATCAGGATGGCGATGGCGACCAGAAAGCCGAGCAATAGTTCGAGCGGTGTGCCGGTATATTCCAGGGTCTCGCCGGCGATCTCGGTATTCGCCCACAGGAAGCGGCGGATATCGGTAGCGAGCCAGAATCGGTAGATGCCGAGCGTGACCGTCAGCAGGACGGCGCCGCGGATGAGCAGCCGCCAATAGAAGCGGCGAGCCCCCAGGAACCTTACGCCCAAAGACGGTGCGCCGTCCGTCGCGGTCCTGTTTGCCTCGAGGCTGCTCATGGGGAAGGGATAAAGGCTGGCGGGCAAGGTGGCAATCTTGATAATCCTATCGGCTCCACGCTTACCAATGACGGCGGCAAATGAAAATTCTCTCCTACAGGTGGCAAAGCGCCGAACGTGTCGGCGTTGTGACAGACGGCGGCATTGTCGATATCGGATCGCGGCTCGGTGTCGGGACCTTGCGCGAACTGCTTGAGCGCGGTCTTTTGAAGCCGGCGCGCGATCTGCAAGGAGAAAAGCCGGACGCCGACTTGGCGGCGGTGGAATTCCTGCCGATCGTCAGCCATCCGCGTCATCTTTATTGCGTGGGCGTCAACTACCACGATCATCTCAAGGAGGTGCAGGCCGTCGGCGTGGCGCGGCCGCTGCCAACGCAACCCTCGTTGTTTATCCGTTTTCCCGAGACGCTGGTCGGGCACCATTCGCCGATGCTCGTTCCTAACGTTTCGGACCAATTCGATTACGAGGCGGAACTGGCCGTCATCATCGGCAAAGGCGGGCGCTCGATCGACGAGCGCGTCGCGCTCGATCACGTCGCCGGCTATGCCTGCTTCAACGACGGCAGCATGCGTGACTGGCAATTCCATTCGACGCAAGTAACGGCAGGCAAGAATTTTTCTGCTACCGGCGGCTTCGGTCCCTGGATGGTCACGGCGGACGAAATCGGCGATCCGCATAGCCTCGGCATCAAGCTCGTGCTCAACGGCAAGACCATGCAGCAGGGCCATACCAGCGATCTGATCTTCAAAATTCCGAAAATCATTTCCTACATTTCGACATTTCTACCTTTGCATCCCGGCGACGTCATCGCCACCGGCACGCCGGCCGGCGTCGGATTTTCCCGCAAGCCGCCGATTTTCATGAAGCCGGGCGATGTCTGCGAAGTGCAGATTGAGAAGATCGGCATATTGCGCAATCCAGTTGCGAAGGATGCTTCGGCCTAGGCTGCGCACACCCTGATGGCCGCGCGGACAGGCCGTGCTATGCTTGTCTCAACAATGAAATTGGGAGGGAGCGATGCTGCGAAGAAAAATCCTTGCGTTCATTGCCGCCGCCATGCTGGCGCAGCCGCTGGCGGCATACGCGCAATCCTATCCCGAGCGGCCAGTCATCATGGTGGTGCCTTTCCCGGCGGGCGGCGCGACCGACATCCTGGCGCGCGTGCTCAGCGAGCCGATGAAGGAAATCCTCGGCCAGCCGATAGTGGTCGAGAACGTCGGCGGTGCTGCCGGCACCATCGCGCTCGGCCGCGTCATGCGCGCTTCCGCCGACGGCTACACGCTGAGCATCGGGACATCGACCACGCATATGTTGACCGGCGGCCTTTACGATCTGCCGTTCGATCTGTTGGCGGACCTCGATCCCGTCATCATGATCGGCAGCGAGCCGCTGCTGATCGTGGCGAAGAAGGACCTGCCCGCCAACAATCTCACGGAACTGATCGCCTGGTTGAAGGCGAACCCCAACAAGGCCTCGGTCGGTACGGCCGGCGTCGGCGCCACCGGGCATTTGGCGGGGCTTGCTTTCCAGAAGGAGACCGGCACGCAATTCGCGTTCGTGCCGTACCGCGGCAACGGCCCGGCGATGCAGGACCTCGCCGCCGGGCAGATCGATTTCATGATCGAGCCGTCCTCGAATTTTCTCGGGCTGGTGAAAGGCGGCGCGATCAAGCCGCTCGCTGTCACCTCGTCGCAACGCACCGGCTCCTATCCGAATGTGCCGACGGCGGACGAATCCGGACTGGCCGGCTTTCAGGCCTCGCTGTGGTACGGGCTGTGGGTCCGGCACGGCGCGCCCGACGACGTCATCGCGAAGCTGAACGCCACCATGCGGCAGGTGCTGGCCGACCCGGCAATCGAAAAACGCCTGACCGAGCTCGGCGTGCAGATCGTGCCGAAAGCGGGACAGGGGCCGGACGCCTTGCGCGCGTTTCAGAAAACCGAGGCCGCGCGCTGGTGGCCGATCATCAAGGCCGCCGACATTCACAACCAGTAGCCGGCCGAAGGCCGGACCCGTACACGGCGGCGAGCGGCCTGATTATTTCACCGCCAGCAATTCGACGTCGAAGATGAGTGTGGCGCCCGGCGGAATGACGCCGCCGGCGCCCCTGTCGCCATAGCCGAGCGCGGGCGGAATGATCAGAGTGCGCTTGCCGCCGACTTTCATCGTCGAAACGCCCTCATCCCAGCCGCCGATGACCTGATGCCTGCCGATGGAAAACTCGAACGGCTGGCCGCGGTCGACCGATCAGTCGAACTTCTTGCCCTTGGCGCCATTTTGATAGAGCCAGCCGGTGTAGTGCATGACGCAGGTCTGCCCAGTCTTAGGGCTGGCGCCGGTGCCGACGACGCTGTCCGTGATTTGCAGTCCCGATGCTGTGGTCATGGTTTTTCCGGCGGTTTGCGATGTGGCGACAGAGATGCCGCTGAGGGCGGTGAAGAGAATGAATGCCACCAGGGCACTCGCACGTAGGCAGGCTCGCATTTTCATCTCCAGTTCGATTTGCGGCGCGTTCGAGCGCGTTTATCGGTAAAAGGTCGACAAAGACAGCATTTTTTCTCCGCTCGTACCCGCGAAAGCGGAAATGAACGGATGTGGCGATGCGCCCTCACTCCGCCGCTTGCACGGTCGGAAGCACGTAGTCCTTGAACTGCTGGCGTAGCGTGATCTTCTGGATCTTGCCGGTCGCGGTGTGCGGGATTTCGTCGACGAATGCCACGTCGTCGGGCATCCACCATTTGGCGATCTTGCCCTGCATGAAGGCGAGGATGTCTTCCTTGGTCGCGATCTCGCCTTTCTTGAGCACGATCACAAGAAGCGGCCGCTCGTCCCATTTCGGATGCGCGACACCGATGGCGGCGGCTTCCGCCACTTTCGGATGACCGACTGCCAAATTTTCCAGGTCGATGGTGGAAATCCATTCGCCGCCGGACTTGATCACGTCCTTGGCGCGGTCGGTGATCTGCATGTAGCCGTAGCGGTCCATGGTGGCGACGTCGCCGGTGTCGAACCAGCCGTCCTTCTCGAATACTTCGCCGCCTTCGCCCTTGTAGTAGCTCTTGGCGACCGCAGGGCCCGCGCACCTTCAGGCGGCCGAAGGTCTTGCCGTCCCACGGCAGGTCCTTGCCGGCGTCGTCGGTGATCTTCATCTCCACGCCGAACGGCGGATGGCCCTGCTTCATCTGCACGTCGAGCCTCGCCTCGCCGGTCAGCGCCGCGTGTTCCGGTTTCATGGTGCAGAGCGAGCCGAGCGGGCTCATCTCGGTCATGCCCCAGGCGTGCACCACCTCGACGCCGTATTTGTCTTCGAAGGTCTTGGTCATGGCGCGCGGGCAGGCCGAGCCGCCGATCACCACGCGCTTCAGGTGCGGCAGTTTGCCGCCGGTCTTCTCGAGGTCCTGCAGCAGCATCAGCCACACCGTCGGCACCGCGGCGGTGAAGGTGACCTTGTAGGTGTTGAGCAGCTCGTAGATCGAGGCGCCGTCGAGCTTTGGTCCCGGCAGCACCAGCGTGGCGCCCGACCATCGGCGTCGAGAAGGCGAGCGACCAGCCGTTGGCGTGGAAGAACGGCACGACCGGCAGCACCACGTCGCGCGAGGCGATGCCCTTGGAATCCGGCAGCGCCGCCATGAAGGCGTGCAGCACGTTGGAGCGGTGCGAATAGAGCACGCCCTTGGGATTGCCGGTGGTGCCGGAGGTGTAGCACATGCCGGCGGCGGTATTTTCGTCGAACGACTTCCAGGTGAAATCGCCGTCCACTTCCGCGATCCAGTCCTCGTAGGCGACCGCGTTCTTCAGCGTCGTCCTCGGCATATGCGCAGCGTCGGTGAGGACGATATAGCGCTCGATGGTCGGCAGTCTGTCGGCGATCTTTTCCAGGATCGGCACGAAGGTGAGGTCGACGAACATCGCCCGGTCTTCAGCGTGATTGACGATCCAGACGATCTGCTCGGGAAACAGGCGGGGGTTGACCGTGTGGTAGATCGCGCCGATGCCGAGAATACCGTACCAGGTCTCCAGGTGACGCCAGGTATTCCAGGCCAAAGTCGCGACCCGGTCGCCGAACTTGATGCCGTCTTTCTCCAGCCGTTGTGCCACCTTCATGGCGCGGGTGCGGATATCCTTGTAGTTGGTCTCGACGATCGGCCCCTCGACCGAGCGGGTGATAACCTTTCGCTCGCCGTGAAATTTGGCGGCATGGTCGATGATGCGGTGAAGCAGCAGCGGCCAATCCTGCATCAATCCAAGCATGGCGTTCCCCTCAAGGCGTCGCTTTAACGGCTTTTGGACCGGCCCCTCGCCGGTTGGGAGTAAGGTTAGCGACCGCGCGTGGCGACGCAACGGTCTCGTAAGGTGATAGGTGTAACCCGTAGAAATGCCGCATTTACCCGTGAGATCGCGCCCATGAGGCAGCTCATCGCAATCCTCTGGCTGGCGGGCGCCTGCAGCGGTATTGCCGCCGCCGAGGAGGTTCCGCTGCCGCACCCGCGCCCGCCGATCTGGGCCGAGCCGCAATCCTTCCGCGAGGCCGCCGGCCCCGATTTCGACAGTGACGCGGTCACCGCCAAGCCGACCGACTGCGACGACCGGGTGGCCAAGATCGCCACCGTTGTTCCAATGCCCCGGCTGATCGGTCCCGGCGCCTGCGGCGGCGGGGATATGTTGCGTGTCGACGCGGTCTTGCTTGCCGATGGCAAGCGCGTCGATATCAAGCCCGCGCCCTATCTTCGCTGCGGCATGGCGGAGTCGCTGGTCTCCTGGGTCCGCGAGGAGGCGGCGCCGCGCGTGGCGGCGGCCGGCACTGCGCTACGCGTGCTCGACACCTATGACGACTATGAATGCCGCGGCCGCAACCGCGTGGTCGGCGCCAAGCTGAGCGAGCACGGCAAAGGCAATGCCATCGACGTGCGCGCGATCACGCTCGTCGATGGTCAGATGATGAAGCTCACAGACATGACCGCGCCGAAGGACCTGCGTGCGGGGTTACGCGAAAGCGCCTGCGCGCGGTTCACCACCGTGCTCGGACCGGGCTCGGACGGCTATCACGAAGACCATATCCATCTCGACGACGCCGAGCGCAGCAACGGCTATCGCATCTGCCAGTGGGACGTGCGCGAACCGCCGACGCCGCCCGCTGAAGTTGTCACCGCCCTGCTTGCCAGCGGCGAGATTGTGCCGCTGCCGGTCCCGCGGCCGTCGATTGCGGGTCAGCCCGCCGGCGTTAAGCGAAAACTGTGATGCAAATCGACAATCCATTCGTGGTTCCGGCATAACCAAATCTGATGACCGTCGACTCACCGCATACGCTCCTTCGATCGACGCCGCAGCCGGGCAGCGGCTTGACCCGGCGCGGCCTGCTCACGACCGGTCTCGGCCTGACCGCGATCGTCGGCCTGGCGCCGGCCTCGACCGGCGCCTATGCCGTCGTGGAAGCCGCCCACGACCTTCTGATCACCCGCTACCGGCCGGCGCCGCCGAACTGGCCCGCGACGCAGCGGCTCAGCATCACTGTGATCGCCGACCTGCATGCCGGCGGTCCCAATATGGGGATGGCGCGGGTGGAGCAGGTGGTCGATGCCGCCAATGCGCTCGGCTCCGATCTCGTCGTCGTCCTCGGCGATTATTTCGCCACCCATCGTTTCGTGACCGAGCCCGTGCCGCCGCGCGCTTGGGCGGCCGAGTTGGCCCGCCTGAAGGCGCCGCTCGGCGTCTATTCGATCCTGGGCAATCACGACTGGTGGTACGGCTTGAGCGAGGTGCGCCGCGCCTTTGCCGCCGTGCACCTACCGCTGATGGAAAACGACGCCGTGCTGCTGGGGGAACCCGGGCGCCGCTTCTGGTTGGCCGGGCTGGACGACCAGCTCGCCTATCCGCTCGGACGCGGCGAATACATCGGCGCCGACGATCTGCCCGGCACGCTCGCCAAGGTCACGACCGCCGATCCCGTAATCCTGCTGGTGCATGAGCCGGATATTTTCGTGGCGGTGCCGCCGCGCGTAGCTCTCACGCTTGCCGGCCACACACATGGCGGACAGATCAAGTTTCCTGGGATGGCGCCGCTATGGACGCCGTCGCACTATGGGCCGCGCTTTGCCTATGGCCACATCGTCGAGCGCGACCGCCACATGATCGTGTCGGGCGGGCTTGGCACCAGCGTCGTGCCGATGCGGCTGGGTGTGCCGCCGGAAATTCTGCATATCCAATTAGGCACGTAGCCGAGAAATCTCGCCGGCGCCGTATGATCAAGCCGCGATTGTTTTCAGCGCGGCGCGTTGTTGTGCATTGCCAGGCGCGGGTTGGTCGGGGAATCGCCTTGGCCCGGCGCCAGCACCACCACAACGGTGCCCTGCTTGACCCGCTTGTAGAGATCGATGACGTCCTCGTTGGCGAGACGGATGCAGCCTGACGAAATCGCCTGGCCGATATATTCCGGCTGGTTGGTGCCGTGAATGCGGTAGAGCGTATCCTTCTTGCCGTCGAACAGGTACATGGCGCGCGCGCCCATCGGATTTTGCGGGCCGCCGGCGACGAAATTCGGCACGTCCATGCGTTCCTTTTCGCCCTTGGTCGGCGTCCACGACGGCCACTCGGTCATGCGGCCGATCTTGGCGATGCCGGACCAGGCCAAGGCTTCCTCGCCGACGGTGACGCCGTAGCGGATCGCCTTGTGGTCGGGCAGCACGTAATAGAGATAGCGCGCGTCGGAATCGATCACGATCGAGCCGGGCGCTTCGGTGCGGTGATACTGGACGATGTGCCGCCGATAAGGTTCGGGAATGATAGCGTCGGTATACGGCGCCACGGCCAACAGCTTCTTGTCGCGCGGGGTCAGGTTCGCTTCGGACGCAGGCTCAATGGTGGCCTGCATGCAACCGCCCAGCACTAGGCCGGCGCCTAACAGAACCACCCACAAACTTCTTGCCGCCATCTGTTTCCTCGTTCCCACCGCGCCGCGCCCGCAACCTGCCCCAAGCGCAATTAATCAAGAACCCCCGCGATTGCCACGACTTCCGGCCTCTCCACAGGCGGCTTCCTGTGGACCTGTTGCAGGAATGCCGCACTCGACTTTAGGCTGGTCGCACCGCGAAAATGACAGTGCCTCGAATATCTTAAGGCCGAGTTTACCATAACTGTCGGTATATTAACGGACCAGACGCGAATACTTAAGAGCGCTTGGCAAAATGTCACGATAGGACACGAATTGCCGCGCAATTCTGCCCTACTCGCAGGCCAGACCAACGTGGTGCAACCCAAGGACGGATCGGAGAACGACACTATGGATGGAATGAAGGCAACGGAGCAACGTCAAGACTCCCAAAGCCAACGTACTGAACTCGACAATCGCTATCGCAAGATCGGGATTTCCGCAGTTGCTGCCGCTGTGCGCCGTCAGGGCGAACAGGACGACACGCACGAGAGCCGCCTCGTCCCCTACGACCGCGACTGAACGGCGCTATCCGACGGTGCGGGCGACTGCCCGGCCGGCCGCCAACCCGCTTTACCGTTCGTCATGACGACGCGTGCCGCCACCTGGCGGCCGCGCCACATGCCCTCCTTTGGCGCTTAAGTAAATCGGCATTTATATCTTGCGTGGAGCCGCGTGATCGGGTCATTGAGAGACGATCACGCGCATGATTCCGAACCATGGAAAGAAATCATGCGACAAAAATAGTGTGTTCGTATGCTCTCGATCTATGTTCTGCACGGCACGACGCTCGAGAAAATCCCGGTCGAACCCGGCGCCGCCCCGCCGGATGCGGCGGTATGGATCGATCTGGTCACGCCGACCGTGCAGGAAGACAAGCTGGTCGAGAAGCTCCTCGGCATCGCCGTTCCCACCCGCGAGGAGATGCAGGAGATTGAGGTCTCCAGCCGTCTCTATGTCGAGAACGGCGCGCGCTACATGACCGCGACGCTGATGTGCCAGTCGGATACGGCGACACCGAAGACCACGCCGGTCACCTTCATCCTCTCCAGCCATCGTCTGTGCACCGTGCGCTACGACGATCCGCGCCCCTTCGCCATCATCGAGCACAAATTGGCGCGTACCTGCTCGCCCAAGGTCACCGGCGAGTTGGTGCTGATGGATCTGCTCGACGCGGTCATCGACCGCTCCGCCGACATCCAGGAACGCATCGGCGCCGAGGTCGACCAGATATCGCATTCGATTTTCGAGCCGGACGACGAATCCGCGACACCCTCTTACAACGACGTGCTCAAGGCGCTCGGGCGCAAGGGCGATCTCACCTCCAAGGTGCGCGAGAGCCAGGTCTCGGTCGGCCGCCTGCTGTCGTTTCTCATCAACGAAGCCGAAGGCGCGAAATGGCCCAAGGATACGCGCACACAACTGACCTCGATGCAGCGCGACGTCATCCAGCTTTCGGATCACGCCACGTTTCTGTCCAACAAGATCACCTTTCTGCTCGACGCCATGCTCGGCGTGGTCAACATCCAGCAGAACGCCATCATCAAAATCTTCTCGATCATGGCGGTGGTGTTCATGCCGCCGACGCTGGTCGCTTCTGTCTACGGGATGAATTTCCACCACGGCATGATCGAGCTCGAATGGGAGCACGGCTATCCATTCGCGATTATTCTGATGGTGGTGGTCGCGATTCTGCCGCTGGTGTACTTCAAATGGAAGAAGTGGCTGTGAGATGAGGCGTTTTTTTTCCTGCACGCCCGTCGGTTAACCACCGCTTGGCAATAAGCGTCGCCGATGCGGCTCCAATGTTCTTTTGGCAGCAACTCAATTGAAAGCGAACCCCAAAATACGAGCATACCAGCGCGGAGCGTTGCACGTCCTCTAAACGTGCTGGCCGCCATTGATGTGGATCTCGGCGCCGTTCACATACGATGCCGTGTCCGTGCACAGCACATAGATGATCTTGGCCACCTCGTCGGGCGTGCCAAGGCGTTGCAGCGGGATCTGCTCGACGATCTTGTCGGTGCCGGGCGATAAAATCGCGGTGTCGATCTCACCGGGCGCAATGGCGTTCACACGAATGCCGAGCCGGCCGAAGTCGCTCGCCATCTCGCGGGTGAGCGAGGCGAGCGCCGCCTTGGAAGTTGCGTAGGCCGCGCCCGCGAACGGATGCACGCGCGAGCCGGCGATCGAGGTCACATTCACCACCGAGCCCTTTGCGGCCTCGAGCTGATCGATCAACCCGCGCGCCAGCATGATGGGCGCGAAGAAATTTACGCCGAACACTTGGCGCCAGACATCGACCGTGGTGTCGATCGAGCCGAGCCGTTTGCCGCCTTCGGCCTTGGGCGAGATCGCCGCGTTGTTGACGAGCGCGTGCAGCTCGTTGCCGTCGAGGCGCCGCTTGATTTCGGCAATCGCCTCGTTGGTGTTGGCTTCGTTCGCCAGATCGACCTGGATATGATCCTCGGGACCTGCTTCCCACGGGCAGTTTTCCGGGAATGGATGACGCGAACAGGTAATCACGCGCCAGCCGGCGGCCGAGAAGCGCTTGACGGTCGCATGCCCGATGCCGCGGCTTGCCCCGGTCAGGAGCAGCGTGCGGCGCGGCTGGTTCGATGGCGAATTCGGCATGGCGTCCTTAAGAGCTTTCAAGTTTGCGCGTGGTCTTATCCGAAAACCGGTTGCCACTTTTCAGGGTCATGCGCTTACGGATAAAGCCGCGTCTTGTTCCAGGGTCCGCTCAAGGTTTCGCGCACGAACTCGATGCGGTCGTGCAGGCGGAACGGCCGGTCATGCCAGAATTCCATGCGCAGCGGCAGCAGCCGGTAGCCCGACCAGACTGGCGGGCGCGGCACATCGCCGAGGGCGAATTTGGCGGCGTAGATCGCAACCGCTTTTTCGAAGGCGAGCCGGCTTTCCAGGGCGGATGACTGCTTGCTGGCCCAGGCGCCGATCTGGGCTTGCTTGGGGCGGGTGGCGAAATAGGCGTCGGCCTCGGCGTCGGTGACGCGCTCGATATTGCCGCGCAGGCGCACCTGACGATTGAGCGATTTCCAGTGAAACACCATGGCAGCAACCGGATGGGCGGCCATTTCGCGGCCCTTCTGGCTCTCGGTGTTGGTGTAGAAAACAAAGCCCCGTTCATCGACGCCCTTTAGCAGCACCATGCGCGCGTCCGGCAGCCCGTCGGCATCGACGGTGGCGAGCGTCATGGCGGTCGGGTCGCGCGGCTCGGAGGTAATGGCATCCTTAAGCCACGCTGCAAACAGCTGAAAAGGCTCGTCCGCGGCGGTGAAATCACCACTCGTTAACCAACTTGGGTGTTCAATCGGTGCCGTATCGGACATCTGCGGAGTGCTCGCGTGCTCGGGCCGTTTCATCGGTACCTTTATAGTGGATACGCGCCCTTGCGCCTATGGCGCAGGCTCGCCGCATCCGCGGCGGTGGCGCTGGCCTGCGGCGGTTGCAGCCTGTCCTCGCAGTTGGACTCCTATGCCGGCGGCGACAGGTCCGACGTGACCGGTTCGATCAAGCCGCCGCCCGGCGCCAAGCAGGGCAACGATCTGCCGCCTGACGCCGATCTGGTCTATGCGCGGGCCGTCGTCTCCGAAGTGCTCACCCGTGGAACCAAGGACGCCAGCGCGCCTTGGGAAAATCCGAAAAGCGGCGCACGCGGCACCGTCACGCCGCTCGCCACCGCCTATACGTCGGACGGCAAAACCTGCCAGGATTTCTTGGCGAGTTATGTGCACGGCGCCTCGCAAGCCTGGCTGCAGGGCGAAGCCTGCAGGCAGCAGAAGGGCGTCTGGGAAGTGCGCGCGCTCAAGCCCTGGAAGCGGTCTTAAGTTCAGACGCGTTTGCGGCGCTAAAGCCCGTGAGGCGCAAAGGCGCGTTGCATCCTGCCTTCGGGAACCCCACATTGAGCCTTGAGTCGCCGGCAGCCGCCGGCTGACGGGGTAATTCACGGAGATTGCACGGATGCGCGACCCCTACGAAATTTTGGGGGTTTCCAAGGGTGCGAGCGAAGCCGAGATCAAGAGCGCCTACCGGCGCCTCGCCAAGAAACACCATCCCGACGCCAACAAGCATGATCCCAGGGCGGCCTCGCGCTTCGCCGAGCTCAATGCCGCCTATGAGATCGCCGGCGACGACGAGAAGCGCAAGGCCTTCGATCGCGGCGAGATCGACGCCGAGGGCAAGCCGCGCTTCCAGGGCTTCGAGGGCGCGCAGCCGGGCGGCGGCGGTTTCCAGCCGGGCGCCGGCGGATTTGAAAGTTTCAGCTTTGGCGCGGACGGCTTTCAGCGCCGCGGCGGGGCAGGCGGTGCCGGCGCCGGCGGAATGCGCGGCGGCTTCGAGGATATTCTGCGCGACATGTTCGGGTCTGCGACGCGCGGCCGCGCAGGAACGCAATTCGAGCCGGATAATTTTGGCGCGCCCTCGACCGGCGAGGACCTGCACGCCACGCTGACCATCACGCTTGCCGAAGCGGCCAAGGGCACCAAGACCCGCGTGCATCTTCCGACGGGCAAGGATGTCGAAGTGAAAATCCCAGCGGGGATCGCGACCGGCCAGCAGATCCGGCTCAAGGGCCAGGGCTGGCCGAGCGCCAATGCCAAACCCGGCGATGCGCTGATCACGGTCAACGTCGCGCCGCATCCGGTGTTCAAGCCGGATGGCCCCGATCTGCGGCTTGATCTGCCGATTACACTTTACGAGGCGGTGCTCGGCGGCAAGGTGCGCGTTCCAACGCTCGACGGAGCAGTCGAATTGGCAATTCCTCCGGACACCGATTCCGGCCGCACCTTCCGTCTCAAGGGCAAAGGTCTCAAGTCCAAAGACATCAAAGCCGGTAGCGGCGATCTGCTCGCCACCGTGCGTATCGTGCTGCCGCAAGGCTCCGACGACGAGCTCAAGGAACTGATGCGCAAATGGCGCGAGCAGAAGGCCTACGATCCGCGGAAGGATATGGAGTGAGCGCTACAACTTCCGCGCGTCGCTTTTGTCGACCTGCTCGTAGATCGTCTTGGTGACCTTTTCGAGCCGGTCGCGGTCGGCCGGTCCGCTCACCACATAGGCGATCTTGTCGTCCACCCAGTAGAACGCGCCAAAGCTCGCTTCGGTCTTGTAGTGCAGCGCAGTTTCCGGCGTGCCGGCCTTGGCGCAATAGATGGTAAAGCGCTCGCCCGAGGCGCCTTCATACATGTAGAAGGCGGCGGCGCCGGTCGGGCCCGGCAATAGCCTGCCGCCGACCAGATTGAGCCCGATCGATTGCAAGTCGGGAACGCGCAGTTCGGAGCCGAGCCGCTTCGACAGCCATTGCGTCATGTGCGCGCGCTCGCTGCCCGGCACTTCGACCGGATGACGCACCTCGACCACGTAGAGCTTGTAGGCATCGAGCGCTTCGCCGGCGAAAAGGTCGAAGCTGGACGGGCCCGTCGCCGCAGCGCCACGCGCCATCCAGCCGACGCCACCGCCGATGACGAATGCGATGATCGCGGCAGCGCTGGCCAGTGCTGCCCAGGTCCGACCGCTCGATCGGTCGCGCCGCATCATTTGATCCAGTTTGAGGCGTTCCGGCACCGGCTCCTGCGCTACCGCGCCATAGCGAGCGCGGATGCTGTCGGCTTGCGTGCGCCAGGCGGCGACCAGCGCCGCATGGTCGGGATGCTTAGAAAGCCACGTGGCAACTGCTTCCTGCCGGTCGGCCGGCAATTCGCCGTCGACGAGCGCATGCAGTTCCTCCTCGGTCACGGGTGAGTCGCGATCGATCATAATTTCACCTTTTCTCTCATTTCACGCGGCGCAGTGCTGGGCGCTCGCCGTCGAGATAGCTTTTTATTTGCACGCGGGCACGCGCCAGACGCGACATTACTGTTCCGATCGGTACGCCTTGCACCTCCGCCACTTCGCGGTAGCTCAGCCCTTCCAGCACCACCAGCAGAAGTGCATTGCGCTGGTCCTCGACCAGTGTGGCGAGCGCGCGTTCGATATCGCGGCCGCCGGCTTCCGGACCTGCCAGGTCCGGTGCGTCATTGTCCTCGAGCGGCGACATAGGCGGGCGGCGCGACAGCGAGCGCAAACGGTTGCGGTTGAGGTTTGTGAGGATCGTGTAGAGCCAACTGCGCACATCGCCACCATGAAATAGATGCTCGGAGCGCAACGCCCGCACCAGGGTATCCTGCACCAGATCGTCGGCGATGTCGGAATCCCTTGTCAGCGACCGGGCATACCGGCGCAGCGCTGGGATCGTCACCTCGACGTTCTGCTGGAACGTGGCCAAGCGGCCCCCCTTCGGAGTTGTCACTGATATAAAAAACCCCTCAATTTCGGTCATATTCCCGCAAACGAATTGAATTAGCGAGTATAACGCGCCGCGTCCTGTTTGCTTGATGGCTCCAAGACCCTATGCCATAGGGAGGCAGTCGGCGTCCGCCGGCGAGGTAGGGAAAATGTCGGAAACCTCTGGTCTGATGCGCGGCAAACGCGGGCTGATCATGGGCGTGGCCAACAATCGCTCGATCGCCTGGGGTATCGCGCGCGCCTGCCGCGAGCATGGCGCCGACCTAGCATTTACCTATCAGGGCGAAGCGCTCAAGAAGCGGGTCGAGCCGCTGGCTGAGGAAGTGGACGGCTTGGTAGTCGGCCACTGCGACGTCACCGAACCGGCCACCATAGACGCGGTGTTCGCCGCCGTGAAATCGGCTTGGGGCTCGCTCGATTTCCTGGTGCACGCGATCGCGTTCTCGGACAAGGACCAGCTCGACGGCCGCTATGTCGATACCACCGAGGACAATTTCACCAAGACCATGCACGTGAGCTGCTATTCGTTCACGGCCGTCGCGCAACGCGCCGAAAAGCTGATGACCAATGGCGGCTCGCTGCTCACGCTGACCTATTACGGCGCCGAGAAATGGATGCCGCATTACAACGTGATGGGACTGGCCAAGGCGGCGCTGGAATCCTCGGTGCGCTATCTGGCCGCCGACCTCGGCGTGAAGAACATCCGGGTCAACGCGATCTCCGCCGGGCCGATCAAGACGCTGGCCGCTTCCGGCATCGGCGATTTCCGCTATATCCTGAAGTGGAATGAATACAACACGCCGTTGCGTCGGAATGTGAGCCTGGACGACGTCGGCAAGGCCGCCGTATTTTTCCTTTCCGATCTGTCGAGCGGAGTGACAGGCGAAATCCAGCACGTCGATGCCGGCTATCATGTTGTCGGCATCAAACATCCCGACGCGCCCGATCTCGCGGTCGGCAAGTACGAGTAATTTCTCGCTGTCGTCGCCCGGGCAAGCGGGCGATCCAGTATACGCAAGTGCCTGTTGTAGGCTGACGCGTCTTTGATTACTGGATGCCCCGCTTTCGCGGGGCATGACCTTGTGGGAAGCAATGCCGCGGCCGACCGTCTATTACATCCGTCATGGCGAGACCGACTGGAACGTCGCCCGGCGTCTGCAAGGCCGCCGCGATATCCCGCTCAATGCCAATGGCCGCGCACAGGCGGCCCACTGCGGCGGCATCCTGCGCGGTCTGCTCGCGCGCGATAATCGCGATCCGTCCGACTTCGACTACGTATCGAGCCCGCTCGGGCGTGCCCGGCAGACCATGGAATTGGCCAGACCCGCGCTCGGCCTGCCGCCCGATGGCTACAAAATAGAGCCGCAGCTCACGGAAATTTCATTCGGCGAATGGGAAGGCTTCACCATCGCGCAATTGCATACCCGCGATCCCGAGCGCATCGCCCAGCGCGAGCACGACAAGTGGCGTTTCCTTCCACCCGGCGGCGAGAGCTATGAAACGATGTCGGGGCGCATTCGTGATTGGTATCTGAATCTAACGCGCGACACGGTAGCGACCGCGCATGGCGGGACGGCGCGCGGGCTGATCGCGTATCTCGGCATCGCCAAGCCGGCGGCGGCCCCGCTCGTCGATATCGCGCAAGGCGTGGTCTACGTCTTCGAGGGCGACGAACTCACGCGTTATGCCTGAAGCATGCCCGCAAAACGAAGCGGCCGGGCTCAAGGCCCGGCCGCCTTTGGAACGCAGGTTTGCGCAATCGGCCAGGGATTTACTTCGGTGCCGGCGCGGTGGTTGCCGGAGCGGCGGGCTTCTTCTTCTTGTCGGTGTCGCAGCCCTTCAGCGACGGATTTGCCTTGCACTGGTCGGCGTTCGGCTTGGTCAGGCCCTTGCCCTTGCCGCAGCCCGTCATATGCGGATCGGCTTTGCACTGCTCGGCCGTCGGCTTTGCGGCCATTTGGGCTGAGGTCGGCGCGCTGACGGCAAGCAGGAGGCCGAGCGCGGCAGCAGCGGCAATGATAGTGCGCATGTTGGATGTCCCTTTTGGCGGTGAGAATTGAGTTGTGGCGGTTGGTGGGAGGTGAGCAGAAATTCTGTCCGGCAGTCTTTTTAAGTCCGGGCTTCAATCTCCCCGACCAAGGCGCCCTCCTTAGCGGATCGCGGCTTGCGCCGCAATCGGAAAGCAAACTGGAAAGCCCTTACTTCTCCGTAGCTTAATGGCCATTCAGCTTGCCATTCATTAGTGTTCAGCGTGTGACGGTTTTTGCCGCGCGCGCGTTTGCACTTCGCGGCCGCTTATTTGACCGCCGCAAGGCTGCGGGCTACCTAACTCGCGAAAGCAGAACTCTATGTCCTTCAATACGTTCGGCCATCTTTTCCGGTTCACCAGCTTCGGCGAAAGCCACGGGGCGGCGATCGGCTGCGTGGTCGACGGCTGTCCGCCGCGGATTCCGCTGGAGGCGGCCGAAATCCAGACTTATCTCGACAAGCGGCGGCCCGGGCAGTCGCGCTTTACCACGCAGCGCCAGGAGCCGGACGCGGTCAAGATCATGTCCGGCGTGTTCACCGACAAGTCGACCGGCAAACAGGTGACCACCGGCACGCCGATTATGCTGCTGATCGAGAACGTCGACCAGCGCTCGAAGGACTATTCCGACATCAAGGACAAATATCGTCCGGGCCATGCCGGCTATACCTATGACGTCAAATACGGCCTGCACGATTATCGCGGCGGCGGACGCGCTTCGGCGCGCGAGACCGCGGCGCGCGTCGCGGCAGGCGGCGTAGCGCGCAAGATTGTGCCGGCTTTAAGCGTTCGCGGTGCGCTGGTGCAGATGGGCCCTCACAAAATCGACCGCGCGCGCTGGGACTGGAACGAAGTCGACAAAAATCCGTTCTTCTGCCCGGACGCCAAGCAGGCCAAATTCTTCGAGGAATATCTCGACGGCGTGCGCAAGTCAGGCTCCTCGATCGGCGCCGTGATCGAGATCGTGGCGGAAGGCGTGCCGGCGGGCTTGGGCGCACCGGTCTACGCCAAGCTTGACGGCGATTTGGCCGGCGCGCTCATGGGCATCAACGCGGTCAAGGCCGTGGAGATCGGCGATGGTTTTGCCACAGCTTCGATGAGCGGCGAGGACAATGCCGACGAGATGCGGATGGGAAATGACGGCAAACCGTTGTTCCTGTCCAACCATGCCGGCGGCATTCTCGGCGGCATCTCGACCGGGCAGGCGATCGTTGCGCGTTTCGCGGTCAAGCCGACTTCGTCGATCCTGAAGCCCCGCAAGACCGTCGACCGCTACGGCGACGACACCGAGGTGTCGACTAAGGGCCGCCACGATCCTTGCGTCGGCATCCGCGCAGTGCCGATCGGGGAGGCGATGGTGGCATGCGTGTTGGCCGATCACTATCTAATGCATCGCGGTCAGGTCGGCGAGGGGACGGCGTGGCCGTTCAAGAAGCCCGGCGCATGACGCCGCGTCCGAGGTAACACGTGTCCGACAGCCACCAGCGTTTGGAAGCGGTGATCAAGGCCTTCGCCAAAGGCGAGATTGTGGTCGTCACCGACGACGACGATCGTGAGAACGAAGGCGACCTGTTCGTTGCCGCTTCGCTCTGCACGCCGGAAAAAATGGCGTTCATCATCCGCAACACGTCGGGCATTGTCTGTGCGCCGCTCGGCGCCGAACTGGCGCGCCGCCTGCACCTCGATCCGATGGTGGCGGCGAACGAGGCCCCGCTCGGCACCGCCTTTACCGTGACGGTGGACGTGCGCCACGGCCTGACCACCGGCATCTCGGCCGAAGAGCGCTGCAATACCGTACGCGCGCTTGCCAATGACAACAGCGGCGCGTCCGACTTCGTGCGGCCCGGCCATGTGTTTCCGCTCGTCGCGCGCGAGGGCGGCGTGCTGATGCGCTCTGGGCATACCGAGGCCTGCGTCGATCTGTGCCGACTGGCGGGCTTGCCGCCCGTCGGCGTGCTGTCCGAGATGATGAAAGACGACGGCACCGTGATGCGCGGGCCGGACGTTGCCGCCTTCGCGCAGAAGCACAAGCTCGCCCAGATATCGATTGCCGAGTTGATCGCCTATCGGCAGAACCGCGACAAGCTGGTGGAGCGGGTGGGGACATTCCAGCTTGCCTCCGAGATCGGCACGCTCAACGGCTATGCCTATGTGACGCCGTTCGACCGGGTGCATCACATGGCCTTCGTTTACGGCGAGATCGGCGACGGCAAAGGCGTGCTGGCGCGGCTGCACCGTGCCAACGTAATCAGCGACGTGTTCGGCGGCGCCAAGTCGATCCGCGCTTCGCTCGCGCGCTTCAAGGCGGCCGGCCGCGGCGTCATCGTCTATCTGCGCGACGGCACTGCCGGCGTGCCGGTCGCGGAAATCCCGCAGGGCGATACCGGCACCGACGCCGCGCGCTCGCGGCAATGGCGCGAGATCGGGCTCGGCGCGCAGATCCTCAAGGACCTCGATATTTCCTCGATCCGGCTGCTCACCTCCAGTAAGCGCACTTATGTCGGTCTCGGCGGCTTCGGCATCGAAATCGTAGCGACCGAGCCGCTGGACGGCTGAATTCACATACTCACTCACTGCGGGCCTTTTTTTCGCGCCAGTCCCGTGCCACCATTCGCCAATGGGGAAACGCAGTCTTTATTTCGCCATCGCCGGCAGTGTCATCGCCGCCGCCTTCGCGCTGGCAGCGTCCGCCGCGCCCAACTTTCCGCGCATCGCCGACAAAAGCCCGGGCGCTGTTGCCGTCGATGTCGAACTGGTGATCGCGGTCGACGTTTCCTATTCGATGGATCCTGAAGAACAGGCGCTGCAGCGCGAGGGCTACATCATGGCGCTCACGTCGCGCGAATTCCTGCGCGCGCTGCACCAGGGCGCGAACGGCAAGATCGCGGTCACCTATTTCGAATGGGCCGGCCAGTTCGACCAGAAGATCGTGATGCCGTGGCGCTTGATTGACGGTCCGGAAGCGGCAGATGCGGTCGCCGCCGAGATCGCGCGCGCGCCCTACCGGCGCGCCTCGCGCACCTCGATTTCCGGCGCGCTACGCTTCGCCAAGCCGCTGTTCGACAATAGCGGCTATCGGGGCTTGCGGCGCGTGATCGATGTATCTGGCGATGGCGCCAACAATAACGGACCGCTGGTGGTGGCGACGCGCGACGACGTGTTGGCCAGCGGGATCACCATCAACGGCCTGCCGATCATGCTCAAGCGGCCCAATATTGGCAGCATCGATATCGAGAACCTCGACGTCTATTACGAGGATTGCGTGATCGGCGGGCCCGGCGCCTTCGTCATCCCGATCCGCGAACGCGAGAAATTCATCGAGGCGACGCGCACCAAGTTGGTGCTGGAGATCGCCGGTCGCGAACTGCAGCCACGCGTGGTGCCGGCATCATCGCAAGCGCCGCGCATATCCTGCACCATCGGCGAAAAGATGTGGCAGGAGCGTTGGGGCGGCAGCAGCGATTTTCAGTGAAACGATAACCGTCACGCCCGGCCTTGTGTCGGGCATTCACGTCTTCCTTTTCTTTCATTCCGTTAGGCGTGGATAGCCGGGACAAGCCCGGCCATGACAGAGATGCTATCGCTCGAACCTCGCCACCAGTTCGACGTGGAATGAATACCGGAACTGATCGACCGGCGTGACGGCGCAGAGCTTGTAGCCGCCATCGATCAGGATACGCGCATCCCGCGCGAACGTGGCCGCATCGCACGACACCGCCACGACCGTCGGCACTTTGCTTTTGGCTAATTCGCGCGCCTGCGCCTCGGCGCCTTGGCGCGGCGGATCGAATACCACGGCGTCGAAGCCCTTGACTTCGTTCGCCATGAACGGGCGGCGAAACAGATCGCGCGTTGTGGCATCCACCGGTTTCAGGCCGCTGGTGGTCGCGGCGGCGCGATCCAGCGCCTTCACCGCGGTCGCCTCGTTGTCGGCGGCCGTCACGCGCGCGTTCTCAGCAAGCCGGAGCGCAAAGGTCCCGATCCCGGCAAACAGATCGGCGACGCGCTTTGCGCCGCCGACATGCGTGACGACGAGGCGCGCCAGCGCGGCTTCGCCAGCGGTGGTTGCCTGCAGGAAGGCGCCCGGCGGAAGCGGCACCTGGGCGCGACCGATTTTCAGCATCGGTTGCGCGCGTTGCGCGACCAGGTCGCCATGGCGCGTAAGGCGCGCGAGTTTGTGCTTGACGGCGAGGTTGGCGAGCGTCGTCGTGCGCCCCGAGGACAGCGGGCCGGAGCCGCGTACGTCCACGTCCATTCCGGAATCGGTCGCGGTCACATGGATGTCGAGCGGCTTGTTCGTGGGCTTTAGAATCTCGGCGATCGCCCAGGCCGCTGGCACCGCGCCATCGAGAACGGTCGCGAGGATAGGGCAACGGTCGATCGCCACGATGTGGTGCGCGCGCGGCGCCGCGAAGCCTACTTCCAACAGATCGCGGTTGCCACGTCGCGCATGCAGCACCGCGCGCCGGCGGCCCTCGCCGTGGGCGTCGATCAGCACTTCGACCGGCGCGATCACGCCGGCATGCTCGAGCGCCTCGACCACCAGTTCGCGCTTCCACAGATGATATTCGGCGAGCGACCAATGCTGCATGGCGCAGCCGCCGCATTGGCCGAAATGCTTGCAGATCGGAACGGCGCGCTCGTGGCTCGGCTTGTCGATACGAATCAGATGACGCCGGTCGGGGTGGCCGACGGCTGGTTCTACCGTGACCGTTTCGCCCGGCAGCGTATAGGGCACGAAAACGGCCCCTTCGGCGGTGTCGGCAACGCCATCGCCGCGATGGCCAAGACGCTGGATGGTGAGCTGTTCAGTCACGCACAGCCCCTAGCAGGAATTCTACATTGCCGTCTCCGCCCGCGATGGGCGATGGCATGACGCCGAGGACGCGGCAACCAAGCGTGCTGACGAAGGTCGCGATGTCGTCGCGGACCGCGCCATGAACGGCGGGGTCACGGACGATACCTCTTTTAAGCTCGGCGCGGCCGGCTTCGAATTGCGGCTTGATCAGCGCGACCAATTGCGCGGGCGATTTGGCACAGCGCAAGAGCTGCCGGCAGAACCAGCTTGAGCGAAATAAAACTGACATCGACGGTGATCAGATCCGGCAGTTCGCTCATCCGGGTGGACGAAAGCTTGCGGATATCGGTATCCTCCAGCGAAATTACCTCGGGCCGCGCTCGCAGACTTTTGTGCAATTGCCCGTGCCCGACGTCGACCGCGTAGACAAGTTTGGCGCCGTGCTCGAGCAGCACCTGCGTGAAGCCGCCGGTAGAGGCGCCGACATCGAGGCAGACGCGGCCGCGCGGGTCGAAGCCGAAATGGTCGAGTGCGCTGCTAAGTTTCACTCCGCCGCGCGAGACGTAAGGATGCGCAGGGCTAGCGCGCAGACTTGCGTCCACCGGGATTTCCTCGGACGCCTTGCGCACCGGCGCGTCATTGGCGGAAACGAGCCCGGCTTCGATCGCGGCCTGCGCCTTGGTGCGGCTATCGAACAGGCCACGCTCGACCAGCAGGCGATCGGCGCGTTGCCGGGTTGGCATTGGGTGCTGGCCTACGCCAGCTTCACCGTCTCGGCGGCGGCGTCCTTGCCGAGCGCCTCGAACACCTTGGCGACGATGCCCTTGGCGTCGAGGCCGGCTTTTGCATACATCGCAGCGGGCGAATCCTGATCGAGGAATACGTCCGGCAGCACCATGCGTGCGCACCTTCAAGCCGCAATCGAGCACGCCGTTCTCGGCCAGCGTCTGCAAGCACGTAAGAGCCGAAGCCGCCGATCGCGCCTTCCTCGATGGTGACCAGCACCTCGTGCTCGCGCGCGAGCCGCAGCACCAGATCGATGTCGAGCGGCTTGGCAAAGCGCGCGTCGGCAACCGTGGTGGACAGACCGAGCGCGGCCAGTTCATCCGCCGCCTTCAAGCATTCGCCGAGCCGCGCGCCGTAGGACAGCAGCGCCACCTTGTGGCCTTCGCGCAGGATGCGTCCCTTGCCGATCTCAAGCGGCTTGCCTTCGTCCGGCATCGCCACGCCGAGGCCTTCGCCGCGCGGATAGCGCAGCGCCGATGGCCGGTCGTCAATGGCGACTTGGGTCGCCACCATGTGCACCAGTTCGGCCTCGTCGGCCGCCGCCATCAGCACGAAGCCGGGCAGGCAGCCGAGATAGGCGACGTCGAAGGAGCCGGCATGGGTCGGGCCGTCGGCGCCGACCAGTCCGGCGCGATCGATGGCAAAGCGCACCGGCAGGCGCTGGATCGCGATGTCGTGCACCACCTGGTCGTAGGCGCGCTGCAGGAAGGTCGAATAGATGGCCGCGAATGGCTTGAATCCTTCCGTCGCCAGGCCGCCGGCGAAGGTCACCGCGTGCTGCTCGGCGATGCCGACGTCGAAGAAGCGGTTGGGGAACTCCTTCTCGAACAGATCGAGCCCGGTGCCGGACGGCATCGCCGCGGTAATGGCGACGATCTTGTCGTCCTTGCGCGCTTCCTTGATCAGACTGTCGGCGAACACTTTGGTGTATTGCGGCGCGCCGCCTTTGGATTTGGCCTGCGCGCCGGTCGCGACGTCGAACTTGACCACGCCGTGATACTTGTCGGCGGAGGTTTCCGCCGGCGCGTAGCCCTTGCCCTTCTGCGTCACCACGTGCACCAGAATCGGCCCGATCTCGGCGTCGCGCACGTTGCGCAGTATCGGCAGCAGATGCGTCGAGATTATGTCCGTCGATCGGCCCGACATAATAGAAGCCGAGCTCCTCGAACAGCGTGCCGCCCATGACATAGCCGCGCGCGTGTTCGACCGCGCGCGTGATGGCGCGGTCCCAGCGCTTGGGCAGATGCTTGGTGAGCTGCTTGCCGACATCGCGCAGCTTGAGATAGGTCCGCCCCGAACCCAGCCGCGCCAGATAGGCCGACATGGCGCCGACCGGCGGCGCAATCGACATATCGTTGTCGTTGAGAATGACAATCAGGCGCTCATTGCGCGCGCCGGCATTGTTCATGGCCTCGTAGGCCATGCCCGCCGACATGGCGCCGTCGCCGATCACGGCAGATCACATTGTTCTTCTTGCCCGCGAGGTCGCGCGCGACCGCCATGCCGAGGCCGGCCGAGATCGAGGTCGAGGAATGCGCGGCGCCGAACGGGTCGTATTCGCTCTCGGCGCGCTTGGTGAAGCCGGACAGTCCGCCGCCCTGCCGAAGCGTGCGGATGCGGTCGCGCCGGCCGGTCAGAATCTTGTGCGGATAGGCCTGGTGGCCGACGTCCCAGATCAGCCTGTCGGCCGGCGTATCGAATACGGCATGCAGCGCGACGGTCAGCTCGACCACGCCGAGGCCGGCGCCGAGATGGCCGCCGGTGTTGGCGACGGCGTCGATGGTCTCGCGCCGCAATTCGTCGGCGAGCTGCTTGAGCTGCTCGGCCGACAGGTTCTTCATGTCGCGCGGCAAATGGATGCGATCGAGCAGCGGGGTCTTGGTAGCACTCGGACAAGATGCAACTCCGAAACGGTCGCGGCGACGGTAAACTGGCGCCGGCCCCCACCGCGCGAGCCCATGTGACTTACACCAAGTGGCGGGCCGGGCAATTCGACGTGTTGCCACATGGCCTTATTCCGGCCCATTTTTCGGACACCATGGCGGCGATGACCTCCTGCGGCTTGGTGGCGCGGGTCACCAGATCGAAGGGACCGCAGCAGATCAGGTAATAATCATAGGCCGCGCCCAGCCGCTCATTGGCGAGCAAGAACTGGAAATGGGCCTTGAAGAAGCGCCAGCGCCGGCGGCCGAAATTGCCCGGTTTCCACAGGTCGCGGAAGCTGATGGCGACCACCTGCGGGTTCCGCCGTTCGTCGGCTTCCAGCACGATGTCCATGACCGGCGACCGGGTCGAAAGGCCAGAAATTCATGATGTCGTGGCGCGATCTGGTAGTCGACCCAGTCGATGTCGGGCGCCATCGCCAGCCGCCGCAGCCGGTTGCGGAACCATTTGGCCTCCGGGTGGAAACCGACGATCGGCAGATTGGCGCCGAGCGTGAGCAGCGCAACGCGCGGGCCGTGCTTGCCCAAGCGCGGGATCGCGGGCGAGCGCGCGGTCGAGCACATCGACGGCGAGGAACGAGCCGGAACTGTGGCCCGACGATCACGACCTCATCGGCATCGCTGGCGCGCGACCGCATCGACCACATCGCCGGCGAAAGTTTCCATGCGCTCTTCCCAGTCCGGCCGCTGGCGATGCGCGAACTGGTGGGTCGAGACGACTGTCATCGCAGAGATAGAGCAAATAGGTCTGCGGCTCGGTCAGCCAGAGCAAGGACGCAAAGCTGCCGAGCCCGGTGACCAGGCCGACAACGCTCGCGACCAGCGCCGGCGCACCGAGGGCGGCAACCAGCTTCATGCACAGCGTGCCGACGAAGGCGCCGAGAAAAAGCCAGAACGTCATCAGCACCAGCGGGTAAAGAGCGAACAGCCCGAAGCGCCAATGCGCCTTCAGGAACGCGCCAAATCACGCCATTGAGCAGCGCGAGCCCAATGGCGCGATACATGTGGACGATCTTCCACCAGGCCGGGCGCGCGAAATCCTTGCGGATGATGTCTTCCCAGCGCAGGAACATGATAGCGCGTCTCCACCTGCCAGCCGTCGCCGTTGGTGGTGACGTCCCAGGCGGTGATGAAGTGTTTGGGATCGTCTTGCGGGCCGCCGATCTTGCCGGTCAGCCCATAGAGTTCGCAGGTGCGGCGGAATTCGCGCCGGAACATCCGATAATATTCGGCCAGACCGCGCGGGTCATAGCCCTGCACGTAGATGACGAGCCGGCGGTGGACCTGCACGGCTCAATCGACGTCGAGCGGTTCGCTGCCGGTCGGCTTGCCGGAGGCATCGAGCGTGATTTTCTCCACCCGCGCTTCCGCCTGCCGCAGCAGTTCCTCGCAGCGCTTCTTGAGCGCCTCGCCGCGCTCGTAGATCGCCACCGATTCCTCGAGCGGCACCTTGCCTTCCTCCAGCCGCTTGACGATCGATTCCAGTTCCTCGATCGCCCGCTCGAAGGGCATCTTCTTGACGTCGGCGTTGTTGGTGTCGGCCATATCCGATTCCCGGTCGGATTCGTGAGGGCGCATCCTATGCCGCCATGGGCGGCTGAGGATAGGCGCAGATCATCAACGTGCGGCGTTGGCCTGGTTCCAGCGCCGCGCCGTCATCGCCAGCATCAGGCCGCGCGGCAGCAGCCGTGGCAGCAGGGTCATGATGCGATTGGGCTTGCCCGGCACCACCACGCGATGGCCGCCCATGAAGCCGTCATAGCCCTCGCGCGCCACCCGTTCGGCCGAGCGGTTGAGGTAGGCCGGGAAATAGCTCGTCCGGCAGGCCGGCGCGCTCGAAGAATTCGGTCTCGACCGGCCCCGGGCAGAGCGCGCAGACGCGCACGCCGTCGGCCTTGAGCTCCTCATGCAGCGCCTCGGTGAACGAGAGCACATAGGCCTTGGTGGCGTGATAGACCGCCATGCCGGGGCCGGGCAGGAAGCCGGCAATCGAGGCGACATTGAGAATGCCGCCGCGGTGCCGCTTGATGCTGTCGAGCCAGCGCAGCGACAGGTCGGTGAGCGCGCGGATGTTGAGGTCGATCATGGCGAGCTGCCGGGCGCGGTCGAGCTCGGCGGCCTCGCCCAGCAGGCCGAAGCCGGCATTGTTGACCACGATCGAGGGCTCGAGGCCGGCGGCGCGCAGGGCGTCGGCCAGACGCGCCGGGCCGTCCGGATGCGCCGAGATCGGCGGTGATCACCTGCGGCCGCGCATGACCGGCGGCGGCGATCTCGTCGGCCAGCGCTTGAAGCTCCGCCTCGCGCCGCGCGGTCAGCACCAGCGCGTGGCCGTGCTTCGGCAAACACGCGGGCGAGCGCCGCGCCGATGCCGGCGGAAGCGCCGGTGATCAGGCACACGGGCTGCATGGGTGACATCTTGCGATGAATGCTTGACAATGACGATAGCGCAATGGGAGTAGCGAGGCGGCGATGGCCGATCTCAAGGAAAAAGTCGTCCTGGTCACCGGCGCGGCGGGCGCCATCGGCGCCGCCGTCGTGGCGGCGGTCAAGCAGGCGCGGCGGCACGGCGATTGCCACCGATCTGGCCGGCGGGCCGGCATCGATGCTGGCGCTCGACGTCACCGCGGAGGCCGACTGGCAGCGGCGTCGCCCGGAATCGAAGCCAAGCACGGCCGGCTCGACGGGCTGGTGAACGCCGCCGGCATCGCCGCGGTCGGCAGCGTCGAGAAGACCGACTTCGCCACCTGGCGGCGCGTGCTCTCGGTCAATCTCGACGGCACCTTCCTCGGCTGCAAATACGCGTTTCCGCTGTTGCGCAAGCAGGGCGGCTCGATCGTCAACCTGTCGTCGGTTCTGGGCCTGGTCGGCAGCCCGAACCTGACCGCCTACAACGCGTCGAAGGGCGGCGTATCGCTGCTGACCAAATCGGTGGCGCTCAACGGCGCGCGCTACAAGCCGCCGGTGCGCTGCAACGCCGTGTGCCCGGCCTTTGTCGAAGGCCCGATGGTGGACGAGATCGCGCGCGGCACGCGCAATCCGCAGGCGGTGCACCAGAAACTGACGAACGACATTCCGCTCGGCCGGCTCGGCCAGCCGGAGGAGGTCGCCGGTCTCTGCGTCTATCTGTTGTCGGACGAGGCGGCCTTCATCACCGGCGCCGACGTGCCGATCGATGGCGGGCTGACGGCGCGCTAACTTCCGCATCAGCGCGGTGACGTGGGCCGCGACCGAGCGCGACAGGCCTTGCAGATCGTAGCCGCCTTCCAGCATGCGAGACGATGCGGCCCTGCGCGCTGTCGTCGGCGATCTCCATCAGCTTCTTGGTCACCCAGGTGAAGTCCGCTTCCACCAGATTGAGATTGGCGAGCGGATCGCGGGTATGCGCGTCGAAGCCGGCCGAGATCACCAGAATGTCCGGCTTGAAATCGCGCAGGCGCGGCAGGATCACGGTCTCGAAGGCTTCGCGGAAGGCATCGCCGCCATCGCCGGCGCGACAGCGGCGCGTTGACGATAGTGTTGTGCTCGCCGCGCTCGCTGATCGCGCCGGTGCCGGGATAGAGCGGCATCTCGTGGGTCGAGCAATACATCACGCTCTTGTCGGCCCAGAAGATATCCTGCGAGCCGTTGCCGTGATGCACGTCGAAATCGACAATCGCCGCGCGCTCGACGTCGTAGCGATCCTGCGCGTAGCGCGCCGCGATTGCCGCATTGTTGAACAGGCAGAAGCCCATCGGCCGCGCCATCTCGGCGTGATGGCCGGGCGGGCGCACGGCGACGAAGGCGTTCGCCGCCTTCTGGTTCATCACCTCGTCGACCGCCAGCATGGCGCCGCCGGCGCCGCGCAACGCGGCCTCGAAGCTGCCCGGCGACATCGAGGTGTCGGCGTCGAGCCGCACCATGCCTTCGCCTTCCGACGGCGAGGCGTTGCGGATCGCCTCGATGTAATCCATCGGATGGCAGAGCGCGATGATCTCGAACGGCGCCATCGGCGCCTGCTCGCGCGCCAGCGATATGGAACCGCTCGTCCTCCAGCGCCTGCTCGATGGCGCGCAGACGATCCGGCCGCTCGGGATGGCCGAGCGGGGTCAGGTGATTGAGGCAGGCGGGATGGCTGAGAAGAGAGGGTGGACATTGGGCTGTTCTAACGTGGCTTGGCGCGGACGCCAACCCTGTCAGGCTTTCGCTTTCAGGCTCACGCCGCTTGGCGGCGGCATGTTGTCGGGCACGAAGAAATCCACCTGCAGCGGCTGGCTCGGATCGACGCGGTACTGGTCGAAGTCGGTGACGCCTTCGCCGGCCAGGAACGTGTCGTCGATCAGGAAGTTGCCGGTGAAGCTTTTCGGCTTGTGGAAGATGCGATAGGCGGCCTCCGCCAGAATCTCCGGCTTGCGCGAGATGCGCATCATCGCCTCGCCGCCGAGCAGGTTCTTGATCGCGGCGGTGGCAATCGTCGTGCGCGGCCACAGCGCATTGACCGCGATCTTGCCGCGCAATTCGCCGGCAAGCCCCAGCACCACCAGGCTCATGCCGAACTTCGCCATCGCATAGGCGGTGTAGGGCGCGAACCATTTCTCCTGCATGTCGAGCGGTGGCGACAGCATCAGGATGTGCGGGTTCGCCGATTTCTCCAGATACGGCATGGCGTATTTCGACACCATGAAGGTGCCGCGCGCATTGATCTGATGCATCAGATCGAAGCGGCGCATGTCGGTCTGCGGCGACCGGCGTGAGCTGGATGGCGCTGGCATTGTTCACGACGATGTCGATGCCGCCGAAATGCGCCGCGGTCTGATCGAGTGCTGCCTTCACCGCCGCCTCCTCGCGCACGTCGACGGCGAGCGGCAGCGCATTGCCGCCGGCCTTTTCGATCTCGGCTGCGGCGGTGTGAATGGTGCCTTCCAGCTTGGGATGCGGCTCGACCGTCTTGGCGGCGATGGCGATATTGGCGCCGTCGGCGGCGGCTTTCAGCGCGATCGCCAGCCCAATGCCGCGCGAGCCGCCGGTGATGAACAGGGTCTTGCCCTTCAGTGACATCGATGTGCCCTCTTCAAAAGAATCCCGGAATTCTTAAATAGCCGTTGAACCGATAACACAGCCGCCGCTACGGCGCGCGTTACGAGGCACAAAATGCAGCTTTCCGGCATCCATCATCTCACCGCCGTCTCCGCCGACGCGCCCGGAAACGTGAAGTTCTATTCGAAGCTTCTGGGCCTGCGGCTGGTCAAGAAGACCGTCAACCAGGACGACGTCAGCGCCTATCATCTCTTCTATGCCGACGGGGTTGCCTCGCCCGGCAGCGATATGACGTTCTTCGATTTCCCGACGGCTCGCGAGAAGCGCGGCAACAACACCATCTCCCGCACCGGCATGCGCGTCTCGGGCGAGGCTGCCTTGCGCTTTTGGCATGAGCGGCTGAAGGCAGGCGGCGTGGCTGTCGGCGAAATCATGGAACGCGACGGCCGGCTGACACTCGATTTCGAGGACCCGGAAGGCCAGCGCCTGGCGCTGGTCGACGACGGCGGCAAAGGCGCCGCGCACCCCTACGCCAAGAGTCTGGTGCCGGCCGAGCATCAGATCCGCGGCCTCGGCCCGATCGTCATGACGGTGCCGGAGCTGCGGCCGACCGATCTTGTGCTCACTCACGTTATGAACATGAAGCCGGTGCGCGACTATCCGCATCCGGAAATTGCCCGCGACCGCGTGCATGTCTACGAGATGGGCGAGGGCGGCTATCCCGGCGCCGAGCTGCATGTGGCGGTGCGCTCGAACCTTGCGCCGGCGCATCCCGGCGCCGGCGGTGTCCATCACATCGCGTTCCGCTCGCCCGACAAGGATTACGACGCCTGGGCCGAGCGCTTACGCGAGATGCGCATCCCTAACAGCGGCAAGGTCGATCGCTTCTGGTTCCACTCGCTTTATTTTCGCGAGCCGAACGGCATTCTGTTCGAGATCGCCACCGACGGTCCAGGGTTCGCGGTCGACGAACCGCTCGACAAACTCGGTGAAACGCTTGTGCTGCCGCCGTTCCTGGAGCCGGATCGCAAACGGATCGAGGCCGGGCTGAAGCCGCTGTAAGCTCACCGCTTCCGCGTCATGAAGGCGTCGAACGCCGCGCGCGCCTCAGCCGATTTCAGCCGCGTCTTGAACAGCGCGGCTTCCTCGTCGATGCGCGCAACGATCTCGTCTACGGAGCCGCGCATCAACCGGCGTGCCGCTAGCACACCCTGCGGCGGCAAGGCGGCGATTTCGCGCGCGGCCTTCATCGCTTCGGCCTCGACCGCGTCCGGCGCGGCCACGGTGTTGACCAGACCTGCGGCCTTGGCCTCTTCGGCGTTCATCGGCCGGCCCATCACCAGTAGCGAAAACGCGCGCGCATGCCCCATTAGCCGCGGTGCGATCAAGCTCGAAGCCGCTTCTGGCACCAGGCCGAGACCAACGAACGGGGTGGCAAAGCGCGCCTCGCTGCTCGCAACCACATGATCGCAATGCATCAGCATGGTGGTTCCGAGCCCGATCGCATTGCCTTGCACCGCCGCGACCAGCGGCGTCTCGCAGCGCGCCAGCGCATAAAGAAAACGCAGGATCGGCGTTCCAAGTGCGCCTTCCTCGGCCATCCTCATGAAATCGCCGATGTCGTTGCCGGCGCAGAACACGGTCGGCGCGCCCGCTATCAGCAGGCACCGAAGTTCCGGGTTTTGGCTTGCCCCGTTGGGCCGGCGGATTCTGATGGCGGTAGCCATGGCATCGTACATCGGCAGCGTCAGCGCATTCTTCTTGTCCGGCCGATTCATCCGCACCGTGCGGACCGGGCCATCGTCGGTGACGGTGACCAATTCGGACATGAGCGGCTAATTTGCTAATGCGGCTTGCGCGCCGGTAATGCTCTCGGCGCCTTCGGTCACGCTGCGTTCAAGGCCGCTGGCCTGCACCGCGATGTTCTCGGCGAAAAAGCGCGCCAGCGCGGTGCGCGCCGCGCCATCGCCTTCGCGCAACGAGGCAAGCGCCTGATCGGCCAACATGCAGCCGCCGGCGGCATTTCCGAACAGCCTTAAGTAGGGCGTCGCCCCCGCAAGCGCGGCCTCGGAGGATTTCTGCGCCAGCAGCCATTGCGTGGTGCGCTCGAGGCTGTCGATTGCTTCGGCCAGCCGCGCCGCACAGTTGCCAAAAGCCGGTGCATTGCTCGCCTCCACAGTCGCCACCGTCGCCCGCAATTCGTCGAGATACAGCGCAACGGTCTTGCCGCCCTCGAGCGGCAGTTTGCGCGTCACCAGGTCGATGGCCTGGATGCCGTTGGTGCCTTCGTAGATCGCGGCGATGCGCGCATCGCGGAAATGCTGGGCAGCGCCGGTCTCCTCGATGAAGCCCATGCCGCCATGCACCTGCACGCCGAGCGAAGCGACCTCGATACCGATGTCGGTGGAGAAGGCCTTTGCAATCGGGGTAAGCAGCGAGGCGCGTTCGTTGGCGGCTTTGCGCGCGGCCTCGCTCTTGCCGCGATGCGAGCGGTCCAGCGCCACCGCGGTCGCGTAGCAGATCGCGCGCGCCGCGCCGGTCAACGCGCGCATCGTGAGCAGCATGCGCTTCACATCGGGATAATCGATGATGGCGTGGCCACTTTGCTTGCGATCGCGCGCATAGCTCATCGCCTGCTGCGCCGCCCGTTCGGCGATTGCCACGCCTTGCAGCCCGACGGCAAGCCGCGCGCGGTTCATCATGGTGAACATGCAGGCCATGCCCTTATGTTCCTCGCCGATGAGGAAGCCGATAGCGCCGCCTTGGTCGCCATAGACCATGGTGCAGGTGGGCGATCCATGGATGCCGAGCTTGTGCTCGACCGAATGCGCGCGCACGTCGTTGCGCGTGCCGTCCGGCATTATCTTCGGCACCAGGAACAGCGAGATGCCTTTGGTGCCGGGCGGCGCGTCGGGCAGACGCGCCAGCACGAAGTGGATAATGTTGTCCGTCAGGTCATGCTCGCCATAGGTGATGAAAATCTTCGAGCCGGTGATGCGATAGGTGCCGTCGTCCGCGCGCGCCGCACGCGTGCGCAGCGCGCCGACATCGGAGCCGGCCTGCGGCTCGGTGAGTTGCATGGTGCCCATCCATTCGCCGCTGATGAGCTTGGCCAGATATGTCTGCTTGAGATCGTCGCTGCCGTAAGCGTGCAAGGCATCGACCGCGGCCATGGTCAGCACTGGGCCGATGCCGAAGGCCATCGAGGCCGAGTTCCACATCTCGATGCAGGCGGCATTCACCGCCTGCGGCAGTTCCTGGCCGCCGAAGTCGGCTGGCGAGGCGAGCCCGTTCCAGCCGGCGGCGGCCCAGGCGGTATAGGCCTCTTTCCAGCCCGGCGGCGTGGTGACGGCGCCGTCCTTGAACGGGGTGCCGAATTTGTCGCCGACACGGTTGAGCGGCGCGATCACGTCGCTGGCGAATCGGCCGGCTTCCGCCAGCACCTGGTCGACCACGGTCTCGTCGAGATCGCCGTAAAGCCCTTCCGCCAGCGCGGCTTTAAGCCCGGCGGCGTGCAGAAGCGCGAAAGCGATGTCGGCAACCGGGGCGAGATAGGTCATGGGAAGCTAATCTAGCGGGCGCCGGGCATGGGTCAACGCGAGCTTCGGGCCGCCTGTATAGAAAGAGCAGCGCCGGGCGTTGATCGGGTAGCAGCACGCCGCTATGGTCCGCGCGCCGCGTGCCGACGCGGTCATTTCAGTCGCTTAGTTGGGGCGTAGCCAAGTGGTAAGGCAGCGGATTTTGATTCCGCCATCCCCTGGTTCGAATCCAGGCGCCCCAGCCAGCCAGTCCGATCTCTAGAGATTTCCCCACAATGTCGCTAAGAAGCCCGCCGTTGGCGGGCTTCTTGACCTAGGCGAGAGTCTCCGGGTACCAAATTCGATATTTTTTCGACCTGCTGTGCCGAAAATCTCCGCGCATCTGCACTGCGTCGCCAGCCAACCTATTTATCTGATTAAGTTGATGTTATTTCGCATCTAATTTTGTTCTGTCGCTGTCATTCCGAAACGATTTTTCGGGCTCATCCCGGAATTCTGTTCCCGCACTGTTCGTGCCGTTTGAAAGTAAGTGAGCGTGTCGTTTTCGAGTTGCCGATAAAGCGCGTTCCATCGATCTCTTGGCGTATCCCGCATATGTGCTGGCCGTCTTGTGTGCGCTGATGGGTCAATTTTGCTTTAGCATTTACTAAACGAAACTAGCTTATCTATGAATTGGCATTTACCGCGCCGACCTGCCAATCCCTGGCCGACCAGAACGGTGTCCCAAGGACTATGAGTGCCTCACTAGCTTTCATCCAGGAAATCAACAGCACAATCGTGCACAGTTCAGACGAGCGGCGCGCTGCGATGCTTCGCCACCTCACTGATTTTTTTATTATCGGCTCAGATCAATATTCCGAGGACGAGATTGCCCTAATTGACGACGTTTTTGTCCGTCTCGTTGCGACCATAGAGCAAGCCTCGCGAGCATTGCTGGCGATCCGTCTTGGGCCGGTGTCCAAGGCTCCTCCCAAGATTCTTCGTATTTTAGCGTGCGACGATGCAATCGATGTCGCTTCGCCTGTCCTCATCCAATCCGAGCGGCTCGACGATACGTGTTTGATCGAATGCGCCAAGACCAGGAGCCAAGAGCATCTACTTTCGATCTCGCGCCGTAAGGCACTTGCGGAGGCGGTAACGGACGTCCTTGTCGAGCGCGGAGACCAACAAGTTGTGATGAGCACAGCCCAAAATGCTGGAGCAAGATTTTCCAGCAAGGGTTTCATCACACTCGTCAAGCGCTCGAACGGCGATGACCGGCTTGCCATATGTGTTGGGACCCGCCCGGATACCCCCCCGCACCTGTTCCATAACCTGCTCGAAGCGGCGTCAGAAGCAGTCCGCTCCAAGCTTGAAGCCGAGAATCCCGGCGCGAAAAGATACATCCATCGTGTTGTATCCGATGTGACTGCCCAGATCGGAACCGAAGCCGTCATTTGTTCGCCAGATTACGCCGCAGCGCAGGTGCTCGTTAATTCTGTGAACCAAGCGGGACAATTGAATGCCGCCAAACTAGAAGAATTTACTAAGGCCGATCGGTTCGAAGAGATCGTGGTCGCGCTCTCAATCATGGCGGACATGCCGACAGATTTCGTCGAAGGCACAATGAATAATGCGCATGCCGAATCATTGCTTGTTTTGTTCAAGGCGATTGGGCTTTCCTTGGAGACGACCAGGACCATTCTCTCGTATAGCGCCAGAAAGCGCCGGGGGTCGGTAGGCAAAATAGAGCAATGTTTGGCCGCTTTCCAACGTTTAAAGCAACCGACCGCTCGAGAAATTCTTGCGTTTCACCGGACGCGCTCCAGCACCTCGCGAAAAATGTAGATGCCAGACGGTCGTTCCGCTTTTGCTGCGGCGACAGTTAAATTTGCGTATGCGATCACCCACGAAAATTGCAAATCATTTTAAGTGGCAAGCAACGGAAGGCGGCAATAGTGGTCTAGTTATCGAAAAGGACCACCATGGAAGAAAGACGCCGACATCCAAGGCATGTGGTGCTAAAGAGCGCCAAGGTCGTGCTCAACAACCAATCATCACTGATTGATTGCACAATTTGCAATATAACAAGTGACGGTGCGTGTCTTCGTTTCGCAGCCTCGATTCATGCTCCTGATTCGATTGAATTAAGTTTTGATAATTTCCGGTCCGCCCGCACCTGCCGCGTCGCATGGCGACGATCCGATGAACTTGGCGTCTGTTTCTGCTAATAGCGCTCCGAATGCGCAGCTCGCGAAATGTGCCCGGTCTTGGTTTGGGGCAGCGCGGGTACCGGCCTGTTTTGATCCCTATTGGCCTAGTCTGTTGAATCAACTGGCCTAACTTCACTGTTCTACTTTCTGTTCTGGGTGAGTAAAATTAAACTCGCCCTCGCCGCCCTGCCAATCGCTGCAGCCGCCGTCTTGCAAGGCGTCCATCTGTAAACACAAAAATATTGCTTCAATTGGCAAAAGTTCCAATTACGGAATTTTAAAAAACCTCCGGCAGTATTTGCGTAGGGGCCGACCTGACTGAGGAGCTTTTCGTATGCGTAAAGTCACCGCCTTTTTGAAGAATGAGTTCCGGCGCTACCGCCATCGAATACGGGCTGATCGCTGCTGGTATTTCAATTGCGATTATCGCCGTCGTGAACGGCCTGGGCACCCAGCTCAGCAATACGTTCTCAAGCGTTTCCAGCCAGCTCAAGTAACGACCGCACGGAATATGCTGTCTGTGCCAGAGGTCGCCTAAGTTGGCGGCCTCTCTCTATTTATTCGGCGGACGATTTGCCGGCTAAGCCACCTTGTCCACTAATCTACCGACGCCTGGCGGCGACGACGATACATGCTGCGGGCTTTTCCGGGCGTCATCAGTTTCATCATCATCCTTAAGCTCACGCTTGGGATGTCGAGGCGGTCCTGCCATCGGCATAATATTTGGAAGGTCGCCAGGTGACATTTGGGGATACGCAGCACCTCCTCAAATGGGCGCGTTCAAGAGGTGGACGACGAACCTCGATTTCTCCCGTAACGAGTTTAACGTGCCCACTCGCGCAACGGCAATATTCCGCGACTTCGTCGTAGCAATGCCGGACGTATTCCAGTCTTCTGTTAGTGTCGACGGTTCATTTATTTCATTAGGGCGAGATTTCGCCAGAAACCCTCCAGACTGTCCGTGCCGCCACCGAAACGGGGGCTAAGCGCCAAAAGCGGACCTTTCGGATGAATGGTAGATGTGCCTGATCGCCGCGCAGGCCGCCCCCAATTTGTAGATTGATATGGATCAATGCGGCGCAACCCGGGGTCAATTGGTATGAATTTTGTTATGCGGAACATCTAATTATCCCGGATTTTTGAGACTTGGTGGGGACGCACGGTGGCAAAGGATTTTGGCGCACGTGATCTTCTAATCTGTCCCGAGTGTGGGGACATGATGTACGTGATCCATCGAATGCCGCATCCGAGGCTTGGCCCGAAATACGAATTGCAATCACTCGAATGCGCTGATTGCGAACAGTTCGAACAACGGACCGTCGACGCCGACGGAAATCCGCCAAAATTGGACCGTGTCCGTTAGCTGAAATTCGACCGCTTGGCCCAGTGGCGGACAAACGCGGGGGCGATTGCAATGTCAGTTAAGTGCCAATTCCACAATTTGGTCACCTTGCCGGCGCGAGCTGTGTTCACGTCGATTCATTGTGCGTATGAGTGATTTGCGGTCTCCCAGATCTAATGTTCGATACGATACGCGCCCAATTGATCTTGCTTTTGCGAGCGCTGTGATGCTCCGGCTAAAAGTCTCTATTTTAAGCCCAAGGTGATCGGCAATATCGTGGTAAGTCATCGGCAGTTTGAGATACTTCTGTTTCGCCATCCTCATTGATACGTCAATCAAGAATGTTGCCACGCGGCTTTCGGAACGCTTGGTCAGAAGCAGCGAATGCTCTTGTGCCTGTCGAAGTTGATTTGCCGTGGCGCCCTGCAAATAGCGTGCAATTCCGCTGTCTTGGGTGGCAGCAGCAAGCAAAGCGCTACGTTTGAAAAACAACACGAGTGTATCGGTTGCTGCCTCCACGGCGAGCGACATCGGATCGTCGCTCAATCCAAAAAACTCTCCTGCGAAATGAAACGCGACGATATGGCGGCTACCGTCAGCAAAGTTCCTGCAGCTTCGGACAACACCCTTGACGACCAGGAGGATGTATTCGGCGGGATCCCCCTCGCAGACAATCGTCGCATCACACCGGTAACGGATGGGGCCGCGCCGAAGCGCGAGAATGCTGTTCTTTACCGATTTCTGATTGCAACCATGTAACGGCACCTTGGAGAGGTCGAATAGCCGATGTGCAGAACCACCGCGAAAATTTCGCCGGCGATCAAGACGCTCTGCGAGGTTGCCCATCAAACGCCCCCATAACGAAGACATCGACGGGAACACATTAATATGACGCCCCGATATTGATAGTTGCACTTAGGGGCAAATCGTCCCCGGCCTATTTTCATAAATGTGTGCAAAAATCGACGTTATCTTCAATGCTGCGCTGCGCTTTCCTTTGTCCGTTTCGGCAAGCGCAGGTCATCAATGTCTAATTGCGCTGGGAAGGTGGCCGACGGCAGTTCGGTTGAGAATTGCTGCGACGATGTCGCCGACGGGTCGGATACCGAGGGCAAGCATATTTTGACGGTGCCCGCATTGACCGAGGCGACCTCGACTCTCGGCGGTCTCCCCAATTATCCGCTCAACAAGGGTGCCTATACCCATCGTTGCCCACGTAGGTGCCGCTACTCGGATCATAGGATCTGTACCGCTGCATGCAGTAGCTCGCGTCATCCCCTCCGCTATACTCGTAGTAGTAGCCGGGGTCCGAATAGTACCGACCGCCGTAGTACGACCCGGCGATCAACGCACCTGCGGCCAAACCACTGTAATAGTCCCAACCGTCGCCATAGTAGCGGCCATAATAATGGCCGTCATCGTGGTCGTTATGGTTGCCGTTATGGCCGTTGTGATTGTGATTGTTGTTGTGGTTGCCGTTATGATTGCCGTAGCCGCTGCTATAATGGCGGCCCTGATAGTTACCCTGCCTGCCGTACCCGCCGCTATAGTGGTGACCTTGATAGTTGCTATAGGAGCGGCCACCACTGAAATGAACGCTACCACCCCTGCCGCCACCAGCGAAATGACCACCTCCGCCGCCATAATGACCACCGCCACCCTTGCTCTGCGCGCTGGTGGAAAAAGCGGCTGCCGCCACGATCAATGCCGCACAAATAGAGACCGTTTTTTTCATAATAGTACTCCTTGTACTCAATTCCGTTTTTATTGTACGGCCAATGAGATGTTGCAGCTTTGATATAGATCAATAGCATTCTTAGACGAACGCGGGGCTGACGTGGATTGCAGCAGCGCTACGTCCACTCCAGTGGACAAGAAAGTGAGGCTCCGCTTTCCTCGCGCCGCCTAATTATTACACCTGATCGTATCTCGGAGAAACTGCCGGGAGGCGGATTTTACTTTTGTCTCAAAGGGCGGGAAAATCCGCCATTCGGATCCGGAGGCTAGTCAGCCATGATCGACGCAGCCAGGTATTCGGCGATTGAGAAGTTGCGCGATGGACGCCAAGTCGAAATCCGCTCGCTCAAACCGGAAGACCGGTCGGATCTCGTAGCAGCAGTCAACCGAGCTAGCGCCCAATCTCTCTACCGCCGCTTCTTTTCTGTAAGACGCGGCTTTACCGAGAGGGAGACCGATTTCTTCGTGAACGTCAACTTCACAGACCACGTAGCTTTGGTCGCGGTTGTCGACGAAGATGGGCGGGCCACGATCATCGGCGGTGGACGCTACGTCCTCGTGCAACCCGGCAAGGCCGAGGTCGCCTTCGCCGTGATCGACGAGTACCAGGGTCAAGGTGTCGGCGCGGCATTGATGCGCCACCTCGCTGCGATTTCCCGTGAAGCCGGCCTCCAGGAATTGGTCGCGGAAGTCTTGCCCGGGAATATCCCGATGTTGAAGCTGTTCGAGAATTGCGGATGCCGCATGAGTACAAGACGCGAGGCCCAGGTCGTGCATGTCACGCTCGGGCTGAATTAGGTGAATGGCTCCACTGAAGGCCCTCGGATCGCCGGGGTTGAGGGCTGCCACACTCTATTCGCCGCGCGCATGTTTTTCAGTCGTCGACGAACGGAGAATTATCAGGGCAATCAAACCAATGCTCATCAACAGCCATGGCCCGACGATCCACGCAATATTGCCGTCGTTTACGATTTTTGCTGCAAGGCTCTCCACGTAGGCATTGTAGCTGCCAGGCAGGCCACGTAAACCGAGGCCATATCCGGCCCACCTTAAGAGCCATCTTCCAAACTGCCAAATGAAGCCTGAAACAAAAATCGTCATTGCGGTGATGGACAATGCCTTTCGCATAATTACTCCCGTGGAGAATGGTTATGGCAATGCGCCTTGCACACGCGGAAGGTCGCGGCAGCTTCGGCGAATAGGCGTGGAATTTTAACCAGTTTTTCGCTGCCGGGTTAGATTATCTATCAGTATGTAGATGCTGATCAAGAAGACCCAGACCGGCAAAACGACGAAACTCCACCCGATGTAGTAGCTTCCGATCAAAAGTATAATGGCCAAAAGGTAGCCGACGAAAGCAATCCAGCGCGGCGCGATTGCGGTATAAATCACAACGGTCGATGTTGAGATCATGAATACGACCGCCATCTTGATCGCATATACGTTCATGAAGATGTAAGCGGCGGCACGCGCGAAGCGAAAAGTAGCGGAGTTGATCAGTTCACTAGGCTCGGCAGAAGAGGCCACCAGGATAACTGCGCCTACTAGTGCCGCTGCGGCAAATAGCATGGCCAGGAATAACAAGGCGCTGCCAAAAAATACGGTGGCAAAGAAGCGATCTTCCTGTTGACCAAGCCGGTCTCGCAGAACGCCGATGAACCACAAGAAAGCAACGCCAGCAAACGGAACCAGATTCAATGCGAGGACAACGGTTTTGGTGTTGGAAGCAAGCCAAGCTCCAGGTTCCAGTGGATCGTAAGGAATGGAGCGTCGAAGCAGCCAGAATATTGCGATGACAAGAAAAGAAAAGGCAATGCCGGCAATGGCGGCGGATTTTGGAGTCTTTAGCTGCGCGCGAGTTAGAGTAGAATCTTCCAACATCGTCTGATTTCCCTCTTTGTCAGCGCAGAATCGTTCGCAGCCCAAGCTAAGTCGACATGCGTTCTAGAGTGGCTAAAAAATCTAAAGCCTTTGTCACTAAGACACGGCAATCAACCAGAAATTATAAATGAGCACAGATTCATAACGATGGAGTCCCTCCCAAGCCTTGTGAATCCGGAACGCGTGCAAGCGCCAAGTCCTCAGGAATAGTATAAATGCGCTCTATCTCGCGATCGAGTATCGTCAATTGTTCTTGCAGTGCAGGGTGACGATGGTCGGGCAGTGTCAGCATCAAGTTCTTGATCATCGCACGTAGACGTCGCACAACCTGCAGGCTGTCAGCGCCGCAACGGCGTATCTCTGTGAAGGAAAGATAGACGAAGTCCTCCCAGTTTGGGGTGCGGATAATCAAACGTAGCTGTCCGGACTCGTCCGATATTTCATCCGTGCGAAGATGCCGGTTTCCGACCATGCGCAGTAGACGATGAAGCTGATCAATCGCCAAGATCGCAGTGGTCGGATCGTTTATGGCGGGCGACAGCGCTTTCAGCGCTATATCAATGATAATACGAAATGCAAATGTCGGGTCCTGCTCCATTGTGCGTTCCGTTCCAAACGAAATCGCTTCACGAATTTTGTACTCATCGATTGCAAAACTTCGATCGTATAAGGCAAACAAAGGTTCATCTTTGGCAACGAAGTCGCCGACCGCTGGAATGAATTCTACGACGGCATCCGATTTTTTCGCTTCAGCAAGGAGGTCGCCTACATCCATAGCCAAGACAACCTGTGATCGGCCCGTATGCGCGATGACTCGGTCCGGCGGGCCTGGCTTCTGAAGCAAGGTGCCGGGTGCGGATGGCCTCTGTGTGGGTTGCGGATAAACTGCTTCGATAACTGTAAGGCCATCTTCTCCGACTCGGGCAAGTATGCTGATTGGGCGCAGTAGTCGCGCTGCATAGTCGATCAAATAGAGAAAGGCCGCAATTGAAAGTAGACCTAAGCTTGCAACAACAAAGATGACCAATTGGTGGACAGTAGTTTCAATCCGATCGATTGTACTGATTGCAAGCAGTAAAGTGAAAACGAATAATCCTACTGTGTATTTGACGACATTATCCCGCAGTAACGTGGTGGCAATGATTCGTGGCGTCAGCTGCCCGCTCGCAACCTGGATCGCCACCAGCAGGGAGCCGAATGTAAACACCAGAAATGACAATGTCATTGTGATGATAGCCTGAAGCATTGCTTGCGCACCTGGCACGCCGAGATTTGAAAATTTCCAGCCGAGCATGGCATCCAGCTCGTGCAATACGCGCGTCAGGACGAGTTCGAATATGATCGCGATGAATGGAACGACCCACAGCGCGTATTTGGTGTATCTCGTCAAGAAGTGCCAAGGGCGCCATGTCATTACGGATTCTCCGCAAATAAGAAAGACGAGCAGATGGCATGATCATACCTGGAAAGCAAACAATTGCCGCCAAAGCACTCCTCGCATAGATCGAGGAAACCCGAAGCTTTTCGTTGAAGTCGTACCGAGCTTGTTGAGCAGACGCGCGCTGGATATCTTGCTACTCTTTGTTTGTAAGAAGTGATGTAATTCGGCCTGAATGCACAATCGCATTGCCAAGCTCGATGAATCCCGCCGGGTCTCTGGGTGCCGCAGCCAGACCGATCCCTTCCACTTTACTGAGATGCGGTGTCCACAACTCCCGTGTCTCGAGAAGGTAAACACCATATACGGATCGCAATCCGATTGGATCGGTGACCCCGAGCGCTTGCTGTATTGAGTAGGCAGCAAGCGCGGCATTGGTGATGATCGACGCCTCGACCAAAGCCAGTCGATATCCCGCGTGTCGCGCAATATCGGGACCGAAGGCTTCCTGCAGCTTGCTTGCAGAGGCCTGCACAACAACGAGCAGGCCATCGAGAATATGTCGAAGCGAGTGCTTGGTAACGAGAGCCAAATAGTTGGCCGGATCTAAGAATACATCGACTGCCGTCGTTACCGCCCCACAACCGCTATGTCCTAGAACGACGATTAGTTTCAAAGTTCCGCCCAAATGCTCTACGGCATAGTTGAGGCTGCCGAGCACCTCGGGGCCCAGAGCATGGCCGGCCACCCGGATTACAAAAAGATCGTTCGGTCCTTCGTTGAAGATTAGTTCGACCGGCACCCGAGCATCTGAACAGCCGAGAATAGCAGCGAACGGGCGTTGTTTAGGTATTTTTGAGTTGCCCGACAATAGGCCGAGATCGCTTGCATCAACGGGAATAACCCGTCGCACCGGGCCGCTGCTTTCGGCCATGCCATCGAGAAGCGCGGCGAACGCCCGATTGCCTTCATCCAGTCGAAGCAAAGCGGCGTCACTATCGGCAGGCGGAGACCTCGCGGGTGTACCTAGCGCCTCATATCGATAGATGATGTCGACCGTTTTCATCTTGATCCTGTTACTCGCCGACCAATGGCGGTGTAAAACATTCGTGCTTGAGTATCATCGCATCATCCGCAATTTGGCTTTTCTAGTTTTTACTCCTTACGGGTTTTGAAGCTGAGGAGGTCGCACCTCCCCACCGTCACGGTGGAGAAGCTCATCGAGTGTCACAACGCGATCGAGTCCCCCGACCTTTGTGTCCATGCCGTCGGCTCGCAGTAGGTCGCGCACCCGTCCACGCGCTCCGACGATGCGCAATGCAGCGCCGCGGGCGGCAAGTTCGTTGTGCAATTCATGCAGCATGCGCGAGCCCGCGAGATCGACATAGGGCGATGCCGAGAGGTCGCAGACCACCAGCCGGATGTCGGCCTGGCCAGCAAGACGGTTCAAGACGGCTTCCAGGACAGTGTCGGCATTGACGTAGAGCAGCGAGCGCTTCGGGACGGAAAGCGATCACTCCTGGGAGCGTCTCGTTTTCGGGATGACGGGCGAGGTCGGAGTACTGTTTCGTGCCGGGAATGCGGCCAAGAAACGCCACGTGCGGTTGCGACGCGCGGACGAGCAGCATCAACAGGGAGGCCAGAGCAGCGAGAAGGATGCCCTGCAGAATGCCCAACAGCAGCACGGCACCGAGGGCAATCGTCGCGGCGTAGAAGTCCAGCCGGCTCACGCGCCACATGTGCAACAACGCCGGAAAATCCAGTAGTCCGTACACCGCGGTCAGCACCACCGCGGCCAGAACTGCCTTCGGCAGGTTTTCCAACAGTCCCGTGAGGAAAAGCAGGCACAGCGCGAGAGTGATCGAGGCAAAGACAAGAGCGAGCGGGCTGCGCGCCCCGGCCTTATCGTTGACTGCCGATTGTGACAATCCACCCGCCACGGGATAGCCGTGTCCCAGCGCCGCTGCGAGGTTCGCCGCGCCGATTCCGAGCAGCTCCTGCCGCGGGTCCAGGGCATAGCCGTGCTTTGCCGCGAAGGCGCGCGCGGCAGAGACGCCTCTCGATATAGGCGAGCAGCAGGCATCCGGCGGCCAACGGAATAATCCCCTCGACGTCGCGCAGCCGCAGCGCCGGGCCTTCCAGGGTGGGCAGGCCGGCCGGGATCTCTCCCGTCGTCGGCACCCCGAGAGCGGGAAGTCCAAGCACGGATGCAGCGATGATTGACAGCGCGACGACCGCGAGCGCGACCGGTTTTCCCGGCAGCCAGCGCGTTCGCCGAGCACGAGCAGCACGATTGCGACGATGCCGATGGCTAAGAACGAGGTAATGCGTCTGGCCGATCTGTCCGGCGAACAGCACGACGCGCTCGAAAAAATTGTGCCCGCCGCCGGCCACGCCAAAGAGACTTGGCAATTGGGTCATTGAGATGGTCAGCCCCGCGCCGGCCTTGAAGCCCACCAGGATGCTGTCGCTGATCAACTTGACCAGCGCGCTCAGCCGCAACAGCCAGGCGATCAGGCAGAGCGCGGCCACGGTGAAGCCTGTGAGGCTGGCGATCTGCGCGTAGCGCTGCGCGTCGCCGTCCGCCATCGCCCCTACCGTGCCGGCAATCATCAGCGAGATGGCGGAGGTGGGTCCGATCGCCAGCTGCCGCGACGACCCGAGCAGAGCGTAGCCGAGGCCGCCCAACAGATAGCCGTACACGCCGACCTGCGAAGGCAGGCCCGCCAGTCCGGCATAGGCGAGCGAAACGGGGATCGCGTAGGCGGCCAGTGTGACGCCGGCGACCAGATCGCCGCGCAACCATGCAGCACGGTAATCCGCCAACCAACGCGCTGGTGGGATACGCGAAAGCCATGTCGGTCCGGTTCGGCGGTCGGTCAAGCTCGTCTAATCCCCCTAAGTGGCATTCCCAAATTATAAACGGGATGAGTGACCTAGGATTCCTGCGGCGCGAGCTAATCGATGATGTGATACCCACCGTCGACATAAAGTGTTTCGCCGGTGATTAACCGCGCTGCATCATGTGCCAAGAACGCAGTGGCCATACCGACGTCATCGATGCTGACGAGGCTGCGAGCGGGCGCCTTTGATTTCGCCTTCTCAAGTAACTCATCGAATTCGGGAATGCCGGAGGCCGCGCGCGTCAAGAGCGGCCCGGGTGAGATGGCATGAACACGGATACCCTTGGGGCCGAGCTCCGCCGCCATATAGCGAACCGCGCTCTCTAGCGCCGCCTTAGCCACGCCCATGATGTTGTAATTCTCCACCACCATCTGGCTGCCATAATAGGTCATAGTGAAGAGCGTGCCGCCCTTTTTCATCAGCGGCTCGGCGAGGTGGGCCATACGAAGGAACGACCAGCAGGATACGTCCATGGTGGTGAGAAACCCATCCTGTGGCGCATCGACGACCCGTCCGCGAAGCGTGTCCTTGGGAGAGAAGGCAATCGAATGGATGAGGAAATCCATCTGTCCCCATTCCTCTCCGATACGCTCGAAAACCGATTCCATCTGTCCCGGCACCCGAACATCCAATGGCATTACAATCGGCGCGTTAAGTTCTCGTGCGAGTGGCTCGACATAAGCTTTTGCTTTGTCATTGAGATAAGTGACCGCTATTTCAGCCCCTAGCGCACGAAAGGCCTTGGCACAGCCCCAGGCGATAGATTGATCATTGGCGATGCCAACGATGAGGCCCCTTTTACCCTCGAGCAACGGTGCCTTCGCGACGGGAATTGCCATTCGCTTGCCTCTAATGCTTTTTAGTCCGCCCGGCCAACAGTGCTAACGTGTGGCGAGCGATCATCAACTCTTCATCAGTTGGCACCACGCAAAGCGCTACTCGGCTGTTTGGGCCTGATATGAATTGTTTGCCCGCGGTGTTTAAAGCGGGGTCAATATCGGCACCCAGCCAAGCGAGTTTTTCGGCGATGCGTGCGCGGATTGTCGCTGAATTTTCGCCAATCCCTGCGGTGAAGACGAAAGCGTCCAATCCACCAAGTGCTGCGGCCAGCATACCGGCACTAAGACCGACTCGATATACAAAGTATTCAAGCGCCAAGGCTGCGCGTGGTTCTGCGCTGGTCTCGAGGTCACGCATATCGTTGCTGATACCCGACAAGCCTTTCATACCACACTCGTGGTAAAAGAGATTCTGGATTGCTGCCGCATCCATGCCTTTTTCAGACATGAGATAGAGCACGACACCTGGATCGAGCTGTCCCGGCCGTGTACCCATGGGCAATCCGTCAAGCGCGGTGAAGCCCATCGTGCTCTCAATACTCCGTCCACTGGACAGCGCGCACATCGAAGCTCCGCTTCCGAGATGCGCGACGATGACACGCTTGTTTGCGATTGTCGGCGCGACCTCATGCAAACGATGCGCTATATATTCGTAGGATAGGCCGTGGAAGCCATAACGGCGTACGCCCTCAGCGTAGAATTTCTCCGGAATTGCGAAATGGTCCACCACGGCAGTATGGCCGCGATGAAAGGCTGTATCGAAGCAAGCCACCTGCGGTAACTTCGGATTCCGCGCGAGAAGCGAACGGATCGGAGCCAGGTTATTTGGCTGGTGGAGTGGCGCCAGAGGAATATAGCGCTCAAGGCGCGTTACCACTTCAGAGTCAATAAACACCGGGCTGCTGTATTCGGGGCCTCCATGTACGACGCGATGGCCGACCGCCTTTAGTTCGAAATTCTGTATGCTTCGCAACCAAGCTGCCGTCTCCTGAATGGCGGTCGGGAGATCACAGACCTGTTCTGGAGGGAACGTCTTATCGATCGAAACGCCGTCAGCCCCGGTCGCCTTCAAACGCGGCCGTGTGCCGATACCGTCCATTTGACCCTTGATCAAACGTTTGGGATTGCCCGCCTCGATATCAAATACTTGAAACTTGAGGCTCGACGAGCCCGCATTGACAACTAGGATCGCATCCATGGCGGTCACGCGGCTGGCACGGCTGCCTTGCGGCGGCGGGCATCGGCATAAATGACGGCCACCGCGCAAGAAGCCATGCGAGCTCGCACAGAATCCGCACGTGACGTCAGAATAATGGGTACGCGTGCGCCAAGCACGATTCCTGCGGCGTCCGCTTTGGCCAAAAAGATCAGATTCTTGGCAAGCATGTTTCCAGCTTCGAGATCGGGCACGACGAGAAATCTGGGCTCGGCCGGCGACCTCGGAGCGAATGCCTTTAATTTTCGCCGCCTCGGGGTCAATTGCGTTATCGAAAGCAAGCGGACCGTCGAGCAAGCCTCCTGTGATTTGCCCGCGATCAGCCATCTTGCACAGTGCGGCCGCCTCGATCGTCGAGGGGATCTTTGACGTCACAGTTTCGACCGCCGAGAGTATTGCTACTCGCGGGGTTCCAAGACCAGTCTCGGTGAAGAGATCGATTGCGTTCTGGACAATGTCACGCTTGGTATCGAGATCGGGAAAGATATTAATAGCAGCATCAGTGACGAACAACGTCTCGGCATAAGTGGGGACGTCCATCACAAAGACATGGCTAATCCGCCGACCTGTTCGCAGTCCGGTCGTCCCGGATGTGACATTACGCATAAGTTCATCGGTGTGGAGGCTGCCCTTCATCAGCAACTCGCCCTTACCTTCACGAATTAATGCTACAGCTTTTGCCGCTGCTGCCTCGCTGTGCGCGACGTCCACGATCTCGTAGCGGCTAATATCGATTTTATGTTTATGCGCGACGGCTTTGATTTTTTCGGCTGGCCCGACCAAAACAGGCTTGATAATACCGAATTCCGCCGCTTCGACGGGACCGCGCAAGGACGTTTCGTCGCAGGGATGTACGACGATCGTCGTTGCAGGCTTTATCTCTTTCGCCCTCGCGATTAGCCGATCGTATTTGGAACCAGACGGAGGCGGCGCTGGGGCGAGCGGAGCGAATGATTCAATTCCATGGGGCTGGTCGGGCATATCAGTTCCTCCGATGGGAGTAGGGCTTCAAAATCGCATTTAGGACGCCTTGAGTATTTCCTTCGATTGGGACGCTGGCAAGGTGGCCAACCCTGACGCGCTTAGCGCTCTATCGTCGAGATCAAACAATTGGCCAACTTGGCGCATCCTGTCTTCTTCTTCGCCGGTGAGTGGACCGCGCGCGCTCAGCACCTCGCGAATAAGGGTGAGCATTTTGCACCGCGTATCAGAGTTGGGAGGGACGAGACTTGGAAGCGCCGCGAGGCATGCCTCTCGGTCGATCAGCAGCATGTAGAATTGCTCGCGCACGAGCGACTTAAACGCGGATAGCGGCAAACTGGGCATGTCTTGCTGAGCATGCCTTATGCGGCGCACCGTTTCGAACGCGCGCTCATCGATCGCGGCTCTATTCATGCCGACATACAGCAGGGCTCGGATAGCCCCTTCGCGTACTCCGCCATTGGCTATATTTGACTTCAGTTCGGCAATGCGTGCTTGTACCAACTGCTGATGCAACGCGCTGTGAGGAGCCTTTCGCAGCGGATTTTTTCCGGCAGGGTCAACGCCAATGGCAGCCTGAAGTACCGGCGAGCCGTAGATAGATAGAAATATCCGCTCGGCGAGGCTCTCACTCATATCGCGCATCGCATCGAGTGATGCAACGACGTGTCGCGATATTGTCTCCTGGACTGCAACGAACGGATTGTGCGCAGTCACCGTCTTGCGGTTATCGCGCACCATCTGTGCCGCTGCACGCACAGGCGCCATTAGAGGGTTCTGGTCAGAGAAAAACTTATATTGTATCCGCAATGGATGCATCTGATGCATCCATTCAGCCAGTGGCTCGCTGACAACGCCGCGCGCTAAGGGCCGAACGAACGTGCGATAGAGGGCAAGATTGATCTCGGATACACGGGCCGCAGTCGCAAATCGCCGTTCGTCCTGGGGGTCGTTGCCACCGAGGGCTCGAACGTCGTCCAGCGTCCGTGCTTCGCACCGCATCACCCAATCGCCCGACACCGAGTCCGCGCTGGTCGTGTCCTCTGTTTTTGCCTCGAACACCGCCTCGTAGAGGCCCGGGGGCAGGACGTCGATTAGATCGATATTGCTCGAGAATTCACCATGTTCCTTTCGCGCTACGCTGCCGGAGACGAAGATTCCCAAATGACCAACCGTCTCGTGAATCGTGTAAACGATCGTCTGTCCGTAGGCGCGGATTTCATCCACATCGTCATAGAGATCAAGAATCCATCCGAGAGCCTGTTGAGGCGGGGTGATGTTATCTCCCTTCGAGCAAAACACTACGATCGGCGAACGGACGTTCCGAAGATCGACCGCCGTGCCATCTGAAGTCTGGATTTTTCCTGCGGCAAGATTGTTGCCGACGAATAGTTCATCGACGATGAACTGAATTTCTTCGGCGTTCAGATTGACGTGCCCTCCCCACCAGCGCTCAAAATCAAGATATCGGGGGGCTTCCGTATCGATTTTGGCGTACAAATTGTACTGTTTGCTCCACAGCGTGTTCGCAGGATTTTGATTTTCGAAATTCTGTACAAGCCACGCTCCATCAAATTTGCCACAACCGAGATCGCTTGTGAGCGCCGTGAGCCAACTTCCCCCAGCAAGCCACCCGAGTAGCGCATGGGATTCTTGCCGCGCACGCCAGCCCAATAGGACAGGGGCGATCCGGCAATAATGATTGGACCGAATAGTTCGGGACGAAGCGCTGCCAGCATCATGACCGCCCAGCCTGCTTGGCAGTTGCCGATCACGCACGGCTTTTCATCGACTTCGGGATGGAGAGAAATGACTTTTTCAAGGAAGATTGCTTCGGCGCGCGAAATGTCCTCAATGGTTTGACCCGGCATCGGTTCGGGCAGAAAGCCGACGAAATAGCAGGGATGTCCGGCCTTGAGCGCGACGCCGATTTCGCTGTCGGCCTTGAATCCGCCGATGCCCGGGCCGTGACCTGCGCGCGGATCAATCACGACGAACGGCCGCCGCTTTGGATCTACTTCGATCCCCTTCGGAGGCACGATCCACGCGAGGATATAGTTCACTGGCCGTTCGAGCTGCCGGCCGTCCATCACGAGTTCCACTTGGTAATCGAGCACGTGCGGAGCGGTTTGGGTCAATTGTTCTCGATACGCGTTACCGCGCTGACGCATCACATCCCAGAACAGGATGGTTCGCTGTGTCGCGTCGATCATGTAATCGAGGGCAGGGAAGAGCGCGCTAACACCACTTCCGAGTTTAACTTGCGTTGATTTGTTCTGATCGGTGCGCACGGATTTAAACACCTACTTCCGCAACTGGAATGGTCGAATTGTTCTTGTAAACTAGCGAGCCAAAGCCGGCCACTATTGATCTGAATCAATCACAGGAGACAGGTAGTTAAACTGACAGACCGCAGGTCAGACGATCTTAATGAGGAGGCGTGTTCGCTCGACCTAGTGGTCCTGCTCCGACCATCGCCTCCACAGGAGCGATCGGCCCTCCCACGCAGAACCTAACTCATCGTAGCAATAGTTTGGTCCAGCTCAACCTCCCTCGTATTTATACCAAAGTAGAAAATTACCCAGCCTCGTCATTGACATGTACCGATCCGCTGTCGTGTTTGTCTGGTGGCCGTATTTTGGCATAAGCTGGAAAGTCTATGGTAAACAGCAACTTGCAATAGCGAACTCAGCCATCCGAAAGGCCGGGTAATCAACTTTGGCGGCGGCGCTCTTGCGTCTATTTTGATTAAGATCAAAGTATTGAATACGGATGTCCAGAAACATAATCTTTAAATTCCCTTTTTGCGAAGGAGTGGATCATGGCAACAGAGCTCGATGAAATTCTGCCGCAAGCGGTAGATTGCAGAAAAAAAATGGCGGAAGCCGAGGCGGCCAAGGCATCCGAATACATGCGTGAACAGGCAAAGGCGGCGGCCGAGAAAAAGGCCCTGATGGATAACCTTGCGAAGCCATCAGGAGTGTCCGACGAAGAAAGGCTAAAGCGCGCCGCAACCATCATCAAACGTGCAGTCGATAAGGGCCTTGAAGAGGTTCAGGTGGGAACATTTCCGAATGCGCTCACCACCGACGGCGGTCGCGCGATTAATCAACAAGAGGCGGGTTGGGAGAACACGCTGATCGGATTACCGAAAGAGCTTTTCCAATTTTGGCAGCAATATTTGAGACCGCGCGGGTACAAAATAAAATTTCAGATCGTAGATTGGCCGGGCGGTATGCCGGGAGACATCGGTATCACTTTGAATTGGGGTTGACGCAGCCGGGAGAGAGGTACATGGACAAGCCAGGCAAAAGCGGAAGCGAGAATGGAAACCATAAATTAAAGCAGAAAGTTTACGAAAAGCAGCTGCGCGAGCTTCAAGTTAGGCTGTGCCGATTGCAAGACTGGGTCAAATATAAGGGATTGAGAGTCATCATCATATTCGAGGGCCGTGATACCGCCGGCAAGGGCGGCACTATCAAGGCCATCAGCGAGCGGGTGAGCCCACGCGTCTTTCGTGTCGTGGCGCTGCCGGCTCCATCGGATCGTGAAAAGTCACAGATGTACATCCAACGCTACATCCAGCATTTCCCTGCCGCGGGTGAGGTCGTCATTTTCGACCGCAGTTGGTACAATCGTTTGGGCGTCGAGAATGTGATGGGGTTCGTCGACGAGAAGCAATACAATCGGTTTTTAACATTATGCCCGGAGGTCGAAAAATACATCGTCGGTGCAGGCATTACCCTGATTAAGATCTGGCTCGAAGTCGGTAAGAAGGAGCAGGAAAAGCGGTTTATGGCGCGCATCAATGATCCGCTTCGGCAATGGAAATTGAGCCCGATGGATCTTCTGTCATACAGCCGTTGGTATGACTACTCGCGGGCTCGCGACATGATGTTAAAGGCGACCGACACCAAGCACGCCCCTTGGTATATCGTGCGCTCGGACGACAAACGTCGAGCGCGACTTAATTGCATATCACATATCCTTTCGCTAATTCCGCACAAGAAAACTCCGCACAAAAAAGCCAAATTACCCAAGCGATCGAATAAGGGTAAGTATGATGACGAAGCAACATTGAAAGGCCGAAATTTCATTTACGAGAAATACTGACGCAGGCGGGAAGGCATAGAGCCTGCCGGCGACCATTGGGTTTGTCTTGCTTCTCGTCGACTCGAAGATAACTTTTCTAGTTTTCATGGCGCCACATGCATCAGCGGTAAAGCCCAAGTCGGTCTTCGTAAAAGTCGGTATCTCTAATTATTGGACGGCCGAGGCTTCGGCGCTGTAGTGATGGGTGGCAGCCACTGCTTATGAAGCGTGCGTGTGAGATGTGTATCAATGTAGGGGCCAATCAAGGTGTCGAAAGCATGCGACACTTGGGCATATTCGCGCCCACAGCCCTCCGCCCGATCCTTCGGTAGAAATCCTTTTTCGACAACATCGCGAAACAGATTGGGATCGGCACCGTAAGCGATACACAGGAGATTAAAGAATCGCTGCGCCGGGGTACCATGCTCGTCGGCGAACTTTTGCTGCGTGAGCATAACTGTGGGAGACGATAGGTCTCCTTTGTATTGATAAGCGCTGCCCAAAATCAGTCGGCGAGACTCCGCCTTGTCGAAGCGCAGCATGATATATGACGAAAACTGATCAGCCCCGTCTTCCTCGCGGCCGAATAGGGGAATCCTTAGTGCCTGAAAAACAGCATGACCGGCTTCATGAAGAAACACGTCCACGAACGGACCGATTAATGTGTCGATTGGTGCAATTCCGGCGGGAGTCGTTTTCTCAGGCGCCTGTTTCCAAATCTCATCGAGATATTCGTAGCAGACGGTGACGCTTTCCTCGTCGGACCATGCATTGGGTATACCGTCACAGCCTCTAGTCTGCAGCAGGAGCCGGTGCGGCAAGCGCAGCGGTCTCAATAAGTCGCGGATCTTTTCAAGCGCCTGATGCTCCCGAACCAGTTTATAAACCGCTTGATCGCCTGGCGATTCTGGCTCGCCGTATTTTATGTCAATGCTGTTGGGCCTGTATTTCGGCGCAACGTTGCCCTTACGCGCAGCGTGACCTTCTGCCGCAGCCAGCGCCAGCCCGATCGCCGTCGCAAGCGCCACAATCCATTTCATGGCTTGCGGTCATGATCAGCGGCCGCTTCCTCCGATAAGGTTGGGGAAAGCGGCACGCCGATACTCAAACTACATCGAGCTTTTTTTGAGCCGATAGCCGTACTTCTTCATGCACGCCCCACCAGCGGCATGGCGCGCCGCGGTGCTTCCACTTTCATTTGGCGCAACCTTGGCTGAAATTTCGGCTTTACACTTTGCCCACGCTTCATCGTAAGTGGGCTTTTTCGCCGATTGAGCGGACGCGTACTGCACTGCAGCAAACAGAAGCGCGGTGATGACCGCGACTGCAACACCGATGTGCCGGCAGAGTTTGAGCATTTTCATCTCCCTAGGTTGGCCAAAGGATGTAGACTACACTAATGTAGACCATGCTTAATCACCATCAATAACGACTGACGCGAATTGATTTTTATCAACGTGCCGAAAGCGAAAACTGCAATGCCGTTGGCAGGACCGTTCCGCAAGAATTCGCGTGCAGATCCCACGTTGATCTATGTCAATGCGTCGCCCATGCGGTGAGAGCTGAATAGCTAGAAAGAAAGAATAATCAACGTTTTATCAGGAGGACGTCATGGAAGGAACCGCCGCACTTGCAAAGAAATCGGCTGATCAGGATCCGTGGCGAAGCTTTAATCCCGGCGATTGGCAATCTTCCATTAACGTCAGGGATTTCATCGTTCGGAATATGACGCCCTATACCGGTGATGCGAGCTTCCTCGCTTCGCCGACACCGCGGACAAAGGCGGTCTGGGCCAAGCTTCAGCCTTATTTCCAGGACGAACGGAAGAAGGGCGTCCTTGCAGTTGACGCCAAGACGCCGTCGACCCTGCTGGCGCACAAGGCCGGCTATATCGACCGCAACAATGAAATAATTGTCGGTCTGCAGACCGATCAGCCGTTCAAGCGGGCGATATTCCCGTACGGCGGTCTGCGCATGGTCGAGGCCGGTTTGAAGGCCGCAGGCTTTGACGCTGACCCGCAGGTCCATGAGGCCTTCACGCGATATCGCAAGTCGCACAACGACGGTGTCTTCGACGCTTACACGCCCGAGATCATGCGCTGCCGGAAGTCGGGGATCATCACCGGTCTTCCCGACGCTTACGGCCGCGGCCGCATCATTGGCGATTATCGCCGCGTTGCACTCTACGGCGTCGACAAGCTTATCGAGGCCAAGCGTGCGGAGCGCGAGCAAATCGACGACATGTGGCCGACGGATGAAATAATCCGCGTCCGCGAGGAACTCGCCGATCAGCTTCGCGCGCTCAATGATCTCGCGGCGATGGGAAAGCTGTACGATTGCGACATTTCGCGCCCCGCCGCGAACGCCAGGGAAGCGGTCCAATGGACCTATCTCGCGTATCTCGGTGCCATCAAGGAAGCGAACGGCGCCGCGATGTCGGTCGGGCGCATTTCGACCTTCCTCGACATCTTCATCGAGCGCGATTTAAGTGAAGGCGCGCTAAATGAATCCGGCGCCCAGGAGCTTTGGGACCAACTGGTCCAGAAGCTGCGTATCGTCCGCTTCCTGCGGACACCGGACTATGACGCGCTGTTCAGCGGCGACCCCTACTGGGCGACAGAATGTGTCGGCGGCATCGATCTGAGCGGCCGCCCGATGGTGACCAAGAGCAGCTATCGCATGCTGCATACGCTCACCAACCTCGGCCCCGCACCGGAGCCGAACATCACGGTGCTTTGGTCGAAGTATCTGCCCCAGAATTTCAAGCGGCATTGCATCAACGTCAGCCGGGCAACGTCGTCTCTGCAATACGAGAACGACGATCTGATGCGGCCACTCTTTGGCGACGACTACGGCATTGCTTGCTGCGTGTCGGCCATGCGCCTGGGCAAGCAGATGCAATTTTTCGGTGCGCGCGTGAACCTCGCGAAGTGCCTGCTCTACGCCATCAACGGCGGACGGGACGAGGTTTCAGGCGATCAGATCGCGCCGCCGGCGCAGTCCGTGACTGGCGACATCCTCGTCTACGATGACGTGTTCGAAAAATTCGACAGCATGATGGAGTGGCTCGCGCGCACCTACGTACACGCGATGAACTGCATCCACTACATGCACGACAAGTACTTCTATGAGCGCCTGGAAATGGCGCTGCACGATCGGGATGTCCTGCGGACCATGGCCTTCGGAATCGCTGGCCTGTCGGTCGTGGCCGACAGCCTCGCCGCGATCAAATACGGCAAGGTGCACGTCATCAGGGACAAGACCGGCCTTGCCGTCGATTATCGGATTGAAGGCACCGTGCCCCAATTCGGAAACAACGACGACCGTGTCGACAGCATCGCGGCCGAGCTGGTGTCGCGGTTCATGACCAAGATCCGCAAGCATCCGACGTATCGGAACGCCACGCACACGCAGAGCGTCCTGACGATCACGTCGAACGTGGTGTACGGCAAGATGACCGGCAACACGCCGGACGGACGCCGCAAAGGCGAACCGTTCGGTCCTGGCGCCAATCCGATGCATGGGCGCGACAGCCACGGTTGGCTTGCGTCCTGCCTGTCGGTCGCGAAGCTGCCCTACCGGGATTCTCTGGACGGCATCAGCTACACCGTCTCGGTTGCGCCGCAGAAAGCGCATCTCTCGGAGGAGGAGCTTGTTGAAGGCGCGGTCAAGGCATTCGACGTGTATTTCGATCATGGCGGGTTCCACATGAACCTCAACGTGGTCGACAAAGAAACGCTCGAAGACGCCATGAAGAATCCGGACAAATATCCGCAGCTCACCATTCGCGTGTCCGGATATGCCGTGAACTTCATTCGGCTGACGCGCGAGCAGCAGCAAGACGTAATCAGTCGCACGTTCCACGGTCAGATTTAGCATCGGGAGTGCAGGCCATGTCGCAGGTCGGTAACTTGGAGGCCGGTAGCCGATACGACCTGCGCGTCGGCTTGTCTCCCGACGCGCCGGATGAAGACAAGCTCGGCAACGAAGCCGATGGCGCCTTCGGCTATGTCCACTCCTATGAAACGTCATCCCGATATGATGGGCCCGGCGTGCGCGTCGTGCTGTTCGTGTCGGGCTGCCTGCTGCGCTGTACGTACTGCCACAACCCCGATACGTGGCATCTGAAGGACGGCACCTACGTACCTGCACAGCAAGTGCTTGATCGTCTCGCCAGCTTCGCGCCCGCGCTGCGCGCGATGGATGGCGGTCTCACCATTTCGGGCGGCGAACCGACCGTCCAGCTTGCCTTCACCAAGCGGATCCTGGCCGGCGCCAAGAAAATGGGCCTGCATACGGCGATCGAGACGTCGGGCTTTTTGGGCGCCCGTGTCGACGAGTCGTATCTTTCCGCGCTCGATATGGTGCTGCTCGATATCAAAAGCTCGAACCCGGACACTTACAAAAAGGTCACCGGCCGCGACCTGGCGCCGACATTGCGCTTCGCGGAGCGCCTCGCGTCAATCGGCAAGCGGGTGTGGGTCCGCTTCACGCTTGTTCCGGGCCAAACGGACGATCCTGCCAACGTCGAGGGGATCGCCAAATTCGTGGCACCCATGAAGAACGTCGAGTGGGTCGAGATCCAGCCGTTCCACCAGCTCGGTGCGTTCAAGTGGAAGACGATGAACCTCGAGTACAAAGACGCCAATACGCCCACGCCGACGCCGGACCTTGTCAATCGCGTGCGCGAACAATTCCGTGCTGCGGGCTGCAATGTCCGCTAGCCGTCGTTTCGGTACGTCAGCTCGTTTCCTTTTATTCCAGGAGATACTGTCATGATCGATCTTGCCCGCGATATCATCGGGGCCCAACCCATTCTCACGGCGTTTCTCGCCATCGGTCTTGGGTACCTGGTTGGCCAAATCAGTATCGGTGGATTTTCACTCGGTGTCGGGGCCGTTCTGTTCGTCGGCTTGGCGCTGGGCGCATTTTCTCCGAAGGCGCAGATCATCGGTCCAATTGGTCTGACCGGTCTGGTCATGTTTCTCTACGGGATCGGAATCCTCTACGGGCGGCAATTCTTTGAGGGGATGAGTGGTTCTTTTGGAATCAAGTGCAATCTGCTGGCGCTGATTGGCTGCGTCGCGGGTCTAGCCGTCGCGATCGCATTGGGCCATGCCTACGGGATCAAAATCGGCCATACGCTTGGCATCTACGCCGGGTCGATGACCAGCACAGCGACCCTGCAGGCCGCGCTCGACGTCATGCACAACAAGGAGCCGTCGATAGGATATTCGATCGCGTATCCGTTCGGTGTGATCGGCCCGATCCTTTGCATCTATTTCATGACACGGGCCGTAAAGCCGAAATTCCCCCCCAAGGCGCAGCGCTTCCACATGGGCGAAATCACCCTTGCGGAGCCGTTCAAGGGCCGCAGGCTCGAGGACCTTGGCCAGGAGCTGCCGAGCGGGGTGCAGGTGACGATGGTGCGCAAGGGCGGACAGAACCTCATTCCGAATGCTGACACCTTGCTGGCAGCTGGCGACGGGCTGATGGTGATCGCTGAAGAGGAAGAAGCCATTGCGGCGGCCGCGGCGCGGCTCGGAAAACTGGAGCCCGGCCGGATCGTCAAGGATCGCGCTAACCTCGACTATATCCGCGTCTTCGTCGGGAAGGCCAATATGGTCGGGGTGCCACTCGCCCGTCTTCCATTGCCTACCGGCTTTCCAGTCCATCTGCTGCACGTGAGGCGGTATGATGCCGACCTCGTGCCGACGCCTGATCTGACACTCGAATTCGGCGACCGTGTCGGTGTGCTGATGCCACCAGACCGGAGGGAAGAGGTGAAGCGACATTTTGGTGACACCGTAAAAGCGGCTGCAGAGTTCAGTTACGTCTCGCTCGGGCTCGGCATGGTCCTTGGCATATTGCTTGGGCTGATTCCGATTCCCATTCCCGGCGTTGGTGTCGTTACGCTCGGCATCGGTGGCGGACCGATAATCGTTGCTCTCATCCTCGGCAAAATGCGCCGCACCGGTCCGATGCTCTGGGTCATGCCGCTCCCGGCGAATATCGTTCTCCGGAACTTCGGTTTGGCGTTGTTCCTCGCCACGGTCGGTGTCAACGCAGGTCAGCCATTCGTGCGGACAGTGGCAGAAAGCGGCTTCACGATGTTGTTCATCGGTGTAGCGGTACTACTGACCACGGTTCTGATCGTCCTTCTGGTTGGCTACTACCTCATGAAGATTCCCTATGACGATCTGGTTGGCGTCGCATCGGGTGCGACCGGAAACCCCGCCATTCTTGTTTATTCGACTCGGATGGCGCCAACCGAGCGGCCTGACATTGGCTACGCCATGATCTTTCCGTCTATGACGATCGTGAAAGTTATCGCCGTGCAGATTGTCGGTCTCCTCGCAGCCACCGGAGCGGGCGGCTGACGAACAAACATGACACGCCTGATCGAACGGCGACGGCCATGCTAATTCCATAGAGATTGGGGTTGGCTTGGTCTGGGCCGCGGCGATTGCAACGGGAAATGCTTGCCAATTGGCCAAGTTGATAAAAGCCAAACTAAAAGAATTTGAAGGCCAAGGGGCGTCAATGAAAAAACAATCATCTAGGAATGAGATAGCCCCGCCTCAGACGGTCACATTTGACGCTATCATGCCGGCCACCATGGCCCTTCGCGCCGAGTCGAGTGGCGTCAAGAGGGCCTCCATCGACCCGGTAACCTTGCTTATACTCAGCGTCATGGCCGGGGCATTCATTTCATTCGGCGCAATCTTCGCGACGACAGTCAGTGCCGGCACTGCAGGCTTGCCCTATGGGGTTGTGCGGCTTCTTACCGGTGCGGTGTTTTCTGTCGGTCTTATACTCGTCGTTGTTGGAGGAGCTGAGCTTTTCACGGGCAACAATATCATTGTCATGGCTTGGGCGAGCGGCAAAGTGAAGACGCGCGCTCTTTTGTTAAATTGGGCTCTGGCGTTTGTCGGCAATTTTGCTGGGGCGTTCGTGACCGCCGGGCTGATGTTTTACACTACGCAATACACGTTCGGAGGCGGCGCGGTCGGGCTGGCCGCGTTGAGCACAGCAAATGCGAAAGCGTCTCTAGCCTTTGTTCCAGCGCTGACGCTCGGTATAATGTGTAATGCATTGGTGTGTTTGGCGGTATGGATGTGTTTCAGTGCGCGGACGACTATCGATAGGATATTTACGATAATCCCCCCGATATCGGCATTCGTCGCGGCCGGTTTTGAGCATAGTATTGCGAATGTCTACTTCATTCCGATGGGCTTGTTTATCAAAGCCGGAGCACCGGACTCATTCTGGAGCGGCATTGGCAAGACGGCAGCAGATTTTCCGGAATTGACCTGGGGCAATTTTTTTGTCGGCAATCTGCTTCCCGTGACAATTGGTAATATTATCGGCGGGTCGGTTATGGTCGCTGCCGTTTATTGGTTTGTCTACCTACGAAAAGAAAAAGAATAGCGAGGGGTAAGCAAATTGGTTGCGTCGAATTAGCGACTAGGGGGCAGTAGCAGCGGAACTGGCGCTATCGCGAAATTCTGTGCCGGCCGATCTCAGTGTCCCTCAAGGAAGACGTAGTTCTCCCAACTGCGCATGCGTAGTAGAATTTTGCGTAACAGCGACAGATGGTGCCAATATTCAGAGTAGATCGCCACCATGCCCTCTGATCCAAGCGGAATCTGGTAACCTAACATCGAGGGTGGCCTGTGCGCGGCCGCTGCTGTCCGCTAAGCGGCACAAGCGGACAGTCCTGGCTGACCCAACATAGACATTAATTTTGCTGCGAATGTCGCGTCCGATACTTCTGGGGCGCAGCCGTCTTGGGCACATACCACGGATTGTGATTGCAAGAGCCGCGGTTACCAGAGAGCACATTTGGCACGCAATCCTCGATCGTGCGGTACTGGCAATCCCAGTACACTCCGCCGGTCCCGAGCGATACCACCGCGCACCAAGGGGCGTCGCCAGAGGCGCGGCTCGCTGGAATATCGAAGAACTGTGCTACCACCGCCACGACAATTGACGCGAAAACCATCAAGCATACTTTCATTGTTTTCCGCATTTTGCTTCTCCTGATTGTGCGCCGATTCAAAATTCTGCTGCGAGCTGAATCGCGGCGCAAGCAGTTAAAACTGATGCAAATTGTTTATGGGCAGTTGATTCAGATCAAGTGCTAAGAACTATCACAGATTCGTGACAACTGAATGCCTGCGGAAGCGTCATTCGCGGCATGTCCGCGATTTGGTCGCTTTTGGAGGCATAGCGTACATTGGGCGGCACCTAGCGCGAGTTGGGTCGGTCGCCAATGCCTTAAACGGACATAGGGCGGTGGTTGCGCTGATACCAAACACGAAAAAAGCCCCGGGCGAGTGACCCGGGGCTTCGTACTAATCGCTTACTTGGTCGGCGACTATCGCTTAGTGAAAGCGGAAATTCAAACCGACAAGGATGGTTTGCTCGTTTGTGCTAAGGCTACAGCCGGCAGGACAGGTGCTGGAAGCAGCCGACGTTCCCGAAGAGCCGAAGTCCATGTAGTTATATTCGATAAACGTCGACCAGTTCGGGGCGAACATGTATTCCACGCCGCCGCCAATCGTCCAGCCGCTTCTGGTTTTGGAAATCTCACCAGTTTGATTTCCGTTGACGGTGACGTTTGCGCTGGTGTGAGACCAGGCGCCGCCGCCCTGGAAGTAGAGCAACGTGTTGGGAACCACCGCGTATCCGATGCGGGCCGTCAGGGTGTCAAACCATGGCTGGTTGAAGTTTACCGCCGCATTATTGTTGGACGAGCTGCTATGCAGGTTCGTCCAATCATACATATCGCGGGCGCCGATTACCCATCCGCCATTGAATTGATAATCGCAGCCGATCTGACCGCCACCAGCAAAGCCGCTCTGACTTTTGGTTATGTCGCCGAAGCCATTGACATCAAGGGTCGCGCGGCCAAATGCGCCGCCCGCGTTGGCGCCCAGGTAACAGCCAGTCCACATGGGCGCAGGAGCGGCTACCACCACGGGTGGGTTATATACGGGCCGCTGCGGCAGGTCTGCCGCCAGTGCCACCTGACCAAGGCCGATGCTCAGGCCGGCCGCTGCGATCAGTGTTGAAGTTGTAAAACGCATAATCTCACCCCTTCGTCCAATTAAAATCTGCCCACTTACTAGGCGAGCGGCACTACTTCCGCAATGGCATTTGCTGCCAAAAGGCAGCGGGTGTTACAAATTGGTGACACCTTTATTTGCAGGAGCCTATTTCTGGGGCTCCTCCGTGCTACATTTTTAACCGTGCCGGGCGCGTTGTTTGGTTTGCCCCGCAAGGCATGCGAAGCCCTGGCCGTAAGGCTGGGGCTTCTGCCATCGGAGAGGCCGCATGGCGGCCCGTAGCAATTTCGGGGGTAAAGCAGACCTACCGGAAGTCTCCGCGCATTTTCGGCACTGTTCCCATTTTTCAGAGAAACTGAGCGGAGACTGGGTTTGATCCCACTGTGTCATGGGGCGTAAATCCACCATTCACGAACCCGGCGCGCCTATCGCGAGCGTCTGACGCAGCGCGACGACATCCACCTTCCGGTCGGTAAACAGTTCGAAAGCGTGTACGCCCTGATACAGAAAAAGCTCGTAGCCGCTCAGAATGGCTGCGCCAATTGCCTTGCTCTCTTTCAGGAACGTGGTTTCGAGCGGCGTGTAAACCGCATCGCAGACCCATTTGCGACCAGAGAGCGGAATGCCAGAGAATGCGTTGCCGCCATACCCCACCATGCCCATGGGGGTGCAGTTAATCAGACCGTCTGCATCCTGACAGGCTTGGTGAAGTGTCGGCGCGATGTGAACCGACATAGCCGACTGCGCCTTTTGAAGAGCTTTTGCCAGCGCGTGCGATTTCTGCTCGTCGATATCGAACACCCGCAGTGATTTCGCGCCCAATCGGGCGAGCGCAAACGCGATAGCCTTGCCTGCGCCGCCGCTTCCGGCCATCGCGACGACTCCGGTCGGCATATCACCGAAACGGCCTTTGAAAGCGTCAATATAACCGGTGTAGTCCGTATTGAGCCCGATCGTGCGCTCGCCAAACAAGACCGTGTTGCATGCGCCGATCGCTGTGAGAGCCGGATCCTCGATCGTAGCGAATCTCACAATCTGCTCTTTGTAGGGATGAGTAATGTTGAGGCCGCGAAAGCCGTCTGCCTTTGCATGCGCGACGACGTGATCGAACGTGATCCCGAGGTCCCTCGGAACCAGCCGTTCATACACGACGTCGATCCCACACAGTCGTGCCGCAGCATGGTGCAGGTCTGGCGCGCGCGACGCGGCGATATTGTCGCCGACCAGACCTAGTCGGATTCTTTCCAAGTGATCGGCTTTCAAACAGGAATGGCGGCTTGGCCAGCAGATTTCCGGTGCTTGGAGACCGCCGGCAGGCGTGATCCCAACAAGCCCGATGGAGCGTGTGAAAGCGTGTAGGCCACGCAGTCCATGATGTGGGTTGCCAAGATCGCCTGCGCGCCTTTGGCGTCACGCTTGAGAGCACACTCCAGTAACTTCTGATGCTCCTGTGCAGCACGGTCGCGGAAGATCACGGCGATCATCAAATAGCGCACATATTTGTCGAACACCGCCGCGTGCGAGTCCAATAAAACTCGAGACCCGCAGGCCGACAGCAGTGCCTGGTGAAATTCCGAGTCGTAGCGCTTCAAGACCTCCAGACCTCGGAGGTCACCGTTCAATGTGCGCTTCTCCATGGACGCAAGTTTGTGGTGCGAAGCGACAACGCGGCCTTCCCAATCCATGTCGCCCAGCGCGAATGACCGCTGCAAAGCATGGCCTTCCAAAAGCAGGCGCAAGTTGGCGAGTTCTTTGAAATTGTCCCCGGATACCGGTGCGACTTCGAAGCCGCGGGCACCTTCGGCAACGATTAGGCCTTCAGAGGTCAACCGGTTCAAAAGCTCGCGCAGGGTGTTGATGCTGATGCCGTAGTCGTCTTTGAGCCGGCCGAGCTTGAGCTTTTCGGATGGCACCAGCCGACCCGAAATAATGTCGTTCCGCAGCCGTCGGTAAACCCGTTCTCCCGCCGTCTCCGTCTCGCCATTCCAACCATTACGCACCATCCGACTATTCGAAAATCGTCCAATGATCCCATTTTTGACCATTGAGAGACAACAATCAAGCCGTCTAACTCCCTGGCAGAAACGAAATAACAGGGAGGACAGCATGACCTCGATAAATCGTCGTTCCGTCTTGGCCGCGGGCGCCTCGGCGCTTGCGCTGGGTGCCACTTTCCCGGCCTTCGGCCAAGGGAAGCAGAAGCTTCGGTTCAGCAGCGCCTTTACCGAAACCGATCCGCGCGCGGAAGCCTACAAATCATTCGGCGCCGCGATCAAAGATGATTTCGACTTCGAGCCGTATTGGGGCAATACCCTGTTCAAGCAGGGCACGGAACTCGTCGCGCTTCAGCGGGACAATCTCGATCTCTGCAACCTTGCGCCGGCAGACATCTCCAAGCAGATTCCTGCGTGGTCGCTGATGACTTCAGCTTACCTTTTCCGCGATGCAGACCACATGTCCAAGACGTTCAAGAGCGACGTCGGCCGTGAATTCATCAAGATGGCCAAAGACCAGCTCGGCATCCAGATTATTACGCCGGTCTACTTCGGCTCGCGCAGCGTCAACTTGAAGCCGGATAAGAAGATCACGACCCCCGCCGATATGGCAGGCGTCAAGTTGCGGATGCCGCCCGGCGAATTCTGGCAATTTCTCGGTGAATCGCTCGGCGCAAACCCGACCCCGGTCGCCTACGCCGAGCTCTACACCGCGCTGCAGACTGGCACGGTGGACGGCCAGGACAACCCTGTGGTCGCCAGCAAGTTGATGAAGTTCGATGAGGTTACTACGCAGTTCGTATTAACCCGTCATGTCATTGCCTACGACGTCATGTCGATCCGCTCGAAAATCTGGGATGCGATGAAGCCCGATCAGCAGGCGAAGTTTCAGGCCGCCGCCGAAAAGGCGATGGACGAGAACACAGAGCATTTCAAAAAACAGGAAGCGGAAGTGATCGAGTACTTTAAGAAGGAAGGCAAGAAGGTCTACGAACCTGACCAAAATGCGTTCCGCACGTTCGCGCAGAAACGCTACGTCGAGAAGTATGGCAATGACTGGCCGAAAGGCGCGCTTGAGCGCATCAACGCAATCAAATAAGCGCCATTTCTTCTGGGTTTATATCCGCTGAGGTTTGGCCGGTTCGCCGCATCGAACCGGCCAAACTTGCGACTAGAGGCGCGAGACCGCGCAGGAGCGTTCTGTGAAACAAAAGCTTATCAGCGCAGGGCAATGGCTACAGCGGCGCGCCGAAAACGTTGCCGTCGCGTTGCTTAGCGTCATGTTTGCTACCTTCATCTTCCAGATTTTTGCGCGATACATTCTAAACAAGCCGATCGGATGGTCGGAGGAAGTGATCATCACGACATGGCTCTGGACGGTCTTGTGGGGCGCGGCTTTCATCCTGCGCGAATCCGACGAAATCCGCTTCGATATTATCTACTCGAAGGTTTCCGAGCGAACACGGCGCATCTTCACAGTGCTCAGCGGCCTAGCGCTCGTTGGCCTCTATGCCGTATCACTGCCCGCCGCCTACAGTTACGTCAGCTTCATGAAGGTCGAACACTCCGCTTATTTGCGTGTGCCGATTAACTGGCTGTACTGCGTGTTCATAATTTTTAGCATCGCCTGTATCTGCCGGTATTGCTGGTTGGTGTATCGGGCCGTGCGTGGCGACAAGTCACCTGCGACCGATCCTGCAAAGTTAGTGGACTGACGATGCCATCGCCTTTTGCCATTTGCATCGTTGCAATCGTCCTCTTGGGCGCCCTCGGCTTGCCGATCGGGCATGCCATGATCGCCTCGTCGATCCTGTATCTCCTTTTGTCAGGCCTCGATCTTGGCACCGCCGCCGAGCAGATACTCAACGGTCTCTTCAACAGCTACGTTCTTTTGGCAATTCCGCTTTTCATACTTGCGGCTGATTTGATGAACATCGGCAGCTTGACCGACCGGCTGCTGCAGTTTTGCCTGGTACTAGTCGGGCGTTTCCGGGGCGGCCTTGGCCACGTCAACGTCATCGCCAACATGATTTTTGCCGGAATGTCCGGTTCGGCAATCGCCGATGCAGTCGGGATCGGCCGCATAATCATCGGTATGATGACGCGGGATGGCCGCTACCCGATCGCTTATGCCGGCGCGATCACGGCTTCAGCCGCCATCATCGGGCCGATCATCCCGCCATCCATACCGATGGTCCTTTACGCGTTGATCTCGGATACGTCGATCGGCTACCTGTTTCTCGGTGGCTTCGTGCCCGGCGTAATGCTTGGCATCGCCTTCATGATCATGAACTCGATCATTGCTCGGCGGCGTAACTACCCAGTCGAGCCTCCAATCCCCGCGCGCGAGATTCCGCGAATCACTATCCGCGCCTTTCCGGCATTGATGCTGCCGGTGATCCTATTATTCGGCATTTACGGTGGCGTCATGACTCCGACCGAAGGTGCAGCCGCAGCAGCCTTCTACGCGTTGTTTGCATCGACAGTGCTCTATCGCGCGGTGACTTGGCGGCAGCTTTATAACGCGATCCTCACCAGCGGAAAGGCGACGACCTCGATAGGCATGTTGATCGCGGGTGCGCTGGTGTTCAATTATGTCGTGACGATCGAGAATATCCCGGCATCGCTGGCTCGCGTTATGGGCGAACAGGAATTCTCGGGGCCCATGTTCCTGCTTGTCGTCAATATCATCCTTTTCATCCTCGGCTGCCTGCTCGAAGGCAGCACCATCCTTCTCGTCGTCGTACCGATCTTCATTCCGACCGCCAAAGCACTAGGCATCGACCTCGTGCACTTCGGTGTCGTCGTGGTGATCAACATCATGATCGGCTTGCTGACGCCGCCCTACGGACTACTGCTATTTGTCCTCGCCAATATGACGAAGCAGCCTTTGGGCACGATAGTGCGTGAGGCGGCGCCGTTTATCTTTATGGCCATCCTCGTACTCGCCATTGTCACCGTGATTCCCGACTCGATTCTCTGGTTGCCGCGGCTCATGGGATACAAGGGTTGAGGTCCCGCAAATGAAACCGATCTATATTTTGAATGGTCCGAATCTGAATCGGCTGGGAAAGCGCGAGCCTGAAATTTACGGCAAGGCGACGCTCGCCGATGTAGAGCAATTCTGCCGTGAAGCGGCTGGCGATCAGGCCATCGAATTCCGTCAAACCAACAGCGAAGCCGAATTGATCGACTGGATTCATGAAGCTATCGACGAGGGAAGCGGCATCATCATCAATCCCGCTGCGTTCACATTCACATCGATTGCAATTCTCGACGCGCTAAAAATGTTCAATGGGCCAATCATCGAGCTCCACATTTCGAACATTCACAAACGCGAGCCGTACTATCACCACTCTTACGTTTCGAAGGTGGCGACGGCCGTCATCGCCGGCCTCGGGACGCGCGGATATCGGGTTGCCACGAGTTCGATGCTGCTGCTGCTGAAATGAGCGGGGCGTCAATAGAATTCACTCGCCGCCCGTCGCACTAGATTGTCAAATTAATGGTGCCGGTGGGAGACAGGGCCCTCCGCACGTTCACCGTTGGCGCCTCATCCGGGGTGACGGCGTTTCCGGGCGCCTGTGCGAATCCATTTGCTCGAGCGCCGCTTTCGCGGACAGGTTTCCGATTTCCGCGGCCTTTTCGAACCATCTCCGCGCCGCGGCAATGTCTTTATCAACACCATAGCCATTCAGGTATACATTGCCGAGATTGTTCATAGCGGAAGTGTTGCCCACGCTGGCTGCCTTTTCCCACCACCTGCGTGCTTCTGAAAAATTCCTGGGCATACCAAGCCCAGCAGCGGCAATGTTGCCAAGATTATTCATGGCGCCTGGATTGCCCGCGGCCGCGGACTTCTCGTACAACCGGCGCGCCTCGGCATAATTCTGCGTGACGCCGTTTCCGGTTTGATAAAGGTAGCCGAGATTGACCATCGCATCGGATTGGCCCAAAGCCGCACCCTTCTCGTACAGTTTTCGCGCTTCGTCATAATCCTGGCGAACGCCGTGGCCATAGAGATAAAGATTGCCGAGATTGTTGACGCTAGCAGCGTTGCCGAGGCTTGCACCTTTATCGAACCATTTGCGAGCCTCGCTATAATCCTTCGGCACGCCGATCCCGGCATAATAGAGATTGCCTAGAGCGTTCATAGCGATTGGGTTGTCTCTGGCGGCAGCTTTTTCATACCACCGGCGCGCCTCAGCATTATCCTGCGGGACGCCATTTCCGGTTTGGTAAAGGTACCCGAGATCAGCCATTGCATTCGCTTGGCCCGCAGCAATGCCATCTTCGTAATACTTGCGCGCTGCGGCGACGTCTTTAGGCACGCCATTTCCGTCCTGATAGAGCATGCCGATATTGGCAAGGGCATAAGGCAGTCCCGCGGCCACCGCCTTTTCGAACCATTGACGCGCCGCGACCGGATCTTTGGCAACGCCTAACCCGCCCATGTAAAGTGCACCAATATTGTTCATGCTCACGGCGTTGCCCATACTGGCTGCCTTCTCGTAAAGGCGGCGGGCCACCAAAAAATCCCCCTGCGCGTTGGCGACGCGTCCGGCCTGAAACGCGAATCGTGCGACGTCGGGGAATTGGCGCATCGCATCGTTACAGGCCGATAGTGCGGGTACGATATCGATTTTTTCAGGTATGACACCGACAATGCCCGGCGGGCGCTGCGGATCAATGCCACTGGCGGCGAGCCGGTCGCAGTCGGTCACGAGGTTGAGCCGCAGCGGATCGGTGGGCTCTGTCAGCCGCGCCTCCTGCGTCGGCCGCGCGGAAGGTGTTGCCGATGGCAAATCGGGCCGCAGGTCTTGATTGAAATAAAATTCCTCCGTCAGGGAGGACGAAAGCCACGGGGTCTGTTCGCTACCCGAAGTGGTGGTCACATCAATCCGCGTTTGGGTGAAGACTTGTTCGGCGGTCAATCCCGGAGTGCGCATTCCATTGATCAACTTGGTCACGAACAGGCTTTGGTCCGCGGTGGTGTCGGTGGTAACCATGCCCGGCGCAGCCGAGTACATGATTATGGAATTGGTAGGAGCCATCACCGGGGCGAGGCCACCGGAAACCTGATGAAATCGCCGTTCAAACGGATTTCGGCGCGAGGCATTCAGAATGGCGATTTTAACCTTAGCGCCCCTCCTGTTCATTTCGTTCAGCATCGCGTCCACGCTGAAACCGTCACGGCGCACATCGGACTCGTTCCAGATTTGCGCATTGACCGGGAGTATGTAGGTCTGGCGATCGGACTGAATGCCGTAGCCGCTAAAAAAGACCATAGCGACCGATCCGGGCTTGATATTTCCATAGAGCCTGTTCAAGGCAGTGAGCATTGCCTCCTTCGAAAGATTTTCGCCAATATCGACGCTAAAGCCGTCGCGCCGCAGTTCGCGCGCGAGCTCTCGCGTGTCGTTGATCACGTCCTTCAAAGGCGCATTGCTGTCGGGATACTTGGCGTTGCCAATAACCAATGCGACACGGCCGGTCGGCAAATTATCCTGCTGAGCCGAAGCAGGGCCAGCGGTCGCGATTGCGACCACAATGGTCAATAGCAAAACAAAGACGAAACGCATGCCCAACCTACGCGACTTCCGGCGGCTGCGCGAACCGCCACGCCAAACCGCGGTCGCGCGCTTATATTATTTGATGGCGGACGCCAACACCAGCGCGACATCGCCACCAAGGTAGGCTGCCCCAGCGGGCACCATCAATTTCGAGAGGTGATAGTCGGCCTGCGCGCTCCAAGCTATCAGTCTGCGCTGATCCCTTATGTCGGCCTTTGACCAAAAGCGGACACTGGGCAATAATTAACCCATGTACACCTTTCGTCGGGGCCGCCTCTCGGCATTCTTGCTCGCCGTATGGGTCTTGGGACCTGGTTCCGCTGCCGCTCACGCTATCATTCTCGCCGCCGAACCAGCGGTCGATGCGTTGGTGCACGGCCCTAGCATCCCGGTGGTGCTGCGCTTCAATAGCCGTCTCGATCATGCCCGTTCAAGCCTCACTCTTCTCCGCCCCGACGGCTCGCCGATGGTTATCGCGCTCAAGGATACTGGAAGGCCCGATACGCTCGCGGCGACAATCATCGGGCTCGCCCCTGGGGCCTATCGTCTGCGCTGGCAAGTACTAGCCGTTGACGGCCACATCACCCGCGGCGATATACCTTTCACGGTGGCGCCTTAAGCTATGGCGCTGTTGCTTGATATCTTTGGATTCCTGAGCGTCGTCTTGCGCGGCATCATCCTCTCGGCGCAATCCCTGGCGATTGGGGGGATTTTCTTTTTGACGCTTCTCGTCTGGCCGCTCGCTTCGCAGTTGGGTTCTCAAGGCGCGGCGGTGATGGCCAATACCCGTCGACTTCTCTTCTGGTCGACACTGACCCTCGCGTTCGCCGAGCTCATATTCATAATATTCGAATGTGTGGTGATCGCGGGCACAGTGTCCATCCCGTTTAGCAATGCCTTCGGAGCAGATTTCGCGCGTTTCGGATTGGTCGCCGTGGCGGCGGCGCTCGCAACGGCATTTATCGCCGCCGGCTCACTCTCGAGAACTCGTGTTTTTTTGCTTCCACCTCTGGCATTTGCAACGCTGGTGGCACAGGTCGCGACAAGCCACGCGGCGGCGCAACTGGGCGACCGCAGTGTCCTTCTTGTCGCCGATTTCCTTCATATGGCGGCCGCGGCGGCATGGATCGGCGGAATCCCCTATTTCCTCATGGCGCTCTATCAGACCCACGACGGCGTCACCCATGCATTGATCGGCCGCCGCTTTTCGCTGATGTCGGTGGGCGCTGTCGCCGTGCTGGTCGTTGCCGGGCTGGTCATGGCCGTTCCCTATATCGGCTCTATCGAGGCGATTTATGGTACGGCCTATGGCGTTATGGTGTCGACGAAGGCGCTATTGCTCGTAAGCCTTCTCTTCTTTGGCGCGATGAACAACCGCATCGTCGGACAGCTGAGACGCGATTCCCGAATATCGGTCTTGCGTCTGCGCCGGTTTGCAGAGGTCGAGATCGCTATCGGCATTACTGTGCTATTTGCTGCCGCATCTCTTACGTCACAGCCGCCAGCCGTCGATCTCACTACCGATCGCGCAAGCTTTCATGAGGTCATCGCGCAACTAACTCCGCATTGGCCGCGTCTCGAAAGTCCCGATCACGCAAGCCTAGCGGTTGCCGAGCTGCAAGCGAAAATCGCGGCCGCCGCAAAGAATAACGTCACTCATCCGCAAGCCTACGTACCTGGTCAAGGCGTCTTGCCGCCGCGCAACGCTAACGATATCGCGTGGTCCGAATACAATCATAATTGGTCCGGTCTCTTCGTACTCGCGATTGGGATTCTGGCGTTGCTGGAGCGCAGCGGGAAGGCGCGCTGGGCGCGAGCCTGGCCGCTGCTTTTCCTCGGTCTCGGCGGTTTTCTGGTGATCAGGGCAGACCCCGAAGCCTGGCCTCTCGGGGATGTGGGCTTTTGGGCTAGCTTGCGCGATCCAGAGGTTTTTCAGCATCGCATCCTTGTTGTCCTCATTGGCGTCTTTGCCATCTTCGAGTGGCGGGTGCGGATGGGGTGGGTCAAGGAGCCGCGTGCAGCTCTCGTTTTTCCGTGCATCGTCTGGGTTAGCGCTGCGCTGCTGCTTACCCATTCCCATGCGTTATCCAATATAAAAGAGCAATTGCTCATCGAGGTCAGTCACGTGCCGCTGGCGTATTGCGGGATGGTCGCCGGCATCGCTCGTTGGCTTGAACTTCGCCTCGATGAGCCGGGAAGTCGCGTCGCATCTTGGATCTGGCCGCCCGCGTTCGTCCTCGTGGGCTTCATCTTGTTAATCTACAGAGAGGCCTGAGCGTCCTGATGCTCGCCCGCCTTGTGAGCATTCCTTCCCAGGCGGACCCGAAGGAGTTCGCCGACCAGTTAAGTCCGCGTTCAAATGTCGCCTATTGGCGCTTAGCGGACATGCCAGCCGACTAGTATCTAACGAGCGGCGCACGGCGCCACTTCGGATATGGTAGTCGTGGCCACTACTTGGGCCGCTCGGGGCTTAGGGGGAGGCAATGAGGCGGCGATCTCGTGCCTCACAGATACCTGGAGGATTGTTTTAGTGAAACTGAAGTGGGTCGGGTGCAGATGATCAAGCGTGTCGGTGTAATCGCCTGGTTAATCGGGATCGCTGCGGTCGTCGCTATTGCGGCTTGGTCAGGCTTGGAGGCGGTTGGCCGTGCGGTCACGAGCGTCGGGTGGGGAATTCTCCTCGTCATGTTTGTGCGTGGCGTTACGGTCTCGGTGGCGGGTATAGGCTGGTGGCTGCTTTTTCCGTCGAAGACACAGCCGCGACTATTCACATGCGTTTTTATCAGATTCATTCGCGAGGCGACCAATGTTCTTTTGCCCGTGGCGCAAATCGGCGGCGATCTTATTGGTGCGCGATTGTTGACGCGTTACGGGATTCCTGGCGCGCTGGCGGCAGCAAGCGTCATCGTCGATGTTCTCTTCCAGGCGGCAACCCAGTTTCTATTCGCGTTCGCCGGCCTGCTTGTACTTATCGCACTTGGATCGGACTCGACGCTGGTCTGGGATGGCGCGTTCGGAATTGGACTTGCTGGCCTATTGCTAGCCGCCTTCTATCTAGCGCAACGTCGCGGGGGTCAACGCATTCTCCATTTTGCCATAAATCGTCTAACTGGCGATCGAAAATGGCGCGTCCTTGGTACCGTTGATGCCGTCTATCAAAACCTGACCTTGATCTATGCCGCCCGCTTCAAACTTGCCGTAAGCATCGCGGTGCACATGGCGGGCTGGATTTTCGGCGTAGCCGAAGTGGTAATCGTGTTTGCCTTCATGGACAATCCGGTCGGTCTCGCAGAGGCTTTAGTGATCGAGAGTCTCTTGCATGCAATTCGTGGAGCGGCCTTTGCCATCCCCAGTGCGCTCGGAGTGCAAGAAGGTGGGCTGGTGCTCCTGTGCGCCGTATTTGGGATTCCGCCGGAAGAGGCGATTGCACTTTCACTTGTTAAGCGCGCCGCTGATATGGCGTATGGCGTACCTGTGCTTGTAGGCTGGCAATTACTAGAATTGGGGCACCTAATGCCAAACTTGGCAGGGCGCCTGCGACGTCGACGAGAGCCGAGCCGGAACCCGCATGATCCATGAGACGCTTGCATGATTTCATTCTGGTCATCCGTGACTGCCTCGCTGGTCGCCTTCGCCGGCTGTGTGTATCTCTTTGCAGCGAACATTGTGGTCGCGCGCTCGGTACGGAAGAGTGCCCGCCCGCCTTCTGAGTCCGCACCCGCGGTCACCGTCCTGAAGCCGCTTCACGGAGACGAGCCGGGACTACTCGAGAACCTCACTTCGTTTTGCACTCAAGATTACTCCGGCCAGTTGCAAATTATATTCGGAGTGGAGGGCCCCAACGACGGCGCTGTTCCTGTCGTCAGATGTATACAAAAAAACTATTCTTCGGGCGGTCTGGAATTAGTGATCGGAACTTCGGTGTATGGAATAAATCGGAAGGTCTCCAACCTCGTAAATATGGGACAACGCATTCAACATGATGTCGTCGTCATCGCCGACAGCGATATGCGTGTCGATCCTAACTATCTTTCCAGGGTCATTGCGGCGTTGAATGAGCCCGGTGTTGCTGCCGTAACCTGCCTCTATTACGGCGTCCCCGTCAGCAGTATATGGGCGAGCATTTCCGCGCTTGCTATCAATGCACATTTTCTGCCAAGCGTGGTGTTCGGCGCGGCGCTCGGCCTAGCACGTCCTTGCTTTGGTTCCACCATCGCGCTTCGGCGCCTGATGTTGGGCGAGATTGGTGGATTCACAGCCTTCGTCGATTGCCTCGCTGACGATTACGCCATGGGCGTCGCGTTGCGCGCACGGGGCCGTCAGGTCTCGATACCACCTTTTGCCATTGCCCATATGTGCACGCAGTCATCGCCAGGCGAGCTTTGGCAACAAGAATTGAGATGGGCGCGAACAATTATGAGCATCAATTTTGTTGGTTATTTGGGGTCGTTCGTCGCTCATCCGCTGCCATGGGCCCTGATAGCAGCCTTGCTTGGGGCAGGGTCAACCGCTCTCTATCCTGCAATAGCTATTGCCTTGGCGTCGATCGTGCTTCGGATAGGGCTTCTGCGACAGGTGGAACGGGCTTATGCGCTTCCTTTGCAGGCGTATTGGCTTGTGCCCGTGCGTGACATACTATCGTTCATTATATTTGTTACGAGTTTTCTTGGCCGGGATGTAAGTTGGAAAGGCCGCCGATACCGGGCGCTTGCCCGGGGAAACAAGGCTACTGATCGGGAATCAAACCCACCATGATGCAGACACTTTTCTTGCAGGCACCGTCATTTGACGGCTTCGATGGCGGCGCAGGTGCACGCTACCAAATGAGCCGTGAGGTCCAATCGTATTGGTATCCGACTTGGCTCGCCCAGCCGGCGGCGCTGATCGAAGGCTCGAAGCTCATCGACGCGCCGCCGCATCGGTTGAAATTCCAGGACGTTGCGCCGGAGGCCACGAGCCGCGATCTTGTGGTCCTGCATACCTCAACCCCGTCATTCGCCGCCGATGTCAAAACGGCTGAAGGTCTCAAGGCCCTTAAACCCAGTTTGAAGATCGGCATGATCGGGGCCAAGGTCGCAGTCGAACCTGAGGCGACGCTGAAGGCTTCGAGGTCGATCGATTTCGTCGCACGCAACGAGTTCGATTTCACTATCAAGGAAGTGGCGGAAGGACGAGACTTTGGCCGGATCGACGGACTGTCTTGGCGCAATGCCGAAGATGTCATCGTGCATAACGAAGATCGTGCTGTGCTCGAGAACATGGACGCGTTGCCATTCGTTACCCCGGTCTACAAACGCGATCTGGTGATAGAAAATTATTTCGGCGGCTATTTGAAGCATCCTTATATTTCATTTTACACCGGGCGCGGATGTAAATCGCGTTGCACGTTCTGCCTCTGGCCGCAAACGATTGGTGGTCATAAATACCGTACCCGCAGCGTGGGACACGTAATTGAGGAATTGACCTGGGCGAGCAGGGCTTTTCCGCAAGTGAAGGAATTCTTTTTCGATGATGATACGCTGACCGACAATCTGCCGCGCGTTGAGGCGCTGGCGCGCGAGATCGGCAAGCTCGGGATCGTCTGGTCGTGCAACGCCAAGGCTAACGTTCCGCGCGCGACCTTAAAGGTTTTGAAGGATAACGGCTTGCGCCTCCTGCTCGTAGGTTACGAATCCGGCAATCAAAAAATTCTTCACAACATCAAAAAGGGAATGCTTATCGACGTAGCAAAGCGTTTCGCCAAAGACTGCCGCGAGCTCGGTATCGTAACTCATGGTACATTCATTCTTGGTCTTCCCGGAGAAACTAGAGAGACAATAGAAGAAACCTTGCGCTTCGCCATCGAGATCAACCCGCACACGATCCAGGTTTCTCTTGCGGCGCCATATCCAGGAACGTTTCTCCATAAACAGGCTTTGGAAAACCATTGGCTCGTCAACGAAAATGCTGATTTGCTTACCGAACGAGGTACTCAAGTCGCCTCATTGAGTTACCCGCATTTGAGCCACACCGAGATATTTCAGTCGGTAGACGATTTCTACAAGCGCTTTTACTTCCGTGTACCGAAGATCGCTGCGATCGTGGGCGAGATGGTGAAAAGTCCCGAGATGATGCGTCGCCGACTGCGCGAGGGAGTTGAGTTTTTCCGCTTCTTGCGCGAGCGACGGGAGCCAGCGTCCTGAAACGGGTTGTTGTCACTGCCGACGATTTTGGGCTGTCGCGTGAGGTCAATGAAGCTGTCGAAATAGCGCATCTAAGCGGCGTCCTTAGCTGTGCTAGTCTTATGATCGCAGGTCCGGCGGCTGCGGACGCGATCGCGCGAGCGCGTCGAATGCCGCGGTTGCGCGTTGGCTTGCATCTGGTGTTGGTGGAGGGTCGACCGGTTCTGCCGGCGCATCGCCTGCCGGATCTTGTCGACAATACCGATCACTTTCGCACTGACTTAGCGCGCCTTGGATTTGATATATTCACACGCCCTGCTGTATCCCGACAAATCGCAGCGGAAATCGAGGCGCAGTTTGAGGCATATCGTGCGAGTGGGCTTGCACTAGACCACGTCAATGCGCACAAGCATTTTCACTTGCATCCCACGGTCGCCGGCCAATTAATCGCGACCGGGCAACGTTTCGGGATGCGCGGACTGCGAGTACCACTCGAGCCAGAAAGCGTATTATCCAAAATTGAGCCTTCAATTCGAGGAAGGTCATCATACTTGATAAAATCATTGGCGGCATTTCTTGGATTCCGCGCGCGGCGGGCTAATTTAAAGGTTCCGACCGAAGTTTTTGGACTTGCCTGGTCTGGTGCAATGACGGAATCGCGTTTCTGTGGGGTGCTGGCGAACCTTTCTGAAGGCTGTACAGAGATTTATATGCACCCGGCGACCGGTGACAATTTTTCTGGAAACGCGCCTGGTTACCGTTACTCCGATGAGCTTGCAGCTCTCACCGCGAAGTCTGCGCATGAGCTAGCAAGCCGTCGGGACATCGCCCTGGGTGGGTATGCAGAATTTTGAGGTTCATCGCAGTTTATGCTTTTGTGGGTAGGGTCCAAGTTGGACAATATTTAACGTGTAATTTAGCGCATTTGGCCGTTCAAAACGGCGATAGCCCCATATGGGGGAATGAGATATAAGGGTGGCTTCCGCAACAGGTGTCGATCAAACGTTCCAAAAATGCAAAATGGGGCTGCTCCGATACGGGTAATATTGGCTCAACCGCGCGGATTTTGCGCGGGGGTCGTACGCGCGATCGAAATTGTCGAACGTGCGCTTCAGAAATACGGGCCGCCTGTCTATGTCCGTCATGAGATCGTTCACAACAAGCGCGTGGTTGAAACGCTGAAGGCGAAGGGCGCCCGTTTTGTCGAAAATTTGTCGGAGATTCCGCCAGACGCCGTAACGATTTTTAGCGCACACGGCGTCTCGCGCAATGTCCAGGACGAAGCGGCCAAGCGCGGCCTTCCGGTTTTAGACGCAACGTGCCCGCTCGTCACCAAAGTTCACAATCAGGGAAAACGCTACGTGGAGCGGGGCCGCGTTCTGATTCTTATCGGTCATGCTGGCCATCCGGAGGTCGAGGGCACGATGGGCCAGATTCCCGGGCCGGTCTTGCTGGTCCAAACCGAACAGGATGTCGAAACGCTGAACGTTCCACCCAATACACCGGTTGCCTACGTCACGCAGACGACATTGAGTGTGGATGATACCCGCGGAATTATTGCGGCGCTCCAGCGCCGTTTCCCCGACATAGAGGGACCCGATACACGTGACATCTGCTACGCGACCCAGAATTGTCAGTCCGCGGTCCTCAAGCTCAGCGCTCTCGTTGATGTAATTCTGGTGGTCGGTGCGACGAACAGTTCGAATTCGAACCGCTTGCGGGAAATCGGCGAGGACGCTGGCAAGCCGACCTATCTGATAGCCGACGGCAGCGAAGTCACCTCCGAGCTGATCCGCGGCGCTCGAACGATTGGATTGACGGCCGGCGCCTCGGCTCCCGAGATCCTGGTCGATGAAGTCATCGATGCGCTGCGACGCTTTGGACCGGTCGAAGTTTCGACACTGGATGGCCGTAAAGAAACGATCGAGTTCCGACTGCCCGTGGAGTTGGCCTCCGCCCAATGATCAAACGTTAACGTGGCGCGTCCACGCTAACCGAGCGAAAGTAAGCAACAATGAACGTGCCATTCTTCAAAGAAATGCGAATTGGCGCATATCTCGTGAAACAACGGTTGATGGGTCGCAAACGCTACCCGCTCGTATTGATGCTTGAGCCGTTATTTCGTTGCAATCTTGCTTGCGCAGGTTGTGGGAAAATTGATTATCCGGATCCAATTCTAAATCGGCGCTTGTCGGTTAAAGAATGCCTTGACGCGGTCGACGAATGCGGTGCGCCGATGGTGGCTATTCCCGGCGGCGAGCCGCTGATCCATCGCGAAATTGGCGAAATCGTCAAGGGCATTGTCGCGCGGAAAAAATTTGTCTCGCTTTGCACCAACGCTTTATTGCTCGAAAAGAAACTTCACCTGTTTGAACCGTCGCCGTACTTGTTTTTCTCCGTCCACCTCGATGGACTCAAAGAACATCATGACAGGTCGGTTTCGCAACAGGGCGTATTTGAAATCGCCGTCCGCGCCATCAAGGCTGCGCAGGCAAAAGGCTTTGCCGTCAATGTAAACGCAACAATCTTCGACGGGCATACTCCCGAGGATATTGCCGCATTCCTCGATTACGCGAAGGAATTAAAGGTTGGCGTCTCTATCTCTCCTGGCTATGCCTATGAGCGCGCGCCCGATCAAGAGCATTTTCTCAATCGAAGAAAGACCAAAGAGCTGTTCCGTCGCGTGTTCGCGCTTGGCAAAGGCCGGAATTGGCACCTGATGCATTCTAGTTTGTTTTTGGATTTCCTCGCGGGCAACCGCGAGTACCATTGTACGCCGTGGGGAATGCCGACTCGGAATGTCTTTGGATGGCAGAAGCCCTGCTATTTGTTGGGCGAAGGCTTTGTAGATACCTTTAGGGAGCTCATCGAAACTACTGATTGGGACCTTTACGGGACCGGAAAGTACGAGAAGTGTGCCAACTGTATGGCGCATTGCGGTTACGAACCTACCGCCGTGAATGCCTCCTTCGGCAATCCCCTTAATGCTTTGTGGACGGCATTGCGCGGCGTCCGCACGTCAGGACCAATGGCACCGGAAATCTCACTTGAAATGCAGCGGCCAGCCGAGTTTGTATTCTCTAGCCATGTCGACCAGATGCTAAAGGAAGTTGCCGGCAGGTCTGAGGCCAGTCCCTCCGTTGCTAGGCCCATCCAATCAGAGACGCAGGTCACCGTGAGATGAGGTGTGCCTTTTCTGAAGCTCAAGAAAGGCATCGGCTAACGTGTTGAGAGGCGAATATTTGGTCGATGTAACGAGAATGAAAGACGCTTATGCGCTCTCACATTCCGAAGTTAGTTGACGTGCCGTCCATCAGATTTTTGTACCGTGCAAGCGCCCAGAGCGGGAAGAATTTTGGATACCCGTGGTAGCGCAAATAGAAAACGCGAGGAAAGCCGGTGGCCGTATAATCCTCCTCCGCCCACAACCCGTCGGCGCCTTGCGTGCGCAGAAGAAAATCAATGCCACGGGCGACTGCAGGGTGGCGGACATCACCGGCGGCCATCAAGCCGAGTAGCGCCCAAGCGGTTTGGGAGGCAGTGCTGGGCGCTATTTCATGTCCACGATAATCTAGCTTATAGCTTATTGCGTTCTCGCCCCAACCGCCGTCGGCGTTTCCGATCGAGATCAACCACGCCGCTGCCTTCCTAATCATCGTTGAGTTCGGGTCTATTCCCACCGCATTGAGGCAGCACAAAACTGACCAAGTGCCATAAATGTAGTTCATGCCCCATCGGCCGTACCAACTCCCATCTTCAAGCTGGGTCTTGCGAAGATATTCCAGTGACGAACGCAGCACCGAGTGCCTTTCGGTCCGATATCCAAGTTGGGCAAGCATGGACGCGCAGCGAGCGGTGACGTCCTCGGTGGGCGGGTCGAGCAAGGCGCCGTGGTCGGAAAATGGTATATTGTTTAGGTACATGTAGTTGTTATCCGAATCGAAAGCAGCCCAGCCGCCGTTTTGGCTCTGCAGGCCGAAAACCCACTCACAACCTCGGTCTATGGCCCATTGGAACTGAATATCGCCCAGCGTTTTCTGGGCGCGGTCCATAGCCATTACCACCACGGCGGTATCGTCGAGGTCAGGGTAATGCGGATTGGCGTACTGAAATGCCCAGCCGCCTGGTCGCACCTGCGGACGGCGAAAGGCCCAATCGCCGGCGACATCCAGCGCTTGCAATGGCTGCAACCACTTCAGTCCGCGGACGGCGCTATTGATTGCCTGCTTGGTGCCAACATCAAGTAGTGTGTGGCATAGGAGCGCGGTATCCCACACCGGAGACACGCAAGGCTGGCAATAGGCCTCGTCTGACTTCACTATCAGAAGCTTCTCTAACGAGCCGCGGGCGGCCTTATAATTCGGATGGTCGCGCCCGTAGCCGATCGCATCGTACATCATGACGGAATTTGCCATAGCCGGAAAAATGGCGCCGAGCCCATCCCCGCCGTTGAGTCGTTCGGTAACGAAACTCACGGCCTTCGCAATAGCGCGTGTCCGTACTGACGCGGGAGAGATTGGTTCGACGAGGCGAAGTACCGCGTCAATACCTCTAAACAGCAGAAACCAGAACAATTTCTGATGCGGCGCCTTTGCCGGCGGACCGACGGTCAGCGGCGGCTCCAAAAACAACTCGTCGATCCGAATGCCTTTCGGGTTACGTGCCTTTGGCTTTAGGGTTCGAAGAACCAAAAACGGGACAATTACCACACGGGCCCAGTATGAGATCTTGGTGATGTGGAACGGGAACCAGCTAGGCAATAGCATGATCTCGACGGGCATCGCCGGTACCGAACGCCATTCCAAGATGCCAAAAAGTGCCAGCACGGCACGAGTAATGACGTTGCTTTTCGCCGCCCCGCCGCGGGCGCGAATGGCCTCGCGCGCATGCACCATGTGGGTAGCTTGTATGTCGTCGCCGATCATCTTGAGCGCAAAGTAAGCCTTCACGCTGGCACTCATGTCAAAATCGCCGCCGTGGAATAAAGGCCAGCCGCCATGCCTGCCTTGCGTGCGACGCAAATAGCCGGCGATTTTTGGTTCTAACGTGGCGTCGACCGGCTCGGCGAGATAGTGCCGCAGCAATACGTATTCCGAGGGCATTGTAGCATCGGCCTCGAGCTCGAATACCCAATGGCCGTCAGGACGTTGGCAGGAAAGCAACGTTTCAGTCGCAGTTGAAATGGCGTCATTGAGTACAGAAGATGTCGGTTCCGGCATGATGCTGTTCTGGTGATCTGGATGTCGATATTTTCCGAATATTTTACTTTGGCGGCAAGTGGAAGGATGGGAATGGCAATTTGATCAATTCTCACCGAACCCGAAGCCCGGGCCTAGCGCCTTACGATGGCGACTCAAGGCAGCGCGTGCCGTATAGGCGTCGCGAGCGATTTGCAGCAGATCCGGGATTTGTGATGGTTGCGAGATCAGTTCTCGCATCATTTCAGTTACGCTTGCGCTTCCGTCGAGACGCATACCGGCCAGCGCGGCCTTTGGTACTCGTCGATCTGCGGGATCGATGACAACCCTTATCGCCGCGAACTTGAGTTCGTGGTCCGAGCCCAGCCGCGACACCAGATGTGATTCCATGTCGACTGCCACAGCTCCGGTATCGAGGTGCAATCGTTGTTTTACGGCGGGGTCGGTAACCGGAGTATCAACGCCGACAATGGGGGCGTGCAGGGCGCCTGGGATTAACTTCAAAACGGTTTGTGACCATACTCGATCGGGCAATCTCTGCGTCAGCCCATCACCGATTGAAGACGCCACAATCGTGTCCCCCGGGCGTAGATGCGGAGCGAGCCCGCCTGCTACACCGAAGCTAATAATTCCACGAACCCCCAATTTAACGGCCTGATCGAATGATTGCTCGAGCCCTTGTCTTGTGCCGCGACAGATAACGATCACACCCGGTCCCGTGGCGATTCGGGCTTCGAAAGTAAGTCCTACGAGCGCGACAACGTGGCACCTGGCCTTTGGCGAATTTTCATCCAAAAATAACAGTGTGGCTTCCCCCATAACTTCACTTCTACAATACGTATTCCAAGTATCAACTGGTTCACAAATGTGGCGTTTAGGTCGCCATTAAAGTCCGGAGTGCGTGGTCAGGGGCCGCCTAGCCACAGAGTTATCGACCAATTAGCTGCCGTGATTGCCACTTGGAATTACCAATGGCAGCCTGTTCTTATGAAATGTTACGGATCGTCGGCCAGTCATTTTGCCACGCAATACGCCTTGGATATCGACCAAATCGTCAGATTCTTGATAACCCACAAACAACACCCATGGTCTCGTGGCAGCCGGCATGAGCGATAAGGTACTTATCACAGGCGCAAGCGGATTTGTGGGGTCGGCCGTCGCGCGTAAATTGACCGAGGCCGGTTATTCGGTGCGCGCGTTGGTTCGCAGCACGAGCCCGCGGGCGCACCTCGCCGGGCTGAATCTGGAGTTTTTTGAGGGTGACCTCAGGGATCGAAATTCTATCGAACGCGCAATGGTCGGCATACGCAACGTATTTCATGTGGCGGCAGATTATCGTCTATGGGCGCGCGACCGCAGCGAAATAGTTGCTTCCAACGTTGATGGCACACGGAACCTCATGGAGGCGGCTCTTAGCGAACGCGTCGAGCGGGTGATCCATACCAGCAGCGTAGCAACCATCGCATTGCCGTCAGATGGGACACCGGGCAATGAGAGCAATCCGTTGCGCGAGGATCAGGGGATCGGCACATACAAACAAAGCAAAATAGCAGCCGAGCGATTGGTTGAAGCCATGGTAAGGGAACGGGGGCTACCCGCAATCATCGTCAATCCTTCAACACCGATTGGCCCTTACGATGTGCGGCCCACGCCCACCGGCAGAATCATCATCGAAGCGGCCACCGGCCGCATTCCGGCATTCATAGACACTGGGCTTAACCTCGTCCATGTAGATGACGTGGCCAGCGGCCATCTCGCGGCGCTACGTCATGGGGCTATGGGCGAACGCTACATCCTGGGTGGGGAAAATGTACTGTTCGCTAAAATGCTGCAAGATATCGCCGGCCTGGTTGGTCGGCAGGCGGCATGGGTGCGGCTTCCCTGGCGAGCGCTGCTCCCAGTTGCGTTTGTCGCCGAAGCCGTGGCTAACCTGACGGGCCGTGAACCCTTTGCGACCTTGGAAGGAGTTCGCATGGCAAAGCATCGCATGTTTTTTGCGTCCACCAAGGCTGAGCAGAAACTCGGCTATCATGCACGGCCCTACGTGGAAGGGCTCAAAGACGCGGTATGTTGGTTTCGCGATGCCGGGTACTTGGGTTCTTAGAGCGCGATTGCTGCGAAATAATCAACGGGTGTGGGATGGCGCTATACGCAGCGCGTCGAGCTTTGACTTCGGCCGACGTTGCTTACCAGAAACCCGGCATGTCAAACGAGTACGCGAGCCCGATACCGGTTTGAACCTGATCGCGCGAGCCATGCAGGGTCACGAGCGGTGAATTGGCGGCATCGCCCGAAAGCCTTTCGTATTCGACGAACACATGGGTTGTCCATTGTGGAGACCAAGCGTAGCGCACCTTTGCGCCAGCGCCAAAGGAGTGCATTCCGCCGTGCGCGTCATAGACTGGCATGCCGGAATGGATTGACTGCGTCGGCGTGATGCTAAAATAAGGACTAGTGGCGGCATTTCCCTCAAGCGTCATTCGGGGCCCGCCGGACATAGTCAACTGCGAAGTGAGTGGCACAACCACGTCGGCGGTAAGTTCCGCGGTAAGGCCCGTTTCGCCGCCGATGCCCTGGCGCAGTTCAGCGCGGGCACGCAGCCATTGAGCGACCCAGTATTGGGCGAACGCGCCGGCCTCGAGCGTCCAGTCCACGTTTCCAAGACCGCGCAGGTCGCCGTCGCTGCCTTCTCGGCGGGGCAGATCGACTTTAAAGGCTGGTCCAGCCTGGAATCGGCCTATATCGATGATGCTGAAACCGAAACCATCGCGCGTAGCGTCGAAGGGAGCTGGGGTTCCAGCCGGGCGGATACCGAACAGCGGTATGGGTGCCACGGTGTAAGAGGTAGCGCCATCAAAGCGCGGAAGGACTCGGCCTTCGACCCCGATAGTGACGGTCCAAAGCTCGGCGTGTGACGGTGATGTAATCGGTTGTGCGGGTGTCGCCGCCGGTAGGTCCGCCGCGATTGCCGCCGAAAATAATGCCAGCAACGCCGCACTACTGATTAGCAAACGTCGCATACAACCCCATGACCCCACTGGCATACAGCCAGTACCGCCGCGTAAATAAAAGTTCAATCCCCGAAGTTTCGGAAGAATAATTCGCCGATGCACCCTCCGAGACGAAAATACCTTGTGCGTACATTCACCGATATAAAAGGCCCGTAATGAAAAGCGCTCGGCGGTATTATCGCAGTAACAGTATGATTCACAGGACTAAATTCGTCATTTTGGCGCCGCGCTACCTAAAGGGTCGTCTGCCTGTCTGCATGTATCGCGTGGCGCATGGCCGCTAAACTAGAAACGGTAGTGTGGCATTTTCGCACTAGCGTCAGGACCTATTTGCGCGATACCCTCTCGATCCCAAGTAAGAAAACAGGGCGTCATGAAAAAGTTCCTAGTTATCATCTGCACAGCGGTTCTTGCCTTTGGCCTATCGGCGTGCGCGGGCAAGGCTCCAATTGGAAAAGGTAAGGGCAAGGCCCCGGTTGTTCAGACCAAGGGCTGACCTCTAAACTTTTTTCGATATTGATTGAGAGGCAGGCCAGCTATGCTGGGCCTGATTGCCTCGTCATGTTGGCCACTAAGTGGCCTTAGTTTTGATCGAGACCTTTAACGGTTTCCGGGCAAGACTGCTCGGAAGGTCTCGCATCGCTGATGCCTCCGCGCAGGCGTTCATTCTGATTTTGTCCGACATCAACATGTCGGGGATGAGCGGGCTCGAGTTTTTGTAAAAATTCGCCCGCCTTGACCATGCTTCTTGGGCGAGTCGCACAGTGCTAAGGACTTGCGTCATTCGATCTCGGCTGGACGCGCTACCGGCGCGGTTGAAATGAGTTGCGTCTGGGCGAGGCGGGCAAAACGCCCGCCGGCCATCATGAGTTCGTCGAACGAACCGGCCTCGACGATTCTGCCCATGTCGAATACAAGGACATGGGACGCCTTGCGTACCGTTGAAAGTCGATGCGCAATCACAAAGGTCGTTCGGTTCTTCATTACCTCGTCGAGCGCAGTCATCACCTTGGCCTCCGTATCGGCGTCAAGCGCACTTGTTGCTTCGTCGAGGATGAGGATCGGCGGGTCCTTTAACAGCGCCCGCGCAATCGACAAACGTTGACGTTCACCCCCGGACAGCGAACGGCCGCGTTCACCGACGCTGCCATCGAATCCTTCAAATTTTTGCTCGATGAATTCTAAGGCTTGCGCCCGCCTGGCCGCCTCGCGCATCTCTGTTTCGGTCGCATCGGGTTTTCCAACCCGTAGATTTTCCGCAATCGAACGGTTGAATAGCAGCGCTTCTTGGAACACCACGCCAATATTCCGGCGCAGCGCGGAGAGCTTGAATTTACGTATGTTATTGCCGTCGATCTCGATCAAACCCGATTGCGGGTCGAAGGCGCGGTACAGAAGTGCAATAGCCGTCGACTTTCCGGCGCCGGTTGCGCCGACGAGTGCGATCGTTTCACCCGGCATCGCTTTAAAGTTTAGGTCTGCCACAGCTATCCGTTCTCCGTCATAGGAGAACGAAACGTCTTTAAACTCCACGAGCCCGACGAGCCGCCCAGGATCGACCGCATCCGGTTCGTCCCGAATAGTCGGGACGGTGTCCCAAGCCTGAAAGAATTCGCGCAAACGTGGCGCCTCCGATACTACCTCGTGGATAAAATTAACGCTGTGATCCAAACCAGCAATTACAAGCGCGGAAAAATTCATGAATGTGACCATCTCACCGACGGTTGCCTGACCGTTGATCGTCAGCAGGGTGCCAACGACGATGATCGCCAAGACGGTCAACGTGGTCGCCGTTCGCGTCAACACCACAGCCAGCGCCCACCATGAAAGGACGGGCATTTGCGCGGCCAGCAGGCGCTCGACGATTTGGCGCAATGCTGCGACTTCGGCTTCCAACCGAGTAAAGCTCTGCACCAATGCGATGTTGCCGAGCGCATCGGATGCCCGCTCCGCGAGGTCGGAATAGTGACGTTCGACAGAGCTTTGTAAGCTCTCGGTCTTGTGCACAATCAGCGCAGTTAGTGCTGCGAAAACGACGCACAGCGCGATCAGCAAACAAGCGAGCCGCCAATTTATAAAGAGTGAGATCGGCAGCAAGACAAGCAGTGAAATGAATGATGAGAGGCTATCGCGGAAGAAGCCGACCCAAAGCCCCCACAGAGCATCTGTGCCCTGCAGCATCATCTTCATCAGCCTGCCGGAATGAGTGTTACCATGATACGAGAGCGGAAGCTGCAGCACATGTTCGAAATAGCCGGTCAGGACGACTTGGCGGCGGCGGTGCGCGAGACGGTCTGCATAAAGAGCGATCAACGTGCCGCAGGCGATGGTGAAAAGCCCAAAGCCAGCCCATGCGGCAAGCAGAGTCACCAGTTTTGACCATACCGGTGGCGCGTCGCGAGCCTGCGCACCGGTCACCGTATCGATGATGCGGCCGAGCAGCACCGGTTCGGCAAACTGCGCCGAGGCCAACGCCGTATTCGCCAGCGCCAACACCCATGCCAATCGGCTCTCGGATCCGAGCAGAGCAAGAACACGGCCGTAAAGGCGAATAATATTCATGTCGGGATTTCTACGTATACGTTGATATTTCGCAAGCCAGATCGGCGCTCAAGTAGCCACGATTGGGCGAAAAAACGAAACGACTAGCTATGCCCGCCGCAGCGGCGGCATTCTCCTGGCTCGGTTATATCTGCTTCTGTCCAAGAACGGACATCAGCCAATTTAATTGAACGCAAAAAGAGAGGCCGCCTCGCGGCGGTCTCTCCGAAAGTCTGGCGTCACCATTACGGCGAACGAGCCAAATTAAGCTCAGAAGCCAACAAGATCTTTGATTGCCGCTTCAGCGTTCGCGGGAACAACTTTCCGCGCTACAAAGTCATCCCAATTTTTGAATTTCCCCTTCGCGCGCGCTTCGATGATGGCCTTCGAACGTGCTTCGCCTATTTGCGGAAGATTATCCAGGTCTGCCGCCGTGGCGGTGTTCAGGTTTACTTTCTTGGTCATCGCCGCGGGAGCGGAAGTCTTCGAAGCCGTCGGTGCCGCTGCAGGTGCCGCGGCAGGCTTGGTGGCATCCTTGCCTTTGCTTAAGCAATCCTTGTTGAAATCTTGATAGCTTTTTCCACCAGTTTTATTAGCCGCCTTCAAGGCATCCCATTGCTTGGCACAGTCGCTCATGACTTGTTGCTGGCTTTGGGACATTGCCTGACTGGTCAGGCCAAGGCCCGCTAAGGCGACTGCACATGCTACGATTATTGTTCTGACGTTCATGACCACACCCTCATCCTCTATTGATTGAACTGGGCAGTTGGCGATTTGGCCATCCAATAGTTGCCCGAACGGCAACCGGCATGGCGTTTTCGTTTTAGGTTAGATAGGCCATTCCAACATATGAAACGATAGTTTTATATTATTATTTTGCTTCGGAGTGGTAGAAATATCTTCTCTGAGTGCTTCACACGCATAAAACATTCTTCTCTTATGGGATTGGTCCGCCGCGCGACCGTTGTCGCAGTTGGGTCAGGAGCAGACGTCGCGATAAAAAGAGGCCACCAACCGAGGCGGCCCACTTCATTCGGGGTATAGGCGGGCGACGATACGCGCACATTGCCAAATCTCAACGGCGTGGCCGTTCGCAAGCCGTTTTTTCCTCCTATGCAAGGCTTCCGGGGCGCCGGACGAGACGAGCTAGTTCACGCCGTAGCCCGCGTATTCCTTGGCAATCGTGGCCTTGATCGCCTTGGCAGCCGCGATGTCGGCATTGCCGCCGACCGCGTCGTCCTTCTTCGACTTGGCAAGGCCGCGGCCATAGAGCGCGCTGGCCAGATCCGGATTGCGCTTGAGCGCTTCGTCGTAGTCAGTGATCGCCTTGTCGAACGCGCCGGATTTCAGATAGGCGAATCCACGGTCGCTGAATGCGTCGGCGTATTCCGGGTTGAGCCGGATCGCCTGATCGTAGTCGGCAATGGCACGGACGTATTCCTGCTTATGAGAATAAGCATTGCCGCGGTTGTAGAACGCGACGGGCTCGGTGCGATCGAGGTTGATCGCGCGATTATAATCGATGATGGCGCGGTCGTAGTTACCTTTTTCGCCATAGGCGGTGCCGCGGTCCTGGAAATAGCTTGTGGTTTCGGGGTCGATCCGAATCGCTTCGGTGTAATCGGCGATCGCATGGTCAAGGTCGCCCTTGGCCTTGTAAACGTCGCCGCGGTTGTCAAAGGCTTGCGCAGACTTGGGATCGAAGCGGATCGCCAGGCTGAAGTCGGCAATGGCTCGGTCGTGCTCACCCTTGGCCTTATAGGCAAGGCCACGATTGTTGAAAGTCATGGCGTCGTTCGAACCGAGCCGGATTGCCTCGGTATAGTCGGCGATAGCGTGATCATAGTCGCTCTTGTCGTCATAGGCGCTGCCGCGGTTGTAATAGGCGTCGGGATCGTTCGGATCGAGCCGGATTGCCTCGCTGCAATCGGCGATGGCGAGGTCGCCCTTGTTCATGTCGTTATAGGCCGAACAGCGGTTATTGAATGCCCATGCCAGATCGTCGTCCGACTTTTGCCCGGCCTCGATCACGGCGCTGCAGCCGATAATCCGCAAATCTGCATAGGCTGCGTCGCCGTCGCCCTCACACCAATCGATCTGTTGCTGCGTCTGGGCGTGCGACGGCACCGACCCCATTGCCGCAAATGCGCAGGCTAACACGGTTGCACTCGCAAGAATTCGCAAAGGATATCGCCCCAAGCCGTCACCGAATCGCTACGTGTCCGGGAAAATACTTATCCGTGTCATGGTGCTCGCGGAAGGGGCTTTGGCCGACGGAAAGTCGTTATCGCCCCCAACATTGATTATGATTTTGGCTTATTAAATTCCCCGTTCTGTTGAGTAGGGGTGTAAGCCACTTCCCTACTTCTGAAGAATTCAAGTTTTCGTTTAAAGCTGGCTTTTCCGACAAACGCGCTGCTTAGTTAGCTCGCATTGGTCCATCCAAATATAATAGCCTTGCGTGTAACGAGATACTTTAAACCAGCGCTGATGCGAGCCTGGCGACTCCGACAATCGACCGCCGGCTCCATTAAGAGCTGCATCATACCACGCTCTATTGCTGCGAGCGCAGCTTTCTTAGATTTTTTGCGCTGTGCTACTTTGACAACATGAAGATCAAAGATTTGATCTTCCGACTGGTACACAAACCAATCGGCCAGCATGGTTGTTTCCCTTACATGACGATGATTTGTCGAACTATCTGATTCGTAGTCATACGCATGATAAAATTGTCGGTATGTATGCAATTATTGGAGGGTCCTGTTGTTACTCTGCAACAGCAGGCGCGGACATCGCACAGGTTCGCTTCAGTTCAAAAGCGGGCATGCCACACTTTAACTCGGTCGTTCAGGCGGCCGTTGCCTTGTGGCTCATATCGAGTTCAAAAATACCGGGGACCATGACGACGGCCTGCGGCCTGTTGCCGTTCTCGAACATCGCGAACTTGAAAGCCTGAGCGCGGTTCACGAAAAGACCGCCACAGATTCCCTTCTCGTCCTGGACAACCCACAAACGCGTCATAAAGATCACGAGCCAGTCGGATTTGAACTCGGGGATGGCCTATTTTGAATTGTTTGGCGCGGGCGGGCTGCCGCCTTTAGCGGGGGCCTTCAATAGTTCATCCCGGAGGTTTTCATAACAAGTGATGCGCTCAGATTGAAATGCCAACGCACTACATTTCTCAAAACTCGGAGTAGAATAAATCCATATTCCTATAATTATTAGGGCTACACCTAACACCGTCAATGACACTCCTGTACCGATCCGATTTATTTTAGCTTCGGAAGATTCCGTTCTAGCAGGCCATTTCGAGGTTAGCATGGCACGTATTCACCAGGATTGATCTTCGTGCGGCGCATCGGTGGCGGCATGTATCGCGTGCCTTTCGTGCCACTTGGGGCCCGGACCGCGCATGTAGTAGCGCTCGGGATTGTATGCGGTCCAAATGGCCCAGAGCTGCGATATCTCGGACCTGAGAAACGACATCACGCGGAACATTTTACGCTCCGGCCGTCATGTTTAGTTCCAACGGGTAGGGCACCATCACGGCTGCGTGCGGGTGTCCATCTTCGGACATTGCGAACTTTAAAGCCGCGACGCGGCTGGCGAACAGTCCGCCATATTTGCCCTGCGGTCCCTAGACCACCCAGTGACCTTTGCTGTCCCTACCGATCATGCACATCGACCGCAGCGATCTATGGATTGCCTTGGCTTGTCCCATGACACGAACTCCCCTCAATCCGATAACGCACAATGTGCGCATTGGGGCGTAGGAATTCGATTGGGAATTCACCGCTTTCCTATAAAGAGGCTATAAAGATTGGACCGCGATGTCCGTGTAGGGCCCGGGCCATGAAAAAAGCGGGTCAGCACTTGGGCTGACCCGAAGTCGGGGGAAAAGTTTTTGGACGCGCAGTCCGCGCGAGTTTCTAAGGCGCAGCACCAATCCGAATTCTGTTGCTGTGGTTCGCGTAGGATCTCGGAGGAGATTGTCTCGGCTCATGTGCCCCGTTCGCGGATGTGCGTGGCTTGCCGATCATATAGTCCGCAAAGTTTTCGCACAGGCTCGCAATCACATCGTCGATTTCCGCCTTGGTCGTACCGGTCACTTCGACCAGTGGCAGCCGAACCGTTGGCAACATCAGGTCGAGCATGCTCAGTGAGTATTTGATCGGACAGGGGCTGGTCTCCCGGAATAACGCAGCGGTCAACTTTGCAACTGTCGCCGCCCAGCGCTGCGCGGTGGCGATCTGACCCTGACGGCAGGCCAGAAACATATCCCGGCACAGGCCTGGCGCAACGTTGGACGTGACGGAGATGCAGCCGTGGCCACCTTGAGAAATAAAAGCCAGCGCGGTGGCGTCGTCGCCGGTCAGCAATCGGAAATTCGATCCGACCAGGGATCGCAGTCGCAACGGCCGGGTCACATCGCCGGTGGCGTCCTTGAGCCCAATAATGCGTGGCAGTGCCGCCAGGCGGGCAACCGTTTCATCGGCTATGCCGCATGCGGTTCGCGATGGCACATCATAAAGAATAATCGGCAACCCGGTCGATTGAGCAATGGCATGGAAATGCTCGTACATGCCGGCTTGCGTGGGCTTGTTGTAATACGGCACGACCGACAACACGCCATCGGCGCCGGCGGTTTCCGCGTCTTTGGTCAATTCGATGGCGTGGCTGGTCGAGTTGGAACCGGCTCCGGCGATCACCGGAACCTGGCCACGCGCAACGCCGACCGCGATTTGGATCAAAATTACATGCTCTGCCGGGCTCAAGGTGGGTGCTTCGCCGGTCGTGCCGCCGACCACTAGCGCAGTAGCCCCGTGCCGGATTTGGCGACTACACAATTCTTCGAAGGCGGCAGTGTCGATGTCTCCGGCCTTGCCGAATGGCGTTGGCAAGGCGGGAGCGTAGCCGGCTAGTCTCGAAATGTGGCGACCGATGGCTGGCATGGCGGTTTACCGTTCGCGTGGTGGATTTAAGCCGCGGCCTTGCGGTCGAGATCGAGTTCCAGAATGCCGGGAACCATGATGACCGCTTGCGGCCGATTGCCATTTTCAAACATTGCGAAGCGCAGCGCTTGCTTGCGGTCGATGAATAGGCCGCCGCGTGTGCCTCGTTCATCCCTGACGACCCAGTGACCTCGACTATTTTGGCCGATACGGAAGCAAGAAGGATTGGAGCAGGAGTGTAACGAGGGAGGTTCCGTTTGGATCATGACACGTCTCCTTGCTGAAGATTGACGTCAAGGTGAATCGTTCAATGCGGCATATAAAGCGTCAGCCAGAGTGCCAGTCGAATTGCCATGGTGGCGGCAAGCGCGGTGGCAAGGAGCGAGAGGACGAGAATGGCCGGGTAGGCGCGCTTCGCCAGAGCGACGACAGCGCCGGCGGCGCGCGTCAACGCCACGCGGGGAGAGACGGATGGCGCGACTTGCTCCGCCGGCGCCAACTCGGCGATCGGCAAACCGATAATCGGCAAATCGTCGTCGTTCTTTGACGTGTGTTTGTAGTGATTGCGATAAAGCTCCACCTCGATCATGGCCTTATGCATCCGCGCCTCGGCGAATACCTCGGAGGTATGAACGAGGAGTCTTGCGCTTTTCACAGCGGCCTTACGGATAAAGCGAAAAATCGCCGGGAGCGGGGAGGCCGCGGGCCTGCGATCGGCGTGGCGTGCCGTAGCCAGCAGGGCCCAGTTTTTTCGATTGCTATGTATGGTGAGGGACATTGTCAGCTCCTCTTACAGTATGGCTGGCTGGGGCTTGGCGCTCCGGCGGATTTTCGGACGCGCTGGCGCGGCAGCGCCAAAGTGCGACATGGCGATGACAGCAGCGATCAGGACGAACAGCACGACGAGCTTGATGTTCTCGATCTGCAGAAAGTCAGTCATTGGCGTATCTCTTCTTATTTTTGCGGGGGCTGATTGCCTCCGTGCGCGCAATGTGGGCGCTGCCGCATAGGAATTCGATTGGGAAATCAACGGTGTTTTATAAAGGCGGCATAAAGGGCGACGTTTATGCGTGGTCCTGAAAGCTCTTTATTTCTTCTTGATACAAAGCAACTGCAATTCGCATCGCTTCCTTACAGTCCAAACCCTATTTGAGGCCTTGCCCCGAAGAATTTGAAAGGGAGCGACAATGTTCGATCTCACCTTGCTGGCAATGGGAATTGGCTTTCTTCGCGCTGGCGATCGGTTACGCCTACGCCTGCGACCGGCTTTAGAGGGAGCAAGTCATGACCATTGACTATTCGCTCGCTGCCCTCGTGACTGCGGGGCTGCTGATCTACCTCACCTACGCGCTGCTGCGGCCGGAGCGATTCTAGCTCGCTCGTCAAAAGAGAGATGTGCCATGACCACGATTGGGTGGATTCAAATTCTGCTTTATTGCGCGATCATCGTCGCGATGACGCCGGTGCTCGGCGCTTATATGACGCGCGTCTTCAACGGCGAGCGCACGTTTCTGTCACCCGTGCTGGTGCCAGATCGAGAAGGCGGTGTACTGGGCCGGCGGCGTGGACAGCAAGCGCGAGCAGCATTGGCTGACTTACACGGTCGCCATGTTGCTGTTTCATGTCGGCGGCTTTCTCATCATTTACGGGCTGATGCGCTTCCAGGACGTGCTGCCGTTCAATCCAGCCGAGCAATCGGCGGTGGCTGCGGATCTCTCCTTCAATACCGCAGTCAGCTTCATCACCAACACCAACTGGCAGAACTACGGCGGCGAAAGCACCCTGTCGTACCTCGTGCAGATGCTCGGCCTCACGCACCAGAATTTCCTGTCGGCGGCGACCGGCATCGTTCTGGCGGTCGCCCTTATTCGCGGCTTTGCGCGCGCATCGGCCAAAACGGTCGGTAATTTCTGGGTCGATGTGACGCGCTGCACGCTCTACATCCTGCTGCCGATTTGCATTGTCTACACGATCTTCCTGGTCTGGCAGGGCATGCCGCAGACGCTTGGCGCCTATGTCGATGCCACCACGTTGGAAGGCGCCAAGCAGACCATTGCGGTAGGTCCGGTGGCCTCGCAGGTCGCGATCAAGATGCTCGGCACCAATGGCGGCGGCTTCTTCAATGCCAATGCCGCGCATCCATTCGAGAATCCGACCGCGCTGTCGAACTATGTGCAGATGATCTCGATCTTCGCGCTCGGCGCCGCGCTCACCAATGTGTTCGGCCGCATGGTCGGCAACCAGCGCCAGGGCTGGGCAATTCTCGCCATCATGGGCGTGCTGTTTATCGCCGGTGTCGCGGTTTGCTACTGGGCCGAAGCCAATGGCACGGCCACGCTCAATGCGCTGGGCCTCACCGGCGGCAATATGGAAGGCAAGGAAGTCCGCTTCGGCATCGTCGCCTCGGCGTTGTTCGCCGTGATCACCACCGCCGCCTCCTGCGGCGCCGTCAACGCCATGCACGATTCGTTCACCGCGCTCGGCGGCATGATCCCGATGATCAATATCCAGCTCGGTGAGATCATTATCGGCGGCGTCGGCGCCGGCATGTACGGCATGCTGCTCTTCGTCATCATTTCGATCTTTGTTGCCGGACTGATGGTCGGCCGCACGCCGGAATATGTCGGCAAGAAGATCGAGGCCAAAGAGGTCAAGATGGCCATGCTCGCCATCCTGGTGCTGCCGCTGATGTATCTCGGCTGGACGGCAGTCGCCGTGGTTTATCCGCCCGCGGTCGCTTCGATGGCCAACGCCGGGCCGCACGGCTTCAGCGAAGTCATCTACGCCTATCTTTCGCAGACCGGCAACAACGGTTCGGCCTTCGCTGGGCTGACCGGCAATATTCCCTTCTACAACATCACCGGCGCCGTCGCGATGTTCGTCGGGCGCTTCTTCATGATCATCCCGGCCATGGCGATTGCCGGCTCGCTGGTCGAGAAGAAAAGCATCCCAGCCTCGTCCGGCACGTTCCCGACCACCGGCGGGCTGTTCGTCGGGCTGGTAGTCGGCGTGATCGTCGTCGTCGGTGGCCTTACTTTCTTCCCCGCACTCGCGCTCGGGCCGATCGTCGAGCATCTCGCGAACCTCGCGAACACGGTCTTCTAAGCGGATTCAATTGGAGTTACGGCAATGGATACGACCAAATTGCGCAAGCGGATGCCGGTTTCCACGCTCTTCGACCCGAAGATCGTGCGGCCCGCGATCGGCCAGGCTTCGTCAAGCTCAACCCGGCCACGCTGATCAAGAATCCGGTGATCTTCGTGCTCGAGGTCGTCACGGCGCTGGTCACCGTGCTGCTCGTGCGCGATCTGATTCAGCATCACGAGGGTCTTGGATTCACCTTCCAGATCGTGCTCTGGCTGTGGTTCACGGTGCTGTTCGCAAACTTCGCCGAAGCGGTCGCGGAAGGCCGCGGCAAGGCGCAGGCCGACACGTTGCGCCGCAGCCGCGTAGAGACGCGCGCCAAGACGCTTCGGATCCGAAAAAGCGCACTAGCTTCAAGGCAGTCCGGGCGCTCGATTTGCGGGCTGGCGATCTTGTCCTCGTCGAGGCCGGCGACATCATCCCCGGCGACGGCGACGTGGTCGAAGGCATCGCCTCAGTAAACGAGGCGGCGATCACCGGTGAATCAGCGCCGGTGATCCGCGAATCCGGCGGCGACCGCTCGGCGGTTACCGGTGGCACGACAGTCATTGTCCGACTCGATCGTCGTCCGCATCACCTCGTCGCCCGGCACGTCGTTCCTCGATCGCATGATCACGCTGGTCGAAGGCGCCGAACGGCAGAAGACACCGAACGAGATCGCGCTCAACATTCTGTTGATCGGCCTGACCATCATTTTCGTGTTCGCGACCGCGACCATCCCGAGCTATGCCGCCTATGCAGGCGGAACGATCTCGATCGTCATTTTGGTGGCGTTGTTCGTGACGCTGATTCCGACCACCATCGGCGCGCTTCTCTCGGCCATCGGCATCGCCGGCATGGACCGGCTGGTGCGCTTCAACGTCCTGTCGATGTCGGGCCGCGCGGTCGAAGCCGCTGGCGATGTCGATACGCTACTGCTCGACAAGACCGGCACCGTCACCTTCGGCAACCGGCTGGCGACAGAAATCATCGTGGTGCCGGGCGTCACCGAGCGTGAAGCCGCAGAGGCCGCGTTGCTCGCCAGCGACGCCGACGAGACCGCGGAAGGCCGCTCGATCATCACGCTGATGCAGGAAAAGTATAATGTGAAGCGCCAGGTCGCTCCGGCCGGCGCCAAGTTCATCGAGTTCTCGGCCACTACGCGGCTGTCGGGTGTCGATATCGGCGATCGCAAGCTGCGCAAGGGCGCCATCGATTCCGTGCTCGAATTTGCGCGCAAGCAAGCCGGCAAGAATGTTCCTGAGCCACCGGCCTTCCGTGCCGCCGTCGACAGAATCGCCCGCTCTGGCGGCACGCCGCTCGGCTTGGTCGAAGGCGGTCGCATCCTCGGCGTCATCCATCTGAAAGACGTTGTGAAGCCGGATGTGAAAGAGCGCTTCGCCGCGCTGCGCCGCATGGGCATCAAGACCGTGATGATCACCGGCGACAATCCGGTGACCGCGGCGGCGATCGCTTCGGAAGCCGGCGTTGACGATTTCATCGCCCAGGCCACGCCCGAGGACAAGCTGCGCTACATCCGCAACGAGCAGACGCAACGGACGGCTGATCGCCATGTGCGGCGACGGCACCAATGATGCGCCGGCGCTCGCCCAGGCGGACGTCGGGGTTGCCATGCAGACCGGCACCCAGGCCGCGCGCGAAGCCGGCAACATGGTCGATCTCGATTCCGACCCGACCAAATTGATCGAAGTGGTGGAGATCGGCAAGCAGCTGCTGATGACCCGCGGCGCGCTTACCACCTTCTCGATCGCCAACGACGTGGCGAAGTATTTCGCCATCATCCCGGCAATCTTCCTCGCCTTCTATCCGCAATTGGCCGTGCTCAACGTCATGCAGCTGGCCACGCCGCAGAGCGCGATCCTGTCGGCGATCATCTTCAACGCCCTGATCATCATTGCGCTCATTCCGCTGGCGCTGAAGGGCGTCGCCTATCGTCCGATCGGCGCTGGCCGCGCTGCTGCGGCGTAACCTACTGATCTATGGCCTCGGCGGCATCGTGCTTCCGTTCGTCGGCATCAAGGCGATCGACCTCGCGGTCAACGCCCTGCATCTGGTCTGAGGAGAGATAGTCATGTTAAAAGAAATCCGTCCGGCCATCATTGTCCTGGTCGCTCTAACCCTGATCACGGGCTTGGCCTATCCGCTCGCCATGACCGGGATCGCCGGCGTGATCTTCCCGCGCCAGGCGCAGGGCAGCCTGATCGAGAAGGACGGCAAGGTCATAGGCGCGGCGCTGATCGGGCAGGTCTTCGTCGACGACAAGTACTTCCACGGCCGGCCGTCGGCGACCAATACGCCCGACCCGAAGGACGCCACCAAGACTGTTGACGCGCCCTACAATGCCGTGAATTCCATGGGTTCGAACCTCGGTCCGACCAGCAAGGCGCTCGCCGATCGCGTGGCGGCCGATGTGGAAAGCTTGAAGAAGGAAAATTCGTCCGCGCCGGTCCCGGTCGATCTGGTCACGACTTCCGGCAGCGGCCTTGACCCGGATATCTCGCCGGAAGCGGCTCGTTTTCAGGTGCCGCGAGTCGCCAAGGCCCGGGGCCTACCGGAGGCGCGCGTGAACGCCCTGGTGGACGCCCAAACTCAGGGCCGCACCCTCGGTCTGTTGGGCGAACCCCGGGTCAATGTGCTCAAGCTGAACCTCGCGCTCGACGAGGTTAAGTCGTAAATTGCCGCCCGAATGGCCGGCGACCTAGCGCAACGAGCTTCCCCCGACGCCCTGCTGGCCCTCGCCAAAAAAGAGGGCCGCGGGCATCTGAAGATCTTTCTCGGCGCCGCCCCCGGCGTCGGCAAGACCTATGCCATGCTCACCTCCGGCCGCACCGAGAAATCGGGCGGGCGCGACGTCGTCGCTGGGCTGATCGAAACCCACGGCCGGCGCGAGACCGAGCAGTTGGTCGAAGGCTTCGAAGTCCTGCCGCGCAAGCCGGTCGTTTACCACAATCAGATCGTCAAAGAGTTTGACCTCGACCTAGCGCTGACGCGGCGGCCGAGCCTGTTGCTGGTCGATGAATACGCCCATACCAACGTGTCCGGCAGCCGTCATCCCAAACGCTGGCAGGACATCGACGAACTGCTGTCGGCTGGCATTGACGTCTGGACCACGCTCAACATCCAGCACCTCGAAAGCCTCAACGACGTGGTGCAGAAGATCACCAAGGTGCGGGTACGCGAGACCGTGCCCGACACGGTGTTCGACAAGGCCGACGAAATCATATTAGTCGACTTTCCGCCGGACGAGCTGCTCAAACGTCTCGCCGAAGGAAAAGTCTATGTCCAGGACACCGCCGCCCGCGCTGTCGAGCATTTCTTCAAGCCGCAGAATCTGACCGCCTTGCGCGAACTGGCGTTGCGGCGCGCGGCAGAGCGCATCGATGTGGATCTGGTTTCGCGCATGCAGGCGCAGGCGATCGAAGGGCCATGGGCGGCCGGTGAGCGTATTCTGGCCTGCATCGGACCCGATCCGATTTCTCCGACGGTCATTCGTACGGCCAAACGATTAGCCGATTTGATGGATGCGCCTTGGATCGCGGTGACCGTGGAACGGCCCGGCGCGAACCTCAGCGAAGCCGCTCGCCAAAGGCTGGACGATGCGATGAAGCTGGCGGTGAGCCTCGGCGCCGAGACGCAGACGCTGAGCGGCAGTGACTTGCCGGCCGAGCTTCTGCGCTTTTCGAAATTCGAGAATGTTACCCAGATTGTGATCGGCCGCTCGCGTGGTGGTTATTTCAGCGAACTTTTGCGCCGGTCTCTGCCGCACGAACTGGTACGGCGGACGCAGGACATCGCGATCCATCTGGTCACGCGCGAGATAGAGCCTTTGCCTCGCGCGCCTTTTTCGCTGCGGTGGACGGGCTTTTCGCTGGAACTGTTACCGTTTGTTTATGCAACAGCCGCAGTCGCGGCGGCGCTCGGCATCGGCGAGTTGCTGACCAAGCTCACGCCTATTCCCAATCTCTCGATGGTGTTTCTGATGGCGGTTCTGTTGCCCGCCGTGAGCTTCGGCATCTGGCCGGCGATCTATGCGTCGATACTTTCCTTTCTCGTCTACAATTTCTTCTTCATCGAGCCGATTTACACGTTCACGGTTGCCGAACCTTACGAGTTGCTTGCGTTGGGTATTTTTCTGGTGGTGGCCGTTGTCACCTCCGCGCTGGCCGGCCGCGTTCGCCAGCAGGCCAAGATTTCTGCCGGCCGCGTGCGGGCGATGCGGCGGCTGTATGAATTCACCCGCCGCCTGTCCGGTCTGGCCTCAATCGATGCGGTGGCGGAAGGCGCCGCCAGCGAAATACATGCAAGCCTGGAGCGATCGGTGGTCGTGCTGCTGCAACAAGGCGATGATCTCGATCTGGTTGCGGCCTGGCCGCCGGAAGACAGCCTTGACGCGGCGGCCATGACGGCGGCGCGCTGGGCCTATAGCCATGCCGAGCCGGCTGGCGCGGATACCGGGACATTGCCGATCGTTCCGTGGTTCTTCGTACCGTTGCGGATCGGCGACAAGACGCTTGGCGTGATCGGGCTCGCCCGGCCGGCCGGAACAGGTCCAATCGATTCCGAAGCCCGCGCGCTGCTCGACACGCTTTCGGAACAGACCGCCGCCGCGCTGGAGCGCGCTTCGCTGGCGCGCGAGATGGTGAGTGCGAGGACCGCGACCGAAACCGAGCGTGTACGCAACACGCTGCTGGCCTCGATCTCGCACGATTTCCGCACGCCGCTGTCGTCGATCCTCGGCGCGGCCACCAGCCTGATCGACTACGGCGACAAGCTCGATAGCGCGGCGAAAAAGGACCTGCTGGCGCAGATCAAGCAGGAAACCGAAAGCCTCGACGAGATGGTGCGCAATCTGCTCGCCATCACGCGGATCGACGCCGGGGCGCTGGAGCTGCGGCGCGATTGGATCGACCTGCGCGAAATAGTCGAACGCGTCGTTAGCGCCGCAAGGCGGCGCGGCGCGAAGCAGCGCATCGAGGTCGCTCTGCCTGCCGATCTGCCGCTGGTGCGCGCCGACGCCACGCTGGTCGAGCAGGCGCTCGGCAACGTGATCGGCAACGCCGTTGTGCACACCCCGGCGGGGACGACGGTCTTCGTGGATGCGCAGGTTGCACCTGCGGAAATCGCGGTGCGCGTGACCGATAACGGCCCCGGCATTCCCGCCGAGGCGCTACCGCAGGTCTTCGACAAATTCGTCAAGGCCGACGTCTCGCAAGCCGACGGCGGCCAGGGAACCGGTCTTGGTTTAGCAATCGCCAAGGGCATCGTGGAAGCGCATGGCGGATCGATCGCGGCCGAGAGCCCGCACGCGCAAGGCGCCGGCGCCCGCATCGTATTGACCTTTCCACGGCAGGACACACCGGCATGAGAACGAGTACCCACGTGCTGGTCGTGGACGACGAGGTAACGATCCTACGTTTCCTTAAGCCGGCGCTCGAAGCCAACGGCTATGAGATGACAACCGCCGGCAGCGTCGCCGAGGCAACCAAGCGCATTGCTTCCGAGTTGCCCGATATTGTGTTGCTCGATCTCGGTCTGCCGGACGGCGACGGCAAGGATGTTATCCGGCGCGCCCGCGAATGGTCGGACGTGCCGATCGTCGTGCTGTCGGCGCGCGAGCGCGAAACCGAAAAGATCGAGGCGCTCGATCTGGGTGCGGATGACTACGTCAACAAGCCTTTCAACGTCGGCGAACTGCTGGCAAGGATGCGCACGGCCCTGCGCCATCGCATGCAGCGTAAGGCGGAAATTCCGGTCCTGCGCGTCGGCAATCTGGAGGTCGATTCCGTCCGCCATCGCGCTACGCGTGCTGGTGCCGAACTCAAGCTAACGCCGAAGGAATTCGAGCTGCTGTCGTTCCTGGCCCGCCACGCTGGCCGCGTCATAACCCATAAGCAGATTCTAACCGCGGTCTGGGGACCGGCACATGCAGAGGACACGCAATATCTCCGCGTCTACGTCGGGCAGCTCCGGCAGAAGGTTGAGGAACACGCCGACGATCCGCTCATCATTCTCACCGAGCCGGGGATCGGCTATCGGATTGCGGAGAACTAGGGGGCTGGGCAGAACCAAATTTCGACCAAGAATGGATGGATAGGGCGGCATTGGACGCGGAAGTTGTCGTTCCCTTTGATACAGCCCTGTCGCGAGTCGCCGTTGAAATAGGCGGCGAAGGCGAAGGAAATAGTGATGTCTGCTAAGCGTTTAGCGGGCATTCAATTGCAGTCGATCACCGCCGAATTTTCGGATACACACTCATATCGTGCAATATTTCGTCAGGCAATCTATGCGCGTTCGTTGGCAGAACGAACCCAATGAAGCCGACCGGCGTTGCGCCGAAGCAAGAATATTTGCACAAGGAGCCGTGCGCCTTCGCCGGGCGGCGCCATCCGGGTTGTTGGGGGTCGCCTTTTGGCTGAAACCGTTGCCGCAATCATCGCCGCACATCGAGACGGATCGGCTACTCCGGAGGAGACCGTTGCGCGCAGCTTTGCCCGCATCCGCGCGCACGGCGACCCCGCCATATTCATCAGCCTGCGCGAGGAAGCCGATGTGCTGGCCGAAGCGCGTGCCCTCGCCGCCAAGGGCAATATCCACCTGCCGCTGTATGGCATTCCGGTCGCGGTGAAGGACAATATTGATGTAGCGGGAATGCCGACAACGGCGGCCTGTCCGGCGTTCAGCTATATACCCGCGCACGACGCGACCTCGGTCGCGCGGCTGCGCGCCGCCGGTGCCATTGTCATCGGCAAAACCAATCTAGACCAGTTCGCCACCGGCCTGGTCGGGGTGCGTTCGCCCTATGGCGTGCCAAGGAACACGATCAATGCCGACCTTATCCCCGGCGGATCGAGCTCGGGTTCGGGCGTAGCGGTTGCTGCCGGTCTGGTGCCGCTCGCGCTTGGCACCGACACCGCCGGCTCCGGCCGTGTCCCGGCGGGGCTCAACAATATCGTCGGCCTCAAGCCGAGCGTCGGTCTCATCTCGACGTTTGGCGTCGTGCCGGCCTGCCGGACGCTCGACTGCGTGTCGGTTTTTGCGCTCACCGTCGATGACGCCTGGGCCGCGCTCGCCGCCATGGCCGGCCCCGATATTGCCGATCCTTATTCGCGCAGGCGGCCGGCGGGGCGCCCCGGTATTATGCCGCCGCATGTCAAACTGGGCGTGCCGCGTCCCGGCCAGCGGTTGTTTTTCGGCGATCGCCAATTCGAGGCCGGCTACAACGCGGCGCTTGATCGGCTCGCCCGGCTCGGCTGCGCGATCGTCGAAGTGGATATCGAGCCATTCTACGAGACCGCCCGCCTGCTTTACGAAGGACCATGGGTGGCCGAGCGCATGATCGCTGCGGGCTCGCTGCTGGCATCCGATCCCGACGCCATTCATCCGGTGACGCGCGAAATCATCCGCAGCGGCATGCGCGCGACCGCGATCGATGCATTCAAGGCCTTCTACAAGCTCGAAGAGCTACGCCGCGTCGCCGATCATACTTTCGCGCCAGATCGACGTCTTGGCGCTTCCGACCGCGCCCACCGCCTATACCGTCAAGCAGGTGCTCGCCGATCCGATTCAGCTCAACAGCCGGCTCGGCACTTATACCAATTTCGTCAATCTGCTCGACCTGTGCGGGCTGGCGCTGCCGGCCTTCATGACCGAGGGTCATGTTCCGTTCGGCATCACATTGCTGGCGCCCGGCGGCGCCGATGCGCGGCTTGCCGAGATTGGCCGGGTTTTTCATGCCGATACCGGGCTTCCGCTCGGCGCGCTCAGGCTGCCGCAGCCGCCGCTTGCCGAAATTCCGAAATCGCCTGCCGATGACGAGGTCGCGGTAGCCGTGGTCGGCGCGCATCTGTCCGGCTTGCCGCTCAACGGCGAATTGCGCGCGCGCGGCGGCCGCTTGCTCGAAGTGGCAAAGACTGCGCCCGACTACCGGCTCTATGCGCTGGCTGGCACGACACCGCCAAAGCCCGGCCTGCTGCGCGTCGATAGCGACAAAGGTGTCCGCGTCGAAATTGAAGTCTGGGCGCTTACCGCGGCCGCCTTCGGCGCTTTCGTCGACACGATACCGGCGCCGCTCTCGATCGGCACCATTCAGCTTTCCGATGGCCGTAGCGTCAAAGGATTTCTGGTCGAGGCCATCGCCACCGCCGGCGCGCGCGATATTTCCGACTTCGGCGGTTGGCGAGCATTCCTGGCGCGCGAAAAAGCGCCGGCCTGAAGCTATAGCGTTCTCCGTATAATGCTCGTATTCGTCGCGCACGGTGACGATATGCGCATACATGGCAGATCCGGCGAGGTCATGCTCGCCGCGCAATATCGCCTCCACCACGTGATCGTGCTCGATGTGTGACTTGGCGAGCCGTCCGAGATTGCGGAATTGCGCGCGACGGAACGGCTGCACGCGCGCCCGCGTCGCCAGCGTGATCTCGGCGAGATAGGTGTTGTGGGCGCCGTTATAGATGCTGTTGTGAAAGGCTTCATTGACTTCGTGGTAGCGCTGCGGGTCGCCGCTCTGGATCATCACGCGCAGTTCCTCGTGAATATTCTCGAGTGCGCGCCGCTCGATGCCGGTCATGCGCTCGGCGGCAAAGCCGGCACAGAGCGCCTCCAATTCCGCCATGACCTCGAACATGCCGACGAGCTGTTCCGCGCTCGGCCGTGCCACCACCGCGGCACGATGCGCACGCACCTCGACAAGGCCGCTCGCCGCCAGCAGGCGGATCGCTTCGCGCACTGGCGTGCGCGAAACATGAAAGCGATTGGCGATCCTGGTCTCGTCGAGCGCGGCACCCGGCAGCAGCGCACCGCGCACGATCTCGTCGGCGAGCTGCAGGCGCAGTTCCTCAGCCCGCGTCTTGCGCGGCCAGGAAATCTCGCGCGGTTCGGCGATGGGTGTCATCATGCTCATGCCCGGGCCTCACGAGCGTGGATCAAATCGGCGGATGCGGGATCGCCGATAGCAGATCGCGGGTGTAGCTGGCTTTCGGCTCGTCCATGACCTGTTCGGTCGGTCCCTGCTCGACGATCTGCCCCGTACGCATGACAATGACACGGTCGCACAACAGGCGCACCACGTTGAGATCGTGCGATACGAAAAGATAGCTCATCCCCAGAGAATCTTTGAGGTCCTGCAATAGATTGAGAACGACGGCCTGGACCGATACGTCGAGCGCGGCGGTCGGCTCATCGAGGATGATGAGATCCGGTTTGAGCGCGATGGCGCGCGCAATGCCGACGCGCGCCTTCTGTCCGCCGGAAAGCTGGTGCGGGAAACGATCGAGTAGATCGAGCGGCAGGCCGACTTGTATTGCGAGTTCTTCGCAGCGAGTGCGCATCGAACGGGTGTCGTCGGAATTGCCCAGCCGCAGAATCGGATCGGCGATGGCGCGCGCAGCGGTGAAGCGCGGATTGAGACTGTCGGTCGGGTCCTGGAAAACCATCTGGATGCGTTTGCGATGCGGCAGCGTGGCGAAACTGCGGGCCGGAATTTCGCCGATATCCACGCCGTCGAACATGATCAGACCGGAGCTCTTGTCGATCAGCCGCATCACCATCATCGAAGTGGTCGACTTGCCGCAGCCGGATTCGCCGACCAGCCCGACGCTTTCGCCGCGCGCGACCGTAAAGCTGATGCCGTCGACGGCGCGGAAATTGTCCGGCTTGACCGCGGGCTTCGGCCCGAACATTTTGGCCAAAGAGCCGCCCGCGTCGTTGCGCGGATATTCCTTGACCAGTTTCTCGACTACCAGCAGCGGTGCACCGGCGCCTTTAGATTTTGTGGACGTCTTTCGGGCGGGCTTAGCACTCCCGGCTTCTTCTTCCGGCAGGAGGTCGCGCAGCGACACGCCGGGCCGCGGCGTTGCCCGCATCAACTTGCGGGTATATGCGTGCGCCGGGCTCTTGAAGATCGCTTCCGACTTGGCGGTCTCGACGACGAGGCCCTTTTCCATCACCACCACGCGGTCGCAATAGGCGGCGGCAAGGCCAAGGTCGTGGGTGATCAGGATCGTCGACATGCCGCGCTCGCGCGTGAGTTCCACCACTAGGTCCATCACCGCCTTCTGGGTGGTTACGTCGAGCCCGGTGGTCGGCTCGTCAGCGATCAGTAATTGCGGCCGGCAGGCGAGTGCGAGTGCGATTACGACGCGCTGGCACATGCCACCCGACAGTTCGAACGGATAGGCATGATAGCGTTCGCGTGGGCGGGCGATGCGGACCTGGTCGAGCGTCTCGATCGCCCGCTCGCTCACCGCGTCTGTGTCGACCTGGGCATGCTGCAACAGCACGTCCTCGATCTGGCGGCCGATCTTGCGGATCGGATTGAGCGCGGCGCGCGGGTTCTGGAAGATCATCGACATTTCGCGCCCGCGCAGATCGCGCATGTCCTGTTCGGGCGCACTGCGCAGGTCGAGGCCGCTGAACAACACTGAGCCTTCGGCGATACGCCCGGCGCGGTCGAGGATGCGCATTACCGCGAATGAGGTGACCGACTTGCCCGAGCCGGATTCGCCGACAATGCCGAGCGTCTCGCCCTTGGCGACCGTGATGTTGACATGCTGCACGGCACGCACGATGCCGCGCCGGGTGGCGAATTCGACCGTGAGATCATGCACGTCGAGCAGCGGCAGGCTGGTGTCGGCGCTGCGGACTGGGTTAGTCGATTTTTTTGCCTTCTTCGCCATGGGTCAGGTGCGCCTCTGCGGATCGACCAGGTCGCGCAAGCCGTCGCCCAGCAAATTGAAGCAGAACACCGCCAGCATCAGCGCCGCGCCGGGAAACAGCGCGATCCACCATTCGCCCGAAATGATGTTGCCAGCGCCTTCCGCCACCATGATGCCCCACTCGGGCGTCGGCGGACGCACGCCGAGCCCGATGAAGGAAAGACCCGCGGCGTTTAGGATGGCGTAACCCATGGTGAGCGAGATCTGCACCATCATGATCGGCATGATGTTAGGTAGGATATGCATCAGCAGGATTCGGAAATCACCGTTGCCGGACAGTCGCGCCGCCTGCACGAAGCCGGCATCGCGCCGCACGTTGGCTTCTGCGCGCGCGACGCGCACATACAGCGGGAAATTGATGATGGCGGTGGCGAGCACAATGTTGGTCACGGTATTGCCGAGAGCGGCGACGATACCCATCGCCAGCACGAATAGCGGAAATGCCATGATGGTATCGGAGATGCGCCCGACGATACGGTCGGTCCAGCCGCCGAAAAATCCGGCAGCGATTCCGGCCAACCCTCCCATGGCGAACACGAGCGCAACCGAAGTTACGGCGATGATGAAATCGAGCCTGGTTGCCACGATGACGCGGCTGAAGATGTCGCGGCCGAGTTGGTCGGTACCGAACCAATGCTTGAGCGACGGTGCGTGTAGTGTCGCTGAGGTGTCGCTCGCCAGCGGATCATGCGGCACAATATAAGGCCCGATCAGCGCGCACAGCGCGATCAGAATGAACAAGCCGAAGGAAAAACCGGTCACCGGATTCTCCGCCACCACGTAACGCGCGTGACGAAAGATCGAATTGCTTTGCGGCTTCGGCGCAGGCTTTGCCACTGTCGGGGTGAGAGAAATGGTTTCGGTCATCCTTCCAGCCTCACGCGTGGATCGATTACGCCGTAAAGGACGTCGATGATCAGATTGAGCACCACATAGAGGATCGCCATGGTGAGCACGAAGCCCTGCACCGGCGCGAAATCCGACGAAATCAGCGCTTCGACCGCGTAGGAGCCGATGCCAGGCCAGGCGAATACTTTCTCGACCAGCACGTTGGCGCCGAGCAGGAACGAGAACACCATGCCGAGCGTGGTGACGACCGGTAGCATCGCGTTACGGAACGCGTAAGTGATGATGACCGTACGATTGTCGAGACCGCTTGCGCGTGCGGTGCGCACGAAATCGGAGGCCAGCACTGTGAGCATCGAGGCCCGCGTCATGCGCGCGATCGGTGCCAGCGAGAATATGCCGAGGGTAAAACCGGGCAGCAGCAGTTGGCTGAGTGCGGCGCGGAATGCCTCCAGATTGCCGGTCAGCAGGCTGTCGATCAGATAGAAGCCGGTGTATTGCGTCGGCGGCGAGTAGAAGACATCGATGCGCCCGAGCGGCGCCGGCGACCAGCCGAGCAGGAAATAGAACACATAGACCAGCAGGAGACCGGTGAAGAAAACCGGCAGCGAAACGCCGGCGGTCGCCACAACGCGGCAGGTGTGATCGATCCAGGAGCCTTGCTTGACCGCGGCGAGAATCCCGAGCGGCACCGCGATCGCGATCGAAAGAATGAGTCCGAACAGCGTGAGTTCGGCCGAGGCCGGCAGCCGGTTCTTGATCTCGGTCACCACCGGCTGGCCGGTGGTGAGAGAATCGCCGAGGTTCAAATGGGCGAGATCATTCACGTAGCGCCCGAACTGCACGATCAGCGGTTTGTCGAGGCCGAGCTTGACTCTGATCTGCTCGATCGCCTGTTTGTCCGCTGCGGGACCTGCGAAATAGGCGGCCGGGTCTCCAGGCAAGGCCCGGGTGAGCAGGAACGTGATGATCACCACCCCGACTAGGTTCGGGATGACCAGCATCAGACGCTTCGAAATCATGCCGAGCATGAGCACATCTCCAGTCATCCCAGGACGCTAGCGCAGCTTGCGCTGCGCGGCGTCCCGGCATGACGAAGGTTACGCTTTCACCAAAGTGCGGTAGTCGAGCCGGCGGTGGAACCAGTACTGATAGCCCGACACGTTCTTCTGCATCGCGACGTTGACGTAGGGCTGATACAGCGGAATGCGCGGCATGTCGGCGTAGACCTGGTTGACAAAGCCCTTCACGTCCTTGTCGTAGGTCGCCTTGTCGCCGGCCGCCGCCGCGGTCACCGCGCCATCGATGTAGGCGTCGGTCTCCTTCGACTGGTAGTTCATGGTGTTGAAGATCGAATTTTTGCCGTGGTAGCACCAGATGAAGAAATATTCCGGGTAGTCGAGCCAGCCCGAGAATACGTTAGTGTAGAGCGGCATGACTTTCTTGTTCAGCTCAGTCCGCCAGTTGGCGCCCGGGATCTTGTTGATCGTGCACTTGATGCCGATCTCCGCCAGGCTTTCCTGCGCCAGTACGCAGAGCGGCTCGTTGACGCCGGCAAAGCCGAGGTCGAACGAGATCGTGGTTTCGAAGCCGTTGGGATAGCCGGCCTCCGTCATCAGCGCCTTGGCCTTGGCGATGTCGGTATTGAACTTATGCGGCTGCGGCCATGCCACTTGCGTCGGCGCATCTGCGGCTGCGCCGAACATCGGTTTGGCGAGACCGAACAGCACTGCGTCCATGATCTTCTGGTAGGGCAGGGCATAAGCCACCGCCTGCCGTACCTTCGGATTATCGAACGGCGGATTTTTCACGTTCATGCCGATGTATTGGACGCCGTTCGAGTAGGGCGTCGAAATGATACTGAGCTTGCCGGCGTCCTTGAGCTCGACGAAATCCTTGTTCGGCAGATCGTAGGAAATGTCGGCGTCGCCGCGCTCGAGCAGCGCGCGCCGGTTGCCGGCCGATGGCACCATGCGCCAGATGATCTTCTTGACCTTCGGTATTGGACCGCCGACCCAGGCGTCATTACGCTCCAGCACGACTTCGGTGCCGGCGACCCAACTAGCCACTTTGTAGGCGCCGCTGCCGGCGGTGTTTTGCTTGGTATAGGCCAAGCCCCAGGGGTCGGTTTCGGTCGCGTTCTTCTTCACGAGTTCGGAATTGACGATGCAGGGAACGATCACCGCGAGGTCGGGAACAGTGAGCCGGTCCTTGCGCGCGAAGTCGACGCGGAATGTATTGTCGTCGACGACCACGAATTGTTCCGGCTTGGTCAAAGAGCCGGCGGCCATCTGGAAGGTGGGAAATCCACCGACCGTGACGGCGCGATCGAGCGACCATTTGACGTCCTTCGCGGTGACCGGCGTACCGTCCTGGAAGACGGCCTTCTTTTTCAACTTGAAGGTGACCGACATGTCGCCGATGTTCATGTCCTCGGCGAGCTCGGGCTTGAACTTGTCCTTGTCGTAGTAAGGCCCGCCGTTAACGGTCTTCATCTCGTGGCTGATCAGGCGGTCGTAGCAATTCCACGACACCTCGTAGCCCGGCACGTTGGTGCCGACGCCGTGGATGTCGAGATTGTTGGGGCCGCTTTCCGAAACGATCAGCAACGTTTCCGCGCGCGACTGCGCCTTGGCCGGCGAGAACACTGCCGGTGCCGACACTGCTGTACTCGCCGCGACAGCCGACATCGATTTGAGAAATTCACGACGCTTCATGACAACCTCCCGAAAATATCCCTGGAAGGTCATCCGCAAAGGTCGTGCCAATATCCGGCGGCGGGATGAAGATCTCTTAGAGACTTGATTTAATGTGGAGAATGGCTGCGGCCGCACGCAGTCTGCGCTCTCGTCGACCATTCGCGAATTGCATACAATAGAAGAAAGAAGCCTAAGATTTAGGCAAACTGAATTCCCGTCTCAATTAGCTTGCACGGGTATTGGGTTGCCACAAGTTCGATGCTGCCGTTGCTGAAATGAGGATCGTCGATGCGTCGATTCCCTGGATTCGAACCAAATTTCCGAATATCTGTGAAACGTCGCTCACTAATCGTGAGAGAATTTCCGTTTTGGGGAGTTGCAAAGCAGAGACTGGGTTCGACCTCATTGCGTGACCGGGGCGGCAGTCATGAACCGCTCAAATTCAATCCGCGATTAATATTTGTGATCGAACTTGCGAATGCACCGAGCGCGAGGCCATCGCCACTGCCTACATGACGGCGCCGATTTGCCATGGGACAAATTCCAGATCGCCGTAGCCGAGGTCTTCCGATTTGGTGTGCGTACCTGACGCAACCTGCAATATCTTGTCAAAAATTTCCTTGCCCTTTGCCTCGATAGACGTTCCGTCGAGGACGTCGCCGCAGTTGATATCCATGTCGTCGGCCATACGCCGATACACCTCGGAATTCGTTGAAAGTTTGATTGATGGCGTCGGCTTGCAGCCGAAAGCGGAGCCGCGCCCCGTGGTGAAACACTTGGGCTGCTGCATCCGCCGCTCGGCATGGTCCTGTTCGTGCTGTCGCGCATTGCCAAATTATCGATCGAGCGCACCACCATGGCGATACTGCCGTGGCTCATACCGCTGTTGCTGTCCTTGATTGCGATTACGATGATCCCCGAATTGACCCTCTGGTTGCCGCGGGCGGTTGGGATGATCAAATGAGGGCGGTTTTAGCCTTCACGGAATTTGCGAGCTCAGGAATTGCGCGAAGTTATTCAAACTTGCCCATTTTCACGAGATAAGCCAACCTCAACATATCGTATAGCGAAGCGTTTCCGCTTAAACCGCTAAGCGCCTAAACGCGTTTTAACAGGGAGTTTTGAGCTGAGTTCTTATGTTGAAACGTGCCGCATTGATGCCGCCGGGAATCGCGGTTCTTGTCATGTCTTTCGTTTGCCTCATGCCGGCAGCCCGCGCACAGGTTGGCGGCGCGGCAAATTATGTCGGCGTGGAGGTTTGCGCCGGTTGCCATCAGACACAGGCCGAACGCTGGAAAACATCGCACCACGCATTGGCGATGGAGAAAGCGACGCCGGCGACGGTGCTGGGCGATTTCTCGGGGGTCTCGGTCGAAAACTTTGGTGTGGTTAGTACGTTTTCGCGCGCAGGCGACAGGTTCATGGTGCGCACCGACGGTCCCGACGGAAAACTGCATGACTATGAGATTACCCATACGCTCGGCATCGGCCCGTTGCAGCAATACTTGATCGAGTTTCCCGACGGACGCTATCAGATGCTCGGGCTCGCCTGGGACGCGCGGCCGAAGGACAAGGGAGGTCAGCACTGGTTTCACCTCTACCCCGACCAGAAGCTACAGCCGGGCTCATTGTTGCACTGGACCGGCCGCGACCAGACCTGGAATTACCAATGCGCCGACTGTCACACGACCGATCTGAAGAAGAACTTCGATCTATCGGCAAATAAATATGCAACGACCTGGGCCAGTCTCGGTGTGACCTGCGAGGCTTGTCACGGCCCAGGTTCTAGTCATGTGACGTGGGCGAAGGCGGGCTCGAGGCCGGCGCAATCCGGCGAATCTGGCCTCTCCGATAAAGTTCGGATGGGCTTGGAGGGTTGGCTGAAGGCGACAGATTCCGGCCGATGGCAAATGGATACGGCGACGGGAACTGCGCGCCGCACCGAGCCGCTGGTTTCTTCACAACTCGACACTTGTGCCTCTTGTCATTCGCGGCGAAAGCTTATCGCCAAGGGATTGGCGGCGGATACCCCGTTTCTCGATGTGGCTCTGCCAGGGCTCTTGGAGCCGGGACTTTATCATGCGGACGGGCAGATTGATGGGGAGGTGTTCGAGTATGATTCATTCTTGCAAAGTGCAATGCATAAGGCTGGCGTCGTCTGTTCCAATTGCCATGAGCCGCACGCCGCAAAATTGCGCGCTGAAGGCAACGGTCTGTGTGCACAATGCCACTTGCCGGAAAAGTTCGATGTCACTGCGCACCATAATCATCCGCCTGGCAGCGCCGGCGCGCAATGCATCAATTGTCATATGCCGACCAAGACCTACATGGTGGTGCACGACCGGCGCGACCACAGTATACGCGTTCCGCGACCCGACCTTTCGGTGTCGATCGGCACACCCAACGCCTGCACCGGATGTCATAACGATCGCTCGGCCGAATGGGCGGCAAAGGCGGTCGCGACGTGGTATCCGAATGGACGGCAGACAAGGCCGCACTACGGTACTGCGCTTCATGCCGGCCGGAGCGGTGCCGTCGATGCGGAACGCCAACTTGATCAATTAATCCTGGATAAAAGCCAGCCCGCGATTGCGCGGGCGAGCGGCTTGCTCCTTCTGCCTCGTTACGCGTCCGCCACTTCCGAACCGGCCATCAGGGCGGCAATCGCCGATCCGAACCCGTTGGTCCGGATGGCCGCACCGCGGGCAATTCCAGCATCGGCGCCACGCGCAGCAATTGAGGCGATCCTTCCGCTTCTTGGCGATCCCGTGCGCGCGGTTCGCATAGAGGCTGCGCGGGCGCTTGCCGGAGTCGACCTGCAGACGATGACGCCTCAGCAGCGCAGCGCATTTACTATCGCCTACCAGGAGCTAATTGGCGCCGAGATGATCGACTCCGACCGGCCGGAGACGCATCTCAATATAGGGCTTCTGAGGACGAGGCGCGCGCAGATTGGTGAAGCGGAAACTGAATACCGTACTGCACTCGGTCTCGATCCAAAATTTGTACCTGCTTTAGCGAACCTTGCCGACCTCGATCGGCAACGCGGCATGGACGAGGAAGGCGCGGCGCTACTGCGTACGGCGATCGAGATCGAGCCGAAGAACGCTGACATCAAGCATTCGCTCGGGCTTCTGCTTGTGCGTCAGCGCAACTACGCAGAAGCATTGCCTCTGTTGCGCGAAGCTACGGCCCTTGCACCTGGCAATGCGCGCTACGCCTACGTCTACGCCATTGCTCTCAGCTCCACTGGCTCGATAGCCGAGGCGAAAGCGCTCCTCGATCGCACGCATAAGCAGCATCCGACCGACAGGGACATTCTGGTGGCATTGATCACGTTCGAACGCGACGGCGGCAACTTTGCGGCCGCTCTAACGCTTGCGCAGGATTTAGCCGGGCTCGAACCTGGCAATCCGCAAGTTCGCGCGCTGATTGACGATCTGCGCCGGCGCTCGGGGCGATAGCGACTGCGTTGTTTTTTTGCTCAGTTATGCACGATCGCGCCGATCAATTCCCACCAAACCGATAGTTCAAACCAACGCGCACCATGTTTTCGTACAACGTGTTGCCCGCACCTGCGCCAATCCACATGTATTCGAGCTTTGCGCTCACGTTTGGCGTGAAGCCGTATTCGACACCGACACCAGCAGCGATGCCGGGGTGCAAGCCGGTTTTTGAGCTACACGGAACATTGTTGCCGCAAGCAAACCCAACTGTTTGGGTGAAAGTGGACGAGGAATTCGTTACGGCAAGACCGCCGGTTCCGTAAAAAAGCCAATTATCTTGAGCGTAGCCAACTCGCGTTCGAAGCGTGCTAATCGACGACACCTTTGATGATAAAGTTGCGGTCCCATTAATACCGCCAATCTTGTTTACCGGGCCGGTCCCTGAACCATTGATATCGGTCCAGTCGATGTCGCCTTCGAGGCCAATCACAACATGGCCGCTTTGGATCTGTGCGCCAACCGTGCCGCCAACCAACCATCCGTTCGCATTATATTCGAACGAATTAAAATCACTCGAGAATAGACTCAGCGGATCCTGCCTTCCAAAGGCGTAACCACCGTTGATGCCGAAATAGATTCCCGTCCAGTTGTAGACCGGGACCGGAGACATAATCGGGGCAGGTGCGTACGCTGGCCGTGTTGGGAGGTCGGCCGCAAACGCACAGCTCATGAGCGCGGTGAATGCCGTTGTTACGAATAAAACGTGTCGAATCATAATTTCAACCCCGAGTAGACCACCTGGAACGCAACCTTTTGACTATTCGCATATTTTTGCGCGACGGGAAATGATCCATATCAAGCATCAGCGAACGGTCTGAACCATCGTTCTACGGGAAAGCGGTCTGGTTTGCTTGCTTTATTTTCGTGAGGCGTTCGGCATTTGTGCACCGTGGTATCGCAGCTGGCCCCTTTAGCTGTCGATGCGCGAGTTGAATGATCGTTAGCGACTATTTCCAAAGATATTGGCTCCATTTCACGATCGCTGGCACGGTCGTAATTTTGCTTGGTGCGAGCATTTTTACTGTGGAGACGCTCCACTGCATACAATCGTGATGGCGCCCGGCCCCGAAGGGGTGCCAACCACGAGTTGCGCATCCGTTACCGCGAAATCCTGGCGCATCGGGTGCTACGACAGCTGCTGCCAACGGCGGGCCGTACCGACGTTAACTGCCTTGCTGGTCTGCCTCTCACCGTACTCAATCATGCGCCGCATAGGGTCCTGTCGCCATCGTTGCTGTTAAAATAAACTACGGTGAACCGTGAGGCTGCGTGAGCGAATGCGTACGCTGATTTTGTTTGTATTCGGCATTAGCATTGTCTGCATTTCGGCCGCTCAGGCCATGCCATTCCATCGGGTGCGCGCCGAATTTGTAATTCCCGTCGCCAGTGGATGCGGCCTCGGTGTTAATCGTGGGCCATACGGCGAGTGCACACCTATCTACGATGATTTTTACAATTACAGCCGCCGCGGCTACCATCGCGGGTACCGTCACGGCTATAGCCGCGGCTTCTATGATGGCTACTTCTACGGCTCACCCGTATGTTACCGCGTGTGCAATATTTTTGGCGTGTGCTGGGCAGCCTGCTACTGATTGTTCCGACATAGCTTCTAAGCTTGCGGGGGGCACACTTTTTATGAGAGCTGTTTTTGCGGTAGCGGCCGTTTGTGTCGGCCTCACAACGGCACCATTAATGGCGGCAGATGGCATTCAGCCAGGTCTATGGAAAATAACTACCGTAGTACTGAACAACGGAATGAGGCTGCCGCCTCAGACAAACTCGCGTTGCCTAACCGCCGAACAAGCCGGTGATCTTGTGGAGACGTTTTCTCCGCGGTTCGGAGGTATGAATACGACTTGTGAACGAACTCAATACACAAAATCGGAACAGACATTGACATGGCGGTTAGAGTGCAGGGGACAGTTCAACATGGACTCTGCTGCTGAATTTACTTTTTTCAGTCCGCTCCGTTACACGGCGGTCATCTCCACAAATGGGTGGATTGGAAATCAGCAGATCGCGGATTCCCAGGTGGCGCTCGAAGGCGAATATGTCGGGGTCTGTCAGTAAAGCCCTTTTGCCCGTTCGGCATAAAACCGACATGTGTACGGGGCGCCAATTGTACTTAATCCCCCGAGTAGTCATGTCCGACCGGGTCAAGCGCGCTGTATTTGGTCTGTGCGATCAAATGATCGCGTGGCGGACCTTGGCGGAAACCCATTCTCCGAGGATCACCGTGCCGATGATTACCAGCAACATCAGCGACACATGTGTCCAGTAGAGTTGCGTAATCGCGGCATTGAGTTCGAGGCCGATACCGCCGGCGCCGACTAGGCCGAGCACGGTCGACTCGCGGATATTGATATCCCAACGAAACAGCGAAATGCCGGCGAAAGCCGGCATGACCTGCGGTACGATGCCGTAAACTGTGGTCTGCGCATTGCCGGCGCCGGTCGCTCGCACCGCCTCGACCTGGGACTCGTCAATTTCTTCGATCGCTTCGTACAGCAGCTTGGCGCAGAAGCCGATCGAGCGAATGCCGATGGCGATAATGCCCGCGAATACGCCGGGTCCGACTATGGTCACCAGCATCAAGGCCCAGATCAGCGAGTTGATCGAGCGCGACGCCACGATTATGAACAGCGCGATCGGCCGTACCAGTGTCACGCTCGGCGTGGTATTGCGCGCGGCGCAGTAGGCAACCGGCACCGCCAGCAGGATTGAAATCAAGGTGCCGATGGTTGCAATGTTGAGCGTGTCCCAGAGCGGCCGCCATAATTGGTGGATATATTTCCAATCGGGCGGCACCATGCGGGCACCAAGGTCGCCGGCCTGCGCCGGGGCATCCCAGACGAAAGCCCAGATGGTTTTTTCCGAAATCAACTGAAAGCAGTAAACGAAGATCGCTGTGGCGATCAGCCACGCCGCCCAAATCGCAACCTGCGCGTTGCTGTCGCGCCGCCGCCAGATTTTGTTTTCGACGGTTAGGGGGGGCGTCATCATTGCACCCAGCGGCGCAAATAGCCGGACGAATATTCCACCAGCATAACGATGGCAATGATGATCAGAACAATCGCGGCCGCCGAATCGAATTCGTAGCGGTCGAACGACGTGTTGAGCGTGGCGCCGATGCCGCCACCGCCGACGATGCCGACCACCGCCGATTCGCGGAAATTGATGTCGAGCCGGTACAGCCCAAGTCCGATCATGCGCGGCATCACCTGGGGCTGGACGCCGAAATTAATCCATTGCAGCCAGCTGGCGCCGGTGGCGCGCACGGCTTCGGCTTGGCCTGCATCCATGTCCTCGATGTCTTCCGCAAGCAGCTTGCCGTAAAAGCCGACGGTGGCGAACGACAAGGTGACAAATCCTGCAAACGGTCCGAAGCCGAACAGTTTGACGAAGAAGATGGCGAGGATCACCTCCTGGAAGCTGCGCGACACCGAGAGGATGCCGCGACAGAAATAATACACGGGGGCGGGCGCAATATTGCGAGCAGCGCCGATTCCCGACCGGAATCGATAGCGCGATCCCGACCACGGTCGACACCACCGTCATCCATAGGCTTTCGCTGATGCCTTCGACGATTTCATCCCAGCGGCTGGTGAAGTCGGGGGGAAAGAACGCTTTGATGAATTGCGCGCCGCGCGGCAGGCCTTCCCATACGCGGTGCCAGTTGACGTCGGTACTGCCGAAGGCGAGCGCGAGATAGAGCGCGGCGCCCAGCCCAAGCGTCCAGCGCAGCCAGGCGCGCTTGATCAGCGGTGGTTTTTTCCATGGGCGAGGCGCGGCGACCGCGACGGACATCATGTTAATCCGGCGAGACGATCGCGGCTGGGGAGGGGCGGTTCGAACGGTACGACATTGTCCGCAACGAGCTCGTCGGTCTCGTCGGCCTTGCGAATGGTCGCCGACCAGTCCTCCTCGCCGTAAATCAAGGTTAGCACCGCGGGCGTAAGCCGGTCCGGCGGACCGTCATAGACGATCTCACCGAGCCGCAAACCGACGATGCGCTCGGCAAACATCTGCGCCAGCATGACGTCGTGGATGTTGATGATAGCCGAGAGCTTGCGCTCGGCGCACAGTTCCTTGATCAACCGCATGATCTGGCGCGAGGTTTTTGGATCGAGCGAGGCGGTCGGCTCATCGACCAGCAGCAATTCCGGGTTCTGAATGAGCGCACGGCAGATGCCGACGCGCTGGCGTTGTCCGCCGGACAATTCGTCGGCGCGCTTGTTAGCCATGGTATCGAGCCCGACGCGTTGCAGGAGCCGGTAAGCTTCGTCGATGTCGGATTGTGGAAATTTGCGCAGCCAACTTTGCCAGAAGCCGACATAGCCGAGCCGGCCGCTGAGCACGTTCTCCATCACGGTAAGGCGCTCAACCAGCGCATATTCCTGGAAGATCATCCCCATGCGCCGACGCGCGCGGCGCAGTTCTCCGCTGCCTAGCCCGGTGATTATATGGTCGTTGAGCGCGATAGTGCCTTCGGTTGGCTCGACCAGCCGGTTGATGCAGCGGATCACGGTCGATTTGCCGGCGCCCGACGGGCCGATTAGCGCCATCACCTGGCCGTCCGGTACATCAAGGTCGATGCCCTTGAGTGCGAGATCGCCAGTGCGATATCGCTTGGTCAGCCCTTTGATACGCAACATGCGGCGGCGTCCCTCGGCATATTTACTTGCAGGTGTATTTCACGCCGCTTGCCGCGTCGATTTTGCGGATAACGCTCCAGTCTTTCTTGTAGGTGATCGGGGTGAACTTATCTTGGCCCTTGAACTCGGCTTGCAGCGCTGAGCCTTCCCAGTTGAAGGTGAAAAAGCCTTCCTTGATCTTTTCGACCAGCTTCGGATCGAGATTGTGCGCAACGCCGTAGCCGGTGGTCGGAAAGGTTTCCGATTTATAGATGGTGCGGATCTTGGCCTTGTCGACGACCTTGCGCTCAAACATGCGGAACATCACCTCGTTCGCGATCGCGGCGGCGTCGTAGTCCTTGTTGGCGACACCCAGTATGGAGTTATCGTGTTTGCCCGAGAACACCGGTTCATAATCGCGCTTGGCTTCGAGATTGAATTCGGAGGCGAGCAGCGCGGACGGTGCCTTGAAACCGGAGTTAGAGGTCGGCGCGGTGAAGGCGAGCTTCTTGCCTTTGATATCGGCCGGCGTCTTGATCGAGCTGTCGGCCGGTACGATGATTTCCATCTCGTAACCGAAGGTGCCGTCCTTTCCAGCCATGATCGCAAACGGTACGAAGCCCGCGCAGTTCACCGCGATCGGATTGGAGCCGGTGTTGAAGCCCGCAATGTGCAGGCGGCCCGAGCGCATGGCCTCGATTTCGGCGGCGTTCGACTGCACAGGGAAGAACACGACTTTTTTGCCGGTAATCTGTTCCAGGTGCTTGATGAAGCCGTCCCAGACCTTGGTATAGACTGCAGGGTCTTCGACCGGGGTGTAGGCGAAAATCAGCGTTGACGGGTTGACGAATTGCTTGGGATCGCTCGGCGGGTCGGCCGTGAGGTCGCCGTCGCGGTCGCAATAGGCATTGTCAAGTTCGCCGCGCGGGCAGTCCTGCGCGCGGGCCGATCCAATTATATTGGAGCTAACGATAAGCGCCACGAATACGCTTGCGATGGTGTTGATCTGAAGTGCCATAATTGCCCTCCCTGCGGTTCCCGCGCCACGACGCCTCGCCCCAGCTTTGGACCGCCCTTCTTTGGCCAATAGCTTAGACCGTTACTCCGGGAAGTGAAATTGCGCACTTAGCCTACCGAGCCATGTGGGGCAGGGCCATCTGCATTGCGTCGCCAGCCAGCCAGTTCGGGCTCCACATTTCAATCGTCAAATGCGAAAAACCGATCGTAATCGCTGGGTTTTTTACAGCTCGGCCAGTCTCTCCGAATGCGGGATTCGAGCGAGTATCCTGAATTGGCAGCGAAAATCTCTTGCGATGTTCCAAGAAACTCCAGCGTTGGTGAGTCTCAAAGCAGAGGCTGGGTTCGATCGAAATGCGTGACCGCATGGCAGTCGCGCGTCGGCATCGCCGACACGACAACTATGATTACGCTGCTTCTATACGAAGCATTTTGGCGCCTTCATGCAGCACAGAGCGTCCGAGTTCATTCAGTTGGTCGAGCCCCGATGTAATTGTAATGAAATGATTGCCTGCCAGTTGTCCGACCTTGCTCGCGAAGCGAACCCCGCCATAGGCCAGAAGGATCTCGGTTTCACTTATCCCGCCGGGATAGACAATCATCTGGCCGGGCGCGGGATAGCTCGTTTGATTCTCGTTGGTAAGTCCGAGATCGAGTTCGCCCAGCGGCACCCAGACCGCTTCGCCGCTCCAGCGAACGTGTATGATCGTGTTCTCGTATGGCAGAAGCCGCTTGAAGATCGCGCAGGTCTTGGGCGCGGCGGCGCTTTCAAACCGCGCCTCGAAGACGAACTGTCCAGCGGTAATTCGAAGTTTATCCATCCGTTCAATCCTCTTGCCGCGGAAGTTACCTGCCGCTCACTTCGTGCGATAGGCACGGTCACCGGCGTCGCCACGACCCGGGACGATAAAGCCTTTCGCGTTTAGCCCATGGTCAACCGCTGCCGTCCAAATCGGAACGTCGGGATCAGTCCCGCGCACGTAATTGACGCCCTGCGGCGCGCAAACCCAGCAAACGGAAACAATACCGTGTCGCCTTTATGATGCTTGACACATCATAATAGATATATTGTATATTATATATCCCGCTCCAAATTGCGAAAAGACTCGAAACGCATGATTACCGCCAAACAGTTGCGGGCCGCACGGGCCTTGCTCGGTATTGGCCAACGCGAACTGGCGCAGCGTTGCGGTCTATCTCTACCCACTATTCAACGCATGGAAGCGAGCGACGGCGTGGTGCGCGGCAACGTGGACTCGCTGATGAAACTGGTCGACGCTCTTTCCGCCAATGGCATTGAACTGATCGGCGAAGGCGCGACCAGCAGCGGCAGCGGCCGCGGGGTGCGGCTCAAATGATGGTGGTCTACGCGCTTTACGGGGTCGCGGCGCTGTTGGCCGTGGCTGCCATTGCCATCTCAATCGGCAAGTCGGCGCGCGGCAACAGCGTGGTCTATGGCGCGTGCCTCATCATCACGCTGACGCTGTGCGTGATGGCACTGCTCAGCCTGATCGAATACACCAGCCGCGCCTCCGCCATCACGCTGCCGATCGGCTTGCCCTGGCTGGGCGCGCATTTTCGCATCGACGCGCTGGCTGCATTTTTCCTCATCGTGGTCAATCTCGGCAGCGCGGCCGCCAGCCTGTTCGCGCTTGGCTATGGCCGCCATGAAGAATCGCCGCAACGTGTGCTTCCGTTCTATCCCGCCTATCTCGCCGGCATGAATCTGGTGGTTTTGGCCGACGACGCCTTCAGCTTCCTGGTGTCGTGGGAATTCATGTCGCTCACGTCCTGGGCGCTGGTGATCGCACATCATCAATTGCGCGAGAATCTGCGAGCGGGTTATGTCTATCTGCTGATGGCGAGCTTCGGTACGCTGGCGTTGCTGCTTGCCTTCGGCCTGCTTGCGGGCGCGGACGGCAATTACGCATTCGATGCGATTCGCGTATCGCATCCATCGGCCGGCCTGGCGGCGCTGGTGCTGATCTTTGTCATTTTAGGCGCTGGCTCAAAAGCTGGACTGGTGCCGTTGCATGTCTGGCTGCCGCTCGCGCACCCGGCCGCGCCCAGCCACGTTTCCGCGCTGATGAGCGGCGTGATGACCAAAGTCGCGGTCTACGGGTTCATTCGCATCGTATTCGATCTGCTCGGGGCCCCGGATTGGTGGTGGAGCCTGCTCGTGCTTGGGCTCGGCGGCATCACCGCTGTGATGGGCGTGCTTTACGCGTTGATGCAGCGCGATCTCAAACGCGTGCTGGCCTATTCGACGATCGAAAATATCGGAATCATTTTTGCAGCCCTTGGCCTTGCGCTCGCCTTCAAGGCGGAGGGCATCGCCTCGGCGGCGGCGCTCGCGCTCACCGCCGGCCTATTCCATGTCTTCAATCACGCGGTATTCAAGAGCCTGCTGTTCTTCGGCGCCGGCAGCGTGCTCGAGGCCACCGGCACCCGCGACATGGAGCAGCTCGGCGGATTGATTCACCGCATGCCGCAGACCGCCTTCGTATTTTTGATCGGCTGCATGGCGATTTCGGCGCTGCCGCCGCTCAACGGCTTCGTCTCCGAATGGCTCACCTTCCAGGCCATCCTGCTGAGCCCACAATTGCCGTCATGGGGCGTGCGGTTGCTGGTGCCGGCGGTGGGAGCGCTGTTGGCGCTATCGGCAGCGCTGGCGGCCGCCTGTTTTGTTCGCGCCTTCGGTATCAGCTTTCTCGGCCGGCCGCGCACATCGGCTGCTGCCAATGCGCAAGAGAGCGACACCAATTCGCTCGCCGCGATGTACTTTCTGGCTGCTCTCTGCCTGATCGCAGGCATCGTGCCGGGCCTGTTCATCGATACGCTGGCACCGGTGGTACAGTTCCTCGTCGGTGGCCGGATGCCGGTTCAGACCGGCGTGGAATGGCTGTCGATCGTGCCGATCGCGGAAGGCCGCAGCTCGTACAACGGGCTGCTGTTGTTCGTGTTCATGGTCAGCTCAGGCGCGTTGGCGGCGTTCGCCATTCATCGGCTGGCTTCCGACAGATTGCGGCGCGGCCCGGCGTGGGGATGCGGCTATCCCGACGCAAGCCCGCTGACGCAATACACCGCCGACAGCTTCGCCCAACCGATCCGCCGTGTCTTCGGATCGTTCGTCTTCCGCGCGCGCGAGATCGGCGAAATGCCGCCGCCGGGCTCGACCGCACCGGCGCGGCTGACGGTCGCATGGCGCGATACGATCTGGGATTTCGCCTATGCACCGGTCGCAATCGGCGTCGCCTTCGCCGCCGAGCGGCTCAACTATCTTCAGTTTCTCACCATTCGAAGCTACTTGACGCTGGTCTTCGCGGCGCTTGTGCTCGTGCTTTTGGTGCTGGCGATATGGCCGTGATCCGCGACTTCGCCTTTCAGGCCGCGCAGATGATGCTGGTGCTCCTGCTGGCGCCGCTGCTCACTGGATTTGTGCGTATGGTGAAAGCGCGGCTACTGCGCAGGCAAGGCCCACCGCTGCTGCAGCCCTATCGCGATCTGCTCCGGTTGATGCGCAAGGACGTGGTGTTGGCGGATAACGCTTCTTGGCTGTTTCGTGTCATCCCCTATTTCGTTTTCGCTGCCACCTGGGTCGCCGCGTCTCTGGTGCCGACCTTCCGCAGCGGGCTTTTGTTTTCGTGGTCAGCCGATTTCATAGCCATCATTGCGGTGTTGGGCAGCGCCCGTTTTTTTCTGGCACTTGCGGGCTTGGACGTCGGTACCAGTTTCGGTGGAATCGGATCGAGCCGCGAAGTGATGATTGCCTCGCTGGCCGAGCCGGCAATGCTAATGATCGTCTTTACGCTCGCTTTGATCGCGGGTTCGACCCAGCTCTCCACCATGTCGGCGTTCATGAATTCGCCGGAGGTCGGATTGCGGGTGTCGCTCGGACTCGGCCTGCTCGCGCTGATCATTGTCGCGATCGCGGAGAATGCACGCGTTCCGGTCGACAATCCTGCGACGCATCTGGAACTGACCATGGTGCACGAGGCCATGGTATTGGAATATTCGGGCCGTCATCTGGCGCTGATCGAATTGTCCGCCGCGCTCAAGCTGCTGCTCTATATCTCGGTGATCGCCTGCCTGTTCATTCCTTGGGGCATAAGCCCCGTCACTGCCGAGCCGAAGCTGCTGATCATCGGTGTTGCGGCCTATGCCGCAAAGCTCTGCGTCTTCGGCGTCCTGCTCGCGGTGTTTGAGACCGCAATCGCCAAGATGCGCGTGTTCCGTGTGCCGGAGTTTCTCGGCGCCGCGCTCATGCTGGCGCTGCTGGCGGCTTTGCTGCGCTTCGTATCGAGGAGCTTCTGATGCGCGGGCTGACCTTCGATATCGCGCACATGCTGGCCGGAACGCTGGTGCTGGTGAGTTTCATGCAGCTCTACCAGGACCGGCTCTCCGCGCTGCTCAATATTTTTGCCCTGCATGCGCTGGTGCTTGCGATGTCAGTGGCATGGCAAGCCTACATCCAGGACGCGCCGCATCTCTACATCACCGCGTTGATCGCACTTGTTTTCAAGGCCGGCATCATTCCGATAGCGCTGCGCCGCATCATGGTGCGTCTGGGCATTCACCGTGAGATCGAGACCGTGTTCGGCGTCGGTTTTGCCATGCTGCTCGGCATCGGGCTGGTGGCGCTGTCGATGGTGGTGATGCTGCGAGTGACTGCGGAAGCCGATCCGCTGGCACGCGAGGATCTGGCCTTCGCGCTCTCGGTTGTGCTGCTCGGCCTGCTGATGATGGTGACGCGGCGCAACGCGGTGAGCCAGGTGATTGGCTTCATGTCGCTGGAGAATGGGTTGGTGCTGGCCGCGACTGGCGCCAAAGGCATGCCGTTGGTGGTCGAGATTAGCGTCGCCTTCTCGGTGCTGATCGCCTTCATCGTCATCGGCATCTTTTTGTTCCGGATCCGCGAGCGCTTCGACACCGTCGACTTGCAGGCACTCGACAAATTTCGAGGGGAGCGGCGATGACCTTCGACGCACTCAGCGCCGTCTTGTTGATCCCCGCGTTGGCGGCGGCCCTGCTGGCTGCCCTGCCGGGCTATCGTTTGACGGCGCGTCTCAATGTCGGGGCCGCGCTACTGACGTTTCTGGCGTCAGTGTCCCTGTTTCTGGTCGAGCCGAAGTCAGGCGACTATCTGCTTGTCGACGACCTCAACAAGGTCTTCATCGTGCTGACCACCTTCGTGGCATTCACCACCAGTGTGTTCAGCGCCAGCTATATCGGCCACGAGATCGAGATCGGCAGGCTGACGCCGACTTTCGTGCGGTTCTATCACGCCATGTACCAGATCCTGATGTTCGCCATGAACCTCGCGCTGGTGGCCAACAATATCGGGTTGATGTGGGTTGCGATCGAGCTTGCGACTCTCACCACCGTGCTGATGGTCGGCATCTACCGCACGCACGAAGCGCTTGAAGCGGCCTGGAAATATTTCATCCTCGGCAGCGTCGGCATTGCGCTCGCGCTGTTCGGCACGATCCTGGTCTACATGGCGGCACGGCCGGTGATCGGTGAAGGTCTCTACGCCATGGTCTGGACTGTGTTGGTCACGCGCGCCGCGCAATTCGATCCCGATCTGCTCAATGTCGCATTCGTGTTCCTGCTGCTCGGCTACGGCACCAAAGTGGGCCTAGCGCCGCTGCATGCCTGGCTACCGGATGCGCATGCCGAAGGCCCGACCCCGATTTCGGCGGTGCTTTCCGGTCTGCTGCTCAACGTCGCGCTCTATGCGTTGCTGCGCTTCAAGATGCTGCTCGCGCGCAACCCTGCCGCGATCGCACCCGGCCCGCTGATGGTGACCATGGGCCTGATCTCGGTCGTGTTCGCAGCCTTCATGCTGTACCGGCGGCGCGACATCAAACGCATGTTCGCATACTCCTCTATCGAGCACATGGGCATCATCGTCTTCGCCTTCGGCATGGGCGGCCCGCTCGCGAATTTTGCCGGGCTGCTGCACATGACCATGCACTCGCTCACCAAGTCGGCCATCTTTTTTGCGGTCGGCCACATCGCCCAGGTTAAGGGCACGCAGAAGATCGCCGACATGGGCGGGCTGACCGTGACCAACCCCGTGCTTGGCTGGGGTCTGGTGCTCGGCGTGGTGGCGATCGCCGGCTTGCCGCCGCTCGGCATCTTCATGAGCGAGTTCCTGGTGGTGAGCTCGACCTTTGCGCGCGCGCCCTGGCTGGTGATGATTCTTGTATTCGGCATTTTGGTTGCGCTCGGCGGCCTATTCCTGCGGCTCAACACCATTGCCTTCGGCGAGCCACGCGGGCCGACCGCTCCGGCGCAAGCCTCCTACGTGCCGATGTTCACGCACCTCGCTATCGTCTTCATGGCGGGAATTTATTTGCCACCTCCGCTGGTCATCGGTTTCCAGAACGTCGCCAGGCTGCTGGGATAACGCAATGGCCCTGCTCGATACCATCAAGTACCGCGAATTGGCCAAACAGCATCGGCCGTGGCCGCGTGCGGCCGTGACCGACGAAGGCTGGCGGCAGGCGATCGAGCATCTGGCGGCGGGCCGTTGCTCGCTGCTCGGCCTCTGGGGTGATGCGCCCAAAGTACACATGGCTTTGCTCGGCGGGAAATTCGACGAAATCGTCGTATTCACTTACGCCTGCAAGGACGGAAAATATCCGAGCGTTGCCGCACGCCATCCGCCGGCGATTCGGCTCGAACGCGCCATCCGTGATCTGTTCGGCCTGGAACCTGTGGATGCGCCAGATTCGCGCGGCTGGCTCGATCTGGGATTCTGGAATGTCCGCCATCCGCTCGGCAAGCGCCGCCCTGGGCTCAAACCCAAGCCGTACGAATTCCTGCCGGCCGAAGGCGAAGGTTTGCATCAGATTGCGGTAGGCCCCGTGCATGCCGGCATCATCGAGCCGGGGCATTTCCGTTTTACCGCCAATGGCGAACACGTGGTGCGGCTGGAGCAGCGGCTCGGCTATGTGCACAAGGGCATCGAATCTCTCATGCGCAACGCGAGGCTCGACAATGCCGCCAGGCTGGCCGCACGCACCTCCGGCGACAGTACAGTCGCCTACAGTTTCGCCTTCGCGCAGGCCGTCGAGGCCGCGCTGCACGTCAAAGCGCCGGTACGCGCGGTTTATCTCCGTGCGCTGATGGCCGAACTCGAGCGCCTCGCCAATCATTTCGGCGACATCGGCGCAATCTGCAACGACGCTTCGTTCGCGCTGATGCATGCGCAAACCGCCATTTTGCGCGAGCGGGTGCTGCGCGCGGCGGAATTCTGTTTCGGCCACCGCCTCATGATGGATGTCATCGTACCGGGTGGCGTTGCACGCGACATCGCGCCCGGGGGGCCCGCACGCTTGCATGAATTGCTCAACGAGCTGCGCGGTGTGTTCCCAACTTTGGTCGAACTCTACGACAACACTGCGTCACTACAGGACCGTACCGTTACCACCGGCTTCGTGAAGCCGGAATACGTGCGCCAGTTCGGCGCTGGCGGTTATGTCGGGCGCGCCTCCGGACGCAGCTTCGATGCGCGGCGTGCGCCCGGCTATGCACCCTACGATGATCTCACATTCGAAGTACCGGTGCTGGACGCCGGTGACGTCAATGCGCGGGTGTGGATCCGCATCCGCGAGGTCGAGCAAAGTCTGGCGCTGATCGACCAGATCCTCACGGAATTGCCGGACGGCCGGACGCTGACTGCGGTCGAATCCAAGGGCAGGGTTTGCGAGGGGCTTGGCCTGGTCGAGGCCTTCCGCGGCGACGTGCTGGTTTGGTTGCGGCTCGACGAGAAGGCTTGCGTCGAGCGCTGCCATCTGCGCGACGCGTCCTGGTTCCAATGGCCGTTGTTGGAAACCGCGATCGAGGACAACATCGTGGCGGATTTTCCGCTTTGCAATAAGTCGTTCAACTGCTCGTATTCGGGGCACGATCTCTGATGCGCAAGACCTTGTTTGAGAGCATAACGCACGGTTTGCTCACCGAACCGGCACCGGCACCCGATGAAGCCGATCTCGCAGAGCTTGCACAAAGCGTCAATCGTGCCGCCCGTGCCCGGCTCGGGCGTTCGCTCTCCATTCGCCACGTCGATGCCGGCTCCTGCAATGGCTGCGAGCTCGAACTGCATGCGCTCAGCAACGCGTTCTACGATCTCGAACGCTTCGGCCTGCGCTTCGTCGCCTCGCCGCGCCACGCCGACGTGCTGACGGTAACCGGACCGGTCACCAAAAGCATGCGCGAGGCGCTCAGGCGTACCTATGACGCCATGCCAGGTCCGAAATGGGTGGTGGCTATCGGCACCTGCGCTGCCGATGGCGGGATATTTGCCGGCAGCTATGCGGTTGAAGGCGGCGTCAAGGACGTGCTGCCGGTCGATCTTCATATTCGAGGCTGCCCGCCTTCACCGACCGTACTTCTAAAAGGCCTAATCGCGCTGCTAGGGCGTCCTTGAAGGTTCGCTAGCCATGTTCGGTTTCTGGCAAGTACGTTGACGATTCACCGCTTTCCATTTCGCTTGACTTCGTGCGGCGCGGCAAGAATTGTTGCCCGCCAAACGGGCGTTGCGGGTGCGGAAATTGCGCCTCGGAGGAAATGTAAACGATGACTTCGGCGGGAACCGGTGATGCGTTCGCAATCGTTGCAGACAATGCGAGCAAGCTGTTTCCTCGACGGAACCGTCGTCGCCTTCCATCAGCTTTCGCTGGCGGTTCGCAACCAGGAAATACTTTGCATTGTCGGCCCGAGCGGCTGCGGCAAGACCACGCTACTGCGCTGCATCGCAGGCCTGACCGATATCAGCGGCGGCAAGCTCCTGGTCGGCGGTCAGTCCGGTCGCCGGTGCGCCGGAAGGCGTGGCGATGGTGTTCCAGCATTTCGGCCTGCTGCCGTGGAAAACCGTCTACGACAACGCCGCCTTTGGCCTGGCGATGGCCGGCGCGCCCGGCCGCGCGCATCAAGGAGCGCGTCGCGCATTATCTCGATCTTGTCGGGCTTGACCGGCTTCGAGCAGCACTACCCGTATCAGCTCTCCGGCGGCATGCAGCAGCGCGTCGGGTTGGTGCGCGCGCTTGCGATCAACCCGTCGATCCTGCTGATGGACGAACCATTCGCAGCCCTCGACGCGCAGACGCGCGAAATCCTGCAGGAAGAGCTACTCCATCTGATGGAGCGGCCGGAAGAACGCAAGACCATGGTGTTCATCACCCATTCGATCGACGAAGCGATCCTGCTCGGCGACCGGGTGGCGGTGATGACCGCGCGTCCGGGCCGCATCAAGGAAATGATCGACATGCCGTTCCCGCGGCCGCGCGATGTCGAGGCCGTGCGCGCCGATCCGCGCTTTGCCGAACTGCGCGTCGCATATCTGGCATCAGCTTCATACCGCCCGCCCCAAACGGCCGACCGTGGCGGAGGCAGCCCGCGCATGAGCGTACAGGTCGACAATCGCAACGTGACGGCGCTCGCGACCGGGCGACGACCGGTACGCATCAGGCAAACCGCGACCGATGCGACCGCGTCGACAGCTCCTGTTGAATATCGCGATCCGCTTCGTGTCGCTCGTCGTCGTGCTCGGGCTGTGGGAGATACTCGGCGCACGTATCGATCCAGAGCTGTTCACCACGCCGAGCGCGATCGGCAAGGCGGCCGTCCAAATGATCGCCAGCGGCGAATTGTGGAATTACCTGGCGCCAAGCCTGGTGGTGCTGGCGATCGGCCTTTCGCTTGCGGCCGTTGTCGGCGTCGTCGTCGGCATGCTGCTGGCGCGGTTCTGGATGCTCGACGTCGCGTTCGGCGTCTACATCACGTTTCTCTACTCGATCCCGAGCGTCGCGTTGGTTCCCGTTATCGTGCTGTGGGCCGGCTTCGAGACCAGCGCGAAAGTCATCATTCTGTTCCTGTTCGCCTTCTTCCCGATGGCGATCAACACCTATCAGGGCGTCAAGAATGTCGATCCCAAGCTGCTTGAAGTTGGCCGCTCGTTCCGCTGCTACGGAATGGCAATTGTGGACGAACATTGTGCTGCCCGGCGCACTACCCTTTATCGTCACCGGCTTGCGGCTTGCGGTCGGGCGCGGTCTGATCGGCATGGTGCTGGCCGATCTTTACACCGCCATCTCCGGCATCGGTTATCTGATCGTGCGCACGGCGAGCACCTATCAGGTGGACAAAATGTTCGTACCGATCGTGACGCTTGGACTTCTGGGCGTGACACTGACGGCTTGCGTACGTTTTGTGGAAGCCCGCGTTGCGCCATGGACGACGGCGGGCAACCAGGATTGACGAATTCAAGCGGGCACGTTCTTGAGAAAAAACCGCGAACGGGAGGAGATCATTATGTTAGGCGCACACAGCCGCCGGAGCCTTTGGTTGGTCGCACTGGCGCGGATGCGTGCTGGCCGCCGATGCCGGCCTGCGCGTGGCGGCTGCGCGAACTCCATCATGCGCCACCATGCGCAAGATCAACATCGGCGTCTCGGTGGCGCCGCCGAATGTTGTCCACACCTCGCCCTACGTCGCCAAGGAGCTTGGGCTGTTCGCCAAACGCTGCATCGATGCCAACATCATCCAGTTCGATGGCGGCGGCTCGCCGGCGGCAAAAGCTGCGGCTGCGCAAGGCACCGCGCTGGTCGTCGTCAGTGATGTCGCGGTCGGCACGGCGTGAAGGTGCAGCAAGTGTGGGGTTTGGCGCCGCGTATGCCGCAGGCCTACATGGTGGCGGAAGACATCAAGACCGCGGCTGATTTGAAGGGCAGGAAACTCAGCGCGGTCGGCGGCGGTGTTGGCGGCTTCAACTGGCTGATGGGCCGCGAAGTCCTGAAGACTGCGGGTCTGAAGGTCGAAGACGCGCAATTCATTGCCGTCGGCCACCGCGGCCCGATTGCCGGGACTGGTGGCCGGGCAGATCGATGCGCGTGGCTCTGCATCCGGAGGATGTCTATCTGGCGCAAAAGGAGAAGGCCGGTTTGCACGTCCTGGTCCAACTCACCGATCTGCTGCCGCGTTATATGTTTAATGCCTACGGCGCTGCGGCCGAGTGGATCGCGCGCGATCGCTTGCTGATCGTCGATTCGGTTGCCGCTATGATCGAAGCCAATCGCGTGATCTACCGCGACGAAGCCAAGGTCGTGCCGATCATGATGCAGGCAACCGGTAAACCGAAGGAAGCCGTGGAATATTCGTGGAGCGTGCTGACCAAGAATTGCGTCTGGTCGGTGAACGAAGGCTTCAGCAATGAGCGGACGCAATGGACGATCGATAATAACGTCGAGAACGGCTATATCGACGCGCCGAACAAGCCGACCGTCGAACAGGTCGTCGATATGAAGCTCGCGACCGCAGCCGTCGAAGCAGCCGGCGGCCGCGTCACCATCGGAAACTGCAAGGAATAAGCTCATGAATGTTCAGCCGCCCCGCAAGCCGCTTGGCCCGCAACCGTGGGAAACCGTCCGCAGCAAGCTCGATCAGTCCATTCCGTTCGCCAATATGCGCGGCACGCCATATTATCGCGACGCGGTCTACGAGCAGTTCTCCGCGCCAGAATATGCACGGCGCTACGCCGCCCTGCGCGCCAAGATGAAGGAGCACAAGCTCGATTGCGTGATCGCGGCCGGCGGCCCAAGCCACTGGAGCTTCGGCGGCGGCATGCTCTGGCTAACCGGCCACTGGGAGTGGCATGCGCTCTGCTGTTACGTATTGGTTCCGCTCGATGGTGAGCCGACCATGATCTATTCGATGGGCGGCACGCATGCCGAGGCGGTCCGGCGCCAGGTCGACGTCGCGGTCAAGGACGTGCGGCACAGCCGTAACGGCCAATACGCCCAGGTGATGGTCGAGCGTCTCAAGGAGCTGAAGCTCGATCGCGCCCGCATCGGGCTGATGGAGATCGATCCGCGGCATGAAGATTACATGCCGGTCAACCAATACAACACGCTGCGCAAGGGTTTGCCCGACGCCGAGCTCGTGTTCACCAAGGGTTTTCTGCACGATCTGGTGGTCATCCATAGCGCGGAAGAACTCGACTGCGTGCGCAAAGCCGGTGTGCTTTGTCAGCGAGCGATGGAAGCCATGGTCGCGCGCGCCAAACCGGGCGTGAAGGAATACGAGTTGCGCGCGGCGGCGGGCGCCGCCATTCTCGAAGGTGGCGGCGACATCGATTTTCTCATCATCGGCTCGACGCCGATGGCGAATCCGGCGCTGATCTTCGGCAACCCGCGCCCATCAGGCCGTGTCTTGCAGAAGGGCGACATCATCAACATGGAGCTCGCGGCTGGTTATCGCGGCTACACCGCGCAGATCGGCTCGCCAATTTGCGTCGGCGAACCGACCGACATGGTGCGCAAGTTCTGGGAAGAGATTACGCTGCCTGGCTACCATAAAATTGTCGCCGAGATCGCGCCCGGCAGGCCGGCCGAAGCCATGCGCACGGCGAGCAAATTCTTCCGCGATCACGGCGTGCAGTCGCGCCCGACCCAATGCCACGGCATCGATCTGGTCACCGACAATCCGCACGTTTCCGCCGAACACGTCAGAGGCGTCGAGGGCGACATGGTGCTCAAGCCCGGCATGGTGATCATGGCCGAGCCCAATCCGATCACCGCCGACGGCATGTTCGGGATCTTCCTTGGCCACACTTTCATCGTGAACGACAAGGGACATGAGATCGTCGACGCGTTCCCGCTGGAGATCGCGGTCGCGAGGTGACTTCGGCTGCCTATCAATAGGTCGCCCGTCCGCCGGAAATGTCAAAGACAGCCCCGGTCGTGAACGAGCAGTCGGCCGAGGCGCCGAAAGCAACGAGCGCGGCGATCTCATTGACATCGACAAAGCGGCCGCGCGGGATTTTTGAGAGCATGTAGTCGATGTGCGCCGGTGTCATCTGATCGAAAATCGCTGTCTTTGCCGCCGCCGGCGTCACGCAATTGACCGCGATGTCGTAACTCGCAAGTTCCTTCCCAAGCGATTTTGTCAACGCAATCACGCCAGCTTTAGAGGCGGAATAAGCCGACGCATTTGGATTGCCCTCTTTGCCGGCGACCGAGGCGATATTGACGATGCGGCCGTAATTCTGCGCGATCATCAGCGGCACGATGGTGCGACAGCAGAGGAACGGACCATCGAGATTGACGCGCATGACATTCTGCCAGGCTTCGACCGGATATTCCCAGGTGATAGTGTTCGGCCCCGTGATGCCGGCATTGTTGATCAGGATGTCGATGCGGCTGAGCGCCTTCAGCGTTTCGTCACGCGCGCGCTCGATGTCGGTGACCTGTGTCACGTCCGCTGCGATTGCGACGACACGGCCGCGGCTTTTCAGTTCGCCGGCGACCATGCGGCCGAGCGCCTCGTCGCGGTCCCAGATCGCCACCGCGGCGCCCGAATCCAGTAGCCGTTCGACGATGGCGCGGCCGATGCCCTGTGCGCCGCCGGTCACCACCGCATTTCTTCCGTTCAAATCGATCTTGTTGGACATGCTATTTTTCCTGCTGGGAAACCTCGTTCGGCGTATATTCTAGCGCCAAGTGTCATGAGGCGCCGAGTATGGACCTTCGTCAATTGCGTAATATGCTGGCCATTACTTGCATGGTGAACGGAAAAGGCTGGCCATTGTGACGGCGAACACTTCGCCTGAGGACGCCGCGCCGGCCCGGCGAATGCAGCTACGCTATGGCTTCAACGAGATCTACGGCTGGTGGCATCTCTCGCAAGGATTCGGCCGAAGGCACAACCCCGAAGCGCGCCTGCGGGAACTGATTGAGATTGTCGAGGCGTGATCCATCGCTGCCTTATGTTCAAATATGTGCTGATATGCCGCCGCCACTATAAAAAGGAGCTCGCATTATATGGGCCGGGACCCAGCTAAATCGCGCGCACGCCAACTACGCTCGCAGCTCTGGTTCGACAATCCTGACAATCCGGGAATGACCGCGCTCTATCTCGAGCGCTATCTGAACTACGGCCTCACCAGGGCGGAGCTTACCTCGGGCAAGGCGATTATCGGGATCGCACAGACCGGCTCGGACCTGTCACCCTGCAATCGCCATCACCTCGAACTCGCCAAGCGCGTGCGCGAAGGCATCACCGCGGCCGGCGGCGTCGCCTTTGAATTTCCCTGCCACCCGATCCAAGAGACGGGAAAAAGACCGACCGCCGCGCTCGACCGCAATCTCGCCTATCTCAGCCTGGTCGAAGTGCTCTACGGCTATCCGCTCGATGGCGTCGTACTGACCACGGGCTGCGACAAGACCACGCCGGCCTGCCTGATGGCGGCGGCAACGGTCAACATCCCGGCCATCGTGCTCTCGGGCGGGCCGATGCTCAACGGTTACTGGAACGGTGAACGCGCCGGCTCCGGCACCGTGCTCTGGAAGGCGCGGGAAGAACATGCCGCCGGAAAAATCGACTACAAGGAGTTCCTCGACGTCGTTACCTCGTCGGCGCCGTCGCCCGGCCATTGCAACACCATGGGCACTGCCTCGACCATGAATGCGCTGGCCGAAGCGCTTGGCATGTCGTTGCCCGGCTGCGCGGCGATCCCTGCGCCGTACCGCGAGCGTGCGCAGATCGCCTACGAGACCGGCAAGCGCGCGGTCGAAATCGTGCACGAGGATCTCAAGCCCAGCGATATCCTGACTTGTAAGGCGTTCGAGAATACCATTGTCGCTTGTTCGGCGATTGGCGGCTCGACCAATGCGCCGATCCACATCAATGCGATCGCGCGCCATGTGGGTGTGAAGCTGCCGATCGAGGATTGGGAAAAGATCGGCTACGATGTACCTTTGCTGGTCGATATGCAGCCGGCCGGAAAATTTCTCGGCGAGGATTATTACCGTGCCGGCGGACTGCCGGCGGTGATGAACGAGCTGCTCAAGGCCGGCCGCATTCACGGCGACGTCAATACCATCAACGGCAAGACGGTTGCCGAAAATGTCCGCGGCGCAAAGGTTCAGAACTTCGAGGTGATTCGCGCTTACACCAAGCCGATGAAAAAGAAGGCCGGTTTCAAGGTCTTGAAAGGCAACCTTTTTGATTCTGCCATCATGAAGGCGAGCGTGATCTCGGATGAATTCCGCCAGCGCTACCTTTCGAATCCGAAAGACCCGAACGCCTTCGAAGGCCGTGCCGTCGTGTTTGAAGGCCCGGAAGATTACCACCGCCGCATCGAAGACCCGAAACTGAAGATCGACGAGAACACGTTGTTGATCATTCGCGGCGTCGGGCCGATCGGCTATCCAGGGTCGGCCGAAGTCGTCAACATGCAACCACCGGCCGCGCTGATCAAGAAGGGCATCACCGCGCTCCCTTGCATCGGCGACGGGCGGCAGTCTGGAACGTCCGGCTCGCCGTCGATCCTCAATGCCTCGCCGGAGGCGGCGGCAATCGGTGGACTGGCGTTGCTGCAAACCGGCGATCGCATTCGCATCGATCTTGCCAAGGGCAAAGCGGACGTCCTGATTTCAAAAGCCGAACTGGCACGGCGGCGGGCCGCGCTCGAAAGGCGCGGCGGCTTCAAATATCCCGCGAGCCAGACGCCTTGGCAGGAAATTCAGCGCGGGATGGTCGACCAGCTCGCCGATGGCATGGTGCTCAAGCCGGCGGTCAAATATCAACGCGTTGCTCAAAAGAGCGTCCCGCGAGATAATCACTAAATTAGAATTTGCATTGAACAGGATCATCCGGATGAGCGAACGTCTTAAAGGCAAGCTTGCATTTGTTACCGCTGCCGGGCAGGGCATCGGCGCCGCAATCGCCGAGGCCTTCCTGGCCGAAGGCGCCAGCGTCATTGCGACCGATCTGGCGGCCGACAAGTTGACCAAGCTGAAAACCGACAAGCGGTTTGAGCTAGACGTGCGCTCGAGCGCGAATGTCGATACGCTGGCAGCTACGGTAATCGCCAAATTCGGCGCGCCTCACATCCTGGTCAATTGCGCTGGCTTTGTGCATCAGGGCAGCGTGCTCGATTGCTCGGAACAGGATTGGGATTTTTCATTCGACCTGAATGTGAAATCCATGCATCGCACGCTGCGCGCCTTTCTCCCCGCCATGCTGAAGAACGGCGGCGGCTCCATCATCAACATGTCGTCGGCGGTGTCTTCGATCCGCGGCGTGCACAGCCGCTACGCCTATGGCGCCACCAAGGCCGCGGTCATCGGCTTGACCAAGGCGGTGGCGGCCGACTTCATCCGTCAGGGCATCCGCTGCAATGCGATATGTCCGGGCACAATTCAGTCGCCATCGTTCGATGAGCGCGTGGCTGCCAATGCCAAGAGCTCGGGCCAATCGGTCGAGGCCGCCCGCGACGCCTTTATCGCCCGCCAGCCTATCGGGCGTCTTGGAACCGTGCAGGAAGTGGCCACGCTGGCGCTATTCCTGGCATCTGACGAGTCGAGCTACATCACCGGCCAGACCCACCTCGTTGATGGCGGCATGGCGCTTTAACGGCGGCTTTGTGGGCCAGGAGGCAAAGGTCGTAGCCTGCGTGGGCGGGAAACCCCTTTGGTTTTGCAATATAAGCGGTAGTATGTTCGCTATCAGCGGGCCAAATCCAAAAACAGAGCCGCGCAGTTGGGAGGACTAATGGCGTCCGTCGTCATTCGCGACGTGCGCAAGGCATTTGGGTTGGCGTCCGTGATTCACGGCGTCAGCGTAACGATTGATGACGGCCAATTCGTTGTCCTGGTTGGCCCGTCCGGCTGCGGCAAGTCGACTTTGCTGCGCATGATCGCAGGCCTTGAGAACATCACCGCCGGCGAAATCCAAATCGGCGACCGTGTCGTCAACAATCTGCCGCCGAAAGAGCGCGACGTGGCGATGGTTTTTCAGAACTATGCGCTCTATCCGCATATGACGGTCGCCGCCAATATGGCGTTCTCGATGAAACTGCGCAACGCGCCGAAAGACGAGATCGAAAAACGAGTTTCGCGCGCGGCCGAAATCCTTGGCCTTTCGCAATTGCTCGAACGTTATCCGCGCCAGCTTTCGGGTGGCCAGCGTCAGCGCGTCGCCATGGGCCGCGCCATCGTGCGCGACCCGCAGGTGTTTTTGTTCGACGAACCGCTTGTCGAACCTCGATGCCAAGCTGCGCGTGCAGATGCGCATCGAAATCAAGGAACTGCATCAACGGCTGAAGACCACGACGGTCTATGTCACCCACGACCAGATCGAGGCCATGACCATGGCCGACAAGATCGTCGTGATGCACGACGGCCGCGTCGAGCAGATCGGCACGCCGCTGGAGCTCTACGACCGGCCGCAAAATATTTTTGTCGCCGGATTCATCGGCTCGCCGGCAATGAATTTCCTGCCGGGCGCGATCCGATCCAATGGCAGTCTTGAATTCGTTGGAAGCGGCGGCGCCCGATTGCCGCTTGCGACAGTGCCACGCGGCAGCGAGGGTCGCGCGACGGTCTATGGCGTGCGGCCAGAGCATTTCACCATCGCTGACGATGGCGCCGAGGCCGTGATTCAGGTGGTCGAACCCACCGGCGCGGAGATCCAGATCGTCGCCAAGCTCGGCGGATACCGAGATCATCGCGGCTTTCCGAGAACGTCATCCTTTCAAGCCGGGCGACAAGATCCGGCTCAAACCCGATCCCCGTCTCGTGCATCTGTTCGATGCCGCCTCGGGGCAACGGTTCACAACATAACCAAACCAAACCTGGAGAAACGACCATGACTATCTTTGACCGCCGCACCTTGCTGCAAGGTGGCACAGCGGCTGCCGCAACCGCCGCGCTGACCGGACCCGCTTTCCTCGACTGGGCGAAGGCCTGGGCGCAAACCGCGCCATGGAAGCCAGAGAAGGGCGCCAAGCTATCGATGCTGCGCTGGAAGTATTTCGTGCAGTCGGAAGACGACGCTTTCGTCAAGCTGATCGCCGCCTTCACTCAGGCGACCGGCGTTCCAGTCGAAATATCTCGCGCAAGTCTTATGAGGACGTGCAACCGAAGGCTTCCGTTGCCGCCAACACCGGTGCCGGCCCCGACCTGTTCTGGGGTCTTTACTCGCTGCCGCATCTGTTCCCGCAGAAGTGCGTCGATGTGACCGATGTCGCCGATTATCTCGGCAAGAAGTACGGCGGCTGGGTCGACAGCGCGGTCAAATACGGCAAGAGCGGCAACAAGTGGATCGCGATCCCGATCTGCTACTCGGGCGCGCTGATGAACTACCGCATCGAGGCGTCGAAGAAAGCCGGCTTTTCCAAATTCCCGGACAAGCTCGACGCCTTCCTCGAATACACCAAGGCGATGAAGGCGCAGGGCACGCCCGGCGGCTTCGCGCTCGGTCATGCTTCGGGCGACGGCAATAGCTGGGTGCACTGGTGCCTGTGGTCGAATGGCGGTCAGTCCGTCGATGCGAACGACAAGGTCACCATCAACTCGCCGGAAACGGCCAAGGCGCTGGAATACGCCAAGGCGCTCTACGGCAACATGATCGCTGGCACCGCCTCATGGAACGACGCGTCCAACAACAAGGCGTTCCTGGCGGGCGAAATCAACTGGACCAACAACGGCATCTCGATCTATGTCGCGGCCCAGAACAGCGCTAAGCCGATCGCCGAAGACATGGATCATGCCTACTTTCCGGTCGGCGTCAGCGGCAAGCCAACCGAATTGCACGTGATGTATCCAACGCTGATCATGAACTACACGAAGTTCCCGCAGGCCAGTAAAGCGCTCGTCGCGTACATGCTGGAAGCGGAAAACTTCAATCCGTGGATGCAGTCGGCCAAGGGTTATCTGACGCATTGCCTCAATGCGTATGACAAGAACCCGGTGTGGACGGCCGATCCCAAGACCACGCCGTTCCGCGACGTCGGTAAGCGCACACTCACTGCCGGCGGCCTCGGTTCGGTCGGCGAGAAGGCGGCGACCGCGATCGCCGACTTTGTCATCGTCGACATGTTCGCAAACGTCTGCACAGGACGTGAAGATGCGAAGGGCGCGATCAAGATCGCAGAACGGCAATTGCAGCGGATCTATCGCTAAACAAGCCATCCGGCGGGTGGGTCAGACCTGCCCGCCGGTTCTATTTCTGCCACAAGTGGACATAAGTGGACATCAGTATTTGCAATGGCGATCGCTCTCGACCAGGCCCGCGCCAAGCTCGCTTACGTCGAAATCACGACGTGGGATCGGCTGAAGACCAACAAGAACTGGCTGGCGATCTGGTTCATGCTGCCGGCGGCGGCGTTCCTGATCCTGTTTCTCGCCTATCCACTGGGACTCGGGGTCTGGCTGTCGTTCACTGACGCGCGGCTTGGCCGCGACGGAATTTTCGTCGGCTTCGAAAACTACGAGTACCTTTGGGAAGATTCGACGTTCTGGCTCTCGGTCTTCAACACGCTGCTCTACACCAGCGTCGCCAGCACCATTAAATTCGCGGTCGGTCTTTATCTCGCTCTGCTGCTAAACGAAAAGCTGCCGTTCAAGGCGATCATTCGCGCGGTCGTGCTGATCCCCTTTATCGTGCCGACGGTGCTGTCTGCGATCGCGTTCTGGTGGCTGTTCGATCCTCAATTCTCGATCATTTCCTGGTCGCTCAAGAAAATGCACATTATCACGACTAATATCGATTTTCTTGGTGAAGTCTGGAATGCGCGCTGGTCGGTGATCTTCGCCAATGTCTGGCGCGGCGTGCCGTTTGTCGCAATCACGCTTCTGGCCGGATTGCAGACAGTGTCGCCGTCGCTATACGAAGCGGCGACCATCGACGGCGCGACATCCTGGCAGCGCTTTCGCTTCATCACCTATCCGTTGCTGACGCCGATCATCGCTGTGGTGATGACATTTTCGGTGCTGTTCACCTTTACCGACTTCCAGCTCATTTGGGTGATGACGCGCGGCGGCCCCGTCAACGCCACCCACCTGATGGCGACCTATTCCTATCAACGCGCCATTCTCGGCGGCCAGCTCGGCGAAGGTGCCGCGATCTCGACGGCGATGATCCCGTTCCTGCTTGCCGCCATTCTGGTGTCTTGGTTCGGCCTGCAGCGGAGAAAATGGCAACAAGGCGAGAACAATGACTGACACTCTCGCCGCTAAGGTCGCCGATCCGAAGGCCGTGTCTGACGGGCGCCCCGATGAACGACGCCTCCGAAGGCATGAGCTATTTGCACAACGTGCCGCGCCGGCTGGTCACGCTCTATCTGCCGCTGACCATCATCCTGCTGGTATTACTGTTTCCGTTCTATTGGATGGCGCTGACCTCGATCAAGCCGGACGAACAACTCCTCGATTTTGAAACCTTCAGCCCGTTCTGGACCTGGAACCCGACCTTCAAGCACGTCTACAAGCTGCTGTTTGAAACCAATTATCCGACCTGGCTCTGGAACACGATGCTGGTCGCGGTCTGCGCGACCGTCATTTCGATCATCGCCAGCGTGCTGGCGGCCTATGCGATCGTGCGGCTGCGCTACAAGGGTGCGCAATGGGTCGGCGGCGCAATCTTCCTCGCCTATCTGATCCCGCCCTCGATCCTGTTTATCCCGCTCTCGACCGTGGTGTTCCAATACGGAATATTCGACACGCCGCTCGCGTTGATCCTGACCTATCCGACCATCCTGATCCCGTTCTCGACCTGGCTGCTGATGGGCTATTTCAAGACGATCCCGTTCGAGCTGGAGGAATGCGCGCTGATCGATGGCGCCAGCCGATGGCAGATACTGACCAAGATCGTGCTGCCTCTGGCTATCCCCGGACTGATCTCTGCCTTCATCTTCTGCTTTACGCTGTGCTGGAACGAGTTCATCTACGCGCTCACCTTCATCAATTCGGCGCATTACAAGACCGTTCCGGTCGCGATCGTCACCGCGCTGGTGGATGGCGATATCTATCGCTGGGGCTCGCTGATGGCCGGCGCGCTGGTCGGATCGTTGCCGCTGGTGATTCTCTATGCCTTCTTCGTCGAACACTACGTCTCGGCGATGACCGGGGCCGTCAAGGAATAGCCCTCGGAGTGCCGGCGGCCGGGAGAGACAACAAGTGCGGCAAATTGGCATCGGCAACTTCGTTAACCATTCGTTAAGCACGATTGGTCAACGTGTGCCCGATGGGGCAGGCAGATCGAGCCGTTATGAGGCTGAAGGCGGGCGTCGTGGCCACCGCCATGGCCGGCGGCCTGGCGCTGCTGTTTGGCGCGGGCGCAACGCTTGCCGGCGAAGCGCCGCATGACCGCGCCTACTGGCGCGAACAGTACCGACGCCCGGTCGAAATCCCATTCCCCGAGAGCAATCCATATTCGGAAGCCAAATCCAGGCTTGGCCGCACGTTGTTTTTCGACCCGATTTTATCCGGATCGCAGGTTCGCTCATGCTCCACCTGCCACAATCCCGGGCTATCCTGGGGCGACGGCAAGGCGCGAGCGGTTGGCGAAAAGCAGTTGCCATTGCGCTCGCCGACACTGCTGAACGTTGCCTGGGTCCCCAAGCTCGGCTGGGACGGCCACTTCCGCGATCTCGAGTCTGTCGCCTACGGGCCGATCACCTCAGGCGGCAACATGAACTTGCCGGAGAATGTCTTGATCGAACGGCTTTCGGCGATTCCCGGCTATGTCGAGGCTTTCAATACCGCGTTCGGCAAAGGTGAAATCACCAGGCGCAAAGTCGAACAGGCATTGGCGACATTCGAGCGCTCGATCGTGTCGGGCGAGGCGCCATTTGACCGATGGATCAAAGGCGACGAAACGGCGATCGGCGCCGGCGCAAAACGCGGGTTCGATCTGTTCAATGGCAAGGCGCATTGCATGTCTTGCCACAGCGGCTGGGCCTTCACCGACAGTTCGTTCCACGATATCGGGACCGCCAAGAACGAGGATATCGGGCGCGGGCGCTTGTTTCCGACTTCCGCCAAGCTGCGCTATGCGTTCAAGACTCCGACTCTGCGCGACGCCGCGCGCCGCGCGCCCTACATGCATGACGGATTGGTTGCTACGCTCGATGCGGTTATCGACCTTTATGATCGCGGCGGCATCGAGCGGCCAAGCCGATCGGAACTGATTTTTCCGCTGCACCTGAGCAAGGACGAGAAAGCCGACCTGATCGCCTTTCTGCATACGCTCGATGGTGCACCGGAAGCCGTCTCGCTTTCGGGCCTGCCGCGATAAAAATGCGGGCGCTGGCCCGAAAAAGCAAAGGCCCCGCAGCCGATACTGTCTTGAATTGGCTCTAGAGAATTGTCGGTAAGGCGGAGCCGAGCAAGGCCAGCCCACCAATCAGCAACGCGCCGGCGCTGGTTTCGAGTGCCTCGCCATGGGCGGGGAAACGATCGGCGACATAGGCGATGGCCGCGCCAACTACCACGCTCATCATGCTCAACGCGCCGACCATGGATCTCTCCTACGAGATTTAATCTCGGCCGCGACCGTAAGTGCCAAACCTTACCAAGAGGCTTTGCCCGGCTGCATTTTCGAGCGCTGCGGCGGCATTAACTTTCAAAGGTTAACCAAAAACTAAGGTTGCGTTACCAGCGCATTAAATTACGTGGTAAAAGATTAGTAATACCAGCGGCCTGCACCGGGCGGCGCAACTGGTGCCTTAAGCGACCCGTGGAGGGGTATTTATGTATCGGCTGCCCAGTTGGCTGCCGCGCGCGGCAGCAATTCCGCTCGCAATCGTGGTTAACGCGGCCTTGGCCGGAACTGCGAGCGCCCACGTCAAATGGTTTTGCAGTTTCGACGTGGCCGGCCAACCGAGGGGGCTGGAAAACGTCCTTTGCCCGGACTTTGAGCTTCTGGTTGGGCTCACGATCCTGGCGCTCATGGCCGGTTGCCTGCTCGAGGGCACCTATTTGGGCACGGCTGTGCTCCGCTCGATGGACCGGGCCACGGCTTATTTGCGCGACAATACCGAGGTCCTATTCCGCGCCGGATGCGCGTTCTTTTTCATCTCGATCTGGGCCATGGGCGGCATTCTTCTGACGCCGGAACTTAAAACCGACTCTAATGTGGTTGGCGCGATCCAACTCGGCATCGCGGCCGGCATGCTGTCGCGCCGGACCATGCCGTTGTCGGCCTTCGGTATCGCGGCGATTTTCGTCATTGCCACCTGGCAATATGGCGTCTTTCACCTTGCGGACTACCCGGTGTTCCTGGGCGTGGCGGCCTATCTGGCGCTGACCGGGCTGCAGCGCGATTTTTTCGGCGCGCGCGCCATCGATGTCGTGCGCTGGACCGCCGGCGTCACTTTGATGTGGGCTTCGATCGAGAAATGGGCCTACCCGGAATGGTCGTTCCCGCTTCTGATGACGCACCCCACGCTTTCACTTGGATTTAGTGCTGAATTCTTCATGCGGGCGGCCGGCGCCATCGAGTTCGCCTTGGCTTTTGCGCTGATGTGGACCCCGCTGGTCCGCCGCTTCGGTGCCGTGCTGTTGTCCGCGATGTTCATCAGCGCGGTCGCCGAGTTTGGCAAAGTCGATTTGATCGGCCACACGCTGATCGTGGTCGTCTTGCTGGCGGTCGTTGCCGACAACGGCGGCAAGGCGGGATTTGTGCGCTATCCGTGGCTGGTGCCGGCCGCTTACGCCAGTGTCCTCACCGCGTTTCTAGCGGTCTACTATGCCGCGCACACGCTGTTGTTCGGCACGTCGATGACTTGAACGCCGGCGCGGCCTGCTTCTAATGGACTTCGACGACCAGTTTCATTTTCGGGTGAATGGCGCACAGCACCTCGAACCTGCCCGATACTGGAAAAGCGATGTTGGTCTTGTTTCCCGGTTCCTGGTCGCCGGAGTCGAAGTTGAACTTGTCGGAATCGATATAGGCGTGGTGGCGCAGGTCGGCATCGTCGTTAACGATCGTCACCGCTTCGCCGCGCTTGATCGTGACGACGCCGGGCGTGAATTCGCGCCCCTTTTGCGACACCATATATTGCGTAGCGGACAGCCCCGCCGCCGTCCCGAAGCCGCTCAGCATTGCGATCACCATCGCGGCGGCAGTCGACATTCGCGCGTGCCTGGTCAAGTTCCAATGCATGGTCATTCCCTTTGGCCGGATCCAAGCAAGCCAGACCGGCGTAAAGCGGTTGTTGGGCCACGGTAAGCAACAACGTGAAGGTGTGCGGTTAAGGCGGCGTTAACGAAATACTCACGATTGGAGTGGCCGCTCAGCCTGCCTTAACTGGGTACCCCGTACGCTGCGATTGTCAGTAATCGGGCGTATCATGCTTCGCACCAGTTTCGCGTCAATCCTTGCCGATATGGCAGCCCGGTGGCACCGCAAGGTGTCGCTGGCCGGCTCGTTCAGCATGACGATTCGCGGCCGTATCTTGGTCGCCTTCCTGGTCATGAGCATGATCACGGCGGCGCTCGGCGCCTACGCCAGCCTCGGCATCAAGGACGCCGGAATTCTTGTCGACAAGACATTCGATCAATCGCTGATGTCGATCAACTACGCGCGCGCGGCCGCCAACGATTTTGCCGCCATGCGGGCGGCATTCGCGCGGCTGTGGATCGCCACCGATGGCGCCATGCGCGACAAACTCGAAGACGAAATCAACAAGCTGACGAAGACGCTCACAGACGACCTTGGCATCGCGGTTGCGAGGTCGCAGTCGCAGCGCGCCCGGCAAGCCGCCGCCAATGTGCAGCTGGCGGTGACAGCGTGGGAAAACATGCGCGAGCGGCTGCTCGACCGCACCAAGCTCGATGCCGATTGGGAAACGCTCGACCAGTACGCCAGCAAGGTCGACGAGCAAATTGACCTGCTGGTAAATTACACCGCCGGCGACGGCTTCATCTACCGCCAGCGGGCGCGCGCGACCGTCGCGCACGACATCGACCTCAACATAGCCGGTACGGTGCTTGCTCTCTTGCTGTCGGCATTGGTGGCCTGGGCCCTGGCGCGGCGCATCGTGCGGAAAGTCGCGGTCGCCTCCAACGTCGCGGAATGCATTGCCACCGGCAAGCTCGACGTCGTCATTCCGAAAGGGAGTGCCGACGAACTTGGCGCCTTGCTCGCCTCAATGGGGCTGATGCGCGACAACATCAAGACGATGATGGATCGCGAGGTGGCGCAACGGCGCACCGCGCAAGCGCGCTTGGCTGACGCGCTCGATAGTTCCAAGGAAGGCGTCGTGGTTGTGGACGCGAATAATTGCATCGCGCTGGCGAACGCCCAGGCCGCCGATTTCCTTGGCGTGCCGTCCGATCTGCTGAAGCCGGGAACGCCGCTTGCCGCGCTTCACCCGGCCTCGGAAAATCTGTTGGGCGTCGGCCGGACGCTGACCCGGCGCGGGGACGAACCGCAGTCTACCGGTGAGGTGCAACTCGACGACGGGCGCTGGCTGCGTCTTAGCCACAGCGCGACCCGCGACCGCGGTTTCATCGTCGTATGCAGCGACATCAGCCTGTCGAAAAAGCAGGAGGCCAATCTCCGCCAGACCAATCGGCGCCTCGACGTCGCGCTCGATCACATGTCGCAGGGTCTCTGCCTGTTCGATGCGCAGAACCGGCTCGAAGTCGTCAACCAGCGATTCTTCGAGATATTCGGGTTGCAGCGCGAAAAGATTCAGCCGGGCGCCGCTTTCCAGGATATCCTGGAACTGAGCGTGGCTTGCGACAATCACGGCGGTAAGACGGTCAAGGAATTGGTGGCCGAGCAGGCCAACTACATGCGCCGCTATTCCAACGGCACGCATCTTTATGAGCTCAGCGGCGACCGAGTCGTCGCCTGCGCGTATAACGCAACCTCACACGGCGGCTGGGTCGCGACCTACGAGGACGTCACCGAGCGCCGGCAGGCCGAAACCAAGATCATGCACATGGCGCGGCACGACGCGCTCACCAATTTGCCGAACCGCGTGCTGTTCCGCGAGACCATGGAGCAATCACTGTCGCGCGGGGAAAAGCTTGCTGTCTTGTTCCTCGATCTCGACCGCTTTAAGAGCGTGAACGACACGCTCGGACATCCGGTGGGCGACGCACTGCTGTGCGCCGTGACCAAGCGCCTGCAAATGGCGGTGCGCGGCGCCGATACGGTGGCACGGCTCGGCGGCGATGAGTTCGCCATCATTCAACTCGGCGCGCGGCCGACCGACGCCACCGAACTTGCCGCCCGCATCATCGACGCGATCTCCGAATCTTTCGACGTGCACGGGCATCAGGTTGTCATCGGCACCAGCATCGGCATCGCCATCGCGCCGACCGACGGCAACGAACCCGACCAGCTTCTGCGCAACGCCGACATGGCGCTCTATCGCGCCAAGAGCGAGGGGCGCGGCACCTATCACTTCTTCCAGCCGGAAATGGACGCAAAGATGCAGGCGCGTCACAATCTCGAGCTAGATCTGCGCAAGGCGCTGGTCGCCGGCGAATTCGAGCTCTACTACCAGCCGCTCGTCAACCTCGACAACAACAGCGTGAGCGGGTTCGAAGCGCTGGTACGCTGGAATCACCCCGAGCGCGGCGTGATCGCGCCGGACGATTTCATCTCGGTGGCGGAGGAAATCGGCCTGATCGTGCCGATCGGCGACTGGGTGCTCAAGCAGGCCTGCCGCGACGCCGCCAAGTGGCCGGACAATCTCACGGTCGCGGTGAATCTGTCGGCCGTTCAGTTCCGCAATCCGACCCTGGCGCTGTCGGTGGTGGGCGCACTCGGCGCCTCCGGACTGCCGGCCGCGCGGCTCGAGCTGGAAATCACCGAGACCGTGTTGCTGCAGGACAGCAAGGCGGTGCTCGACGTGCTGCATCAGATTCGCGAGCTGGGCGTGCGCATCTCGATGGACGATTTCGGCACCGGCTATTCATCGCTCAGCTATCTGCGCAGCTTCCCGTTCGACAAGATCAAGATCGACCGCTCGTTTATCCGCGAACTCGGCAAGGAAAACGATTGCGTCGCGATCATCCGAGCGGTCACCCGGCTTGGCCGCAGCCTAGGGATGATCACGACTGCGGAAGGCGTCGAGACCGAAGAGCAGCTCGAAATCCTGCGGGTGGAAGGCTGCACCCAGGTACAAGGCTATCTATTCAGCGAGCCGAAGCCGGTCGCGGAAGTCCCGGCCATCCTGCGAAAACTGCGGCCGCGCATAAGAGCTGCCTGAGGGCGGACTGGGTCGCTCGATCTCTGCGCTACTTGATCGCGGCGAGCGCGCGCCAGCGCGGCAGCCGGAGTTCGCGAAATTCCTTCACCGCGCGCGCAATCTCCTGGATGTTCTCGTCGGTCTTCTCGAGCGTTTTGCCGTCCCGGTGAAATCCGCGTCCGGCCTTTTCCAGCCGTTCGAAGGCCTGGCGCGCGATCGCGGTATCGCTTTCCTTCGGCGACTTCGCGATCAGCGGCGCCACCAGGCGGTCGATGAAGCCGGCCATAAACGCCGATCCTTGTACCGGCGAGCAGACATAGCGATGCGTGTCGCCGGCGATGGCGAGCGCCATGATGGTTTCGTTCAGCCGGTCGCTGCCGGAACGATCGACCGTCGCAAAATCGGGACGCGCCGGCGCCGCTAGGCCGCCTTGCACCAGCAGAATCATCAGCAGGGTTACGTCGGCTTCGCGCAAAGCCACCTTTTCGCCGGCGGCGATAAGATCGCCGCCAGTCGCCGGTTTGTCGCGCAGGCGGTCCACCAGCGTCATGAGCGCTTCGCGCTTGGGCGTCAGTTCGCCGACCGGAAAAGCGAATTTTTCCGGCACGTCGTTGGTCATGCTCGACAGCGAGAATACAACGTCGCGGAAGCGCTGGCGCTGTTCCTGCTGCGGCAGCAGCTGCGGCCCTTTCATGTAGATGTCGCGGCGGAATTGTTTGTTGATCGCGTAGTCCTTGAGCAATTCGCGCATGGCCACGTCGGGGGCCGCGTTCACCATCGGCTGCAGGTCTCTCGGCACGCACAGATCGACCCTGTTCTCCAGCAGCGCGGTCGAGCCAATGTAGGTCAACTTGGCCTCGGCAAAGTTTGCCATGACGTCGGTGACGTATAGCGGTTCCCAGCCGGCGTTGAGGAATTCGTGCACGAGATAGGACTGGTCCTGCTTGCCCATATTCTCGATGCGCGCCTTGATGCCCGGATTCTGGGTGACAAAGCCGCTCGACTTCTCGTTCATGACGCGCAGCAGCTCGTAGCCTTCCTTGAGCGCGGCGATGCTGTCGCGCGAGGAGCGGCGCGCGACCTCCATCAGCAGATGCTGGATCGGCGTCGCCGTAGCCCAGCCGGGCAGCACGTTGTAGCTGTTGTAAAGCAGCCCGCCCGCCAGCAGCTTGTCCCGAATGAAATCGCAGATGTCGCTGCGGACAGCGCGCTCGACCCAGGTATAGACCCCGTGCAAGACGACGATGTCGAATTCCGCCAACTTGCGGTCGCTCGATTTTGCCGCGTCGGCGAAACTCGTCTCGAAAAATGTGACATTGGAGACGTTGGCACGTGCGGCCAGGCTTCTTGCTTCTGCAATGTGGGAAGGATTGAAATCGACGCCGACGAACTCGTAATCGGGATTGGCGGCGGCCAGCAGCGTGGTGCCGTAGCCGCGGCCGCAGCCTAATTCGCAATAGCGTAGCGGCCGGTTGAGCAGGGGACCCTCGACGCCATTCACCACGGCGCAGAAGTTCAAGAATGCAGGCGCGAGTTCCCGGTAGAAGCCGAGAGTATAGCTGACATCTCCGACATAGCCGGATGTCCAATTGGCCGACATGCAATGCCCCACAAAAAAAGAGGGCTTCCCACCGCGCCGGCGCTCCGCCAGCGTGCCCCCATGATCATTGAACGCTATATCGTGCAGGCTGGCAATGCGCCGCCGTAATCCCCCGTAAAGCGCCGTGGCGATGGAAAGGGCACGCTATTGCTACGCGCCGGCGCGCAACCATCAATGCTCGGTGCTTAACTTTATACCGGCGTCCTTGATCACCTTCGCCCATTGCGGCGTCTCCGATTGGATGACGGCCGCCAATTCCCTGGGTGAGTTGCCGATGATGTCGAGCCCCTGCTGCTCCATGATCTTGCGCACGTCGGGCATCGCCAAGATCTTGACCGTCTCGCGGTGAACCTTCTCGATGATGTCCGGCGCGGTTCCGGCCGGCGCCATCAGGCCGAACCAGGGCACGGCTTCGAAACCGGGATAGCCGGATTCGGCCATGGTCGGAAGATCGGGCGCTGCCGCCGAGCGCTTGAGCGAGGTGACGGCGAAGGCACGCAGTTTTCCTTCCTTTACCAGCGGCAGCACGTTCACGACATTGCCGAAGAACATCGTGAGGCGGCCAGCCACCAGGTCCGGCATCACCGCGGTCGAGCCGCGATAGGCCACCGGCGTGACATCGACATGCGCCATATATTTGAACAACTCGCCGGCCAAATGCTGCGAGGTGCCGATGCCGGCATGGCCATAGGTCAGCTTGCCGGGCTGCGCCTTTGCCAGTGCAACAAGCTCCGGCAAAGTCTTGGCCGGCACATCGGGATGGATGGCGAGAATATTCGCCGCCACGAACACCTGCGAGATCGGCGCAAAGTCCTTGACCGGATCGTAGGGCAGCTTGTCGTACAGGCTCGGGCTGATCACCAGCGCCGAATTTCCGCCCATCAGCAGAGTGTAACCGTCGGGCGGCGCCTTCGCGACCCGCTCGGTGGCGATGTTGCTGCCGGCGCCGGTAATGTCCTCGACGGTGACCGGCACGCCCCAGTCTTCCGAGAACTTGGCGGCGAGCAGACGGGCGACGACGTCCGGCGCTGTGCCCTGCCGTGAAGCCGACCAGGATCCGCACCATCCGGTTGGGATAGTTCGATTGCGCGAATGCGGTGTTCGCGGTCAACAGCAGCGCCAACGCGGCGAGAATGCGGAAGGTGAGCTTTCATCGTTTCCCCCTGATCCCATTTGCCGGCTTTGCCGGTCTGTCTCGTGGGATATTCGCTTGAGGGAGGGTGACACCGGGCCTGCCGGATCGCAAGACGGGTCCGGGCCGCCGGACTTAGGCCGCCGTCTGCTCCACCGACAGCACCCGCATGATGTCGTCGTGCATCTTGCGGCGGTCGTCCTCGCTCGTTGCCGCGTTCAGCCGTGCCTCGTAGGCGATGCGCGCCGGGCGGTGGAACACCAGCACGCGGTCGCCGATCTCCATCGCCTCGTTGATCTGATGCGTGATGAACACGGCGGTCTTGTTGCTCTGGCGCACCAGCCGCACGAACTCGGCGCGCAGGTCGCGCGCGGTCATTTCATCGAGCGAAGAGAACGGCTCGTCGCACAACAGGATTTCCGGATCGACCGCGAACGCCCGCGCGATCGACACGCGCTGGCGCATGCCGCCGGAGAGCGCGTGCGGGTAGTCGTTCTCGTGGCCGGAGAGGCCGAGCCGTGCCAGCCAACCCTTGGCGGTCTCCATTGCCTGCTTGGGGTCGATATCGAGGACTTGCAGCCCGAACAGCACATTGTCGAGCGCGCTGCGCCACGGCATCAACCGGTCGTTCTGGAACACGATGCCGATCTTGCCGCGAAAGAATGCAAACTCGCGGAACGGGTCGTGTCCGATGACGCGTGCGTCGCCGGAGCTTGGCTCGATCAATCCGGCGACGATATTGAACATGGTCGACTTGCCGCAGCCGGTCTTGCCCAGCACGGCGACGATCTCGCCTTTGGCGATCTCGAACGACAGCTTGTCGACCGCGATGAAATCGCCGCGCCCGTCCGGGCGCATGAAAGTCTTGCTGACGTCTTGGAAACGGATGACCGGCGCGGCATCAGCCATGAGCTACATCGCCCGCTCGGACACCGCGCGATAGCGCAGCGCCCAATTCTCGATCGCGTTGATGGTCTGCTGCACCACCAGCACGAACAGCACGAGTTGCAGCGTCCAGGCCATGGCGCCGGCCATGTCGAATAATTGCTGCTGGCGCAGCAATTGATAGCCGACGCCGCCGGTGGCGCCCGACCAGTTCGGCTACGACCACGACGCGCGCGGCATTGCCGAGGTTCACTTTCCAGGCGGTGAGAATGCCCGGCACGATGGTCGGCACGATCAGAAAACGAAAAAGCGTCCAGCGCGACGGCCGAAACGACATGGTCATCTCGAACAGATCCTTCGACATCGAGCGGATGGCGTCGAGAATCTGGAACGTGAAAGCGGGCAGCGTCGTCATCACCATGATGAACAGCACGCGGAATTCGGTGCCGTGAAACCAGATGATGGCGAACACCACCCAGGACAACGCCGGGATGCCCTGGAAGAAGGTCAGCACCGGCGTGATGAAATTCTCCGCCGTTTTCGACTGGCCGATGACCATCGCCAGAATGCCGCCGAGGATGAAGGCGCCGAACAGGCCGCCGAAAATGCGCAGCGCGGTGAGCATCACGTCCCACAGCAGCGAGCCGGTGATCAAGATTTCGATCGTGCGCGAAATGATCTCCGGCACCGGCGGAAACAGAAAGGGCGGCAAGGTCATCGACAGAATCTGCCAGACCACCGCCAGCAAGATCATGCCGGCGGTGGCTTGCAGAACGCGCATGCCAGCGCGAGTTCATCATTTCAGCGGCTTGTCGTAGATCGTGTCGTTCGACGGCTGGATTTTCAGATAGCCGACGTCGATGCCGGCCTTGTAGACCGCCTCGATCTGCTTGCGCACTTCGTTGGCGCCGACCACGCTCATGCCGAGCCGGTCATTCGCCTTGATCAGCGACACCAGCGCGGCCTGGTCCTCCGGCGTCGATTTCGGCGCGATCAGCTTGGCCGATTCTTCCGGATTCTTGGCGATGATATTCGCCGGCCGCCTTGTAGGTCGCGTAAAGCTTCGGGATCAGCGCCTGGTTGGCCTCGATCCAGTCGGTATGCGCGGCGATGCCGAGATAGGGAATGCGCTCGCCGCCGGCAAACGATTTCCAGGTCTTGCTCATATTGGTGTCGAGCATGCGGATGTCCGGCTTCTTTGCCTTCAACAGCGTATAGGCCGGCTCCCAGAGCTGGATCGCATCGGCGCGGTCGGCCAGCGCGTAGCCGACCAGGCCCGGCGTCGCGGTATTGACCACCTTCACCTTCGACATGTCGACGCCCTGCTGCTTGGCGAAGAACGACGACATGATGAAATTCGTGGTCGATGCGGCGGCGGCAAGCTCCTTGCCTTCCAGGTCCTTGACCGACTTGATCTCGGCCCGCGACGTGACGATGGTGCCCCAGAAGTCGAACAGGTTGAACAGATACTTCACCTTGACGCCGCGCGCGTCGGCGAGGCCGACGGTGAGCACCGCGGCGCTGCCGCCGACCTTGAACTCGCCGGAATTGAATTGCGTCGTATAGGCATCCGGCGGCCGCTCGACGAATTCGATATCGAGGCCGTGCGCCTCGTCCATGTTCTTGGCCTTGATCACCGGCGGCATGAAGGCGCCGAGCGAGGGGAAGCCGAACACCACGATGGTGACCTTGGTCGGCGCCTGCGCGGCGGCGGGCGCGGGTGTCAGAACGCGGCGAAGGCGAGCGCCGCGACGGCAGCTATGCTTGAGCGCATAAGTGCGGAAAATCTTGTCATTAAATCCTCCCATTTAGTTGTCATCGCTTCGGCCTTTGGCCGTCTTTTCTTGTCATTGAAGTTTGAATAGCCGCGCCGCCAATCCGCCATTGATCGAAGCGGTCTGCGCCGCTGTAAGGCCCGCGTCGGTCACGATCTTGGCAGGCTCGGTATCGCCGATCGGGAACGGCATGTCGGAGCCCATCATCAGCCGTTCGGTCCCGATCATTTCGATCACGAATTTCAGCACGCGCACGTCATGCAGGATGGTGTCGGTGTAGATCGACGCCAGCGCCGCGACCGGATCGCCGATGCCGGGCGTGATGGCATGATTGCGCTTGAGCCGCCCGAGCACGAAGGGCAGTGCGGCGGCGCCCATCGGCGCGAAGAACTTCGCATTCTTGTATTTCGTGACATGGCCAGCCGAAATCAGCCGCGCCATCGCGATCACGGCGTCGGTGATGCGGCCGAGCCCATTGGCGAGGCCGAAATCGTTCACCCGCACGTCGCCGGCATCGAAGCTCGGATGGATGTGAATGAAGGCGCCGGTCTCGTCGGCGGCCTTCCAGAAGGTATCGAGATCGGCGGCATCCAGCGTGCTGCCGACGCCGCGCGGCAGCGTGCCGATCATGGCGCCGGCAAAGCCGGCCTTCATCGCGTCCTTCAACACCGAAGCGGCGCGCGCGCCGTCGCCGAGCGGCACGGTCGCCAGCGGCACGAAATGCGGCTCGGCTTTCGTGGTGGCGAGCAGCGTATCATTGGCGAGCCGAGCACCATGCTTCGGCCTCCGGCGCCGGGCAATTCGTAGCCGAACATATCGACCCAGCCGCCGACCACCTGCTTGTCGATTGACTGCTTGGCCATCCAGGCGAGCCGCGCGGGAATGTCCGACAGCGGCTTGGACACCGGCCGTGTCGGTTTGCCGCCGGCGAAAGCGAGCGCCAGGCTGCCGCCGTCCTCGATCTGCCGCACGTTGGGAAAGTTCGCGGCGTCCTTGCGGATCGCGCCTAGCAACTCCGGCGGCACCAGGTGGGCGTGGCAATCGACGATCATTTAACTTCCCTTTTTGGCTTTTAGTCTTTCTTGCGCGTCCGCGATCATGTCGCCGAGCTTCGAAACCTTGATCGGCAGCGTGTTGATCGCAATACCAAGCGGGCGCAGCGCGTCGTTGATGGCATTGGCGACCGCCGCCGGCGCGCCGAGATATCCGCTTTCGCCCGAGCCCTTCTGCCCGAGCACTGTATGCGGCGAAGGCGTCTCGTGATCGACGATCTCGACCGCCGGCACTTCATGCGAGGACGGCAGCAGATAATCCATGAAGGTCTGCGCGATCAGTTGGCCGTCGTCGTTATAGGCGAACTCCTCGTAGAGCGCGGCGCCGATGCCATGCGCGATGCCGCCCATGGTCATGCCGCGCACGATCTTGGGGTTGATCTGCGTGCCGCAGTCGTGGCCCAGGCGGTAGCGCACGATCTCCGGCCGGCCGAGCTCGGGATCGATGCTCAACAGAATAAGATGAAATTCGAACGAGAAGCAGGGATACATCTGCACGCGCCCGTCGGCGCCAGGCAGCGTGCCGCCGGTCGGCACCTGGTAGACGTGCTCGACCGCGAGCCCCGGCTCCATGCCGGCCGGCATGCGGTGATAATTGCGGAACGCGATCTGGACCAGCTCGGCCCATGTGCGCTTGTGCTGCGGGGCGTTGCGGTCATGCACGCTGCCCTGGTCGTAGACCGCGCGTTCGAGCGGAATTGCGAGATCGTGCGCGGCGATTGTCGTGAGTTTGGTCCTGAGCTTGTTGGCCGCGTGAAAAGCGGCACCACCCAGCATGATCGCCATGCGGCTGCCGACCGGCGTGCCGCTCGGCAGTGAATTGAGCGAATCCGGCCGCGTGATGCGGATGTCGTCGGGGTCGACCTGCAACACCTCGCCGATCACGGTGCCGAGCAGCGTCTCGTGGCCCTGGCCGGCGGAGGTGGTGTGCATGGTGGCAGTGATCGTCCCCATGCCGTCCACGTTGATGCGGCAGGAGTCCATGAAGGTGGAGGTGGTGATGGCCGGATTGAGCAGCGCCTCGAAGGTGGCGTTGCCGCCGGAGGGCTCCAGGCAAGCGGAAACGCCGATGCCGGCGAGCTTGCCGGCGCGCGCAAGGCATCGCGTTCCTTCTTCAGGTCGTCGTAGTTGGCATCGCTGAGCACCTTGTCGATGACGGTGTGGTAGTCGCCGCTGTCGTAGGTAGTGCCGCTCGGAATCAAATACGGGAATTCGTCGTGCTTGATCAGATTGCGCCGGCGGATCTCGATCGGATCGAGGCCGAGCACATTTGCGACTTCGTCCATAACGCGCTCGAGCGCTAAATTAGTCGGCGCCTGGCCAAAGCCGCGCACCGCGTCCTGCGTGGTCTTGTTGGTCACCACGGCGATGGCGCGGTATTGCACGCTTTTTATCTTGTAGGGGCCGACGATGGCGCCGATCGGCTTGCCGAGCTGGAACGGCGAGCGCCCGGCATAGGCGCCGACATTCTCCAGCGCGCGCATTTTCATGGAGCGGATGATGCCGGCATCGTCGAAGGCGACATCGACATCGAACAGCCGCTCCGGGCCGTGCGCATCGCCGCCCCGCATGTTCTCCAGCCGGTCCTCGATCAGCCGCACCGGGAAACCGAGCCGGCGCGACAGGTAACCCGTCAGCACCGTGTGTTTGATGCCGCGTTTGACGCCGTAACTGCCGCCGACGTCGACGTCGTGATGCACGCGCACCGACGTGACCGGAATTTTCAGCGCGATGCCGATCTGGTCGGCGAAGCGCGGCATCTGGATCGAGGCATAGACATCGAGCATGTCGCGCCAGGGATCCCAGCTCGCCACCACGCCGAAGGTCTCGATCGGCACCGTGGAGGAGCGGCCCCATTTCACCCGGAGCGACAATTTGCGCGGACTGGCGGCGAAGTCCTTGTCGACCTCGCCCCACACGAAAGTCTTGTCGAGCAGCACGTTGGAGCCGTGCGCCTCGTGCACCAGCACGCTGTTCTTTTCGAGCGCCGCTTCGGCGTCGAGCACAAAGGGCAGCGGCTCATATTCGATATCGATTTCTTCGGCCGCGTCCTCGGCCAGCGCCCTTGTGTCGGCCACGACGGCTGCGACCCATTCGCCCGAATAGCGCGCCACCTCGAAAGCCAGCGGTCGACGCGGCACGTTGGGCGTATCGAGCCCGGTCATAAGCGGCAGCGTGGCGTGGGCCAATTCCTGCCCGTCCAGCACGTAATGCACGCCCGGCATTTTCAGCGCGCGGCTCTTATCGATCTTGACGATGCGCGCGGCAGCGTGCGGGCAGGTCACCAGTGCGACGTGCTTGGTATTGGGCAGCGCGACATCGGCGACGAATTTGCCTTTGCCGGCGACGAAGCGGCGGTCCTCGCGCACGCGGCGGTCGGCGGAGACGAAGCGGTGATGGCCGGCACGTTCATTTGCGCAACTCCGAGGGCCGGTTGGCGCCGCGCATGCGTTCGGCCGCCAAAGCGATGGCTTCGACGATCTGCGCGTAACCGGTGCAGCGGCAGATATTGCCCGAGATCGCGTCGACGATCTGCTCGCGCGTCGGGTTCGGATTGTCGGCGAGCAGCGCATGCGCGACCAGGATCATCGCCGGCGTGCAATAGCCGCACTGCATGCCGTGGGTTTCGCAAAACGCATCCTGGATCACCGACATCTCGCCGGGGCCGGGTGTCACGCCTTCGATTGTCCGGATCGGCGTTCCCTGCGCCTGCGCCGCAAACATCAGGCAGGAGCGCACCGCAGCGCCATCGAACAGCACGGTGCAGGCGCCGCAGACGCCGTGCTCGCAGCCGGCATGCGCGCCGGTAAGCGCCAACTGGTCGCGCAGGCAATCAAGCAAGGTCGTGCGCGGTTCGACCTCGAGCTCGCGCGTTGCGCCATTGACGTCAAGCTCAATGCGCATGGGGTTTCCTCCCCAGCGCATGCTCGCGGGCATCGGCAATGGCGCGCGCGGCCAGCGTGGCGGCGACCCGGCGGCGGTAGGCGGCCGAAGCATGCAGATCGGCCAGCGCATCGATTCCAGCCAGCGCCTCGGTCACGGCCTTCTTCACTGCCGCGTCGTTGAGCGCGCCGCCTTGCAAGGCGCGCTCGGCGCTCTCCAGCCGCAGCGGAAAATCGGTCACTGCGCCAACGCCAATGACAATGCGTTTGCACTTTCCGTCGTCGCCCAGTTCGACCTGCGCCGCCGCCGAGACGAAGGCAAAGTCGCTGCGCCGGGCATTGACCTCGTGGAAGCCGACGCCGACCTTGCCGCGCCATACCGGAAAACGCACGCCGGTCAGCACGGCGCCCGCCGGCAGCGTGGTGATCATCGGCCCGACGAAGAAATCTCGCGCCGGCATGTCGCTGGTCTTGCCCGCCGCGCGATAGGCCAGCACCGCGTCGAGCGTCATGGCGATCAGCGCCAGTTCGGCCGCCGGATCGGCATTAGCGAGCGAGCCGCCGACGGTGCCGCGGGCGCGCGTGGCGGCATGGCCGATGAAGGGCATCGCGCCCGCCAGCAGCGGCAGGCGGCTGGCGACCAGGGCATCGCGCTCGACCAGACATTGCCGCGTGGTGGCGCCGATCGCGACCGCGTCCTGCTCCTCGCGGATATAGGAAAGGGCCGCGATGCGGTTTATGTCGATCAGCCGGGTGGGGCGCGCCAGCCGCATTGCCATCATCGGCACCAGCGTCTGCCCGCCGGCGATCACGCGCGCGCTCTCGTCGGCCGCCAGCAACGCGCAGGCTTCGTCGATGTCGCTGGCGCGGGAATACTCGAACGGCGCTGCTTTCATGACCGGCTGGGCTGCTTTCGAACGAACGGCGGCTGGGTGTTGTGGCCCGCCGAGGCGGCGTCGCCAAGTGGCCCCAAGTGGCTGTGCGATATTGTCGATCCGCCACCGATATGGTTAAAGTCTCTCTCGCATTATCGCAACCGCAAAAACGACGGTTTCACGCGGGCTCTGGCCGCCTAGCACACGCCGAAGCCCCGCAGGAAGTAGCACGGGTAGGAAACAGAATGCCGCGAATGAAGGGTGCCGATCTGATCACCGAATTTCTGGTCGATAGCAAGATTCCCTACGTGTTCGGGATCTGCGGCCACGGTAATGTGGGCATGCTCGATTCCCTTTATGCCTCGCGCGACCGCATTAAGATGGTGTCGCCGCGGCACGAGCAGGTGGCCGGCCACATGGCGGACGCCTATTTCCGCGTGCGGCATGAGGCGGTGGCGACGCTGACATCGTGCGGTCCGGGCTCCTGCAATATCGTGATGCCGCTCGCCTGTGCCATCACCGACTCCTCCGCGATCCTCGGCGATTACCTCGAACGTGCCGACCTCGCAGTTCAATCGCAGCCCGTTCCAGGAGGTCAACACCCACTACCAGGCTGACTTTCCCAACATCATCCGCCCGGTGGTCAAGCGCAGTTGGCAGCCGACACGCGTCGACATGTTGCCGTTGGCGTTGCGCCAAGCCTCCAAGACCATGCTGTCGGGCCGCCCCGGTCCCGTGAACGTCGACGTGCCGTTCAACGTCTATCAGGAAGAAGACGACGTGGAGGTGCCGAAGCCCGCGCCGCCGTTCGGCACGCAGCGCAGCGGTGCTTCGCCCGAAGAGATTACGGCTTGCGTCGACCTGTTCCTCAAAGCCAGGCAGCCGGTCCTGTTCGTCGGCCATGGCGTCACGCTGTCGGAAGCCTCCCGCGAGCTGACCGAATTTGCGCATCGCCTGCAGATCCCGGTGATCTCCTCGCCTAACGGCATGGGCACGATCGATATGAATGACCCGCTGTCGCTCGGATTCATCGGCCGCAACGGCGCTTACCCTGCGAACGAAGCCGGCCGCCGCGCCGACGTGGTGATCGCGGTCGGCGCGCGTTTCGACGACCGTTCGGCCTCGTCATGGTTGCCGGGCTATTCGTGGAATTTCCCGACCAGTAAGCTGATCCATGCCGACGTCGATCCGGCCGAACTCGGCCGCAATTATCCGCCCGACATCGGCGTGCTGGCCGATGCGCGCACTTTCCTGAGGCAGTTGCTGACCGAGGTGGAGCGGCGCGGACCTAAGCGCGGCGATGCGCTCAAGGCCTGGCACGCCGACATCAAGGCTGCGCAGGCAGCGTGGGAGGAATTCACAAAGCCGAATTTCGACATCCACGCTTCGCCGATCCGGCCCGAGCGGATCGTTGCGGATTGCCAGGCCGTGATGCCGGCCGACGCCATTCTGTGCTGCGACGTCGGCGTCAACCACAATTGGTACATGCAGTTCTGGAAGGCGCGCAAACCGCAGACCATGCTCAACTCCTGGGGTTTCTCCGGCATGGGGTTCGGCGCCGCCGGTGCGCTCGGCGCCAAGCTCGCCGCGCCCGACAAGACCGTGGTGGCGATCGCCGGCGACGGCTGCTTCACAATGGTGCCGCACGTTCTGTGCACCGCGGTCGAGTACAACATCGCGGTCGTGTGGGTTATCTGGAATAATTTCGGCTGGGTCTCGATCCGCGACATTCAATTGGGGATGTTCGGTGGCCGCGAGCTCGGTACCATGTTTCACGAGGGTTCCAACGCCAAGCCGTACAATCCGGACTTCGCCGCCTGGGCACGCGCCTGCGGGGTCGAGGCCATCACCGTCACCAAATCGCAGGACTTCAAGGGCGCGCTTGAACACGCCATCAAGGCCAACAAGCCGTTCGTGATCGATGTGCATGTCGACGCCGAAGTGCGCCCGCCGGCGACCGGCGCCTGGCAGTTGCCGCCGACGCCCTGGAAGGAGCCGGCCTTCGGCAAGCGCTGGATACCGGGCGATCCGGTGCCGGCGAAATGATCGATCCAGTGACGGGCAAAAGGCGGAATGCTAACATCCGCCCTCGCAACGGGAGACGATAGAGTGAGAGCGCGAACCAAGCAGCGGGCCGCAACCGGAGGGTCTCCGCGCGCGCGCGTTTCGCCCATCCGCAATATCGACCAGGATCTGGCCGACCGCCAGCGCGGCGGCGGCGTGCAGTCGCTTGGGCGGGCTTTCGCGATCATGGAAGAGATCGCACGCAACCGCGACGGCATCGGTCTGGCCGAGCTTTCCAAGCGCGTCGGCCTGCACAACAGCACGACGTTCCATCTGGTCAAGACCATGGTGTCGCTGGGCTATGTGCGCCAGCTAAAGGACTCCAAGCGCTACCGCATCGGCCGCCCGCTGTTCGCGCTTGCCGCCAGCGCGCTCGATGAAGTCGAGATGGTCAGCCTTGCCACGCCGGTGCTGGAGGATCTGTCGCGCGAGACGGGGGAAGCCGCGCATTTCTCGGTGCGCATGGGCGATGCCGTGGTGGTGCTGGCGCGCACTAGCGGTCCGGGCGCCTTCCAGTTGACCGACCGCGTCGGCGTGATGCGCCCGGCGCATTGCACCGCGCTCGGCAAGGTCATGCTGGCAGCCCTTCAGCCAGACCAGTTCGAGCGGTTTCTGGAGCGCACCGAGCTGAAGCCGCAGACGGCGAAATCGATTACCGGCGCCGAGGCGCTGCGCCGCGAGATCGCGGAAGTGCGCCGCGCCGGTATGGCGATCGACGACGGCGAGTTCGATCCCGAATTGCGTTGCGTGGCGCTGCCGGTTCGCGATTTCAGCGGGCTGGTGACCGGCGCCATCGGCATTTCCGGGCCGGTCTGGCGGCTGTCGATCGAGGCCTTGCAGAAACGTGCGCGTAGCGTTCGCGCCGCGGCCGATCGCCTGTCGGCTGATTTCGGCTATGCTGGCGAGATTGAGCCGAAGGTCAAAGCGGTCGTCTAAAGGAGAAGAAGTCATGCCACGGCACGCAACTTATGTTCCCCACGGCGTGATCCCGGCGGTGCTGCTGCCGTTCGAGAATGATCTGTCCATCGACGAGGCTGGTTTCCGCAAGCATTTGCGCGATGTGGCCGAGGTTGAGGGCCTCTCCGCCATCACCATCAACGCACATTCGACCGAGGTCGCCTCCTGCACATTCGAGGAGCAGCGGCGCGTGCTCGACATCGTGCAGGACGAGATCGGCGCCAAGCTGCCGATCGTCAACGGCATCTGGGCCGACGGCAGCGTCGAGGCCGCGCGGCTCGCGCGCATGGCGACGCAAGGCGGCGCCTCGGCGCTGCTGGTGTTTCCGCCGGCGCCGTTCACGCTTGGCCAGAATGCGGCAATGACACTCGCGCATTTCAGGCACATTGCGGATGCCACCGATCTGCCGCTGATCGTGTTCCAGTATCCGCTGGCGACCGGGCAGGGCTATCCGAAGGACACGCTGCTGAAACTGTGCGAGCAGGTGCCGACCATCCGCGCCATCAAGGACTGGATCGGCAACGTACCGCACCACGAATGGCACGTCCGCACGCTGCAAAATCTGCAACGGCCGGTGAATGTACTCACGACGCACAGCTCGTGGCTGTTCGCCTCGCTGGTGCTGGGCTGCAACGGCCTGCTGTCGGGTTCGGGCAGCGTCATCGCCGACCTGCAGGCGCAACTGTTCCGCGCCGTGCAGCGCAACGATCTCGCCGAAGCCAAGCGGCTCAGCGACCGCATCGAACCGACCGCGCGCGTGTTCTACGCCGATCCCTTCGTCGACATGCACAACCGCATGAAGGAGGCGCTGGTGTTGCTCGGCAAATTGCCGCGCGCGGTGGTGCGGCCGCCGCTAGTCAAGCTCGAGCGCGCGGAGATCGCGCGCATTCGTCAGGCGCTTATCGAAGCCGGGTTGCTCGACAAGAACGCCGCGAGAGATGCGGCGTAATTACATAATCGCAAACTCGGTATTCTTCCGGTCCGTCACCAGCATTCTGCCCGGATAATGCGTGATACAGAATTCCGGCTTCACCGTCGTGATCACCGACTGCGGCGTCACCCCGCAAGCCCAGAACACCGGAATCTCGTCGGCCCCCACCGGCACCGCGTCGCCGTAGTCGGGCTTTGCAATATCCTGGATGCCGATCAGTTCCGGCTTGCCGATATGCACCGGCGCGCCGTGCACCGCCGGGAAGCGCGTGGTAATCTGGATGGCGCGGATGGCGTTGCCCGGGCTCATCGGCCGCATCGACACCACCATCGGCCCGTGAAAGGGGCCGGCTTCCTTGGTGGCAATCGAGGTTCGGTACATCGGCACGTTGCTACCGCGTGCGATGTGACGCATTTCGATACCGTCGGCCATCAGCGCTTCCTCGAAGGAAAACGAGCAGCCGATGACAAAGCTCACCAGATCGTCGCGCCAGAAGTCGGTTATGTCTTCCGGCTCGGCTACCAACTCGCCGTTCTTCCAGACGCGGTAGCGCGGCAAGTCAGTGCGGATGTCGAGATCCCCGCCCAGCGCCGGCACGCGCGGATCGCCGGGCGCCGAACTGCCGATCAGCGGGCAGGGCTTGGGATTGAGTTGGCAGAAGCGCAAAAAGTCGGCCGCAAGCCGCGCTGGCAAAATGGCCAGATTGCCCTGCACGAAGCCAGGCGCCAGCCCGGAGGTCACCCCGCGATGGCGGCCTTCGCGGATCGCGCGTCGCGCGGCAAGTCCGCTGCCGGGCAGCCCAGCGTCATCGCGCCGCAGAGGGGTGACGGTCATCGGTTCGGTCCTTTAGGCCATACGATCATGTGAGGCTGCCTGCATCAATATGGAAATAGCGGTTGAAACTTGGGCCGGGATAGCGGGATAATGTCTCTCGAAGAGCCCGCTTAGGGCCGTGAGGGGATCGCTGCCTGTATCGCTTCGGCGACCGCGTCGGCGCGCGGGTATGAATCATTCGTGGGAACAAACGAACTTTAGAGGGAGGAAATCGCAATGACTGAAAAATGGCAAGACGAAGATTGGGCGAAGGATATCTGGTACAGCGGCAAGATGACTCGCCGCACGCTCGTCGGCTGGGGCGGCGGTGCGATCGGCGCGGCCATGCTGGTGCCGGCGCCGTGGCGCGCGGCTTTCGGCGCTGCGGCGCCGTACAAAATCGGCTCGCTGCAGCCGCTCTCGGGTGCGGCAGCCCTCGGCGGCAAGACCGCGGTGGTCGGCCTGCAGATGGCGGTCGACCGCATCAACGGCTCCGGCGGCGTCAACGGAAGGCCGCTTGAGGTGATCATCGCCGACGACGAGTTCAAGCCCGACGTCGGCCGCCGCAAGACCGAGAAGCTGCTGGTCGAGGACAAGGTCGACGTGCATGTCGGAGGCTTTCTCTCCAACATCTGCCTCGCCTGCATGCCGGTGTTCGAGGAGAACAAAGTCGTCAACATGATCAGCGTGTGTCTCGACACCACGCTGACCACCAGCAAGTGCAACCGGTACAGCTTCCGCACTTACGAATTCGCGCCGGCGCAGGCGGTGGCAATCGCGCCCTATCTCATTAACAAGATGGGCAAGAAGTGGCACATCGCCTATGCCGACTATTCGTGGGGCCAATCGACGCGCGACGCCTACGCGGCGGAAATCAAGAAGCTGGGTGGCGAGGTGGTCGGCACCACCGGAATTCCGCTCGGCACCGCCGACATGACGCCGTTTTTGTCCAAGATCCAGGGCGAGTTCGACGGGCTGTTCGGTATCTTCTTCGGCAAGGACGGCATCACCATCGGCAACCAAGCCTATGATCTCGGCCTTACCAAGAAGTACAAGTGGGCGGGTGACGGCGCCATCGCGGAATCGGTCAACCTGCCGGCGCTCGGCAACAAGATCGAGGGCTTCGTCGGCATCAACCGCTACATTCCGGTGCTCGAAGGGTCGCTCGATACGCCGGCTTTGCGCAAGTTCTACGACGAAGCCAAGGTACGGCTGGCCAAGGTCGATCCGTCCGGCCCGTTGCCCGACCGCTACGTGCAGTCGAACTACGAGTCGATTAACGCGCTCAAGCTCGGCATGGAGAAGTCGAAGTTCCAGGGCCGCGACGACACCATGAAGTTGATCGAGGCGCTCGAAGGCCTCGTGATGCCGGCAGGCGACGACTTCCCGCAAGGCGGCGGTGTCATCCGCAAGGAAGATCACCAGGCGTTCATTCGCCAGTTCATCTTCGAGATCAAGAACGGCAAGCACCATCTGCTCGAGACGGTCGCGGGAGAAAGGACGATGGTGCCGCCGGCCTGCAAGTTTACGACGGCGTAGCGCAAGCGAAAATCCTACGTGAGCGTAGAACCTGTGACCGACGTGCGCTCCCCGGTGAGCAGCCGGGGAGCCGCGTCGGCGCCGATCCTGAAGACCGAACTGTTGACCGTCCGTTTTGGAGGGCTGGCCGCGCTTTCCCAGGTTAATTTCGAGGTGGCGCGGGACGAAGTCCGCGCCATCATCGGGCCGAACGGGGCCGGCAAAAGCACCTTCTTCAATTGCCTGACCGGCGTGCTGCAGCCGACCGGCGGCCGCATTCTGTTCAACGGCGAGGACGTGACCGGCCTGCCGTCCAATGCGATCTCGCAAAAGGGCATCGCGCGCTCCTACCAGATCACCAACATCCTGCCAAACGCCACCACGCTGGAAAACGTGCGCATCGCCGCGCAATCGCGCCGACATGCCTGGAACATGCTCGCGCACCATAGCGATTTCGCCGACATCAACGAAAAGGCCGAAGCCGCGCTCGATGCGGTCGGGCTGCTCGGCAAGGCCGGCGAATTGGCCGCCAATCTTTCTCATGGCGAGCAGCGCAATCTAGAAATCGGAATTGCGCTGGCGACCGAGCCGATGTTGCTCTGTCTCGATGAGCCGACCGCCGGCATGAGCGCGGCCGAGACCCACGACACCATGCGGTTGGTGCGCAGAATCGCCAAGAACCTCACCATCCTGATTGTCGAGCACGACATGCACGTGGTCATGGAGCTCGCCGACCGCATCACCGTGCTGCATTACGGCGAAATTCTCGCCGAGGGCACGCCGGACGAAATCCAGCAGAATCCACGCGTGCTCGAGGTCTACCTCAGGACATGAGCGTAGCCGGCACCAGCCCGCAGCCGCTAGTCCTGGTCGAGGACGTGCATACCTATTACGGCAAGAGTCACATCTTGAATGGCGTCTCGCTGTTTGTCGGGCCGGGCGAGGTGGTCGGTCTGCTCGGCCGCAATGGCGTTGGAAAGAGCACCACGCTCAAGACCATCATGGGTCTGGTGCAGCCGAGCCAGGGCAGGGTGCTGCTCAACGGCAACGCGATCACCAGCATGCCGCCGCACAAGCTCGCCCATCTCGGCATCGGTTACGTGCCGGAAGACCGGCGCATCTTCCGGCTGCTCACGGTCATGGAAAATCTGCGCACCGGGCTCGACCGCGGCGGCGTGACGGAAGAAACGAAAAAAGCGCTGCTCGACAAGGTTTTCACGTATTTTCCGCGCCTGGCGGAGCGGCGCGATCAGGCCGGGGGCACTCTGTCGGGCGGCGAGCAGCAAATGCTGGCGATCGCTCGCGCCATGATGCTGGAGCCCAAGATCATCCTGCTCGACGAGCCGACCGAAGGCCTGATGCCGCGCATGGTCTCGCAGATCCGCAACATCATTGAGATCCTGCACAAGGAGGATGTCGCCATCCTGCTGGTCGAGCAGAACGTGCCGCTCACGCTGGAAGCCAGCCAGCGTGTCTACATCATGGAGAAGGGGCTGGTACGCCACCATTGCGCGGCGTCCGAGATCGACGTGAACGACCCTGTGATCAAACAGTATCTGGGAGTTTGAACGATGGGCTCCGTGGTGCAGTTTTTCCAGACCTTCCCCTACGATCAACTGGTGATCCAGACCATGAACGGCATCGTCACCGGCATGATCCTGGCGCTGGTTGCATCGGGCCTGACGCTGATATTCGGCATTATGGACGTGGTGAATTTCGCGCACGGCGAATTGTTCATGCTGGGCGCCTATATCGGCGTGCTGGTTCTGACGGCGACGGGAAGTTTCTGGCTCGCGCTCGTCCTCGCCTCGCTGATCGTGGCGCTGCTCGGCGCCGCGATGCAGATCGTGACGCTGCGCCCGCTGATAGGCCGCGATCCGCTGACCACGATCCTCGCCACCTTCGGTATATCGCTCATCTTGCAGAACTACGTGCTGTGGCAGTTCGGCCCGGTGTCGCGCAAGATCACCGAGCCGATCACCGCCCATTTCAATCTGTTCTATCTGGAATATCCCTGGTACCGGCTGCTGATAGCGCTGCTGTCGGCTGTTATCATCGGCGGTTTCTGGCTGTTCCTCAAATACGGCAAATACGGAATCTGGATCAGAGCCACCACCCAGGACCGTGTGATGGCGCAGGCCATGGGCATCCCGGTGCCGTGGGTCTACACCGGGGTTTTCGCTATCGGCGCCGGCATGGCGGCCGCGAGCGGCGTCTTGTTCGCCCCGTTGGCCGGCGTCAGCCACACCATGGGGCTCGATTGGGTGCTCAAGGCCTTCATCGTCGTGGTGGTCGGCGGCATGGGCAATCTCGGCGGCTCGATCGCCGCGGCCATCTTTATCAGCCTGCTTGAATCCTACGCTTCGATCTGGGTGAACCCTTCGCAGGCGGTGATCGTCTCATTCGTCGTTTTGATCCTCACGCTGCTGTTCCGTCCCACCGGTCTGTTCGTGCCGACACCGAAATGACCAGATACTCCAACAAGATCTACTGGATCGGATTTTGCGTCGTCATGGCGCTCTTGATTGTGGCGCCGCTGGTGCTGCCCGAATTCTGGCGCCGTTTCCTCACCGAGGTGCTGATCTGGGGGCTGTTGGCGATGTCGTCCGATCTGCTGATCGGCTACACTGGCATGATATCGTTCGGCCACTCGGCTTTTTTCGGGCTCGGCATGTATGGCGCTGCCGCCGCGCTGTTGTTGGTCAGCCCGCCCAATCTATGGCTGGCGATCGGGCTGGGGCTGGTCGGGGCCGCTGGCGCGGCCTTGTTCGTGGCCTATTTCTCCACACGCCTGCGCGACATCTATTTCGCCATCACGACGCTGATATTCAGCCAGATTTTCTACGTCATCATCTTCACCTGGACATCGGTCACAGGCGGCGAGAACGGGCTGATCTTTACGCGGCCGCATTTCTCGATCCCCTTCATCTACGATGTACGCTTCAACTCCACTACCATGCACTGGTTCGTGCTGGCGGTGGTGACGGCGTCCTACCTCGCCCTGCGGCGTGTCACCCAGTCTCCGTTCGGCATGGTGCTGCAGTCGATCCGCGAAAACGAGGAGCGCACGCGCGCCATCGGCTATCCGGTCGAGCGCTACAAGGTCGTGTCGGTCATGCTGTCGGGATTATTCGCAGGCCTCGCCGGCGTGCTTTACGCGGTGCAGAATGAATTCGCCGCGCCGGATTTCGTCTACTTCATCACTTCGGGCGATACCGTGATCTTCAACGTCATGGGCGGCATCGGCACTTTGGTCGGCCCGATCGTCGGCGCCGGCTTCTTCCAGCTGCTGCGCGAATTGATGGCGCGCATTTTCGGCGACCAGTTCCCTTATTTGATCCCGCTCGGCTTTATTTTCATCGCGATGATCATTTTCTTGCCGCAGGGCCTGCTTGGCTTCGCGCGCAGATGGCTTAATCGCTAGTCCGGTCTCGCCGCCAGGTGCCGAGCTACCAGTAGAGCCCCGCCATAACCAGTCCGGCCAGCGGATATATCACGTTCATCGGATCGGCGGCCCAGCGCAGGAAGAAGGTCAAGAAGCTCTCTATCGGCGGACCGGAATTGGGGCCGCTGCTCGTCCAGTCCATCCAGGTTAGCGCCGGTCCAAATAAATCGCATCGCTGCCGCTCCGCAGGCTGGTCTTTCGGCAATGATAATAAGCTCGCACCCTAATCGCACCTCACCGTCATGCCGCCGTCCACGACGATTTCCGTGCCGGTGACGAAGCGTGCCTCGTCGGAGGCGAGATACAGCGCAGCATTGGCGGTATCGCGGCCGTCGCCCATGAACCCAAGCGGAATCCGTGCCACCCGCGCTTTGAGCAGCGCCTCGACGTCGCCGCCGGCGCGCTGCTTGGCGAGGCGTGCTTCCACCATCGGCGTATGCAGTTGCCCCGGCACCACGGTGTTCACGCGGATGCCCTTCGCCGCGTATTGCACGGCGGTGACGCGCGAAAGCTGGATCACGCCGGCTTTGGTCGCGGCATAGCCGACCTGTGCAGCGCCGGTCCAGCGCAGACCGGAGGTCGAGGCCAGATTGATGATGGAACCGCTCTTTTGTTTTTCCATCACCGGCAGCACGTGCTTGCAGGTGAGGAACACGCTCTTGAGATTGGAATCGACCTGAGCGTCCCAGACTTCCTCGGCCATTTCTACCGGGCCGCCGGCGGCCGAGCCGCCGACATTGTTGACCAGCACGTCGATGCGGGAAAAGCGCGCAAGGCAGGCCGCCACCATGGCTGCGACCGAGGCGTTGTCGGTGACGTCGCATTGCTGCACGACGATTTCGCCGCCCACGGACTTAACGCGCTCGACGGTCTCGGTGACGCTATCGAGATCACGGTCGATCGCGAAAATCCTGGCGCCTTCTTCGGCAAAGCGCACCGCGGTGGCGCGGCCATTGCCCCAGCCGGGGCCGACGCAGCCGGCGCCGGTGACGATTGCGATGCGGTCTTGCAGGCGCCCGCTCATGCGGCACCTGCAGCGCGCTGTCCGGCTGGCGCAAAGCGATAGAGACGTTGCGGATTGTCGACCAGCAAAGCCTGCCGCGCGGGTTCGCCCGGCGCGATCTCGGCCAGAATATCCACCAGCATGCCGTCGTCGGGTCTGTGGGTGTGATTGGGATGCGGCCAGTCGGTGCCCCAGACCACGCGGTCGCCGAATTCCGCCACCAGCTTGCGGGCGAACGGCACCGCGTCCGGCGTAAGGCGGACCCTGCCGGCTGATGCGGTCGGCGCCGCTCACTTTCACCCAGATATTCTTGTTGGCCATCAGCCTGAGCAAAGCCGTGAAGGCCGGTTGATCGAGCCCGAGCGAGGCATCGATCCGCCCCATGTGGTCGATCACCACCGGCACAGGCGAGCGCAGAATCGCCGGCGCCAGCTCCGCGATCAGGTCGGCTTCCATGTGGATCTGCAGATGCCAGCCGAAATCGGCAAGCCGTTTGCCGAGCGCGATCGCGTCATCGATCGTCGCACCCTTGGAAAGATGCCGCATGTAATGGAAGCGCGCGCCGCACAGGCCGGCGGCGGAAAGCCGCTTCAGCTCGGCGTCGCTCACGTTTGTTGGCACCAGTGCGATGCCCTTGTAGGCTTGGCCGGTGGCGGCGATGGCATCCTCGGTCACCGCATTGTCGAAGCCGTGGCAGTTCGGCTGCACGATCACGCAATGCTCGATGCCGAGCCTCGCGTGCAGCGCGAACAGCATTTCCTTCGTCGCATCCGATGGCGTGTAGGTGCGCCCATCCGCGAACGGAAAGCGCGCGCGCGGCCCGAACACATGCACATGCGCATCGCAGGCGCCGGGCGGTAGCTTCAGCTTCGGCTTGCGACGGCGTTCGCCGTCCAATAGGGCGGATCGGCGAGCGTGTCGGCGTTGTGCTGGGCCATTGAATATCCTTAAGAGGCTGGCGCGCGCGTGCGCTCGAACGCCGGCTCGTTCTTGATGAAGGCGGTCAAACCACGCAACCAGTCTGGGATAGTCCGGCCGCCAGTCGACGCCTTTGCGCCAATCGAGATAGCCGAGCGCGCAGGCCAAGCCGATGGCGACGATATCGGTCTTGGCGGGATCGGGCGGGGCAGCCTCGAAGGCGGCGAGCGCGCGGTTGATCCTCGCCCGCTGGTTTGCCAGCCAGCGGTCCGAATGCATGCCCGGATCGCGGAAGCGGGTCTCGTAGACGATCAGCAGCGCGGCTTCTGTGATGCCGTCGGCGAGCCGCGCCAGCGTCAGTGCCTTGAAGCGGGCCGGCCCGCGCGCCGGAACCAGCCGGTCGGTGCCGGCGACCTCTTGGAGGAATTCGATGATCACCCCGCTGTCGTAGATCGCGCTGCCGTCGGCGGTGACCAGGCAGGGCATCTTGCCGAGCGGGTTCTGGCGCAGCAGCGTGTCGGCCGGATCCTGCGGGTTGGCCGGCTCGACGACGACGCGGTCGCTCAATCCGAGCACATCCACCGCCATACGTGCCTTGCGGCCGAAGGGCGAGGTCAGCGTCGAACGCAACATAAATTTTTCGGGATTGGCCGGACATGATGCCGGGCTTATCCGACTATGTGCGGGACGGATAGTGCGCATCTGGGCTAAAAAGTAAAAGCGTTCCAGGGGAAAGAAGCGGGGAGTGGGCCGGAAATGACCGCCAAATCGGGCCTACGCCTTTTGGTGCTGGAAGGCGACGGCATCGGCCCCGAGATCACCGCCGCCACCTTGGCCGTGCTGCGCGCGGCCGACGCCAAGTTCGGCCTAGGCCTTGCTTTCGAGACCGCGGCGATCGGCTGGGCGTCGCACAAGGCGGCCGGCACCACGTTTCCGGATGCGGTCGAAGTTGCCGCCAAGGCCGCCGATGGCGTGCTGCTCGGCCCGGTCTCGCACAATGACTATCCGCCGCGCAGCGACGGCGGCCTCAATCCGTCCGGCGAATTGCGCAAGCGGCTTGATCTCTACGCCAATATCCGCCCGGCGCGTTCGCGCGAGGGCTTTCCGCCGCGCTGCGGCTCGCCGGTCGACCTCGTGATCGTGCGCGAGAATACCGAAGGCTTCTACGCCGATCGGTCGATGCATCTCGGCCCCGGCGAATTCATGCCGACGCCGGACCTCGCGCTCGCCGTGCGCAAGATCACGCGCGAAGGCTCAACCCGCATCGCGGAGTCCGCGTTCAAGCTTGCCATGCAGCGGCGCAAAAAGGTCACCTCGGTGCACAAGGCCAATGTGCTGCGCGTGTCGGACGGGCTTTATCTCGAATGCACGCGCGCGGTCGCCGCGCGCTATCCGCAGGTCGCCTATGAGGAGCGCATCATCGATGCCATGGCGGCGCTGCTGATCCGCGACGCCAGCGCGTTCGACGTGATCGTCACCACCAACATGTTCGGCGATATTTTATCGGATGAGGCATCCGAGATTGCCGGGAGCCTCGGGCTCGCCGCCTCGCTCAATGCCGGCGCCGCGCACGCGGTGGCGCAGGCGCAGCACGGCTCGGCGCCCGACATCGCCGGCTAAGAACATCGCCAATCCGTCCTCGCTGATCGGCTCGGCGGCGATGCTGCTCGCCTGGCTCGGCGAGCGGCGGGACGATGCGCGGCTCACGCGCGCTGCCGCGGCGATTGAGGCCGCGCTCGACCGCGTCATCGCCAAGCCGGACGGCCGCACGCCCGACATGGGCGGCAAGCTCGGCACCGACGCCTTCGGCGCACGGGTGGCGGCGGCGATCGCATAAGCGATGTCTTGAGCGGCCGCCCCGTGACGACCTACCACCAACACCAATTTGGTCCAGCTTGCGTTTGATGCGCTTTCCCCGGCCGGCGGCAACCAGCCGCACAACAATCTGATGCCCTATCTCACGTTCAACTTCTGCATCGCCTTGCAGGGCGTCTACCCGCCGCGCGGCTGACCGGAGCGTTCTCAAAACCCGTAAAGCCGCGCCGGATTTTTCACCAGCACCTGCTGCACCAAGGCGTCATTGCCGAGCCAGCGCGGCACCAGATCGAGCAACGCCTTGGTGTCGATATCCTGGAACGGCAACTCGGCCTCGCTTGGCCGCGATGGCCGCACGTCATGACGCGGCGTATGCGGCCAGTCCGAGCCCCAGACGATGCGCTCAGGGTTTGCCTCGCACAACTTGCGCGCCAACAGCCCGATGTGCGCGTCGGCGGAATCCTCGGCGATGCGATAGGCGCCGGAAATTTTCACCCAGACTCGGCCCGATTGCAGCAGCTTGAGAAGCGCGCGCAGCGCAGCGGTCTCAGGCCCGGGCGCGATCAGCCCGAAATGGTCGATCACCGTCGCCACCGGCAGTTCCAGCAGGACCGGCGCCAGCGGCTCGATCGCCTCCGACGGAACGAAAATCTGCACATGCCAGCCGTGGCGCTCGCAAAGCCGCGCCGCCGCCTCGATGTCGCGGCGCATCGCGTCGAACGAGGCCGCCCCGCCGGTCGCGATATTGACGCGCAGGCCGCGAATGCCCTGATCGTCGAGGGCGTCCAATTCATCGTCGTTGGCCACCGGCGGAAGCACGGCGACGCCGCGCGCGGCCTTGAGCTGCGCCATCGCATCGAGCATGCAGGTATTGTCGGTGCGGTAGAAACTCGGCTGCACCAGCACCACGCGGTCAAGCCGCAGGCGGCGCAACATGTCGGCAAGCGCGTCGACGGTTGCATCCATCGGCGTGTAGCTGCGCCCTGCCGCCAGCGGAAAGCTCTGCTTCGGCCCGATCACGTGCACGTGGCAGTCGCAGGCCCCCACGGGGGGAAATTGGTCAGCCATTGCCAGCACCTTCCAGCCCGGGCATTGCGTTCGTCCGCCATAGCACGGGATGCGAGTCGTCGGCGTCCTCGATCACGATCCGGCCGGCAATTCCACAACCCTTGCACAATGCCGGAGCCGTCTTCATAATCTGAAATCAGTACGATGCCGGCAACGAATTTCAACGAACCTTTCGACGTGGTGGTGCTGGGCGGCGGCAATGCTGCGTTGTGCGCCGCCATCACCTGCGCGCGCGCCGGCTGCCGAACGATCGTGATCGAGGGCGCGCCCGCCTTCTATCGCGGCGGCAATACCCGCCACACGCGCAATTTGCGGCTGTCGCACGATGGCACCGCGCCGACCATGACCGGACCTTATGCGCAGGACGAGTTTCTCGACGATCTTTATCGGGTCACCGGCGGTGAGACCGACAAGGTGTTGGCCAAGCTCACCATCGATCGCTCGCGCGAACTGCTCGGCTGGATGGACGAGCAGGGCGTGCGTTTCCAGCCGCCGCTCGGAGGCACGCTCAACCTAGGCAAGACCAACGCGTTTTTCCTCGGCGGCGGGCGCGGCGCGCTCAACGCGCTGTATCGGCGCGCCGAGGCGCTCGGCGTCGGTGTGATCTACAATTCTCCGGTGGTCGGGTTGAACGTCGCGGACGGGTATTTCATGGCGGCGGTGGTCAAGCATAAAGGCCGGCAATACGCCATCCGCGGCAAGGCGCTGGTGGCCGCCGCCGGCGGCTTCGAAGCCAATATCGAATGGCTCAAGGAACACTGGGGCGCGGCCGCCGACAATTTCCTCATTCGCGGCACGCCCTACAATCGCGGCGACGTCTTGCGCATGCTGCTCGATGCCGGCGTGATGGCGGTCGGCGATCCGACGCAATGCCACGCGGTGGCGATCGACGCGCGCGCGCCCAAGTTCGATGGCGGCATTGCCACCCGGCTCGACAGCATCGTGTTCGGCATCGTGGTCAACGCGCAAGCGCAGCGCTTCTACGACGAGGGCGAGGACACCTGGCCCAAACGTTACGCGATCTGGGGCCGATTAGTAGCCCAGCAGCCGGATCAGACCGCCTATACGATCGTCGATGCCAAATCGTTCCATATGTTCATGCCGTCGATCTTTCCGGCGATCGAGGCGCCGACCATTGGCGAACTCGCCACCAAGCTCACGCTCGATCCCGCCGCGCTGGAGAAGACGGTCGCGGAGTTCAACGCCGCGGTCAGGCCGGGCAGGTTCGATCACACCGTGCTCGACGACTGTGCGACCTCCGGCCTCGCCATCCCCAAAAGCCACTGGGCGCGCAAACTCGACCAGCCGCCTTATTACGCCTATCCGCTGCGCCCCGGCATCACGTTCACTTATTTGGGCGTGCGCGTGAACGAAGAGTCGCGCATTTTGCTCCAGGACGGCACGCTGTCCGGCAATATGTTCGCTGCCGGCGAGATAATGGCCGGCAATGTGCTGGGCAAGGGCTATCTAGCCGGTATCGGCATGACCATCGGCGCCGTGTTCGGCCGCCTGGCAGGGCAGGGGGCGGCGTCGCATGCACGCAACTGAGAATTTACGAGAAGCCGACCGGCTGATGACAATCTGCAATGCCTGCCGCTATTGCGAGGGCCTGTGTGCCGTGTTCCCGGCGATGGAGATGCGGCGCACCTTCGCCGACGCCGATCTTAATTATCTCGCCAATCTCTGCCACCAGTGCGGCGCCTGCTACATCGACTGCCAATATTCGCCGCCGCACGAATTCAACGTCAATGTGCCGGCCGCGTTCGCCAAGCTGCGCAACGACAGCTACGCGCAATATGCCTGGCCGCGCGCCTTCGCGGCGGCATTTGCCAACAACGGGATTGTGATCACGATTGTAACGGCGGCCAGCGTCGCCGCATTCGTCGCCGGCTTTTCCGTGCTGGTCGACCCGGCGGTGCTGCAAGCGCGCCATGCCGGCGATTTCTACAAAGTGATGCCGCACAGCTTTATGGTGGCGCTGTTCGGCGTGGTCACGCTCTTTGTCATCGCCGCCTTCACCTTCAGCCTGCACGCGTTCTGGCGCGACATCAACGGCGACGCCCCACGCGCCGGCTTTGCCGCCTTCTGGCAGGCGGTCGGCGACACCGCGCATCTGCGCAATTTGCACGGCGGCGGAGGCGGCTGCACCAGCGAAGACGAAACGCCGGCGCCATGGCGGCGCATCTTTCACCATTTCACCTTCTACGGCTTTCTATTCTGCTTTGCCGCAACCAGCGTCGCCACGATCTATCATTACGTTTTCGGCTGGCACGCGCCCTATTCGTTGTTTAGCCTGCCGGTCGTGCTCGGCAGCATCGGCGGCGTCGGCCTGCTGATCGGGCCGGCCGGTCTGTTCATGCTGGGACGCAAGCGCGATCCCGTCCTTGTCGACGGCGCACGCGACGACATGAACATCGCCTTCCTGCTGATGCTGTTTCTCACAAGCCTCACCGGATTTCTCCTGCTGGTCTATCGCGATGCACCATCGATGGGCATCCTGCTCGCAGACCACCTCGGCGTGGTGCTCGGGCTGTTTTTGAGCATGCCCTACGGAAAATTCGTGCACGGGCTTTATCGCTTCCTGGCGCTGGTCAAATACGCCAGCGAGCGGCGGCGCGGGACGTTTGTGGAGTAGGGCTCATCTTGCCGTGCGCGGCATATCTACTTCGCGCCAATAACCGCCATCGAAAAATCTTATTCGATCACCTCATCGGTGCGGCCGATGAGCGTGTCGCGGACGTTGAGACCAATCGCCTTGGCTGCTAAACGCGCGGCGGCCGATTACGCTCGTGGAACCAAGTGCGGTACTTCGTCATCTTCGCGCGCTGCGCCGACGGCGCGTGCCGTTTGCAGGTCGACGCCTCTTCGCTCCTGTCCGGCGCGCCCCAGCGCAGCTCGACGCAGTCGTTCGGGTTGTACGCCATCTCGAGATCCGCCGCCCGGTCAGCCACGTCTTTGAGCGCGAGCGTCCACTGGGAGCCATCGCTGCGCGGATACGAAAACTTGCGCGCCGGAAGCTCCGATGCGAGCACGCTCTCCAATTCGGTTTTCACGACCGCGATGCTCTTATCCTTCGGCATTGCGTAGCGCTCGGGCCGGCGCGCGACGCGATCCGGAAATCCGCGCACTACATCGATCGCGATCAACAGGCGCAAATCACGCGCCGGCGTCGAAAAATCTTCCCACGCGCCAATCGTCTCGAAGATCACCGCGCCGTCCGGCATGGCCGCGTCGCCTCGGCCGCTGTTCTGGAACTTTCGTCCGTTTTCGACCGAAGTCACGCGCACCTTCACTTGCTCTTCGAGCGACGCGATGGCGTCCTTGATCGCAATCAAAGGATCGAGCGGCGCCGGCGACATCACGTCATCCATCCGGTCGTAGAAGTCCTCGATGCCCAGTCGCGACTGATCAAGCGAATAGTCGCCGTATTGCGGATTTTTCGCGATTTCGTCGTTGGTCAGCCGCCGCAAGACGCCAGTCTTGTCGCGCATGATCGGTCGGAAGCGCTTGAATCCCGCGCTCCCGAGCGCGGGGTTCTGGGCGAACAGGAAATTGCCGCGCCAATAGCGCTTGCGCGCAACCGTCCCGTCGGGCTGCCCGTCGACGGCGAGAATGACGCCCGCCGCGTCGTCCGACTGCGGCACGCGCCGCACGATCATCAAAACGTGCCCGTAGGGATCGGCGTATACGGTTCCCGGGCGCAGCGTCTCCTGCTTGAGCGGTACGGGGTAGTAGTCGGTGTTGCTGTCGCTCGCCAGCGTTCGCGCCGATCCGGAATGGACGCCGTTGGCGAGGTTCGGCAAATAACGACCGAATGCCGCGGCGAGCCCCGGCCGTGGTGCCGCAAGCGCATTCGGCGCCTGCGCGGTTGGCTGGGGAGGCGTCTGCGATGAGATTCCTGGCGCGTTTTCCGGTTGGGGCGGTGAGAAAATGCTCGTCCACGTGGGGCACCGGGGTGCCGCGCCGCCGCCGCCGCGCGTGCAGATCGAATAACCGAACGGCAGCCCCATCTTGAACGCAAAATATGCGCGCAAAAAGTAAGGAAGGTCGGCGCAGTCGGGCCGCAGTACGATTCTCATCTCGTCTTCGCCGATACCCAGATAATTGAACAGCACATTGCGCGATCGATCGCGCAGCACTTCGTGCAGCGCCGGCCACGATGGCGTCGCATCCAGGGGGTCGTCGAAAAGCTTCTCGATCCAGGCGGAAAACAGGTTTTCCGTGGCGCGATTCCATGTGTTGCGAATGGGCCAGACGCTCCCCGGCGTCTCGCGTGGCGGCGGCGGTCGGTCAGCGCGTACGGCGATGTCGCGCGTGATCGTGCTGCATTCGGGCGGCGCGCGGCCGCGCGCGAGCGTCGCGTGCCACGTCCCCGCGGCCGGCGATGCCACTTCGGCGAACCAGAAATACGGCGGGCCGCCGTGCCGGTCGCGCGATTTGGCTGCGACGCTTCCGTCGGGTGCGATCAACGAAAGCTCGCCCTCGAACGGTTTCTCCGCGGCGAAGATGACGCGCAAGGGCGCGCCCTTCCACGGCGCGATCGGCGAGGGCAGGACCGCGAGCTCGGCTGCATCTTCACAGGCGCCGGGTGAAGCTTGCGCCCGTGGTTCCGTTGCCGAGCAAAGGAAGACGACGAATGCACCCGCAATCGGCAGGAGTGCCGTGATGGCAGCAGCAGCAAAATAGCGTGCCGGAAACAATTGAGCGCCCTTCTATCCCTCGACCGCAGCTAACAATTATTCTGGCTGATTCTATGGCAAAATTCATCGCGCAGGCAAATTCGACGTTGAGCCTCCCTGCGGTTCACCTCAACTGTAATAGCACAAACCATTTTCTGTCGTTGAGCGAGCATTTGGCAGCACGGCTCGGTTTGCGCGGCGTCTGGGCCGAGGGCTCGGGCAAGGTCCACTGGCCCGGGCCGCCGCAATTGCCGATTTGCTCGGCCGAAAATTTCAGATCGCGCCGCAGGTTCAGCTTCTTGGCGGTGACGGACTGCGAGACGTTGCCGCCGATTACGTACATCTTGCGCGCCGGCGCATCGACATACGCGACCACGTCGCAATGGGTGCGCCGGACCGAGCGCGCGTCGGTGCTGCCGGCGAGCTCCGCCCGGATGCGCTCGCGCACGGCGTCGTCGCTGGAGTCGGCGAGCGCGGGCTCGCGCTGATGGCAGATCAGATCGCCCGCGCGGGGTCTGGTTGTGGAGACCGGACACGCACGATAGATACGGTCGCCGGCCTCGTGGGTCTGCTCGGCCACACTCGCCGCGAATGCATCATAGATATAGGCGCGATGGGCGTTGGAGAATTGGAACGCGTTCGTCGCGACGCCCGACTGCCGTATCACGTAGCTTATAAAGGCGGCCGACCACGGCGTATCGATAATGGCTGCGCGCAGCGCGGCCTCGCGCAGGGTTTCGCGCACCTCCGGATCGGACTCAGCATCGGCCGCGCGCAGGAGCTGGTCGACAGTGGGCCGCAATAGTGCCGTGCCCTGCATCTCCTGCGTCGAGTTCGAAGCGTCGCGATAGCCGCGCACCTCGAGCTTGTCCCCGAAGTCGTCGCCATAGAGCGCCCGCCAGTATTTCATCACCTGCCACCAGCCGAGATCGCCGACGTTTCCCGGCCGGCTGCCACTGTCTTCCTCCCGGTGTTCCGCTTCGGTCCGGCCGAAGTGGAACAGCCGGCCGTTCGAAATCGATCTGATGGCCGCCGAAAAGGGTGAACTCGTCGATCGCCGTTTGCGCGATACGCTGGCCGAGCCCGCTTGGAGGCTTCGCCGCTGTGGCGTCGCAGGTTGCTTGCACGGTTTTCCAAAACGTCGCTGCGGTGCGGTCGGCCTGCGCGAACGCCGGATGCACGGCAAGGCCGATCGCCGCAACAATGGCGCAGACAGTGGTCCGCATGTCCCCTCCTTGGCAGGTGAACGGCACCCTGCAGTATAGCTCGGCGGACCGGCGGAGGCTCGATGTTCGCGGTCTAGGACATGGTCCGGAAGAGGGCGCGCGGCGCCTCAATGGCTACCCGGCGCGGCCAATAGGTGTTGATGTTGCCTTCCAAGGGTCATTAACGGACGTGAAGCCCTCTATCCAAGATGTCCGTTCTTACCGTAATTTTGGCTAGGAGCATCCCGGTGTTGCACTTTGGGGCGGAGCGTATTGGTGTTACTGGCATCGGGTTGGATCGCCAAGTGGTGAGTTTTTTAGTTTACGATCTGATGAGTTGCACCTGGCTATAACTGAGGCATTGGCAAACCGCCATGGGAAGAAAAAGTTATACCGCCACAGCTCTTGCTCTGGTGGTTTTCTTTACGCCGCCGATTTCAAACGCCATCGATGCGATCGTCAACATGGTCGCGGCGCTCGTCCCGGGCAACATCGGCAATCTTGGCTTCACGTCCCCCGCACAGGGTCAGTCAGGCACGCTCACAAAAGCACAGTCGGATGCGCTCGCTACGTACAACAATGCAGTCAACGATTTCAAGTCGATCTTGAGCCAGCGGCGCGCGCAGATCAATTCGCGTGAAGATCTGCCGAACCTGCCGGGACAGGCACTCTACCGTGCCCGCATCAACATGATGAGCGCATACAAAGATCTCACCGACGCGATTCCGGCCAAAATCGGGCGACCCAATAAATTCGGAATTCCTCCGGCATACTTTGACGCCGACACTGAGCCGCTGATCGAAGAGTATAGAGGTCTCTTCAGCGTCATGGAAGCGCCACCCGGCAACGCGCAAAGCTCACGTACTCCATGCAGGGACGTTGTCGACATAGGAATCGCCATTGCGCGCGCCAAGGGCCTTGATGCGACAAATGCCGAAGCGGCAGGTCGTATCAGTCTGGGACTTTTTTTTGCCGAGACAAATGGCAATCAAAACGTGGGGAATGCGCGCTCGAATACCTACAAAGGAAGTTTGCAAGCGGGTCCATCCGAGGATCGAAAAGGTCTAAAGAGATGGGCGGCGATCAAAGCGTCGATAAGGGCCTTTGATCCTGCACTTAGCGCTCGCGACGACGCGGAAGAGTCCAGGGCCGGCAAATTGGATCATAGGTTCAATCATTGGACCGCCGTGAGAGATGCCCTTGCGGCGTCACACGCGGATCTTTTCCTGCAAATACCGGAGATCGTGGCGACGCTGCCGGATCCAATCGATCAAATGAAGCTCTTTGAGCTTATTCAAATAATCCCTAGCCCGACCAGATCCGCTCTCAAGTCGGGCAACTTGGTCAACTATAAAATTTCCGACCCGACCATCATGGGATATTTGCGAAACAACAGCATCTTCACCTTTGGACAAACTGACAGGGCAAAGACATCTGCAATCTACCGCGAAATCCTCGATGCGATGTGGCTCTTCAATGACAAATTTGAACGAGCGCTGTTCAAATTCAACGAGATCATGGCCAGCAAAGGCGGCCGCGAGGATGGCGGAGGGCCGCCGTTGAACCAGCGTCCCGACCATGAAAACTGTCCGTAATCAGCCGATTTCAGACCGGGTTTATGGTCGGGAGCATGGCGTGTCTTGCGAGGCGCCGTGGGTCAAAAGCGGGCACGCAGGCAAGCCCACGCAACCGCTCCGTCCCCCTGATTTTGCGAGGGGGCAGGGAAAAGGGGACTAGGGCCCGCCCGGGGCCGCCAAGAATATGGCCGTCGATGCTTGCCTGATTGCCGGACCTGCGATCTGTTGGCAGCGAATTTGCTTCTCCCGAACGAACAGAACCGGACAGGACGCGCCATGGCCACCGATCCGCTCGACGACTTCATTACGGCTGCGGCAAAGACGCTCGAACTGCCGCTCGAGCCGGAATGGATACCGGCCGTGAAGGCCAATCTCGAGGTTACGCTCAAGCATGCCAAGTTCGTCGCCGCGTTCGCGCTGCCGGACGAGGCCGAGCCCGCCCCGATCTATAAGGCCTGAATCGATGAGCAAAGATTTGGGATGGGCGCATGCCGCTGATATCGCCAAAGCGGTCTCAGCAAGCGAGGCGAGCGCACTTTCGGTCATCGACAATGCACTAGGCGTTATCGCTGCGCGCAACCCGGCGCTCAACGCTTTCACCGCCGTTACCGCCGATCGCGCCCGCGCCAAGGCGCGCGCGATCGATGCCGCGCCCGATAAATCGAAACTGCCGCTCGCCGGTGTGCCCTTCGCGGTCAAGAACCTGTTCGATATCGCTGGGCTCGCCACCGTCGCCGGTTCCAAGATCAATCGCGCCCGCCCGCCCGCGCAGAAAGACTCTCCGCTGATCGAACGGCTGGAGGCGGCCGGCGCCGTGCTGGTTGGCGCGCTCAACATGGGCGAATACGCCTACGACTTCACCGGCGAGAACGTGCACGACGGCCCCTCGCGCAATCCGCATGACCTCACGCGCATGACCGGCGGCTCCTCGGGCGGCTCGGGCGGCGCGGTCGCCGGCGGTATGGTGCCGCTCGCGCTCGGCTCCGACACCAATGGTTCGATCCGGGTGCCGTCCTCGCTGTGTGGCATTTTCGGGCTGAAGCCGACCTACGGGCGTCTTTCGCGCGCGCGCAGCTTTCCGTTCGTGGCGAGCTTCGATCATCTCGGGCCGTTCGCGCGCTCGGCGCTCGATTTGGCGGTGAGCTATGACGTGATGCAGGGGCCCGATGCGGAAGACGCCGCGTGCACCGGGCGCGCATACGAATTCACAACGCCTGAGCTTTCGCGCGGGCTCGATGGTTTGCGCATCAAGGTCGCCGGCGGCTACTTCAAGAAGGGCGCATTTCCCGAGGCGCTGACCGCGCTCGATTGCATCGCCAAGGCGGCGGGCGCGATGAGCGGGATCGAGATTCCCGAAGCAGCCCGCGCGCGCGCGGCGGCCTACGTCATCACCACCACCGAAGGCGCGGCGCTGCATCTCGATCGGCTGCGCAAGCAAGCGCGCGATTTTGATCCGGCGGTGCGCGACCGCCTGCTCGCCGGCGCCATGGTGCCGGCTTCCCTGGTGGTGAAAGCGCAGATATTCCGCCGCTGGTATCGCGAGCGTGTGCTCGAATTGTTCAAGGATTGCGACGCCATCCTCGCTCCCGCGACGCCCTGCACCGCGCCCAGGCTCGGCCAGCAGACCTTCACGCTCGATGGCGTCGAAATGCCGGTGCGCGCGAATTTGGGCATCTACGCGCAGCCGATCTCGTTCATCGGGCTGCCGGTGGTGACGGTGCCGGTACCGCTAACGCCGCTGCCGATCGGCGTGCAGATCATCGCCGCGCCCTGGCGCGAGGATATCGCCTTGCGCATCGCCTATGCGCTCGAGCAGATGGGCGCGGTGTCGGCGCCCAAACCAAAACTCTAGGGAGCAAGACAATGGAAATCGACCTGCCGGAAGTCGTGGCCGAGGTGCGGGCCGCATTCGATGCGTACGAAAAGGCGCTGGTGAGAAACGACGTGCCCGTGCTCGACGCATTCTTCCGCGACGATGAGCGCACCATCCGCTATGGCGCCGGCGAAAATCTCTACGGGTCCGGGGAAATTCAGGCGTTCCGCGCCGCCCGCTCGCCGGTGGCGCTGGGCAGAACGCTGTCACGCACCGTCATCACCACCTACGGCCGCGCAATTCGCGGTTGCCGCGACGCTATACGAGCGCCCCTCGGCACCCGGCAAGATCGGCCGCCAGATGCAGACCTGGGTGAAATTTCCCGACGGCTGGCGCGTCGTCGCCGCGCACGTCAGTTTGATTGATAAACCGAAGTGAGAAGTTTTCCATTCGTCCCCGCGAAAGCGGGGACCCAGTAATCCCGGTGGTTCGGTAACGGTGAGGCCTGTGTTTACTGGGTGCCCGCCTTCGCGGGCATGAAGGCACACTCAGAGCGCCGCGATCGCCTGCACTTCGACCAGGAAAGGCTCCTGCACCAGCCGGTCGACCATCAGCAGCGTGTTGGGCGGATAGGCGCCATTGGAAAACATCTTGGGAAATTCGCGCAGGCGATATTTCATGAACTTCGGGATGTCCTGCGAGTGCACCAGGTAGGTGGTGAACTGCACGATATTGCCCCAGCCGGCGCCAACCGATTTCAGCGCCGCCTCGATATTGGCGAATGTCTGCACGCACTGGGCGTCGAAATCGTCGGCGCCGACGATGTTGCCGGCCTTGTCGGCCGCCAGCTGACCGGCGATGAAGACGAATTCCGACGCCTTCACGCGGGTCAGTTGCGAATATTGGCCGAGCGGCTTGCCGAGCGTATCGGGATTGAGGATCTTGATGTCAGGCATTGTGCCTTATTCCACCACCACGCCGCTCGCCTTGATCGGCGCTTCCCACTTGGTGACTTCGCTCTTGACGAAATCGCCCAGCCATTTCGCGCTCTGCTGGTCCTTCTTGGCGACGGTCGCGCCGAGGCTCTTCAGACGATCCTGCACCGACGGCGTCTCGATGGTGGTGATCGCGGCTTCGTTGAGCTTCTTGACCACATCGGCCGGCGCGCCCTTCGGCAGGAACAATGCGCTCCAGGTATAGGCCAGAACCTCGAGGCCCTGTTCGCCGGTGGTGGCGAGATTGGGCAGCACCGACGAGCGATCCTTGGTCATGATCGCGATGCCTTTTACTTTGCCGCCGTCGATCTGAGCCTTGGCGGTGGCGATGATGTCGCACAGGAAATCGATGCGGCCGCCGACCAGGTCGGTCATCGCCGGTCCGGTACCTTTGTAGGGCACGTGCACGATCTTGGTCCCCATCGCGCTGTCGAGCACGACACAGGCGAGATGCGTCGCCGAGCCGGCGCCGGCCGAGCCGTATTGCATCTTCTCCTGGTTGGCCTTGGCGTAGGCGACGAATTCCTTGAAGTCGTTCGCCGGGAAATCCGGCCGTGCGATGATCGCAATCGGCGTCTCGGCCAGGAACGCGACCGGCGTGAAGTCGGTCATCACGTTGTAGAGCGGGTTTTTGTAGAGCGTCTGGTTCTGCGCGTGCGTGCCGACGCTGCCGAGCACCATGGTGTAGCCGTCGGGCGTAGCATCGGCGACGCGCTTGGAACCGGTCATGCCGCCGGCACCGCCGACATTTTCGACCACCACGTTCTGCCCGAGCACTTCGCCCATGCGCTGCGCAACGATGCGGCCGATGGTGTCCTGCGGGCCGCCGGCCGCGAACGGAATGACCAGGATCACGGGATGATCGGGAAATTCCGCTCTGGCCGGCCCGGCGAGTGCCATCAGCATGGCGAGCGCGGCGCTATAAATTGTTCTTTTCATGGGTTTCCTCCACCTGAAGGGCAAATTCTTGCCCCTCTTAGCCCGCGGCGGTCAAGAGAGCCAATGGGAGGGTCAGCCCACCTCGATGACCTCTTCCGGGAACTGATGCAGCCGGTCGCCCGGTCCATTGCCGCCGATCAGGTAATTATCGCACAGCCAGTTGAGGTAGCCGGCGTGGATATAGGTCGGGTGCACGACGATATTCATGTCCTTTTCAATGGCCATCGGCTCGTCGCTGCGCACCAGCGGCCGCTCGACCAGGTCGTAGCCCTGGCCGTGGCAATAAAGCCGGGCCTCCATCGGCCGGCCGTTCTTGCGCATGAAGGCGTTGAAGCCGTCCCACACGTCCTTGCTAGGCGTGCCCGGCTTGAGCAAATCGAGGGTGACCTTGCGCGACTCCATGCAGAAGGCCAGTTCGTCCTTCATCGCCTGCGGCACCTTGGTGCCGACCACGCACGAGCGGCCCAGTTCCGTGTACATGCCCCCCGGTCCATTGTCCTCGACCAGCAGCGCGATCTGGTCGCCTTTCTGGATGACGCGGTTCTGCAAATGCTTGTTGCCGAATTTCGACGGCGTGCCGAGCGGCATCGAGGCGCACAGATAAATGCCGTTCTCGCTGCCGTGGCACACGCTGTAATGCTGCGCAACCGCGGCAACTTCTGTGTCGCGCATGCCGGGCTTGACCGCCGCGAAGGCGGCACGCATGGCGCCGTCCTGCATCGCCGCCGCGCGCTTGACCAGTTCCATTTCCTCCGCGCTCTTGATGACCTTGATCTGGTCGACCATGTCGGAGGCATCGACAAAGCGTGCCTTGGGAAAGGCGCGCTTGATGAAGTCGAGCATGGCGAAGGACATCTGATAGGTGCCGACATAGCCGATTGTGCCGTTGCGGAATGGCTCGATCGCCTTGGCGGCGAGTTCGGGGTCGTAGTCCTTGGTGTAATGCGCCGAGGCATAGCTCGGCGTGGTCATGATCTTCTTCACGCCGCGCCAGTTCAGGTCGCCTTGCGCCGTGGTCTCATTGCTGTTGAACGGTCCCTGGCACACCACCGTCATCTCGTCGTCGCGCGGAAACACCACTGTGTTGGGATAGCCATTGGTCGCCGGCATGTCGGTGAAATAGCGCACATAGCCGCCCATGTGATCGTTGTTGTTCTGCATCAGCAGGACATCGATCTTTTCCTTTGTCATGGCGGCGCGCACCGCGCGCCAGCGCCGCTCGAGTTCGGCGGTGGAGATCGGTGTGTTCAGGCGTTCGGACAAAGCCATGGTTTCAGTCTCCCTAAATAACTCACCAAGAGGCGGGCTTACGCACGATGTTGATCATATTCTTGAGATCGCCGGCAAAGAACTTGCGCATATTGCCTTCGATGGTCGGCATGGCACGGTCCTCGTAGCCGATCGAGAAGCCGCCGAGGTGAGGGAAGAGGGTGATATTCTTCGTCTTCCACAACGGATTGTCCGATGGCAGCGGCTCTTCCGAGAATACATCGAGCGCAGCGCCTGCGATCTTGCCGCTTTCGAGCGCGGCCATCAAAGCCGGCTCGTCCACGACGCCGCCACGCGCGACATTGACCAGATAGGCCGTTGGCTTCATCGCGGACAATACCTTTTCGCCGATGATGCCGCGCGTCTCGGAGGTCAGCGGAGCCAGCGCCACCAGGAAGTCGAATTCGCCCACGACCTTCATGAGATCTGTGCGCGCCACCACGCGGTCGAAGCCCTTGGCCTCACGTGGACTGCCGCTGATGCCGATAACTTTCATGCCGAACAGCTTGCAGATTGGCGCCAGATATTCCGCGATCAGCCCGACGCCGAGGATGCCGACGGTCTTTCCGTCCAGGAGCTGCGACGGCCAGCGTTCCCAATCGCTCCGGTCTTGCGCGCGGGCGGAGCGGGGCAGGTCGCGGGCGAGCGAAAGCATATAGGCGATTGTTGCTTCCGACACCGGCGCGCCGTGAATGCCGCGGATATTGGTGACGAGGACCTCTTTGTCGAGCGATGGCAGGTCGACGATATTGTCGATCCCAGTGCCGAGCGCCTGTATCCATTTCAGCTTCTTGGCGTCGCGCACGACGTGGTCGGCCATCGGCGGGGAAAAGCACAGCAGGATGTCGGCGTCGGCAATATACGGATCGACCAGGCTGTGATGTCCGGCCACATTGATGGTAAGTTGCGGAAACCGCTCCAGCAGCATGACCTTGTAGCGGCTGCGCACGGCTTCGTTGACTTCGGCGAGGATGAGCAAATTTGGCATGGCGGGGCTGGTATAGCGCGTGATCCCGAAAAGTGGGAACCGGTTTTCGGAAAAAGATCACGCGCCTAGGGTATAATACGAAAAGCGGCGCGGGCAAATCCATGTGACCCGCATCGTGGGTCTGCTAATATTCGCGTGGCCGGCGGGAAGCCCTTGAAGAGGACGACAGTAAAATGCCGATCGATCTGGCCAGCGTGAGTTGGCTCTATGTGCTGGTGCTGACGGTATTCGTCTTTGTCGCAACCGGCGTTGCCAATCTGTTGTCCTTCAATAATCGGATTTATGCCGCCGCGCTATCGGCGGTGCTGTTTGCGGGGATATTCATCTTCTGGACCTATTACCCGCACAACCTGCCGTTACCGACAGGGCTGTCGGCCCAGAAGGCGGGGCCTGCCCCCACGGCGGCGCCGGCCGCCCCGGTTATCCAGGAAAGGCCGCGCAACCCGGTCACCACCATCTCTCCGCCGCGCTAGGCAAGAATTGGGAGGCTTGCGTCCGAAGGCTTGCATCCGACCGTCTTATTGTTGTTTTCTTACTACTGGTATGGGCTGACAGGTGCCGGGCGAAGGGTAGAGTTGCATGAAGAAAGTTTATCCGGACGCGCGCGCGGCGCTGGCCGGCGTGCTCAAGGACGGAATGTTGATTGCGGCCGGCGGGTTCGGCCTTTGCGGCATCCCTGAAGTGCTCATCCTGGCCATCCGCGATTCCGGGGTGAAAAATCTCACCTTCGTATCGAACAATGCCGGCGTTGATGGCGCCGGCCTTGGCCTGCTGCTGGAGACCCGCCAGGTCAAGAAAATGATCTCGTCCTATGTGGGTGAGAACAAACTGTTCGCCCAGCAGTATCTCGCCGGCGAGTTGGAGATCGAATTCAATCCGCAGGGCACGCTGGCCGAGCGTCTGCGCGCCGGGGGGGCCGGCATCCCGGCCTTCTTCACCCGCACCGGCGCCGGCACCGACATCGCCAAGGGCAAGGAAGAGCGCGAGTTCGACGGCGATAAATACATCATGGAGCGCGGGATCGTCGCCGATCTGTCGATCGTGCATGCCTGGCAGGGCGACACCGAAGGCAATCTCGTCTACCGGAAAACCGCGCGCAACTTCAATCCGATGATGGCGACCGCCGGGAAGGTGACCGTCGCCGAGGTCGAGCATCTGTTCGAGCCGGGCCAGCTCAGCCCGGACGCCATCATAACACCGGGCGTATTCGTGCAGCGCATCATCCACGTCCCCAATGCCAAGAAACACATCGAGCAGCGCACCGTGCGCAAGCGTCTCGCAGCCGCCGGCACCGGAGGAGAAGTCTAATGCCCTGGACCCGCGATCAAATGGCCGAACGCGCCGCCAAGGAATTGCGCGACGGCTTCTACGTCAATCTCGGCATCGGCATTCCGACGCTGGTGTCGAACTACATTCCCGACGGCATGAGCGTGCAGTTGCAAAGCGAAAACGGCATGCTCGGCTTCGGCCCGTTTCCTTATGAAGGCGACGAGGATCCGGACCTGATCAATGCCGGCAAGCAGACCGTCACCGAAATCCCGACCACCAGCTTTTTCTCCTCCGCCAATTCATTCGCCATGATCCGCGGCGGTCACATCGACATCGCGCTCTTGGGCGCCATGCAGGTGGCGGAGAACGGCGATCTCGCCAACTGGATGATCCCCGGCAAGATGGTCAAGGGCATGGGCGGCGCCATGGACCTGGTCGCCGGCGTCAAGAAGGTCGTGGTGATCATGGAGCACAATGCCAAGGCCAAGGACGGCAGCGTCGATGCAAAGCTTCTGCACAAGTGCAACCTGCCGCTCACCGGCGCCGGCGTGGTCGACATGGTGATCACCGATCTTGGGCGTGTTCGACATCGACCGCAAAGGCGGCGGCATGACGCTGATCGAGCTCGCGCCCGACGTGACGCTCGACGAAATCACCAAGAAGACCGAAGCGAGCTTCAAGATCGACCCGAAGCTGAAGCATTAGCTCAGCACCGTCACCTGAGGTGGCCGCGAAGCGGCCCTCGAAGGGCGACAGCCCGGGCCGTCCATCCTTCGAGGCTTGCGCTGCGCGCTCGCACCTCAAGATGACGGAGATAAGTTTCGCGGCACCGCCAATGGCGACTTTTGCGCGCGGCACGTAAGCGCCGTCGCCGGCTTTGCCCACGAGCTTGCCGTCGCGCACCACGAATTTGCCGCGCAGCATGGTCGACACCGGCCAGCCGGTGACCTCGAGGCCTTCATAGGGCGTGTAGTCGCAGCCGCCATGCATCAGGCTTTGCGAGATCGTCACCTTGCGCGTCGGGTCCCAGATCGCGATGTCGGCGTCGGAGCCGACCGCGATGGTGCCCTTGTTCGGATAGAGCCCGTAGGTCTTGGCGTGGTTGGTCGAGGTCAGCGCGACGAATTCGTTGAGGCTGATGCGGCCTTTGCCGACGCCTTCCGAAAACAAGATCGGCAACCGCGTCTCGACGCCGGGAATGCCGTTCGGCACCCAGCGGAAACTGGTCTTGCCCTTGGGCAATAATTTTCCGTGCGGGTCGTCGTAGCGGAACGGGCAGTGGTCGGAGGAGAACAGCGAGAAGATGCCCTGCTGCAAGCCGTCCCAGCAGGCGGCCTGGCTCGCCTTGTCGCGCGGCGGCGGCGAGCAGACATATTTCGCGCCCTCCATGTTGAGGCCGTCGAGGTCCTTTTCGGTCAGCATCAGATATTGCGGGCAGGTCTCGCCGTAGATCTTCAGGCCGCGCGAACGCGCGCGCGCGATCTCCTCCATCGCCTCGCGGTTCGAGACATGCACGATCATGATCGGCACGTCGATCAGTTCCGCCAGCGAAATCGCGCGATGGGTCGCCTCGCGCTCGACCGGAATCGGCCGCGACGTGGCGTGATATTTAGGCTGCGGTCTTGCCGGCCTGTTCCAGCCGGTCGGTGAGAAAGCGGATGGCGTCGTAGTTCTCGGCATGCACCATCACCAGCGCGCCGGTCTCGCGCGCCACGCTCATCACCTTGAGCATCTCCATGTCGGAGAGCGCGAGCCCCTCATAGGTCATGAACACCTTGAACGAGGTGTAGCCGTCATTGACGAGGGCAGGGAGCTCCTGGCCGAGCACACTGTCGCTGGCGTCGGCGATGATGAGGTGGAACGATACGTCGACGTAGCACTGGCCGTCAGCCTTGGCGTGATAGTCCTTGACGACCTGGCGCAGGCTTTCGCCCTTCTGCTGCAGCGCAAAAGGCAAAACCATGGTGTTGCCGCCGAAGGCCGCGGCCAGCGTGCCGGAAGCAAAATCGTCGGCCATCACGATGCCGGGCGCCGACGGCTGCGCGAGATGCACGTGGCTGTCGATGCCGCCGGGCAGCACCAGCATTCCGCTGGCGTCGACGATCTCTTTCGCGTTGCCCAAGTCGGCACCAAGCGCGCTGATCTTGCCGCCGCTGATGCCGACGTCGCACCGGAACGTGTCGGACGCGGTCGCCACCGTGCCGCCGCGGATAATGGTGTCGAAGGCCATGTTGTCTCCAGCCATTCTTCTAGCATCTCTGATTTATGCTGCCACCGGCATTGCGCTTTGCCGCTGGGCGGAAGGGTTGATTTGAGGTAGCGTTCGGCAACATGGTCTCGCGCGGCCGCAACGGATGGCCGGACGGGCCCAATCCCATGAATGAAATCGAAACACTCAATAACCGCATCGACACGCTGGAAGCACGCGTCGCCCACCAGGATCGGATGCTGGAGGAGCTGAACGTCACGATCACCGCGCAGTGGAAGCAGATCGAGAGTCTCACCCGCCAGATCGCCCGGCTGGGCGATCAGATGCAGGAGATCCGCGATAGGGCGGGCTCCGATGTTCCGGAGCCGCCCCGCCGCATTATTGATCCGCTGGGTTTTGCGCGCTACAGGATCAGGATAAGAAACGGGGGAGGGGTTACCCAATGCTTTCCGATGCCGACCGCAAGAAGGCCGCCGATATTCTGATGGCCGCGCAAAAGGACCGCAAACAGGCGGTCCAGCTCTCCATGACCTTTCCCGGCATCACCATCGAGGATTCCTACGCGATCTCGACCGAAGTCGCCAACCGCAAGATCGCCGCCGGCGCCAAACTGATCGGCCACAAGGTCGGTCTCACCTCCAAGGCGATGCAGCGCTCGTCGATGATCGACGAGCCGGATTTCGGCTTCATCCTTGACGACCAGATGATCGCCGACGGCGCCAAGGTGAAACACGCCGACTACTGCAAGCCGCGGGTCGAGGTCGAACTCGCCTTCGTCATGGGCAAGCGCCTGCTCGGGCCGGGCGTCGGTCTCGCCGACGTGCTGCGCGCCACCGAATACGTCATCCCGGCGATCGAGATCGTCGATGCGCGCCTGCAGGATCAGCGCAAGATTATTCGACACCGTCGCCGACAATGGCGCCGCCGCCGGCATCGCGCTTGGCGGCCGCCCGGTCGGTCCGCTGGATGTCGACCTGCGCTGGGTCGGCGGCATCATGTACCGCAATTCCGAAATCGAGGAGACCGGCTTGGCCGCCGGCGTGCTCGGCCATCCGGCGCTCGGCGTCGCCTGGCTCGCCAACAAGCTCGGCTCGCGTCGGCACCGCGCTCGAGCCCGGACATCTCGTGCTCGCCGGCTCGTTCACCCGCGTCGTGTTCGCGCAAAAGGGCGACACGCTGCACGCCGATTTCGGCCCGCTCGGCGGCATCGCCATTCAATTCATGTAAGTGAGCAAAGCAAATGGAATTGCAACGCAACGCCTTCAAGCACGCGATCGCCGCCGGAAAACTGCAGATCGGCCTGTGGTCGAGCCTGTGCAGCAACATCGCCGCCGAGATCATTCGCCGACGCGGCTTCGACTGGATCCTGCTCGACACCGAGCATTCGCCGAACGAAATCCCCGACCTGATGTCGCAGTTGCAGGCGATGCAGGGCGGCACCGCGACGCCGATCATCCGCCCGGCGTGGAACGACGCCGTGCTGGCCAAGCGCTGCCTCGACATCGGCGCGCAGACGTTGCTGTTTCCCTACGTGCAGAACGCCGAGGAGGCGCGCCGCGCGGTCGCCTCGACGCGCTATCCGCCGCAGGGCATTCGCGGCGTGTCGGTGGCCGCGCGCGCCAGCCGCTACGGCCGCACGCCCGGTTATCTGACCAAGGCCAATGACGAAATCTGCGTGCTGGTGCAGGTCGAGACCCGCGCCGCGCTCGAGCGAGCTCGAAGCGATCGCCAAGGTCGAGGGCGTCGACGGCGTCTTCATCGGCCCGTCCGATCTGGCCGCCTCGCTCGGCCATCTCGGCAATCCGCAGCACCCGGAGGTGCAGGCGGCGATGAAGGACGCGGTCGACGCGGCTCAAGGCGCTCGGCAAGCCGGCCGGCATGCTCACCGGCAACGAGGAAGAGGCCCGCCGCTATATCGAATGGGGCTATCTGTTCGTGGCGGTCGGCGCCGATGTCGGCCTGCTTGCGTGCCAGCGCCGACGCGCTGGCCAAGAAGTTCAAATCGTAACTTGTCTTTCCGGGGCGCGTGCGAAGCACACGAGCCCGGAATCCATAACCACGGTGCTGCGGAGTATCGATTCCGGGTCCGCACGCTAGCGCGTGCGTCCCGGAATGACGAGTAAGGGTTTGCGCTAGATCAAACATCGCCTCCCGGTCCCGCGCGATAGTTGCGCAGAGAACCAAGGAGGCGATCATGGCGGCGCCAGGCCGAGCCACTTCACGACATCGCGCATCTGGGCAGCGTCGAGCTGTTCACGCCCGAAGCCCGATAAGAGCCTGTGGTATTTCCGCGACCTGCTCGGCATGGAGGTCGTGCATCAGGCCGGGCAGTCGGTCTATCTGCGCGGCTACGGCGACTACGCCACCAGCACCCTCAAGCTGACCGCGGCGCCCAACGCGGGCGTCGGCTGCATTTCCTGGCGCGCCACCAGCCCGCAGGCGCTGGAGCGCCGCGCCAAGGCGCATCGAAGATGCCGGTCTGGGCCTCGGCTGGACCAACGGCGATTTCGGCCGCGGGCGTTCCTACCGCTTCCGCGATCCCGACGGCCACACCATGGAAATCTATTACGAGGAGCAGAAATTCGTCGCGCCGCCGGAACTGCACTCGACGCTGAAAAACCTGCCGCAGAAATACACCGGCCGCGGCGTCTGCGTGCGCCGCGTCGATCATCTCGCGCTGCTCGCCAAGGACGTCGAGGCCAACCGCAAATTCGCGCAGGAACTGCTCGGCTTCCAGCTGCGCGAACAGGTCCGTTACGATCACGGCAAGACCGAGATCGGCTCCTGGATGAGTCCGACCGCGGTGCATCACCAGTCGGCTTACGTGGTGGACGTGAAAGGCGCGCATGGCCGGCTGCACCATTTCTCGCTCTGGGTCGACAACCGCGACGACGTGCTGCGCGCCGCCGATATCCTGAGCGAGAACGGAATCTTCATCGAGGCCGGCCCGTCCAAGCACAACAACTCGCAGGGCTTCTATCTCTACACCTACGAGCCCGGCGGCAATCGCGTCGAGATCTATTCCGGCAGCTTCCTGGTGTTCGCGCCCGACTGGGAGCCGGTCACCTGGAACGAAGAGGAGCGCGGCACCGGCACCTATTGGGGTGCGACGCTGCCCGAAAGCTTCATCCAATACGCGACGCCCGATGTCGAGGCGGGGCCGACGTTGCCAAGGCGCCGGAATTCCCGGTCTTCTTTTAATTCAGGAGTTTATCATGGCACTGCCGCCCCGGATCGACGCCAAAGCGGTGCGTGAACGCATCGGACTCTATGCCGATCGTACGGCGAGCGCCGAGGAGCGCAACGCCATCTATCGCGAGTTGATCGGTTTTGTTCCGCCACGCATCGAGGCGCGCATGGCGGTCACCGGCGCGCTCGATCCCACGCTGCTCGGTCTGCAGGAGAAGATGCGCGAGCATGCGATGTATCCCAAGTGCTTCGACGTGAAGACCGCGCAGCTGATGCTGTTCGGCATGCTGCTGATGGACATGAGCGACGCCGCGCAATTGCACGCCATCGCCGCGCGCCGCGCCGGCGCTAGCTGGGAGGAAATGCAGGCGGTGATCAGTCTATGTTTTCTGTTCCGCGGCCTGCGGGCGGCCAATCGCGGCGCCGAGATCCTCGCCAATCTCGCCAAGCGCGAGGCGGCAGCCGCGGTCGCGGCAGAGTAATTTATTTTTTGGCGCACAATCTTATCCGAAAACCGGTTCCCACTTTTCGGGTCATGCACTATCGCGATAAGTCGTATAGCTCCAGGGCGTTGCTAAAAGTGGCACGTGGTAATGCCCCTCCGGCTCGGCGATCGAAAAACGCACCGGCACCTTGTCGAGAAAATCTCTGCCGCCAAAATAATCGCCGATCTCGAATTGCAATTCGTAAGTGCCGATGCGTAGCGGCTCGCCGGCGATCAATGGCGCATCGGTGCGGCCATCGCCGTTGGTAGCAACCTCGCGCAGAAGACCGCGCGCGCTTGCTCCCAGCTCGTAGAGCGCGAGCCGGACGCCTGCCGCCGGCCGGCCGGTCACGAGATCGAGCACATGGGTGGTGAGCCTGCCATCGGTCTTCGGCATGCCCGGGCCATCGAGCATCGCCACCAGCCGCAGCCTTGCGATCAGGGCGATCTCATGCAGCGCTGCCGCCTGCTCGGCGGGCGCGTCATTTCCCAGCCGCCGCTCGAACTGCCGCAGGATCGAGTCCCGCGTATGTCGGCGCACGCAGATGATGAAAGGAAAGCTGAAGCCCTCGCGATAGGCGGCGTTGAGTTGCGTAAAGCGGGCGAATTCCGCTTCGCTTAACCGGTCGAGACCGAGGCTGCCCTGCTCAGATTGCGAGGCCGCGGTGAGGTCGGCGCGTGCCACTTTGCTGCCGAGCTCGGGGTGGGCACGAATAACGGCAGACTGGCGTTCGGCACCAGCCTGCCTTAAGGCGTCGACCATCACGTTGTGCAGTGCGGCAACTGTGGCGAAAGGCCGCCGGTTGAAGGCTTCCTCGGCCACCCAGGGCGCGTGCTCAAACACGTCGCTAAGCGCCGCCACAAAGGCGTTGCCCGGGCAGGCATTGAGGGTATCGAGCGTCCAGGGCTTTGTGACGGGCATGATCTATCGATGGATCGGCTTCAAACCGTAATTTATACGGTACACCAGACCTTTAGTAGCACTTGCCGCGATGTGAAAAGATATCGACAATAAGAGACCAGGGCGGGAAGCGTTATGAGTGACGAGTTGATCCTCCAAACCGAGGATCTCACCAAAGAGTTTGCCGGTTTTGTAGCTGTCAACGGCGTTGACCTGCAGGTCAGGCGAGGGACCATCCATGCCCTGATCGGCCCCAATGGCGCCGGCAAGACGACTTGCTTCAATCTACTGACAAAGTTCTTGAGCCCCACCCGCGGCCGCATTCTGTTCAAGGGCAAAGACATCACTGCGATACAGCCGGCCGACGTCGCGCGGCTCGGCCTGGTGCGCTCGTTTCAGATTTCCGCGGTCTTCCCGCACATGAGCGTCTTGGAAAACGTGCGCATCGCCTTGCAGCGCGCGCGCGGCGGGTCGTTCGATTTCTGGCGTTCGACCTCGGTTCTCAAGAGTTTCAACGAGCGCGCGATGGAGCTGATCGCCGATGTCGGTCTTTCCTCGTTCGCCGACTGGAATGCGGTCGAGCTGCCCTATGGCCGCAAACGCGCGCTGGAAATCGCCACCACGCTGGCGCTCGATCCTGAAATGCTGCTGCTCGACGAGCCGACGGCGGGTATGGGACACGAGGATATTGATCGTATCGCGCAATTGATCAAACGCGTATCCGCGAACCGCACTGTGCTGATGGTCGAGCACAATCTCTCGGTGGTCGCCGATCTCTCACATCACATCACGGTGTTGACGCGCGGGCGCGTGCTTGCCGAAGGCGATTACGACACGGTGTCCAGCAACGCGGAAGTGCGCGAAGCCTACATGGGTGTAGGGCATGCTTGACGTGTCGACCCCTTTGCTCGCAGTCAAGGAGCTCCAGGCTTGGTACGGCGAGTCGCATATTTTGCATGGCGTGTCCTTTGACGTGCGCGAAGGCGAGGTGGTCACGCTGCTCGGACGCAACGGTGCCGGCAAGACCACGACGCTCAAATCGATAATGGGAATCGTAGGCAACCGCACCGGCTCGATACGTTTCGAGGGCCAGGAGCTGATCGACCTCGCCTCGAACCAGATTGCGCGCGCGGGCATCGCGTTCTGCCCCGAGGAGCGCGGCGTGTTCGCCAGCCTCAACGTCGAGGAGAACCTGCTGTTGCCGCCGGTGGTGCGGCCCGGCGGGCTGTCACTCGATGCCATCTTCGAACTTTTCCCAAATCTGAAGGAGCGGCTCGGCTCGAGCCAGGGCACCAAGCTGTCCGGCGGCGAGCAACAGATGCTGGCGATCGGCCGCATCCTGCGCACCGGCGCACGGCTGCTGCTGCTCGACGAGCCGACCGAGGGGCTTGCCCCGGTCATCATCCAGCAGATCGGCAAGACCATCCGTGCGCTGAAGGAGAAGGGCTTTACCATTCTGCTGGTGGAACAGAATTTCCGCTTCGCCTCGACCGTTGCGGATCGCTATTACGTCATGGAACATGGGCGTATCATCGACCAGTTCGCCAATGCCGAACTGGATGCCAATGTCGAGAAACTGCACGAGTATCTCGGTGTGTAACAAAAGGTGCCGCTAGGGCGCCAAACAGGAGGAATGCGTCTATGAAGAAAATGATAGGCTTGGCGGCCCTTGCCGCCATGTTGGCCTTCGGCACCGCCAGTGCCCAGCAGGTCAATGTGAAGATCGGCGTGCTCAGCGACATGTCGAGCCTTTACGCCGATATCGGCGGACCCGGCTCGGTTGCCGCCGCCAAGATGGCGATCGCCGACTTCACCAAGGCTCACCCCAACGTGAAGGTCGAGATGATCAGCGCTGATCACCAGAACAAGCCGGACGTCGGCTCGCAGATCGCCAATCAGTGGTTCGATGTCGACAAAGTCGACATGATCATCGACGTGCCGAATTCGGGCGTGGCGCTAGCGGTCAGCGAGATCGCCAAACAGAAGAACAAGATCTTCATCGTTTCCGGCGCGGCGGCCTCCACCATTACCGGGGCGAAGTGCAACGCCAATACCGTGCACTGGACCTATGACACCTGGATGCTGGCCAACGGAACCGGCAAGGCGATGGTGAAGACCGGCGGCGACACCTGGTTCTTCCTCACCGCGGACTATGCCTTCGGTCACGCGCTCGAGACCGATACCATTGCGGTGGTCGAGAAGAATGGCGGCAAAGTGCTCGGCAAAGTGCGCCATCCGCTCAACACCAACGACTTCTCCTCGTTCTTGCTGCAGGCGCAGGCGTCCAAGGCCAAGGTGATCGGCCTCGCCAATGCCGGCGGCGACACCATCAACTCAATCAAGCAAGCGGCCGAATTCGGCATCGTCAAGGGCGGGCAAAGCCTTGCCGGTCTGCTGGTGTTCGCCAGCGACGTCAACGGGCTGGGCTTGCAGACCGCCCAGGGCCTGGTGTTGACCGAGACCTGGTACTGGGATGCAAATGACGTCAACCGCGCCTGGACCAAGCGCTGGCAGGAAGAACGGGCGGGCAAGTTCCCGACCATGATCCATGCCGGCGTCTATGCCGGCATCACGCACTACCTCAAAGCGCGGCTGGCGCTGGGCGGCGATCCGGACGGCAAGACCGTCGTCGACAAGATGAAAGCGACGCCGACCGAAGACCCGCTGTTCGGCAAGGGTGAAGTCCGCGTCGACGGACGCGTCACCCACCCGGCCTATCTGTTCGAGGTGAAGAAGCCGTCGGAATCCAAATATCCCGGCGACTTCTACAAGCTGCGCGCCACCATCCCGGCGGACGAGGCTTTCCGTCCGCTCAAGGAAGGCGGCTGCCCGCTGGTCACCGGCTGATAGCGACGAGACACGAGGGGCGGGTCTCTAGCCCGCCCCTCGATCTCGGGGTTAGTCCATGTTCGAAATCTTCGGCATCCCTTCGAATGCGTTGTTTGGCCAGCTCCTGATCGGGCTGATCAACGGCTCGTTCTATGCGTTGTTGAGCCTGGGGCTGGCCGTGATCTTCGGCATGCTCAACATCATCAATTTCAGCCACGGCGCCCAGTACATGATGGGCGCATTCGTCGCCTACCTCATTTTGCAATATTCCGGGCTGGGCTACTGGCCTGCGCTGATCATCGCGCCGGCGCTGGTCGGCATCTTCGGCGTAATTATCGAGCGCACGATGCTGCAACGGCTTTATAAGCTTGACCACCTTTATGGCCTGTTGCTGACCTTCGGCCTGGCGCTGATCATTGAGGGCATCGCGCGCAATTACTTCGGCTCGGCCGGCTTGCCCTATACCGTGCCGGAGTCGCTACAAGGCGGGCGCAATCTTGGCTTCATGTTCTTGCCCAATTATCGCGCCTGGGTAATCGCGTCTTCGCTCACGATTTGCCTGGGCACCTGGTTCGTCATCGAGCGGACGCGGCTCGGCGCCTATCTGCGCGCCGCCACCGAGAATCCGACTTTGGTGCGCGCTTTCGGCATCAACGTGCCGCGCATGATCACGCTGACCTACGGCTTCGGCGTGGCGCTCGCGGCTTTCGCCGGCGTGATGGCGGCGCCGATCTACAACGTGTCGCCGCAGATGGGTTCGCAGCTGATCATCGTGGTATTCGCGGTGGTGGTGATCGGCGGCATGGGCTCGATCCTCGGCGCCATCGTGACCGGCTTCGGACTCGGCATCGTCGAAGGCCTGACCAAGGTATTCTTCCCGGAGGCGTCGAACACCGTGATCTTCGTCATCATGGCGATCGTATTGCTGGTGCGGCCGGCCGGTCTGTTCGGACGGAGAGCGTGATGAAGCGCGTGGTCGATCCACTCGCCAAAAAACCTTCCGCGTTGCGCGGTCAGGCCGAGACCATCGCCTTCGTGATCATGGTGGCCGGGCTGGTGGCGGCGCCGTTCTTTACCTATCCGCTGTTTCTGATGCAGATGATGTGTTTTGCGCTGTTCGCCTGCGCCTTCAATCTGCTCATTGGGTATGTCGGCCTGCTGTCCTTCGGCCACGCGCTCTATTTCGGCTGGGCGAGCTATCTGTCCGCCTATTCCGCAAAAGTCTGGGGCTTTCCGCCGGAACTCGCGATCCTCACCGGCACCGCGACCGCGGCCGTCTGCGGGCTCCTGGCCGGGTCGCTCGCGATCCGCCGCCAAGGCATCTATTTCGCCATGATCACGCTGGCGCTGGCGCAGATGATGTTTTTCTTCGCGGTGCAGGCCAAATTCACCGGCGGCGAGGACGGCATCCAGGCGGTACCGCGCGGTTATCTGTTCGGCATCATTAATCTGCGCAACGAGATGGCGATGTATGTCGTCGTGCTGGTCATATTCCTCGCCGGTTTCCTGTTCATCTATCGCATCATCCATTCGCCGTTCGGTGAGGTGCTCAAGGCGATCCGCGAGAACGAGACGCGGGCGATTTCGCTCGGCTACAAGACCGACCGCTACAAGCTGGTCGCCTTCGTGCTGTCGGCGACGCTCGCGGGCGCGGCCGGCGCCACCAAGGCAATCGTTCTCCAGTTGGCCTCGCTCACCGACGTCGATTGGCCGATGTCAGGCGAGGTCGTGCTGATGACGCTGGTCGGCGGGCTCGGGACCATTTTCGGTCCCATCGTCGGCTCCTTCGTGATCCTGCTCATGCAGTACAAGTTGGCGCCGGTCGGCGAATGGGTGCTGGTGATACAGGGCATGATTTTTGTGGCCTGCGTGCTGTTGTTCCGCCGCGGCATCATCGGCGAACTCGCCCATTTGATGCGCATACGGCTTTAGTTCAGGAACTTTCCCGGCGCCGCCTTCTTCATAAAGAGCGCAGAAGCCTTCGAAATCACCTAAAAAGGGGCGTGGCCTTAGTCTGCTGTGCTCGATTTGGTGTGGCTGTTTTGCCATTCGGGCGTTCCTTGCGTGTCGAGCCCTTTCTAATCGGGCCTATGGCTCCATCTGTTCATCGGCCGGTCATGGTCTGTCGCTTAGCGTCACGCGAATGAATCTCTTTTGCCTCACCGCGCCTGCCGGACGCGAGTCGATGAATGAACGTTCAGAATATTAAGATGACGACTGCATCGGGAGCCGTGGCGCCAACGGGAGCGCTACGCCGGCGCGCTTTGGTATTCAGCGGCGGGCAAATAGCGGTCTTGCTCGTGCTGATGCTCCTGGTGGCGTCGATCCCGATCTGGACCAATCCGCTGCCGCCGCTCTCGGACTACGTCAATCATTTGGCGCGCATGCACGTGATCGCGGCCATCAACAGCGATCCGGATTTGGCGCGATTCTATGAAATCGATTGGCAGCCGATTCCGAACCTGATGATGGACCTGATCGTTCCGGTGCTGGCGCGTTTTGTGACGATCTATCACGCGGGACAGATATTTCTGGTCGCGATGTTCGCGCTCATCATGTCGGGGACGGTGGCGCTCAACCGCGCTTTGTTCGGGCGCTGGTCGGCGTTTCCGCTGGTGGCATTCCCGCTGCTCTATAATCACGTGTTTCTTGTCGGCCTGACCAATTATCTGTTTGGCATCGGGCTCGCGCTCTGGGCGCTGGCAGCCTGGATACTCCTGCGCGAACGCAATTGGGCGGTCCGATTGTCCGTGTCGACGTTCTTTGTGGTCGGACTTTTCTTCTGCCACTTTTCCGCGCTTGGAGTTTATGGCGCAAGCCTGCTGGCGACGGAGATCTTGCGGTTGTGGTCGCACCGCAAGGAGCCGCTGCCCGGGCGGCTGCTGGATTTCGTCACCGCCGGACTTCCGTTCTTGCCGGTCGTGCCGCTGTTGATGGACAGCCCGATGTTGCGGCTCGCCGATGAATACTACTGGGAACGGCTCGGCAAAATCGACGGCTTGATTTACGTCATCCAGGTCTATTCCGACATCGCCGCCTTCACATTGCTCGCTATTCTGATCGCCGGTGCCGTCTGGGCGGTGCGCAGAAACCTGCTTCGATTCCATCCCTTGCTCTGGATGCTGGGCGCGGTTGCCGGAATTATTTATCTGATGATGCCGCGTGTGATGTTTGCGACTTACATGGCGGATCAGCGTCTTCCGATCGCATTCGCCTTCATGCTGATTGCCTGCATGACCATCGATTTGCGTCATCGCGTCGTGCGCCGGGCATTTCTGGTCGTGCTTGTCGTCACCCTGCTTGTGCGCGTCATCGAAGTCGACGTGTCGTGGGCCGAGCTATCGACGGCGACCAGCGAATTCCGCGCCTCGGTCAAGCGGATCAAGAAGGGTTCGCGGGTGCTGGTGTCCTATGCGAAGTCGGATGGCGGAGACGACGTGGCAGATTATGGGCTCGTCCACGCAGCCTGCTTAGCCATCATCGAGCGATCGGCGCTGGTGACGACGGCGTTCACGGTCAAGGGCAAGCAAGTGCTCCAGGTGCGCGCGCCGTATCGGAACATTGTCGATACCGAGGATGGCACCCCGCCGACCAATTCGCGCCTGGAGGCGACCGCTGACCGGTCGAGCCCGGACCAGGCGAAATACTGGGATTTTTGGCCGCAGCATTACGAATATCTCTATGTCCTGTTCACTGAAAGCGATGCGCCCAATCCGGATCCCGACCGGTTGACGCTGCTTCAGGACGGCACCAATTTTCAGCTTTACCGGATTAACGGCACGACCGGCGCGCCTGCCAGCCGGTAAAATTCGTCAGGCGCTTCAAATCGTTGGCGAATCAGCCTACACAGCGGGGGTATATTCAGACCTTTGCGTAGTTGTGCAATTGCCGCGTGTCTGCAGCCGACCAATCATCGGTTGAAGATTTGGCGCTCGCCAAGAGCGGACTATGCCCGAACTACCAAGCGGAGCACGTTTCGACCGGATCGCGCGCAAATGGCACGATCTCGCCGAGCGCCGGCTTGCGTATTTTACCGAGCTTTATCACAGCGGCCGTTGGGCGCATTACTACTCACGGGAGCACTTTGCCTTGCGCATGCGGGACGTGATCATGGCGGCCAAGATTTGGCGCGAGCTTGCCGGTCTTTCTTCGGGGGAGCGGCCAGCGGCGCGCGACGACGAATTGCGTCCCGCCGCATGAATTTCTTCCAGATTATCGTCGCTGCGGCCTTACTCCTTGCGGGGGCCGCGCGGCCGGTTACGGCCGCCGATAACCTCAAACTGGGCGAAGCGCTGCTCACCAAGAGCTGCTCGCCTTGCCATGCGGTCGGCCGCGCCGGCGATAGCCCGCGCAAGGACGCCCCGGCGTTCCGCACCCTGGCGACCCGCTATCCTATCGACTTCCTGGAAGAGGCTTTGGGCGAGGGCATCATGGCCGGCCACCCTGATATGCCCGAATTCTCGTTTGACGCCGACCAGGTCGGTGCCATCATCGATTACCTGAAGTCCATCCAGAAGCCCTGAGGCTCAAGCCTTAAGCCTTGCGCCCGCGCTCCTACCTCGAGTTGTGTCATCCCATGAGCAGTGTTCTTTTCTCGCCTTATCGCCTGGCCGGCCTGGAGCTTGCCAACCGCATCGTGGTTTCGCCCATGTGCCAGTACTCGGCCGACGATGGCTGCGCCAATGACTGGCACCTGATGCATCTCGGCATGCTGGCCAATTCCGGCGCAGCGCTGGTGGTGGTGGAAGCCACCCATGTCGAGCGCAGCGGCCGTATCACGCATGGTTGCCTGGGGCTCTATTCGGACGACAACGAAGCCGCCTTGGCGCGCGTCATTGCGCAGTGCCGGCGTGCGGGCAGCGCCAAGTTCGGCATCCAGATCGCCCATTCCGGCCGCAAGGGCTCCGCGCAAAAGCCGTGGGACGGGGGAGGCGCGCTCAAAGCGGGCGCCGATCCTTGGGAGACCATGGCCGCGTCGCCGATCCCGTTCGGCGACGACTGGCATACGCCGCGAACGGTCACCGAGGCCGACATGACGCGGGTGCGCGAGGCCTTCGTTTCGTCCGCAAAGCGGGCGCTGCGCATTGGCTTTGACGCCATCGAGTTGCACATGGCGCACGGCTACCTGATCCACGGCTTCATGTCGCCGCTCTCCAACAAGCGCACCGACGAATACGGCGGCTCGTTCGACAACCGCCTGCGCTTTCCGCTCTCGATCGCACGCGCGGTGCGCGCGGCGGTGCCGAAAGACGTGCCGCTCGGCGCGCGCATCACCGGGAGCGACTGGCGCGAGGGCGGGCTGACCCCCGACGACGCGGTTGCCATTTCCAAGGCGCTCAAGGCCGAGGGGCTCGACTTCATCTGCATCTCGTCCGGCGGCGTCGCTGCCGATATCCGCAATCCGGCCGAGCCCGGCTACAACGTGCCGATCGCGGCCCGGGTCAAGAAGGAGACCGGCATCGCCACACGCACCGTCGGCCTGATCGTCAAGCCCGAGCATGCCGAAGAGATCGTGGCCAAGGACCAGGCCGACATAGTGTCGATGGCGCGGGTATTCCTCGACGACCCGCATTGGGGCTGGCACGCGGCCAAGGCGCTCGGCGCCGATGTCGCGCGGCCGCCGCAATATGCCCGCGCCGGCCCGAAGTTGTGGGCGCCCGCGGCGGCCAAGACCTGATCCAAGGCTGGCATGGAAAACACCGTTTTCCTCGCCGTTCTATTCGCTGCCGCCTGCCACGCCGGCTGGAATGCGCTGATCAAGGTGGGGCTCGACCCGCTTTCCACCACTACGCTGATTTCGCTCGGCTCGGGCGCGGTGGCGCTGTTTTTGCTGCCGCTGGTCGGGGCGCCGGCATGGGCGGCCTGGCCGTGGCTTATCGCCTCAGTGGCGATCCACCTCGTATATTTCGCCGCCTTGATCGAAAGCTATCGCACCGGCGATCTGGGCCAAGTCTACCCGATTGCGCGCGGCTCGGCGCCGCTGATGACGGCAACGGCGACGACACTCTGGGTCGGCGAAAAATTGAGTCCGGTCGGCTGGGGCGGGATCGTCGCCCTGGTGGCCGGTGTGTTCCTGCTGTCGGCGCATGGCGGCCGCGACCTGAGCCGTATCGACCGCCGCGCTGTCGGCTTCGCGCTGTTCACCGCGCTCACCATCTGCGCCTATTCGGTGGTCGACGGCATCGGCGCCAGGGTGTCGCTCAACCCGAATGCCTATTCGCTCTGGCTGTTCGTCGGAATTGCGCTGGTGATGCTGCCCTATGCGCTCTACCGCGACGGCCGCGATGTCATTCCGGCGATGCAGGCACACTGGCGGCGCGGATTTGCCGGCGGCGCGCTGCAGGTGCTGTCCTACGGCATTGCGATCTGGGCCATGACGGTGGCGCCGATCGCCATCGTTGCCACATTACGCGAGACCAGCGTGCTGTTCGGCGCCGTGATAGCCGTCGTTGTGCTCAAGGAACCGCTGCGCGCGGTGCGCGTCGCCGCCGCACTTCTGATCCTTGGCGGGTTGGTGCTGATCCGGCTGCAATAGATTTACAGATTCATCTCTGGAAGCTCATGCTCGAGCCGCGCCAGATCGTCCTCGGTATCGACATCCCATAACGTGGGAAGTTCAATGCACTTCAGATCGAGTGTGGATATGCGCGTCCGTGTTTCCGCCAACACGGTTGCGGCGCCCCAAGTAATGTTTGAAAAAAGTTCGGGCTGCGCTACGCGTGTGCCGATCAGCACGTAGCCGCCATCTTCGGCCGGGATCAGCACCACGTCGGCGTCGCGTAGCGCGTCAGCGGCCGCCTCAATGTGCTCCGGCTTGAGCGCCGGACAATCGCTGCCCACTACGAGCGTCGGACCCGCTCCGAAGGCGCCGAGCATGCGCGCGCCTATATCTCCTTCCAGCTGTCGCTTCAGCGGTATCGTAACGCGCTGGACCAGTTCCCTGAAAGAAGGATGGCTCGGATCGGGCGCGCACCACAGTGTCACCTGCCCGACTCGCGCGGCCAGAGCCGTGTGGACCGTGCGTTCGGTCATAGCTTCTTGCAGTTTGGCAGCGGCATGCGCGCCGATCGACGGGATCAGCCGCGTCTTGGTGAGGCCTGGGATCGGCGCTCTCGCCAAGACAGCGACATTAGTTCTCGGCATAACCGTAGGCCCGCGCCAGTTTTGCCGGATCGGCGCCGAGAAAATACCGCAGCCGCAATTGCCACATCAGCAGCATCGTGCGCAACGTTCCATGCTTACGCCAGCGTCTGGCCGAGGTCGTGACGCGCGCGCGCAACGCTAGCGGCGGCCCGATGCGCTTGAGTTTTGCCGACAGCGCCACGTCTTCCATCAGCGCGATTGCCGGAAAGCCGCCCGCCGCATCGAAGGCCGCGCGCGTGACGAACATCGTCTGGTCGCCGGTGGCGATGCCGGTCAGGCGCGAGCGCACATTCATCATCAAGGAGATAAGCCGCAACAAGCCGCCGCCATCGATGCGCACATCGAAGCGGCCCCAGACGCGCTTCGTGTCGGGAAGCCCGTCCAGCACCAGCCGGTCAGCGTCTTCCGGCAGATGCGTGTCGACATGCAGGAATAGCAGGACGTCGCCATGAGCCGCGGCCGCGCCGGTATTCATCTGCACGGCGCGTCCGCGCGCGCTCGCCAGAACGCGGTCGGCGAGGGAGCGGGCGAGAGCGGCCGTGCCGTCGCTGCTGCCACCATCGACGACGATGACTTCGGCGCCGCGCCGACGATAAGGCGCCAGCGCCGCGAGCTCCCCGGCGATGCCGGCGGCCTCGTTGAGCACCGGCACGACGATGGACAGTTTCACTCCGCGGCCTCTTTCAATGCGCCACCACAACTTGAGCCTTGCCCGGCGGTGCAGCCATAACAATGGCCGGCGACGCGGATCGGATTGCCTTCGATGGTCGCGTCGAGCAGGTCCGACAAATGCACACGGGCGTTCCCGCCATGCGCCAGCGGCAGGTCGAGCATCTGGTTGAAGTCGCAGTCGTAGACAAAGCCTCTCCAGTCGACCGAAATCAGGTTGCGGCACATGACGCCATCGAGATTGGCGTCGAGATGCGCGTCTTGCAGCAGGCTGAGATAGCCGTCGAATTCACCTTTGGTGACCAAGGCCGAGCCGAAGCGCTGGATCGGCATGTTGGCGAGCACGAAGAGTTTGTTGAAAACGATCCCGTAGCTTTCGCCCAGCACGCGCTTGTAGTCGGCTTCGAGCGAGGCTTGCGCCGGCGGCAGAGAGGGGCCTTGCGGGTTGTAGACAAGGTTGAGCATGAGTGAGGGGTCGCGCCCGTAGCCGAGCGCATTGAGCTTCTGCAATCCGCGCACCGAGCCGTCGAACACACCCTTGCCGCGCTGACGCTCAACATTGTCTTCGAGATAGCACGGCATGGATGCCACCACCCCGACCTGTTGGGTGGCAAGAAATTCGGCGAGATCTTCCTGGCCCGGCTGTTCCAGGATGGTGAGATTGCAGCGATCCATCACCTTTGCGCCCAGGGCGCGTGCCACGGCCACCATGTGCCGGAAGTTGGCATTGAGTTCCGGCGCGCCGCCGGTGATGTCGAGCGTGCCGATGCGCCGGCGCTTGACGAAGTCGAGCACAAGCGTGGCGATGTCGGCGGTCATTTCCTCAGTGCGGTTAGGCCCGGCGTTGACGTGGCAATGGAAGCAGGACTGGTTGCAGCGATAGCCGACATTGACCTGCAGCGTATCGAGCGTGGCCCGGCGGATGGCGGGGAATGCAATCGTGTCGAGGAGGGGCAGCGTATCGCGCATCGGTCACCTCAGGTGCGCCGCCAATGTGCCATGGCCTCCGCGCCTTCGTCACCCCGCCTTGAGTGGTAGGGATGCGTTCAATTTGCGAGCGCGCTGCCGATCGGCGATTCGACCCCGATGCGGCCGAAGCCGGGCAGTTTCACGCCTGGATGGCGCAGATCGAGCCCGGCAACCAGCCCAAGCAGATTGACTTCGACGCCCTCGCCCCAGCCGAGCTTGAGGCCGGCCAGCCCAAACAGATTGAGTTCGACGCCGGTGCCGCTGTCGGTGAAGCCGGCGTAGAGCCGTTCGCGAAAATCTCGGCCGATCGCGTTCGGCGGCAGCGCGGCGCCCAGTTCGGGTACCGCGCGCAACACGGTGGCGGTGAAACTGTTGCTGTTCGGTCCCGGCCAGATGCGATAGTCGCCGGCGTTTCGGAAGGAGTAGGATTTGACCGCGGCTTCGATCTTGGGGATCAGCTTTTCAGCGCCGGGCCCCGACACGTCGGCGATCGCCACCGGCATATTGCCGAACCAGCGGCCATCGGCCGGCCAGCCATTGGTACGCACCGGATTGCCCCAGCCGACGACGTCGTAGCGCGTCCACTCCCGTGCATTTTCGCCCTTGAGCACGATCCAGCTATGCACCGAGAATACACCCTTCCAGCCGCCGGTCGTGCCGGTGAAGACTACAACGCGCGCCGGCTTGAATTGGCTGGCGGGCGGCAAAGCGCCGGTGCTCGACCAGTCGGCGTCGCGCCAGCTGCGCGGGCCGTGGCCTGCGGCATAGAACGCGGCGCGGGCGAGGATAGGCGCAAGGAACAATGCGAAGATGACCAGCATGATGATGCGGCGGCGGGTGAGGGTGGGACGGTCTGGCGGCATGGCGTTGTCGATATAGATATTTTCCGGCCGAAACGTGGCAAGGCTGGGCAGCCTGCCTAGCGCATTAATATTGGTCATCATCGGCGGCTGACCACGACAATGGCGGAAAGAAACGCCCGCCCGGCGCGCAGCAGGTAGCCGGCCGCTTGGCCCTCGGGAACGTGGATAAAGGCTGCGATGTGCGGGCCGCCTGATTTGCGCACCGCCTGCGCCGCCCGCCAGCACAAATAATTGCAGAGATAGTCGCCGGCATCCTTGGAGACGGCGGCCTTGGCGAAGGCCCTGCGCGCCGCCGCGAGCAACTTGCGGCTTGGCGTGGGGAGAAGACGCGCGCGCTCGCGTCCGGGCGCGATGAAACGCGCGCTTGCCACAATGCCTTCGGCGTCCGGCAGCGGCGAGAGCGTATTGCGCGCCCAGGTTTCGATCCGCAGATGCGGCGTCTTGACAGCAAGCCCGAACATCAGCAGCGCGTCCGGTTTGTATTTGCGCAGCAGCGCCGGCAGTTCGCGGTCCACAGCTGCGTAGCTGGTCGGGAAAATATGAGAGACAATGCGGACGCCGGACGCAGCCACAGTGCGGCCAAGCGATCTTGCCAGCGGTCCGGTCGGGTTGACCGACGCGCCGGGAAACGGACCGAAGCCGGTGACGAGGATGGTGGTCATTGGTTCATTCTGAAGGCGCCTCGACCGCGGCCTGACTCCCTCTCCCATCGGGGGAGAGGGTTGGGGTGAGGGGGCAAGTGACTCTCGATAGACTATAACCCCTCACCCGGACCGCTTCGCGGTCCGACCTCTCCCCATGGAAGAGGTGAAGTAGAGTTTGCGGCGCGCGCGTTCGAGACATCACACACCGAGCAAGTGCGCGATCTCTTCGACCGCCAGCGTCGGCGCCAGCTTGCCGGCGGCGACCGCGGTTTCCGCCTGGCGTAACTTGGCGCGCACGGCGGGATCGCTGCGCAGGCGCGCGGTCAGCCGCTCCTCCAGCATGCTCCACATCCATTTCACCTGCTGCTCGCGCCGCCGCGTGGCCAATTCGCCGGAGCCGGTCATTTTTTCCTTGTGTGTCAGCACCTGCGCCCAGAGGTCGGCGATGCCCTTGCCGGTCAACGCCGAATAGGTCAGCACCGGCGGCGACCAATTGGCCGAATGCGGAATGAGGATATGGAGCGCGCCGCGATAGTCGGCCGCCGCCATGTTGGCGCGCGGGATATTGTCACCGTCCGCCTTGTTGACCGCGATCATGTCCGCGAGTTCGACGATGCCCTTCTTGAGCCCCTGCAATTCATCGCCGGCGCCGGGCAGCATCAGCACCAGAAAGAAATCGGTCATGTCGGCGACCGCGGTCTCCGATTGGCCAATGCCGACCGTCTCCACCAGCACCACGTCGTAACCCGCCGCCTCGCACAGCAGCATGGTCTCGCGCGTCTTGGCGGCGACGCCGCCGAGCGTGCCGGAGGAGGGTGAGGGCCGCACGAAGGCGTTCGGGTCGATCGCCAACTGCGCCATGCGCGTCTTGTCGCCCAGGATCGAGCCGCCGGTGCGCGTCGAAGATGGATCGACCGCCAGCACCGCAACCTTGTGGCCCTGACGGGTGAGATAACTGCCGAGCGCGTCGATGGTGGTGGATTTGCCGACGCCGGGCGCGCCGGTGATGCCGAGCCGGACCGCCTTGCCGGTGACCGGCAGCAGCTCCTGCACCAGCAGGTGGGCATTCCGGCGGTGATCAGTGCGCTTGCTTTCGATCAAGGTAATGGCGCGCGCCAAAGTCGCGCGATCGCCGGAACGTATGCCGGCGGCGAGGGAGGTAGGAAGAGTCTTGCTTGGCTTTAAAGGCACATTATTCTTTCACAAAATCTTGAAGCAGAAGGCCAGCGCCGGCAGGGTGAACGCCGCCGCAATCAGCGCGGCACGGAAGACAAAGATCATTTGCGCTGCCGCCGTTCCGGTTGGTCCGGCAGCCGGATCGCCAGCCCGCCGTCATCTTTCTTGAGCGCCGCGGTGGCGCGCGCAAAAGCAAGAAGCTGCCCACGCGTTTCGATGCGGCACGAGCGATCGCCTTTCTCGCCTTTGCTGCAAAAAGCCGCGCGGGTCGGTTCATCGGCGTCGGCCTCGTCGATCGCGATAACCTGATAGACGCCTTCGACAAGTTTGTGCATGACCGCGTATTCGGTGATGCCGGAGCGATTTGCCGGCACGCTCTGGATGATGAAATCGCCGTCCTCGAACGGGTGGATCGAGATCGCGCTGACGTCGCGCATGCCGCCGCCGGTGTGCGCATAGAGCGCGCCGTTCCAGGTAAACAACGCCTGCTCGGGATCGACGGCGACGCCCTTGCGCATGCCGTACAATTGAAACCGCAGGCTCTTGCCGAAAATTGGTTGCGCATCCGGCAGGATCGGGCTGACCGAGTCGATGCAGCCTGAAACCAAGAGCGCAAAAAGCGCGGCGATTGTCGCGCGAGCGAGGGCTGGCCTCACTCCGCCGCCTCTTTGCCGTGGCCGAGCCGCTTGTTCAGGCTGGCGAGCAATTTCTCGGCCGCTTCCGCGATCACCGTGCCGGGCGGGAAGATCGCCTCGGCGCCGGATTTCATCAGCGCGTCATAATCCTGCGGTGGCACCACGCCGCCGACCACGATCATGATGTCGTCGCGGCCTTGGGCGGCGAGCTCCTTCTTGAGCTCCGGCACCAGCGTGAGATGGGCTGCGGCGAGCGAAGACACGCCGAGAATATGCACGTCGTTCTCCACCGCCTGGCGCGCGGCTTCCCCCGGGGTTGCAAACAACGGCCCGATATCGACATCGAAGCCCAAGTCGGCAAAGGCCGAGGCGATCACCTTCTGCCCGCGGTCATGGCCGTCCTGGCCGATCTTGGCGACGAGAAGCCTAGGCCTGCGGCCTTCCGCCGCCTCGAAGGCTTCCACGGCAACGCGCACCCGCTCGACGGCGCCGGTCATGCCGACCTCCCGCTTGTAGACCCCGGTGATGGCCTTGATCGAGGCCACGTGACGTCCGAAAACTTTTTCCAGCGCCGAGGATATCTCGCCGACGGTCGCCTTGGCACGGGCCGCATCGATCGCCAGCGCCAGCAGATTGCCGTTGCCCCGGTCGGCAGCGCGCGTCAGCGCATCGAGCGCCTCCTGCAGCGCGGCCGGATCGCGCTCGGCGCGCAGCCGCTTGAGCTTGTCGACCTGCACATTGCGGACGGCGGTGTTGTCCACTTTAAGCACCTCGATTGGCGCCTCGTCGGTCGGCTGATATTTGTTGACGCCGATGACGGACTGCAGGCCGGCATCGATGCGCGCCTGGGTCTTGGCGGCGGCTTCCTCGATGCGCAGTTTCGGGATGCCGGCCTCGATCGCCTTGGTCATGCCGCCGAGCGCCTCGACTTCTTCGATGTGCGCCCATGCCTTGGCCGCCAGATCGTAGGTAAGCCGCTCGACGTAGAAAGAGCCGCCCCAGGGATCGACGATGCGGGCGGCAGCTGCTTCCTGCTGCAGCACGATCTGGGTATTGCGGGCGATGCGGGCGGAAAAGTCGGTCGGCAGTGCGAGTGCTTCGTCGAGCGCATTGGTGTGTAGCGATTGGGTCTGGCCCTGGGTCGCCGCCATCGCCTCGATCATGGTGCGCGAGACATTGTTGAACACGTCTTGCGCGGCCAGCGACCAGCCGGACGTCTGGCAATGCGTGCGCAGCGAAAGCGAGCGCGCGTCTTGCGGCTTGAACGGCTTCATCAGCTTGGCCCAGATCATGCGGGCGGCGCGGAGCTTCGCGATCTCCATGAAATAGTTCATGCCTATCGCCCAAAAGAACGACACGCGCGGCGCGAACCGGTCGATGGTCAGCCCCGCCTTCAACCCGGCGCGCACATATTCCACGCCGTCGGCGAGCGTATAGGCGAGTTCGAGATCCTGCGTCGCGCCGGCTTCCTGCATGTGATAGCCGGACACCGAAATAGAATTGAACTTCGGCATCTCGGCCGAGGTATAGGCGAAGATGTCGGAGATGATGCGCAAGGATGGCGTGGGCGGATAGATGTAGGTGTTGCGCACCATGAATTCTTTCAGGATGTCGTTCTGGATCGTGCCCGAAAGCTTGGCGTGCGGCACGCCTTGTTCCTCGGCCGCGACCACATAGAGCGCCAGCACCGGCAGCACCGCGCCGTTCATGGTCATCGACACGCTCATCTGGTCGAGCGGGATACCGGAAAACAGCGTGCGCATATCGTAGATAGAGTCGATCGCGACACCCGCCATGCCGACATCGCCGGAGACGCGCGGATGGTCGCTGTCGTAGCCGCGATGGGTGGCGAGATCGAAGGCGATCGAAAGGCCCTTCTGCCCGGCGGCCAAGTTGCGCCGGTAGAAGGCGTTGGAATCTTCCGCCGTGGAGAAGCCGGCATATTGCCGGATGGTCCAGGGCTGCGCCGCGTACATCGCGGGGTAAGGTCCGCGCAGGAACGGAGCCTTGCCGGGGTAGGTCTCGAGGAAGTCGAGGCCGGCGAGATCGGCTTCGCCGAAAACCTGCTTCACCGGGATTGCTTCCGGAGTAAGCCATGGCGCGGCCGATGCGTTGCCGGCTGGCATGGCGGCTTCGGCAAAATCGATCTTGGCGAAGTTCGGAACCTGACTCATGTCGCACCCAGAATATCATGCGCCGCCTGCAACGTCGCCACCACGTCACAGCCCATGAATACGAAGGATTTCACGCCCGCCCCAAGGAATTCGGCCTCCTTGTCGCCCGGCCGGCCGGCGAGGTGCACAATGGCGCCGGCGGCGGTCAGCGCCTTGGCGGCGTCGACGGCCTGCTCGGCATAAACCTTGTCCGATGAGCACAGGCAGGCGAGCTTGGCACCGGACGCCTTGAAGGCCGCGATCATCTCGGCCTGGTCCTTGAATCCGTCATTGCCCGGCGCCTCGATGCCGCCGGCCTCGTAGAAATTTTTCGCAAACATCGCGCGTGCGATGAAATCCGGCGGTCTGCCGAGAGTAGCCAGAAACACCTTCGGCCGTGCGCCGGTTTTGGCGAGCCAGCGATCGGAAGCGTCGCGCAGCACCTCGAACGGCTCGGCCAGCCGGATGCTCGGCAGCGGCTCGATCGTGATGGCGACGACGTGTTCCTTGGGCGTCACGACCGGCGCGACATCCAGCACGCTGGCGGGTTTTTCATGCAGATTGGGATAGTCGCTGGTGCCGGTCATTGCGTCTTTGCGGCGCGCGACGGCTTTCTGCCGTTCGGCGCGCACCGCCGCGACCTCGCGCTGAATGAGGCCGCTCTCGAGTGCGGCCCAGGCGCCGCCCGCGGCGTCGATCGCCTGGAATTGCTTCCAGGCGGCAGCGCAGAGCTTGGACGTCAAATCCTCGACGGCGCCGGAGCCGGCGGCCGGGTCGGCAACTTTCGCCAGGTGTGACTCCTCGAGCAGAATGAGTTGCGTGTTGCGCGCAACGCGGCGCGCCAACGCATCGGGCAGGCCGAGGGCTGCGGTGTGCGGCAGCACGGCAATATTGTCGGCGCCGCCAAGCCCGGCAGCGGCGACCGCGATGGTCATGCGCAGCATGTTCACGTATGGGTCGCGCCTCGTCATCATCCGCCAGGCGGTCTCGGCCGCGACGGTCGTTGGCTTCGGTGCAAGCCCGCAAGCCGCCTCGACGCGCGCCCATAATTTCCGGATGGCGCGGAGTTTCGCGATGGTGAGAAACTCGTCGGCGTCGGCGGCCAGGCGGAAATAGATCATGCCGCGCGCGGCATCGAGCGGCACGCCGCCGGCTTCCAGCGCGCGCAGACAATCCACGGCGGCGGCAAGGGCAAAGGCTAGTTCCTGCGCTTCCGAGCCGCCGGCATTGTGGATGATGCGCCCGTCCGCAACCGCGAACGGTCCGTGAAATCCTTGTTCGTTGAGATTGCGGATCATTTCCGCAAAATATTTCGACAACTCGCTCCAATGCCGCGGACTGGTTCCCGAAGCGGCCAAGCCGCCGATCGGATTGATGCTCGCACGCATGTCGACCGAGGCCGGCGAAATGTTTCGGCTTTTCACCAGCGCAGCGAAATGCTGCACGGCGCTGCGCGTAGCCGGGCTCACGTTGAAGTCGATGGTGATGCCGGCATCGAGCTCAATGCCGTCGAGAACCCGCGCGAGCGTGTCCGCCGACGCATCGAGGCCGTAGCCATTTGCATTGAGCGAGCCGGCAAAGACCAGCGTCAGGCCGGTCGCGCCGTTCTCCAGGTCTTGTAGCGCCTGCGTATTGGAGGCCTTCGGATCGGGATGGTCGATCCGCTGCATGATCGTCCAGGCCAAGCCAGGTGGGCGACCGGCGACCGGCGTCGCCCCCGCCGCGCGCGGGTAGAGCGGCTCGACCCGCAAGCCGTCATAGGTCTGGCTGACCAGGCGTTTCTCGAACGAGGCGCCCTTGAGGGCTGCTTCGACGAGCTTGCGCCATTCCGTTTCATTGGTCGGCGGAAATTCGGCGGCGAGGGCGAGGGGATCGGTCATTGGCTTGAAATTGGCACAGTCAGGGCACCGTCGCTATTGCGTAAAGGCAAGCAATTTGCGTGCCTTCACAAACCCGGCGGCAAACGCGTAATGCCGGTGGTATCGACATTTGCCAGCCATTCGCGGACGCTTTTGCCCGAGATAACGCGATCTGCCGCGATTTCGGCGAGCGGGCGGAGTACGAAGGCGCGCTCGAACAGGCGCGGATGCGGCAAAGTCAGGCCGAGTTCGTCGACCTCAAGGTCGTCATAGGCGATGATGTCGATATCGGCGGTCCTCGGGCCCCAGCGCTTCTCGTGCGCGCGGTCGCGGCCAAGCTGCAGTTCCACCGACTGCGCACGCGCCAAAAGATCGCGCGGGCTAAGAATTGTCTCGACCGCGATGCACAGGTTTACGAACGGCGCCTGATATTTGAAGCCCCAGGGCGGCGTCAGGTAATCGGCCGAACGCGCCGTCAGCCGCACCTCAAGCCCGTCGCATAAAAGCGCGACCGCGCGGTCGAGAATGGCGCGGCTGTTGCCGACATTGCCGCCAAGTGCGAGGTAGACTTGTGCGAGGCAGATTTGCGCCGGCAGCGCTTCCGTCATGATTTTTGATTTGTCCGCGCGCGCAACAAAGTCACGCCGACATCGTTGAAGATGGCGGCGATCGGTGCATGCGGCTTGTGGATGGTCACCTTGACCGAATTCACACGCGCGAATTCCGCCAGGATGGCGTCGGCCACTCGCCCGGCAACGGCCTCGATCAGCCGGAAACGCTGCGCACAGAACGCCTGGCTCGCGCATTCGACCACTTTGTCATACGAAACCGTGTCCATCACCTTGTCCGAGCGCGCGGCGTCGGAAAGATCGATTTCGAGTTCGATGTCGATGTCGAACGACTGGCCGACCTTGGCCTCGTGCGGCATGACGCCGTGATACGCATGCAGCGACAGCCCGTTGATGAAGATGCGGTCGCTCATGGAACCGCCGCCTCGATGGCCGCGGCCACCCGCAACGCCTGCACCGTCTCCACCACGTCGTGCACGCGTGTGATTGCCGCGCCGTTTTCGATCGCCCATAAATGGCTGGCGATCGAGCCACCGATGCGTTGGTCGGGCGGCGAGGGCGTTACCGAATTGATGAAGCGCTTGCGCGAGGCGCCGACCAAAAGCGGGAGCCCGAAGCGCTTGAATTCGGCAAGCCGCGCGATGCACACGATGCTCTGCTCCGGCGTCTTGCCAAACCCGATGCCGGGATCGAGCACGATCATCTTACGTGCGATGCCGGCGCGTTCGGCGATCTCCAGCGAGCGGGAAAAGAAGGCGGCGACGTCGGCGATGATGTCGATGTCCGGGTCGGCGGCCTGGCGGTTGTGCATGACGATCACCGGTACGCCTCGCTTGGCGACCAGCTGCGCCATGTCCGGGTCGCGCTGCAGGCCCCAAACGTCGTTGACGATGGCTGCGCCCTGGTCGAGCGCCCAAGCGGCGACGTTTGCCTTGATGGTGTCGATCGAGACCGGCAGGCCAAGCTTGACCACCGCGGGCAGCACCGGCGCCAGCCGCGCCATCTCGTCTGCCGCCGACACCGGCTTGGCGCCGCCATAGGGCCGGGTGGACTCCGCCCCGATGTCGAGGATATCGGCACCTTGGCCGGCCATTTGGGCTGCATGGCCGATGGCTGTTGCCGGCTCAAGAAACTGGCCGCCGTCCGAAAAGGAATCCGGGGTGACGTTGAGGATGCCCATGACTAGGGGGCGGCCGAGCCCGAGCAGCCTGGAAAGCGCGTCAGGTGCCGGATTTTGCGCTATTCCGGCCGGTTTAGCGATGTCGCGGATAAGGCCCATGCCGGTCGCTTTGCGCGGTCCCGGAAACGCTGTCAAGGCGGCGTTAGGCCATCAGTAGCTGATCATCAGCGGCAAATCCTGGGCGCTCGCGATCCAGCGGCAGACGACTTTTTCGGACGGCAGCAAGCGGACCATTTTACGTTTACGGTTGGCATCGGCCATCGCCTTGGCGAGCTTGCCCGGGTTGCGGTACTTGAGTTCCTTCACGGTATCGACGCCGGCGGCCTGCAGCAGTTCGGCATATTCCCGGCTGATGCCCCGGATGCGCATGCGGTCGGCGACGTTGGCCCAGCACAGCAGTTGCTTCTCGCTGAATCCGGTTTTCTCGGCGAGCGCTTTGCGGCCCTTCACAGTGCGGGCTTCCTTGAGCAGGCGCTCGGTCGATCGGATCCCCACCGACTTGAGGGTTGCGGCTGCTTCGCCGGAAATCCCTTCGATATCGGTGATGGGGTAGGACATCCGCGTCTCCTCGCCTGCTTCTTGTCTTCAACTACGCCGTCGAACGAAACGTTCAAATGAATTGACTCAAACCGGGAATAGCGCCGACGATCTCTCCGATCGCGTCTTCGCCGGCCTTTTCTCGGGTATAGGCGATTGTTTCGCGGGTCACGCCTTGTACCTGGCTCATGCTCAGCCCGGCCGCCATCATCTTGGTGCCGGCACCCATGATGCCGCCCATGCCGAATCCGCCGCCGGCATCTTGTTGGGCTTGCATGAGGGCTTGCGCGCCGGGAAGCCGATCGATGATGGCCTGCACCTTGTCGGCTGGGCCTTCCTTGCGGAGGAAGTCGAGGATAATGCCAACGGCTTTTTCCGCGGCAGCGCGATCGACGCCAACACTGGCGACGAGACGCCTGATCAGCTCGTCCATGAGGTCCCCTCGTGCCCCCGCACTGGCGGCGGGTTGTCACTATATAGAGCCTGGTTAATGGCGATGACAAGCATGATGCGCGTTCAGATGTCCGTATCTTGCCGGTGGGAAGTCCCCAGCCGTGAAAAATGCTAGGCGAAAAATATTTCGTTGGCTGTGATGTACATCACATCCAATTGCGCATGGAGGGTGATGCGGCAAAGCGCGCTGCAGGATAAAATCCCTGATCGCCACCGGGTTCCGGATTTGGACCGCAGCGCCCACCAGGCTGCCTTCCGGCCGTGTAGGTAGAACTACCAATGGTAGTTTTTCTGGTTGGGCGCATGCATCGGCCGTGCAAGCCTAAAAATTCCTTAAGGACTTGAGGAAAATCGTGTTGGGACGGCGTTGTGAGTGCGGGGGCGTTCGTCATGAAGTCGATCCGGCGTGCGAATATCGTGGTGGTGGCGGATAGCGATCAGGGCCTGATACTGGCCGCGCGGTTGCGCCGCATGCAGGTGTCGCGGGTCACTTCGGTCACCGGCATCGAGGCGGCAAGGGGCATGTGCCGGGCCGGCAACACCGAAGCCTGTGTGGTCGCCTTCAGCGATTTGGTTCTCGACGCGGCGCCGGAGGCCGAAACGGACGCGCCCGGGCGAGACAGCGGGGTTCCCTCGCTGATGCTGGCCGACGTCGTGACCACCTATCTGCGCCGGATAGCCCGCCGTTCCGGGTATTACGCCGCGTTTCCGGCAGCGATTGCGCCGCAGCTGCTCTATCGCCGCATCGGTGCCGCGCTGCAGCGCCGCACATCGGGGCCATCTGCGCCTGCCGCGCGGCATCGCGGTGCCGCAGCCGCTGCTTGCATTCGGCAAGCCGACTTTGCATTAACGGCGCTTTCCAGCCCGCATTGCCGTTGCTAGCGTGCGCTCCTGATCCAAAAGGAGCCCATTATGAGCACACTCGACGCGGTGCTGAGCCGCATCGACCAGGATATTGACCAGAGCGTTGAGCGGCTGTTTTCGCTGCTCCGCATCGCCTCGGTATCCACCGACCCGGCCTTTGCGCCGCAGTGCCGCGCTGCCGCAGAGCATGTCGCCTCTGACCTTAAGACGATCGGCTTTGAGGCGTCCGTCCGTCCAACCGATGGCCATCCGGTGGTGGTGGGTAAATCGAACGGCGCCGCCGGGCCGCATGTGCTGTTTTACGGCCACTACGACGTGCAGCCCGTCGATCCTCTGAACTTGTGGAAGACGCCGCCGTTCGAGCCGCGCATCGACACCCTGGCCGACGGGCGCAAGATCATCGTCGCGCGCGGCGCCTGCGACGACAAAGGCCAGGCCATGACCTTCATCGAGGCCTGCCGGGCGTTCAAGACGGTGACCGGCAAGCTGCCGATCCCGATCACCATGATGATCGAAGGCGAGGAGGAATGCGGATCGCAGCATCTATTCAAATTCGTGGCCGACAATGCCGCCGAGCTCAAGCTCGACCTGGCGCTGGTCTGCGACACCGCCATGTGGGATCAGAAGACGCCGGCGGTCACCACCTCGTTGCGCGGCCTGGTCTATGAAGACGTCAAGATCACCTGTGCCGACCGCGATCTGCATTCGGGCGTGTTTGGTGGCGCCGCGCAGAACCCGATCCGTCTGCTGACCAAGATCCTCGGCGCGATGTGGGACGACGACGGCCGCGTCACGATTCCGGGGTTTTACGACGGCGTGAAGGACTTGCCGCCCGACATCAAGGCTGACCTCAAGGCACTCGATCTGACCCCGGAAAAATTCCTCGGGCCGATCGGGTTGAAGAATCCGGCCGGCGAAAGGGGCCGCATGCTGATCGAAATGGTAACCACGCGGCCGACCGCCGAAATCAACGGCATTATCGGCGGCTACACGGGGGAGGGTGCCAAGACCGTGATCCCGGGGCAGGCTTCGGCCAAGGTCTCGTTCCGCCTAGTCGGCGAGCAGGACCCGCAGAAAATCCGCGACGCCTTCCGCGCTTTCGTGCAGGCGAGGCTGCCGGGCGACTGCAAGGTCGAGTTCGGCAATTTCGGCCTGGCGCCGCCGCTGCAATTGTCGTTCGATAATCCGGCTCTCAACAAGGCGCGCGCCGTGCTCGGCGAGGAATGGGGCAAGAAGGCGGTGGCGGTCGGCGCCGGCGGATCGATCCCGATCGTCGCCGATTTCAAGAAGGTGCTCGGCATGGATTCCCTGCTGGTCGGCTTTGCGCTCGATGATGACCGGGTGCATTCGCCGAACGAGAAGTTCGACCTGACCTGCTACCACAAGGGCATCCGCAGCTGGGCGCGAATTCTGGACGCACTGGCGATAGCGTAAGCGGCCTTAACAGCGACGTTGTTGTCTTGCCGGTTCGCACCTGCTAGGGCGCGGCGGCAACGCAACGCGCACCCCAAGGCTATATGGCCCCCCCACTTCTTCAACTCAAAGGCATCGCGCTGACCTTTGGAGGCACGCCGCTTCTCACCGGGGCGGAGCTGTCCGTATCGACTGGCGAGCGGGTGTCGCTGGTCGGGCGCAACGGCTCCGGAAAATCGACTTTGCTGAAGATCGCGGCCAAGCTGATCGAGCCCGATCGCGGCTCGGTTTTCGTGCAGCCGGGAGCGGTGGTGCGTTACCTGACGCAGGAGCCGGATTTCTCCGGTTTTGCGTCCACGCTGGCCTATGTCGAAGCCGGCCTTAAGGCTACTGACGACCCTTACATCGCCCGCCACCTGCTTGAGGAGCTAGGCCTCACCGGTCACGAAGACCCGGCGCACCTGTCCGGCGGCGAAGCGCGCCGTGTCTCGCTCGCGCGCGTTTTGGCACCGTCGCCCGATATCCTTTTGCTCGACGAGCCGACCAATCATCTCGACCTGACAACCATCGAGTGGCTGGAGCGCGACCTCGACGCCCGGCGTACCGCCTTGGTGATCATCAGCCACGACCGCCGCTTTCTATCGACGCTGTCGCGCTCGACGGTCTGGCTCGACCGCGGCTGTACGCGCCGAATTGAGCGCGGCTTTGCCCATTTCGAAGAATGGCGTGACATGCTGCTCGCGGAGGAGGAACGCGAACAGCATAAGCTCGACCGAAAAATCGTCGCCGAAGAACATTGGATGCGCTACGGCGTTACCGGCAGGCGCAAACGCAACATGCGCCGCGTCGGCCAATTGCAGGCGCTGCGGGAGCAGCGCCGCACCTACAGCGCTGCAGCCGGCAACGCTAACATCACCGCCAGTTCGGCGGCGCCGTCCGGCGCACTGGTTATCGAGGCAAAGGGTATCGGCAAGAGTTACGGCGGCCGCGCCATCGTCAGCGACTTCTCGATCCGCATTCAGCGCGGTGACCGCATCGGCATCGTCGGGCCGAATGGCAGTGGCAAGACCACCTTGATCGGCATGCTGACCGGCATCTTGGCGCCGGATAACGGCTCCGTGCGGCTCGGGTCAACGCTCTCGATCGCGACGCTCGATCAGCATCGCGATAGCCTCGATCCCAATGTCACCGTTAAACAAGCGCTGACGGGCGGCGAAGGCGACACCGTCTCGGTCAACGGCGTCGGCAAGCATGTCATCAGTTACATGAAGGATTTTTTGTTCTCGAGCGAGCAGGCGCGCACGCCGCTCGGCAAGCTGTCGGGCGGCGAGCGCGGGCGATTGATGCTGGCGCAGGTGCTCGCCAAGCCGTCCAACCTGTTGGTACTCGACGAGCCGACCAACGATCTCGATATGGAAACGCTGGACGTGCTGGAAGATATGTTGGGCGACTATCCAGGCACCGTTCTGCTTATCAGCCATGATCGCGATTTCCTCGATCGCCTTTTGAGCGGCGTGATCGCCCCGGAGGGTGGCGGCCGCTGGGTCGAATATGCCGGCGGCTACAGCGACATGCTGGCGCAGCGTGGTGAGGATTTGACGCGCGATCCGGCCAGGCAAGAGCCGGAAAGATTGGTCAAGACGGCCACATCTGCCGCCGAGCCGCAGGCCGCCAAGCGCAAGATGAAATTCAAAGAAAAGCACGCGCTGGAGACGCTGCCGAAGACCATGGCCGCGTTGAATCAGAAGGCCAATGAACTGCAGGCCAAACTCGCCGACCCGCAATTTTATTTGCGCGACCGCGCCGATTTCGAAAAGGTCACCACCGACCTCGCCGAAACCCAGCGCAAGCTCGCCGCGGCCGAAGAGCAATGGCTTGAGCTCGAAATCCTGCGCGAGGAACTTGCCGGCAACTGACGGCGGCCCGTTATTTGAGCTGATCAGCCACCTTGTCGATGCCAGCCTGTGAGCAAATATCGTCCTTACCGGGCGAACCGGAAACACCAACCGCTCCAATCACATCGTCGCCCACCTTGATCGGCAATCCGCCGTTCAGTGCCAGCACGCGGGTGTATTCCTTCGAGCCGGCCGCGGCCGGATCGTCCAGCATTCTTTTCACGAAATTTGCCGAAGGTGCGCTGAAGGTGCGTGCGGTATAGGCCTTGCGGTCGCTGCCCTCGGGCGTGTGCAGCCCGGCGCCGTCGCCGCGCAACATGACGAGGGCAAGCCCAGCGCGGTCGACGACCGTGACCGAGACCTTGAATCCCATGCTTTGGCACTGGGCGAGGGCGGCGTTGGCGATGGTTTGCGCCATCCCAAGCGAGATGTTTTTCTGGCTAACGATGCCCTGTGCGCCGGCCGGCGACGACAGAACGGCGGCAATGGCGAAACCCGCAAGACCCTTGGTAATCGGCGACATAAGGCAACCTCCCGGCATATGGCTGAGCTTGAGCAACTCCTTCAAGAACATACCCCACACGCGCCGGCTTATTCGATGCGCACAGAAAATTGAGAGGGCGCCTATTTCTTGAGCTTGTAGCCGGTCTTGAAGATCCAGCCGACGACGGCAAGACACAGGCCCAAGAAAAATAGCGTCATGGCGATGCTGATGCCATGCCCCACGTCGGCGATCTCGAAGAAGCTCCAGCGAAAGCCGCTGATCAGATAGACCACCGGGTTGAATAGCGCGATTTTTTGCCAAATCGGCGGCAGTACGCTGATTGAATAGAAGGTGCCGCCGAGAAATGTCAGTGGCGTAATGATGAGCAGCGGAACGATCTGCAATTGCTCGAAACCTTCCGCCCAGATGCCGATGATGAAGCCGAGCAGACTGAAGGTCGCCGCGGTCAGCAGCAGGTAGGTCAGCATCCAGAACGGGTGCGCGATGTGCAGCGGCACGAATAGCCACGAGGTAGCGAGAATGATCAGCCCCAGGATGATCGACTTGGTCGCCGCCGCCCCGACGTAACCGAGCGCGATTTCGACGCCCGACACCGGCGCCGACAGAATCTCGTAGATCGTGCCGGTAAAGCGCGGAAAATAAATGCCGAACGAGGCGTTCATCGTGCTCTGGGTGAGCAGCGTCAGCATGATCAGTCCCGGGACGATGAAGGCGCCGTAACTCACGCCTTCAATCTCGGTGATGCGCGAGCCGATGGCCGCGCCGAACACAACGAAATAGAGCGAGGTCGAAAGCACCGGCGACACGATGCTTTGCCAAATGGTGCGCCCAGTGCGCGCCATCTCGAAAGTGTAGATTGCCCGGACGGCTCGCAGGTTCATTGGCGATCGCTCACCAGTCCGACGAAAATATCCTCCAGTGAACTTTGCTCGGTCTGCAGGTCGCGGAAACGGATGCCGGCGCCGTTGAGAGCGCTCAGCAGAGATGTGACGCCGGTCCGCTCCGCCTGGGTGTCGTAAGTGAAGACCAGGTCAGCGCCGCCGTTGGCGAGCGTCAGGGAATGCGCGCCAAGTCCGGTTGGCACAGCATCGAGCTTCGTCTGCAAATGCAGGATCAATCGCTTTTTGCCGAGCTTGCGCATCAGCTCGGCCTTATTTTCGACCAGGATGATCTCGCCTTTGAGAATTACGCCGACCCGGTCGGCCATGTCCTCGGCTTCCTCGATGTAGTGCGTGGTCAAGATGATGGTGACGCCGGAGGTGCGCAGATCGCGCACCACCTGCCACATGTCCTTGCGCAGTTCGACATCGACGCCTGCGGTCGGCTCGTCGAGAAACAGTATCTGCGGCTCGTGCGAGAGCGCCTTGGCGATCAGCACGCGCCGCTTCATGCCACCGGACAGCGTCATGATTTTTGAATCCTTGCGGTCCCACAGCGAGAGAGCGCGCAGCACTTTTTCGATGTGTGCCGGATTGCGCGGCTTGCCGAAAAGGCCGCGGCTGAAGTTCACGGTCGCCCACACCGTTTCGAACGCGTCGGTGGTAAGTTCCTGCGGCACCAGCCCGATCAGCGAACGGGCGGCGCGAAAATCCTTGACGATGTCATGACCGTCGACCGTGACGATTCCCTGCGATGGATTAAGAATTCCGCAGACGATGCCGATCAGGGTCGTCTTACCGGCGCCGTTCGGGCCGAGCAGGGCGAAAATCTCGCCGCGCCTTATGTCGAGATTGATATCGTTGAGTGCCCGATAGCCGGACGCATAAGTTTTCGACAGATTTGCGACGGAGATGATGGATTGCATGGAGGGTGTTGGCGGGATTTACGCTTGACGCCCGGCATATATGCGGCCGTAGACAGGCGCGCTAGCCCTGCACGGCAGACCGTGTGCTTTTGGGCGCAAAATGCGTCGAATTTCAACTTATTGGCTTGCGGGAACACCTGCTACGACGCATCTTATTTGCATTGCCGGGGCTACACAGGGGGAATTCATGCGTTGTCGTTGGCTGCGCACCTTGTTCTCGTTTGCGCTGTTGCCGGGATTATTTGCTTTTGCAGGCGAAGGCCGCGCCGACCCGCTGCTCACCTCCGGTATCGGTCTGGCGAGTTGCGCCAAAATCGGGCCGGACCTCAAACCGGGCGCCGGCCTCGGCCACACGCCGAATGCGCTAATATTCTACTGGACGCAAGGGTACCTCAGCGCGGCCAATATCTATCTGCTCAACGAATATGAGGACTACGTCGACATCGGCAAAGTGACCGAACCGGTGATCACAGAACTGGTCGCCGATTTCTGCAAGGAGCATCCCGACAAGAAGCCGATCGGCGCGATCGACAAGTTCATTCGCGATGCCGACAAGATCAATGCCAAGGAATCCGACGCCTTCGATCCCTGGGAGCACTGATCTATTAGATTTTTGCCAGGCCACCAAGATCGCTCAGCGTCTCTCTCGGCGGAAAATCCTTGTATTCATCCGGCAACTTGCTGCGGTTGATCCATAGCGCACGAAAGCCGACCGAAGTGCCGGCCATCACGTCCCAGCGGTTTGACGACACGAAGGTTACATCGGCGGGCCTGCATTTGAAGTGATCGGTGACCAGGCGGTAGACCTCCGGGCGCGGCTTGAACATTTTCAGTGCGTCGACCGAAAGCACGGCATCGAGATTGCCGCCGAGTCCGGCGGCGTCGACGGCGCCCTTCAGCATGTTCGGCGAGCCGTTGGAGAGAATTCCGGTCTTGTGGCCCTTGGCCTTGAGCGCTCCCAACGCGCTGTGCGCGTCGACAAAGGCATCGAGCTTGAAATAGGCATCGAGCAATTGGGATTTCAAGGTCTTGTCTACCGAATCCACGCGCTCAAGCGCGAAATCGAGCGCGCGTTCGGTGAGCGTCCAGAAATCGACGTAGTGGCCGGCGAGCGTCAGGGTCCAGGTATATTCGAGCTGCTTGGTGCGCCAAATTTCCGACATCCGGTCGGCGTCGGGGCCGGCCTGCGCCCGGAAGCGCGCAATCGCCGCGTGCACGTCGAACAGCGTGCCATAGGCGTCAAAGACAAAAATGGATGACATGGTAACCTCCCGGCCGGGCGGTTATGCTGACACATAAAAACAATAGGCAGTAGGGAGAATGGAATGGCGGTGGGACCGGGCTGGTCGAAGACCTGGACATATTACAAAGGCGATTGGCACGAGGGCAACATTTCGATCATGGGGGTGCGTTCGCACGCCGCCTGGCTGTGCTCCTCGGTGTTCGACGGCGCGCGCACATTCGAAGGTGTGACCCCCGACCTCGACCTGCACTGCGCGCGGGTGAATGCCTCGGCGACCACCATGCATCTCAAGCCGATGGTGTCGGCGGAAACCTGGGAAGGGCTGACGCGCGATGGGCTCAAGCGCTTCGACAAGGACGCCGCGCTCTATATCCGCCCAATGTATTGGGCGGAGCGGAGCGGGACGTTGCTGGTCGCGCCTGACCCGGATTCTACCGAATGGTGCCTCTCGCTCTACGAGGCGCCGATGCGGGCGCCGGAAGGCTTCTCCATCACGCTATCGCCCTACCGCAAGCCGAGCATGGAATGCATGCCGGTCGACGCCAAGGCCGGCTGTCTTTATCCGAACAATGCGCGCGCATTGATCGAGGCCAATTCGCGCGGCTTCGCCAATTGCGTGATGCTCGATCTGCTGGGCAATGTGGTGGAACTTGCCACCGCCAATCTTTTCATCGGCAAGGACGGCGTGGTGTTCACGGCGGCGCCGAACGGGACGTTCCTCAATGGCATCACCCGCCAGCGCGTGATCGCGTTACTGCGCGACGCCGGCGTGAGCGTGGTCGAGACCACGCTTAGTTACCGCGACCTCGAGAACGCCGATGAAATTTTCTCGTCGGGCAATTATTCCAAGGTGATGCCGATCAACCGCATTGATGGCCGCTCCTTGCAGCCCGGCCCGATTTATCGCAAGGCCAGGGAGTTATATTGGGACTATTCGCACGGCTGAAGGCCCGCTTTTAGCGGGTAATGGGCGTACAATACAGTGACCTTGAAGCGAAGGATGGATCCATGCGCGCCACCGACCCGGTCGTAACGTTTCTTCTCATTCTCGCCATCGGCATCGCCGTCGGATTTCTGTTCGATCGGCTGTTGGGGCCGTCCTGGCTTGCCCGCCAATTCGCCGGGTCGCGACGCGGCATTGTTACCAGTTCGTTGGTGGGGATTGCCGGTGCATTCATCGGATATCACCTCGCCGTTCTGCTTGCGCTCGGGGCTGCACTGGTGATTCTGCTCATCGCGGCGGCGGTCGGCGCTGCCGTTGTGCTGTATGTTTGGCGGATGGCGCAATAACAGAGGCCAGCGCGCAAAAAGAGCTTCGGTGCGGGGCTCAACAAGTCCCGCTCGCGTGATAATATTTTTCACGTCGCCCGATTCGCTCGGCAAGGTTCCATTCACAAGGACCCCGTTCAAAATCGATGAAAGAAACCGCGTCGCGCGCCCACGCTCCGCAGTCTCACTTTCTGATGTGCCGCCCGCAGCATTTTGCGGTCACCTACAGCATCAATCCCTGGATGGATCCGCGCGCCTGGGCCGACGGCGGCACGGCGCTGCATGCCGCCGCTACGCGGCAATGGGAGAGTCTCCATCGCACGTTGCTGGCGAGTGGCGCCGCGGTCGAGACCGTCGAGCCCCAGCCCGGACTTCCCGATCTTGTATTCACGGCCAATGCCGCGGTCGTGCTGGACCGCAAGGCCGTCATGGCGCGTTTCCATCATCCCGAACGCCAGCGCGAGCAGCCGGTATTCACGGCCGGCTTCCGGGCATTGCAGGCGCGCGGCCTGCTCGATGAGGTGGTGGAACTGCCCGCGGGCGTGACGCTCGAAGGCGCCGGCGATTGCATCTGGGACCGCTGGCGCGGGCTTTTCTGGATAGGCTGCGGCTTTCGTTCGGACGCCGCCGCGAGCCGGGTGATCGAGGAGCAGTTTGGCGCGCGCTGCCTGCCGCTCGCGCTCGCCGATCCGAACTTTTATCACCTCGACACCGCCTTCTGCGCACTGCCCTGCGGCAGCGTTCTCTATTATCCAAGGGCCTTCACAGCGGCCGCGCTCGATTCCATCCACGAGCATATTGAGCCGGCGCATCGCATCCCGCTGAGCCGCGCGGACGCCGCGCGCTTTGCCGCCAACGCGGTGTGTTTTGACGGGGTGGTGGTGCTCTCGAGCTGCAGCGATGTGCTCACGGGCGCGTTAAAAGACCGCGGCTACAGAGTCGCCAAGACGCCGCTGCACGCCTTCCTGCGCAGCGGGGGATCGGCCTGTTGCCTGACGCTGCGCCTCGATCTGCAATCGAAAGCGCAGCAGGCGTCGGCAATGTCAGCGGCTTGATCCCGCGCAATGGGAAGTTCCACCCTTGTCGGGGGCGCGGCATTTTGGCTTCCCCGCCTGTTTGGCAAAATGCTAGCCTTCTTGCATGACTGGCGCTTGCGCCACTCATTCCAAAAATCAAATGGGAGTGGTCCGATCCATCTAACGCGCCGACTATTCCTCACGCCAATATTGGCGGCCCTGATCATTTTGACGGGGCATGTTGCCGCACGCGCGGAGGTGATCAATATCGTCGCGCTCGGCGCAAGTAACACCTGGGGCTGGGGCGTTGCCCGGCACCATGGCTATCCGGAGCAGTTGCAGGCGATGCTGCGGGAAAGGGGATACGACGTCCACCTGAAGAACGCCGGCGTGGTCGGCGACACGACATCGGGAATGCTACGGCGCATCCACAAGGTGGTTCCCGACGGCACCCAAATCGTGATCTTTCAACCCGGCAGCAATGATCTTCGTTTCTTAGGAACAAAAGAGCAGCGCGACAAGAATATTGCCGCCATTGTCGATGAACTGAGCGCCCGCAACATCAAGGTCATTGTTTTCGATCAAGAGATGCCGGCGCAGTATTATCAGTTCGACCGGATTCACTTCACTGTGGAAGGGCACAGCGAGATAGCGTCCCGCTTGCTGCCAGATGTCATAAGCGCCATTGAGCCATTGGCGCGCTGACCCGTTCCGACCCAATTGCTCGGTTCGCACTGCGCAAGCGGCGCGCCAGGGCGCGCATGACATTGAGCGCGAAGAACGGAGTTCTGGCTGACCAGGTATAGGAACTGCTTCTCGGTAATCGGAACCAGTATGACATCGGTGACGGCGACCGCGCTGGCACTGCGCGGCGAGGGATCGATCAGCGCCATCTCGCCAAAAATGCTGTTGGCATCGAGGGTGTCGAGCCGGCGGTCGCCAGTCTGAATCCCGACTTGCCCGCTTTGAATGACGAAGACCTCGGTGGCGGGATCGCCTTCCTCGAAGATCGTTTCTCCCGCCTTGAATTTCCTCACCGGGACCCGTGGTCCGATAAGAAGGCCGAAATCGATGGTGTCGTTCGACATAGCGTCAAGTCCGGTGTCGCGGCGGCATTGCGGCCAATTCGCAGCAGGGCACGCACACTAATCGATAGAAACGTTATGCTTTTCTAAAATCGATATTTAAGATTTGAGCGTTCCTGCGCATCGCTTCATTGCGCTGGCCGGCGCTGCTGCGCGGCTGGCGCCGCCGGGGCGGGGCTGCCACCGAACAGCAGGCGCTGCGGGTTGTGTGCCAGATCGGTGATCGCCCGTCCGACGCTGTCGATCTGCCGGGTCGCCGTTGCCGTCATCTTGTTGATGCCGATCGTGATCTCGTCGGTGCGCTTGTCGAGGTTGTCGGCCAAGGTGTGCACCGAGGCCGTCGCGTCCCGAGTATTGATCATGATCTGATCGATATTGTCGTTGTTCTTCGCCAAGGTGGCGCTGAATGCGGCGATATCCTTGATTGCCATATGGATCGCCTCCCGGTTTTCGGCGAGGACGACGTCGGCCTTATTCAGTACATCGCGAACAGCTTGCGTCAGGTCCTGGCTGGCGGTCGGGTCGGCCTTCAAGGTCGGTGGCTCTCCCTCTTCTCGTTCGATCAACGGCGTTGTTGCCGAGACGCCCTTGAGCGACACCGAGGCGATGCCGGTCAACCCCGTGAATTCCAGGCCGACTTTGGTGTCGGAGCGGATCGGAGTCGCCTTGTTTACCGCCAGCATCGCCAAGACCTGTGAAGGCTTGTCCGGATCAAGCCGCAGATCGGTCACTTCGCCAACGCGAATGCCGTTGAACAGCACGGCACCGCCGACCCGCAGGCCGGACACAGAGCTGTCGAAGACCACGCGGTAGGAAACGGCGGTCTTCTTTCCGGCCGAGTGGTGGATCCAGAAGATAAAGCCAAAGGCGCCCGCAACCACGGCGAACGTGAACAACCCGATCAAAACGTAATTCGCCTTGCGCTCCATAACTCAACTCCGGTGTTAACGCTTCAGGTCTGCTTGCCGACCCGCGTGCGCACGAACTCCATGGAAATAGGCCCTCAGCCACGGGTGTTGCGACGCCAGCATCGTTTCGATGTTGCCCGCCTCGATGATCTTGCCGTCGCCCAGGACGGCGATCCGATCGCAGACCGTATGCAGGCTGTCGAGGTCGTGAGTTACCATAAAAACCGCCATCTTCGAAGTTCGCTGCAGCGTCAGGATCAACTGGTCGAAGTCGCCGGCGCTGATCGGGTCGAGTCCGGAAGTAGGCTCGTCCAGGAACAAGATCGCCGGATCGAGCGCCAGCGCGCGCGCAAGCGCAACGCGCTTGATCATGCCCCCTGAAAGCTCGGACGGGAACTTACGGTAGACGTCCGGTTTCAGCCCAACCATTTCCAGCTTTGTGATCGCAATCTCGGTCGCCAAGCGATCGGAAAGCTCCAGATATTCGTGGATCGGGAATTCGACGTTTTCGCCGACGGTAAGCGAGGAGAACAGCGCGCCTTGCTGAAACAAAATCCCCCAACGCTTTTCGACTCCCTGCCTTTGGTCATCATCGGCCTTGTCAAGATCGAGGCCGAGCACCTCGATGAGGCCCTGCTCCTTCGGCAATAGCCCGATGATCGTGCGCGTCAGCACCGACTTGCCGGCGCCCGACGCGCCGACGAAGCCGAGGATCTCGCCGCGATAAACGTCGAGATTGATCCCGTTGAGAATGCGGTGCGACTTCAGATTGACCACCAGGTCGCGCACGCGAATGACGACATCTTTTTGATCGATAGCCATCGTTACATACCGATCGACGCAAAAAACATGGCAAAAGCCCCGTCGAGCACGATGACGAGAAAAATCGATTTCACCACGGAATTCGTCGTCTGTTCGCCAAGGGACTCGGCACTGCCTTGCACCTGCAGCCCTTCGACACAGGCGACGATGCCAATGACCAGCGCCATGAAGGGGGCTTTGACGATTCCCACTTCGAATGTCTCGATCGAGATCGCTTCCTGCAGGCGGGACAGGAACACGGGCGGCTCGATGCCGCCATAGGCCCAGGACACCAGGCCGCCGCCATAGAGCGCGGCCATCGAGCCTAGAAATGTCAGGATCGGCACTGCGATCACGAGCGCGATGATGCGAGGCAGGATCAGCACCTCGACCGGATCGAAACCCATCGTCTGCAAGGCGTCGACTTCCTCGCGCATCTTCATCGAGCCAAGTTCGGCGGTGTAGGAGCTGCCGGAACGGCCGGCCACCATGATGCAGACGATCAGCACGCCGACTTCGCGCAGCACCAGAACGCCGACCATGTCGATGACATAAATGTCGGCGCCGAATTTACGGAAATGGAAGATGCCCTGTTGGGCGAGGATGCAGCCGATTAGAAACGTAATCAGCACGATGATCGGCACCGCGCGCCAGCATACTCGCTCGAGATGGGTCACCATGGACGTGAGGCGGAAGCTCGTCGGCCGCAACGCCACCCGTTTGGTGGCGACGATCAGCGAGCCGGCCATTCCCATGAACAGCACGAGGTCGTCGCCGACCGCGACCATGGTCCGGCCGACGCTGTCCAATGTTGCGATGACACTGTTGGGTTTCGGAGGCTCGGGCGTCACTTTCTGGGTGCCGGCTTTCACCTTCTCGAACAGCCCGCGGTAGTCTTCGCGCATGCCGACAAGTTGGACCTCGCATCCCTGACTGTTCCAGGTGCGCAGCGCGCGCTCCAGGAGCCAGGCGCCAAATGTGTCGAGTCGGTCGATCCGCGCGACGTCGAGGGCGACGCTGCGGGCAGGGGCGCCGGGTTGGGTTGCGGCATCGACCAGCGGCTCGAGCGATCGTGCGTACTCGGCCGTCCACGAGCCGGCCGCGGCAAAATCGAGCCGGTCGCCGCGCGCTTGACCGTTGAGGGTCCCTGCCGTCACCAAGCCACTCCTTCGTCGATGCACCGGCTCGACGTCTACACCAGGATATCAGTGCACGGACTGGAGTGGCCGACGCGCCAGGACGAGGAAACCATGGAAGCTTTGCGTTGGAACCTTGCGCAGCGCGCACCTCCCGGACCAAATCCTCCAGGTATTTCAATAGTTAAATTAACAAATTGGAAGGAATTCTTAAACGCCGTTTACCTTTTTAGGTTAATGAAAGGTTAACGAAGTTCCATGGGGCAAATTGAGGCCACAATCCATTTCTCATGTGGATTTAGCCAAAATCTCTGGCGCCCGCGGTGTGCATGCGAAGCGGCCGTTAGCCGCAGCCTAACGACAGTGCGGAATGGCCGCGAATGCGCGCAGATCGACCACGGCGATAGTGGACGCGGCGCGGCGGCGACCACAAGGGTGATGGTCCTCGGCGCAGCCACTGCCGATCGAGGGCAAACGCGTAATTGCGGGCGCTCCCTCACGGCGGCGGCTCGGTCGTCAGATTCGGCACCACGCGCCCGCGCATGTCATAGACGCGCGCGTAGTTGACGCCTTCGCGCTCGATCTCGATCAGCACAGGCGGTCCGTGCAGGTCGCGGCAGTAATAGGTGCCGAGCATCATCGCGAAATCCGCGCGCTGGCGTTCCCAGGTGGTTTCGAAATCCGGCCCGAGCGCCACTTCGGCCGGGCGTTGCGGTCCGCAAATTTCGATGATCCAACGTCGTCCCGCCGGCGGCTTGAGGTGCATCGCATCGAGCTTGGCGCGTAAGCCTTCGCCGGCCTGTTTGAAGCCGAGCCCCCAATAGTCGAGCATGTAATTACTCTCCGCCATGCGCACGCCGCCGGAGACCCAATTGAACGCCGTGTATTGGTAGGGATGCAGGCGCACCATATCGATCATCGGCAGCGTGACGCCGCCGATGAAGAGTGCGGTCAGCGCGGCGAGCGCCGGCTTGCCAAAATAGCGCGTGCGCTCGACAAACCATCCGGCCGCGACCCCGCCGAGCACCGCGAACGGCGGCACGACAAAGACGAAATGGCGCAGCCCGTTATAGAAGGCTGGGTGCATCACCATAGCGACCGCGACCGGCAATATGGCGGCGAGCGCCACCATCAGTAGCGCGGCGCGGCGGTTGACCGGTACGCCGCGGCGCCAGGTAAGGGCGAAGGCGCCGATAGTCCCGATAAACCCGAGCGCCAGCATGATCTCGGGCAGCTTGAGCACGAACAGATGCGGCAAGTAGCTGACCGGCATGTCGGGGACGGAATAGAGTCGGCCTTCGTACAATTCCCGCCAGGGCTTCTCGAAGAAGTTGGCGAAATATTCGCTGGCGCGCACCGGATTGAGCGGCGACAGAATGGCCCACGGCCACAACAGTCCCATGATCAAATAGCCGAGCGCCAAAGCCGGCAGCATCAACCAGAGAAATTGTCCGAGCCGCGTCGTCGCGGTGCGCCAGCCGCTGGCATGACTCTGCATCACAAAGATCAACGACAGCGCGGCGATCGCGCCGGGTGCCGCAATTGCCGCAAGGATGCGCGATCCAAATGCGAGGCCAAGCCCGACGCCGGCCAGCGCCACGGCACGCGGGGAGGGCTGCGGATATTCCTCGATCGCGCGCACCATGCCTAGCAGCAGCACGATCATCGCCACCGCGAAAGGGGCATCCTTCGGGTTCATGAACATATGGCCGTAATAGAGTGGGCAGGTCGCGAGCAGGATCAGCGCGACAAGTCCGGCAATCGGCCCGCCCAACCGCCGACCCAGCCGCCAAGTGGCGAACAGGCCGATGATGCCGACCGCTGCGCCGATCAGCCGCCGCGTCTCGAACAAGCCGAACGGGAGCACCTTGGCGGCGAGCGCCGCCGCCATGTCGAAGCCGCCGCCATACATGAAGAGGTTGACGAAGGAGAACGCGCGCGTATCGGCAAAGCCCGAGCGGTAAAGCTCGAGCAGCAGGTCGGCATATTGGGCGTGGGTGTAATCGTCCCAGCCGAGCCCGTAGTCCCGGAAGGTGAGGTTGGCGATGAGCGCGAGCACCGCCAGAACAAAAATGGCAATGCGATCGGCAAAGTGGTCTGCCGATCGCATGCCGGGAGAATTCTCTAGAAGAGACAGAGTTGTTTCTGTTCGACGAAGAGGTTCGGGAGTTCGGTGACGAAGTTTACTTGGTAGCAGCGACGAACATCTCTTCTACGTGGTCCCAGTTGACCATGTTGTCGAGGAACGCCTTGAGATAGTCCGGCCGCCGGTTGCGGTAGTCGATGTAGTACGAATGTTCCCAAACATCGCATCCCAGCACCGGTTTTGCGCCGTAAACAAGCGGACTTTCGCCATTGGCGGTCTTGCTGACGATCAGTTTGCCGTCCTTTACCGCGAGCCAAGCCCAGCCGGACCCGAACTGTGTAACCCCGGCCTGGGTGAAATCTTCCTTCATCTTGGCGACGCCACCAAGGTCGGAATCGATCGCCGCCTTCAGCTTGCCCGGAATCTTGTCGCCGCCGCCGTTCGGCTTCATCCATTTCCAGAAATGCGTGTGGTTGTAGTGCTGGCCGGCATTGTTGAAGAGACCGGCATTCTTGCCGAACGAACCCTTCACGACTTCCTCGAGGGGTTTGTCCTCGAGCCCGCTGCCCGCCAGCAGCTTGTTGCCGTTGTCGACGTAGGCCTTGTGATGCTTGTCGTGATGATATTCGAGCGTTTCGCGCGACATGTAGGGGGCGAGCGCGTCATGGGCATAGGGCAGCTCGGGCAATGTGAATGGCATCTGATCCTCCTTGATCCACAAATGATGGTAGCGGAATAAACCGGTCTCTGAGTGAAACCGGCAGGTCTCGGGCGAGTTCCTCAATTAAGCTAATTAGGCGCTGGCGGAGGCGGGGGCAACGGCTTGCCGGTAGCGTTAATTAAGTTTGAGGGCATTGCCTGCTATTTTAACTTACCAGTTGCCGCCGAGGTCGGAAAAAGCCAGAATTTTCCAATATTAGAATAGTTTAGCAGAGTAGCCGTATACCGGCTGTGTTGTAGAGGATCGAGAGTGCGTATGTCGGGTATGTTGTATGGGGTTGGCGGCCTTGCCGTCGTGCTGGGCGTTTTAGCGATTGGCTTTGGCGTCCCGGCGAACGAGGGCAGCTTCGGCAACGCCCTTATAGGCTCCGGCACCACAGCTGCCGTAGGCGGGTTGATCATCATCGCTTTGGGTGCGGCGGTGGCCCGGCTGGAGCGGATCGCCGAGGCCTTGGCGACGCGCTCGCCAATCCGGCCCAGCCGGCCGGTCGAGGCGCTCGAAACGCCCGCTACCCCGCGCGCATTGCCGGCATCGGCCCGGAGTCCGTTCCCCGCGATGCCGGATACTCGCGGTCCACACCCGCTAGAGCAGCGCATCGGCGCGCCGGTCCCGGCCGACATGCCGCCCCCGGAATATCCGGTCCAAGAGCGGGCGGCGAGAAACTTCCCTGCTCAAGACTTCACGGCCCAAGACTACCCGGCTCAAGACTTTACGGCCCCCAAAGAATTCCCAGGCCAGTCATTCGCGCCGACACTGCATAACCCCGACGAGCCGTCGGCGGCGGTGGCGGATGAGGGTTCGCTGTCGCCGCAGAAGCCGATGACGCCAGCGCCACCTCCATTTGCCATCAATGGCTCTGGTATGGCCGGCAAGCGCCAAGAAAACCGTCAAGACCTTCGCCGAGACATGCGCGATGAGCCGATGCCTGAGTCCGACCGGCAGCCGCCTCCGGCGCCCACACCAACCCGGCAACCGCAAACCGCGTATTTCGACAGCATGTGGCCCGACCAACCCAAATCCGATCAGCCCAGATCACAGGTAATGCCGGCCAAGAGCCCGGCCGGCATTGCAGCCAAGGCCGATCCCAGGCGCGACCAATCGCTGCGCGAGGCTCTTGCCGCGCCGGCCAAGCGCCCGGCAGGCGAACAACCTGCGGCCGCGGCGATTCTGAAATCCGGTGTGGTCGACGGCATGGGCTATACGCTCTACGTCGACGGTTCGATTGAGGCCGAGTTGCCACAGGGCACGCTGCGTTTTGCTTCGATCAACGAACTGCGCAGCCACCTCGAAAAGAGTGCATAGAGCTGGCGACGCCGTCGGCGCTCCAGCGATATTCCCGCGAATTCAATAACATCACAACAAAAACCAAAGTCTAGCCGAAATTCCTATTACCTTTTTCTTGCGGTGACTGAAGACCGCTAGTAAAGTCTAAATATAGGATTCTGGTTCGACATTTCCGTTGAAGAGATCGGACCAAACGGGGGCGTTCCATGAACGACACCACGGCTGGCGGCAATTTTATTGAACTGACGGCGGAGATCGTCTCTGCCTACGTCAGCAACAACACTGTTCCGGCGGCCGAGATTTCCGGTCTGATCAGCCAGGTGCACGCAGCGCTCACCCGAGTCTCCGGCAAGCCCGGCGATGCGCCGGCTGAGCCGCTCAAGCCGGCCGTGTCGGTGAAGAAGTCGATCACGCCCGAACACATCGTCTGCCTGGAGGATGGCAAGAAATTCAAGTCGCTCAAGCGGCACCTGCGCACGCAGTACAATATGACACCCGAGCAATACCGGGAAAAATGGGGTTTGAGCGCCGACTATCCGATGGTTGCGCCCAATTATGCCGCCGCTCGTTCGCAATTGGCCAAGCAGATGGGGCTCGGCCAGCAGCGTCGCCGCCGCGCGAAATAAGCCTTGGGACTAGTTTGGATATAACGGGACGGCCGCAGACATCGATCCGCACCTGGCTTGCCGACGGCGCGAGCTTCAGCGTCGATGGAGGGTAGTCTTCAAGTCGCGGCAGCGAGCGCTGCATTGGCTTCGGTGCGGATGCGCTCGACCATCGAGCGCAATCCGTTCGAACGTTGCGGCGTGAGATTCTCGCGCAGCCCAATGTGGTCGAACAGCGCGATGGCATCGGTGGCCAGGATCTCAGCCGCGCCTTTGCCCGAGTAGAGCGCAATCAGGATGGCGACCAGGCCGCGTACGATATGCGCATCGCTGTCGCCTTCGAAGGTGAGGACCGGGCCCGCGGCTCGGTCGGGCTTCACATGTGTGAGCAGCCAGACCTGGCTGGCGCAGCCCTGGACTTTGTTGGCGTCGGTGTGCGCGCTTTCGGCCAGCGGCGGCAAAGTGCGCCCGAGCTCGATGACATAGCGGTAACGATCATCCCACTCGTCGAGCAGCGTGAAATTATCAACGATTTCATCGATTGTGGTCATGTCGCCATCAAGTGGGGACCCGGGTCATTCGAGCCAAACAGATATATAGTCGCAGGCGCGCCGATGACCAAAATAACATCGCTGCGGGCGGCCGGCCCACGCAAAATCACGAATAAATCGAACAGTTCAGGCGGCAGGACGGCCGGCGCGAGCCTCTCGGCGTGGCGGCAATGGAACGGGCGCGTGCCAGACCGGCGCCATGTCGGCCGGGGTCAGGGTTCCCTTGCCGGCTGCCGAAGCCGGGACCAATTTGGCCGGGGTCTTTTCGGCGGGTGCCGGCTTCTCGTTCATTTTGGCGACGATGAATTCGTAGAGCGTGCGCGCGCCAGCCTCGGCCTTGTGGCCGATCGCAACGGCGACCTTGCCGCCGACCACACAGGCGTCAGGCTGCCGGTCGCAGAAACCGCGCACGTCGGAGACGGCGGCGCCCGCCAGTGTCGCGGCTTGCGTTGCGTCGATCTGCGTATCAGGCGATGTCGATTTGCCGCCGCCTGGCAGCAGCACACAAACGACCCCTATCCAAAACGCCATACGCAACAGAAAGAACATGACCCTACCCGTCTTCCCCGACGGCTTTTGTGCCGCCTTTGAACTAAAACCTAGCAGACAGGCTTGAAGCTGTCGTTCGATTTGAACCGACGTTTTTGGGCAAAATCGACGCGAATACGCCGCTAATTTTCGTCAAATTCGAGAGGATCGAATTTGATTCAAGTTTTAGACGTCGCCGCAGCGCGCCTCAGCGATTGAGGGATTCGCGCAGCCAGATATGGTTACCGCAAAAGTAAGATGTCGTCCCACCGCCGGTAGCGAGTTCCGGCGGCAACTGAAATTTCACCATGAGCCGCGAATGGTCGTGGGATTGCGCCGGAATGGAAGCCGCAGCGCACGAAAAGGCCCCGTGGCTGCGGGACTTTAGCGTTCGCTTAAGCCGCACTGCCTTAAGATTTCCTCACGGAAAAGGGGCGCGTCTGAGTAAAAGACGTGAGACAGGAACCGTGGGTCTTCTCACGCCAGTCTGGAACTATGTCGACGCCTTGGTGCACCCGGCAGCGCAGCACGATGCGTTGACGGCGGCGCGCCATCGCGCCTTCATTGCGCCGCGCCTGCTCGGCAGCCTTGCTGCGCTTGCAAGCTTCCCGGTCTATATCGTCTTCCGCGGCTTGCCGAGCGCGCTCGAAGTCGGCGTCTTTGCTTGGCTGATAGCACCGGTCATGATCGCTTATTTCCTCTCGCGCACTGGCCGCTATGAAGGCGCCCACGTGCTCTCTTCGCTCTCGCTCGCCACTTTGATAGCTGCGGTCGCTTGGTTCACCGGCGGCATTGCCTCGTTTGCCGCGGTCTGGCTGGTGGCGGTGCCGCTGGAAGCAGCGCTTTCTGCCTCGCGGCGCGTGGTGGCGCTGGCTTCGGGGTTCGCGCTTGCCGCCGCCGGTCTACTGCTGATGCTCAGTGCTACAAATTTGATCCCGCCGCCGATGGCGATCCCTAGCCAGCACGGCGCGCTCGCCGCGCTGGGCATCATAGCAGCGGCGCTTTATGCCACTGGCCTTGCTCTCGGTGCGGAGCAGCTTGCTCGTACCAGTTTCTGGCTGCTCGATGCCGAGGAGGACCGCTATCGCTTGCTCGCGCACAATATGACCGATGTCATTACCCGCCACGGGCGCAATGGTGCGGTGCTGTTCGCTTCACCGGCGGCCGAGCCACTATTTGGCGTGCGGGCGAGCGATCTGGCCGGGCATGGCCTGTTCGACCGTGTGCATGTTGCCGACCGCCCGGCCTATCTCACGGCGCTTGCCGACGCGGCCTCGCTCGGCGAAGCCCGTTCGGTTGAATTCCGCATTCGCCGTGGCGGCGGCGCGGAACCGCAAGCCGACCATTTCCTTTGGGCGGAGATGTGCTGTCGCCCGCTCGATCGGACCACCGACAAACCGAAATCCGGCGAGCGCGAGGTGGTTGCGGTATTGCGTGATGTAAGCGAACGCAAGACGCAAGAGCGTGCGCTGGAGATCGCACGAACCGAGTCGGAACGCACGAATGCGGCGAAAAGCCGCTTCCTCGCCACCATGAGCCATGAACTGCGTACGCCGCTCAATGCGATTATCGGCTTCTCGGACATGCTGGCTAACGAATCGCTGGTGCTCGATGCCGCGCGCAAGCGCGAATATGTGAAGCTAATAAACGAATCCGGATGCCATCTGTTATCGGTGGTCAATGGCATTCTCGACATGTCGAAAATGGAAACCGGCAATTTCCAAATCACGCCAGAACCGTTCGCGCCGGCGCAGGCAATAGGAAGCTGCTGCGATCTGTTGGCGCTCAAGGCGCGCGATGCTGGCGTGGAGATCAAGACGCGCATTGCGCTAGATCTGCCCGACGTCCTTGCGGACCGCCGCGCGTTCAATCAGATTCTGATCAATCTTATCTCCAATGCCATCAAGTTCACTCCACGTTGCGGCCGCATTACGGTAGGTGCGATTTGCGATGGCTCGAAATTCGCCCTCACCGTCGAGGATACTGGCGTCGGGATCGGCGAGGACGATCTGCTGCGTCTGGGCGAGGCGTTCTTCCAGGCACGCGCATCTTACGACCGTCGTCATGACGGCTCGGGTCTCGGTCTATCCATCGTGAAAGGCCTGGTGCAACTACATGGCGGCGACATCGATATCCGCAGCCGGGTAGGCGACGGCACGCGCGTGACCGTGCGGCTGCCAATCGCCTGCGAGGCCGGCCAGAGCGCTGTCAATCCGGTCAAACTCGTTACTGAGCGGCCCGCCGAACGCGTCGTGGCCGCCAACAGTCAGGTGAAGAAAAGTGCGTAAGCGAAGCAACCGCAACGCGACCATTGAATTCCAGAGCGGCCTGACCGCAGCGATCAGCCGTCACCCGCGCGAATTCGTCGCCGTTGTGATGGCGAGCGCCGCTGTATTCGCAATCTGTGTGAATGCGCTGTTCCTGCAAAAGGGTCCGCATCCAGCGCCGATCTTTGCGACGCGACAGGTGGTGAAGCAGGAGACGCCCGTTCCATCGCCGCGTCCCCAGACGGCGCTACCCAATGTCGCGACCGATTCCGCCGGGCAAGGCCGCATGCAGCTGATCGCCAATATTCAGCGCGAGCTTGCCCGCAAAGGCTTTTATGATGGTGTGTCTGATGGCGTCTGGGGCGCCAAGACCGACGCGGCCGTGCGCGATTTCGTTCAGGCCACAGGTCTGAAAATCAATCCGGAAGCAAACGACGGGCTACTGCGTGCCATCGTCGCATCCAATGCCAAGCCGCAGGGCGGTAGTGCGGCCTTGCCTGAAACGCCGCGCAACGATCCGATCGCCGAGCTGATCGCGCCATCCAAGCGCGTCCTCGCAATCCAACGCGCCTTGGCTGATTTCGGCTATGGCCAGATCAAGCTCACCGGCGTCTACGATCCGGAAACGGGGACGGCAATCGAAAAATTCGAGCGCGAGCACCGCATGCCGGTGACCGGTCAGATATCCGACCGCTTCGTGCGTGAACTCGCCGCCATGTCCGGCCGCCCTCTCGAATAGCGGCATACCACAGCCTCGTGGTAGGCCAAATCATGCGGTTGAAATCCGGCATCTGGGTAGCGGCCTATGTGCGCCGTTGCCACATCGAGGGAGCCTTCGCGGCGGTCCGTCGGCGCGGCGCCGAAGAGGCGGGCGCAACATTCATCAAGATCAACCGTCTTGATGGCACCGGCACATTGTATGGTCCGGCGCCGCAGGCCGTCTTTGACGACGCGCAGCCGGCAGGCCGTATATTCACCGTCATACTTGGCCGCGATGCGCCGGTGCTCGATTCCGATATCGAAGCACGCCTGGTGCGCGAAATTAGTTTCGATCCCGATGTGTGGATTATCGAGGTCGAGGACCGCGCCGGGCGGCATTTCCTCGATGACGCGCTGATTTAACGTCCGGTTGTTTTGATGCGCGAAGGCTGCTGCTCGCGGCCGCGGTTGATGCGATGCGTTGCCGGGGTCGCGAGCGAACGGGCGTTGCGGCGCTCATCGTCCCAATGCGCCAGCTTGTGCGCGGGCAGTGCTTGTTGGCCGCCCTTCCGCCAGATATTCAGCATGCGCTCCGAGGCTTGCGGCGTGATTTCATCAAAAAGAGAGGCGAGGTTGTAAACTCGCCCGATCGATTGCCCGATTGCCGGATTCAGGCACAGCAGGACGCGCTGGAGCACCGCGGCGTTCATGCCGAGCGCCTTGGCCGCGACCACGATCGGCTCGCCGGATGAATCGCGGGCGACCCGTTCTGCCAACTCCCGGCTGATGCCGAGCGCGCGCTCCAGCATGCGGCTGAATTCGCCGGTGTTGTGTTGCAGCGCTGCCGCTTCCAGGCGGCGGATCACTTCGCTTGAGGCTGGCGCAGGACGACGCGCCGTCGCTTCAGATCCTGGATCGAGGTTTGTGAGTATCAGGCGTCGTTCCTCGGTGTCGGCGGCAAAAAACATTTCGACCAGATCGTGCTCGGCGGCTGCATGGGCGGGAGCCTCAGCGCGAGTGGAAGAAGCGTTGCCGGACAACCGCTGCAAGATCGTCGCCGGGGCGGCGGGATAGGCGGACAGGCTTGCGGCTACCGCAGCGCGGGTCGGGGAATCGACCGTCTCGATCAGCCCGAGTGCGAGCTCGACATATTGAGCTTCTTCGTCGGCGCTGTGCAGCGGCTTCTGCACATAGAGGTCGGTGAGGACGCGCACTAAAGTCGGCCGGATGTCGACGCCGTCCCGGCATGCCAGGTCGAACAGACTGTCAAGGGTGGGGTAGGCGGAAGACTTCAACATGACCACTACGCTTTACAAGGCTGCGATGGCTCACATTAGTGGTGGCGCGTTAGCAGACCGTTAACCTTGCAGCGCCTTTAATTACCAGAAGGCGCCGACCCGGCGGGTCCGAGCGCATGATCCCGAATAGCGGGAAACCGGCTCTCGGAAAAGTTCATGCGCCAGCAAATGTGGCTTTGTGCCGGGACGGAATAGGGGCACTGAAATGGGTGAAATTATCCGATTTCCTGACGAGGTGGGCTACGGGCGCGGCGGCAGATATATCGACGCCAACACCGAGCCAGCGACGGTCATTATTCTTCCGGTAATCCGCATCGACCGCGATCCGGACGGCTCGAATGGGCTCGGACCGGACACCGGCAGGAGTGCCGGTCGCCGCCGCCGCCGTCCTATCGCACGTTGACTGAGCCAAGGTCGCCGAAACACGCGATGCGATTTCCGCCGCAATTACTGGCGCGGGCGGCCACCTGGTGCCGCCATTTGGCAGTGCTGGCGGCGTTTGCCCTGCTGTCGGCTTGCGCGACCGCCAACGGCGATTTCGGCGAGGTGCATCGCACGCAGGTGACCGACAACATTCACGATTGGGTCGGCCGCGAGGCCGCCGGAGATTGGCAGGGTTCCAGCTTCGAAGTGACCGACGATGAACGCGCGCTTCGCGACCTCGGCTATCCTTTGATCGAGGCTCCTTATGACCGGCAGCGATGGTATTCCGCCTTTGGTGAACATGGCGCGATCGGTATCAATCAAGTCGGCAAATTCAATCGTTCGGATTATGCGAACCGGTTAATGTCGTCGCGCTACAGTTCGCCATCGGCGCGCTATGCTCAGATCACCGACGACATCCGCAATGACGTCACGCGACTCCCGCAATTTTTCGAAACTGCTGCGCGGGTGCTCGATATTGATCGCAAGCGGCGAAAGAGCCTAGGCTATATCTCGGATCTGTCTGCGATGGAACGCAACAACGCGCTCAAGCGCATGCGCGAGAACGAGTCTATTGTGTCGCTAGTGCGCGCGCGGCTAGCGCAACGCGTGGAAGGCTATCATTTCGCGCTCGAGCGGCTGGTCGTCATGACCCCGTCGTCGGAAGCGGCCGAAGTCGAACGTTCGCTCAATCACCTGCAGGCCCAGATGGCGCGCTACAATAACCGCTCCGCGCCGACCTGGGCGCGTGAACAAAGCCTGGCCAACGCGCGCTGACTACCGCGAAGGTTTCGGATCGTCCTGCCGCTTGCATTGCGCTGTCGCGATAGCGTTCTGCGCCGCGCTAAAAAGCTGAGGCTCCGGCGCGAGCGCCCGGATCGCAATCAAGCCGGTGATTGTGGGAAATTCGACGATCAGTCGGTCGGCCGCCGTGATTTCCTCGTCCTCGGGCAACAGATTGTGCTGCGCCACGGTCATCAGATCGAGTTCGATCACGCGCCGGCCGGCGGCGCGGTCGTTGATGGCGTAATAGGCAACATCATATCGCGTGTAGAATGAGACGGATGTGTAAGCGAGGCTGACCGGCACGGTGAGTTTCAGCGGACCTTGCGAAAGATCGTAGCGGCAAACCGCACTGGCGAATGCCGGATCCATGAATGGCATTGTTGCGGATTCCGGCGTGGGTGGGGGCATGGCGACTACCGTATTGATAGGGGCGGTCCGCGACAGTCGCGAATAGGCATCTTGCGTCGCGGTGCGCGGCAATATGATGATCGTCGCGATGTGTACGATGCCGCCGAGAAGCGCACCGCCGAAAAGCAAAAGCAGCCAGCGGATCATGGGCAACTCCTGACCTTGACCGATGGCATAGGGACCTCGCGGCCGGCCTTGGTCGAAACGCCTACCGCGGTGTCGTAAAGGCGCAGCACGAGCGTGTAACGCTCGACACCACCGGTCGGTAGCCAGTTGCCTGGGTTTGCGCGCGGCGCGACGTTGATATCGAAAGCGCCATCGGCGTGGCGGACAATTTCCTGGCTGGTGAAGCCGTAGCGGTTCACTGAGTTGGTGACGAGTTCGCCGTCCACGTTATAGAGAGTTATCGTCCAGAAACGCGCTACCGGAGTTATGCCCGAAAGAACGACGTCGCATCGGCCATCGAGAAGCTTGCCGTCTTCATCGGCCTGCACCGTAAATGACACGCCGTCGCCGACTGCGATTGGCAGTTGGCCGGTACGGGCAATCGTCGCCCGGGCGTAAGGCTCGGCGTCCACGGTGCCGGTTTTTGGCCAGGCGGTCCAACTACCTATCGAAAGAGCGCCGAATGCGGCGCCGCGGGTGAGCGCGAGGTAAGTTGCACCGAGGCCGACAATGGCGGCGACAATTAGCGCAAACAGCGTTCCGAGAAGCAGCCGCACGATCGATCCGCTGGTTATGGGGAGACGCTGAGTTGCGAAACATAGACTACGATAGCCGCGCCCGCGCGGCTAATCAGTTTCGGCTGTCGAACGCCTGTCCCTCCGTGGCCGCGGCGAGGGTGTCGCCTCTTTGCGGGGCCTCAGCCTGTTTCTTTTTTTCGGTGGAAACGGTCGGACGAACCGGTCCCAAGGCCTTGTTTGCATCGTCCATCAACCGCTCGACGCGGACCAGGATGTCGGCTCCACGCTTGGTCAGGACGGTCGGGCGCGGCGCCGGCGGTGGCTCGTCGGATTTCAATTTCGCCTGGGCCATGGCCGCCGGCTGCTGGCGGGCGGACGGCACCGGAACGCCGGGAAGCTGTTTTAGTTCGATGCCCTGGTGGGCATACTCCATGATGGTATGCCACGTCATTGCCGGCAGCGAACCGCCGGTCATGCGGTTTGTCGAGGCGTAGTCGTCATTGCCGAACCAGACCCCGCAAACATAGTTGCCCGTGTAGCCCATGAACCACGCATCGCGATAACTATTGGTGGTGCCGGTCTTGCCTGCGGCCGCAACGCCGTCGAGGCGTGCGCGCTTGCCAGTTCCGTTTTCCACGACGCTATTCATCATCTTGATCATATCGGCGGCGACCCCAGGGGGTAGCACTTGCCGCGGCTTTGGACCGTCACGGTCATAGCGCCAGACTAGTTCGCCGGTGCCGGTTCGCATTTCGAGAACGGCATGCGGTGTCACTGATTTGCCGAGATTGGGGAAGGTGGCATAGGCGCCGACATGATCGAGCACGGTGACCTCATCGGCGCCGATCGGCAGCGACGGAGTATCCGGTAGCGGCGTGCGGATACCCATGTCGTGCGCATTCTTGACGATGCGCGCGCGGCCGAGCTTTGGATTTCCATCGCCGATGGCGATGGAGAGTTTCACAGCGATGGTATTGATCGATGCCGTTAGCGCCGCTATCAGCGTCATTGAGCCAGCATAGCCGTGGCCGTAGTTGTGTGGGCACCAGTTGCCGATGCAAACCGGTCCATCGACCACGATTGTGCTCGGCTTGAAACCGTGTTGGAGCGCGGTGGCGTAGACGTAAGGCTTGAACGATGAACCGGGCTGGCGCATCGCATCGGTCGCTCGATTGAATTGGCTCGCGCCGTAATCACGCCCACCGACCATGGCGCGCACCGAGCCGTCCACGTCCATCAGAACAGAAGCGGCCTGACGGGCGTGATATTCCTGCCCGTATTGACGCAGCGAATTTTCGACCGCCAGATCGGCGACCTTTTGCAAATTGATGTCGAGCGCGGTGCGGACTACGAACACGCGCTCGCTCATGGATTTCGGGAAAGTGGCGACGACCTTTTTCACTTCGTCGAAGGCCCAGTCGAGATAGTAGTTTGGCGAGCGCTCGTCGCGGCGGTCGACGGGCGTGGCGGGGTGGCGGCGGGCGCCGAACACCTGCCCTTCGGTCATGAATCCGGCTTCCACCAGATTGTCGAGCACCACATTGGCGCGCGCGCGCGCCGCCGGCAGGTTGATATGCGGCGCGAACTTGGTCGGCGCCTTGAACAGGCCGGCGAGCATGGCGCCTTCGGCGAGAATTCACGTCGCGCGCCGACTTGTTGAAATAATACTGTGCGGCGGCATCCACCCCGAAGGCGCCGCCGCCCATATAGGCGCGGTCGAGATAGAGCTTGAGGATCTCGTTCTTGGTCAGGCGCGCTTCCAGCCACATCGCCAGGAAGGCTTCCTTGACCTTGCGCTCGATGGTGCGTTCGTTGCTGAGAAACAGGTTCTTGGCGAGCTGCTGGGTCAAGGACGAGCCGCCCTGCACCACGCCGCCGGCGCGCGCATTGGTGACGACTGCACGCATGGTGCCGGGGATATCGATGCCGAAATGCTCGTAGAAGCGTCGGTCTTCGGTCGCGAGCACTGCCTTGATCAGTGAATCGGGAAACTGGTCGAGCGGCACCGAGTCGTTGTGCCGGATGCCGCGCGAGCCCACTTCGTTGCCGAAGCGGTCGAGGAAGGTCACGGCGAGGTCCGACTTCTTCAGCCAGTCGTCGTCCGAGGTCTCGCGGAACGCCGGCACCGCGAGCGCCAGCGCCAGCACCAGCCCGCAGGTGCCCAAGGTGGCTGCCTCCGACACCATTTCGTTGAGCACGCGCCGCCAGCCGGAGACGTGGAAGCGGTCCATGAAGGTGGAGAAGCGCTCGTAGGATTCGCGCGCGCCCGAGCCGCCGCGGAAGATGCCGCTGTCGACCCAGGCGTCGAAGCCGAGCATCAGCTTCTTGAGGTTGGGTTTCCAGTCCTCGGGGAACAGGTCGCGCAAGGCTGCAAGGCTCGCTTCAAAGACGGCGGCGGGCGGCCGCGGGAGGCGAATTTAGCCCATCGGCGGGCTCCCGGCCAATGCCGGAAGCCGGTTAATACCCCCTTGGTGAACGGAAATTTGGGGGGAAATGGGGCGTGTTCCGCTTCTCCCTCCCCCTTGTGGGGGGGGGGAGAGGGGGTATCGGGAAGGCCTGGTGTGCGGAGCACTAGAGCCCAGACAATACCTTGCTCGGCTATCTCGCCGCGCGCGACAAGCAGTGCAAGGAACCTCAAACTGGGCAGCCTGTGGGGAAACCTGTTCCCGACAATGACCTGCTCGAGCGCGTGTACCGGCTGTCGCTGTCGATGGCGCTCTTTCGCTGGGAAGCGCTGCTGGCCGAGGAGGAAGCGGAGGCTATGCATGTTTGTCGTCCCCGCTTTCGCGGGGATGACGACGTTGCGTCCGGGGCGACGGATGCGTGGATGCGGTCGTGACGGAATCGTCGCGAAGGCCTACAAGGGCCGCAAAGGATTCCCGCATGGTAGACGAACCCGCCCCGTTCTGGCGCACCAAGTCATTAAGCGAGATGAGCAGGCCGGAGTGGGAGAGCCTGTGCGACGGCTGCGGCCGCTGCTGCCTCAACAAGTTGACCGACGTCGACACCAACGAGACCGTGTTCACCGACGTGGGCTGTAGGCTGCTGGACGGGCAGACGTGCCGCTGCACCGACTATTCCAACCGCCAGCGCTTGGTGAAGGACTGCGTGCGGCTCACCCCGCGCAATGTAGGCAGGCTTTCCTGGCTGCCGCCGACCTGCGGCTATCGGCTGGTGGCGGAAGGGCGCGATCTCTACTGGTGGCATCCGCTGTTGTCCGGCGATCCCGACACGGTGCACGTAGCCGGCGTCTCGGTGCGCGGGCGCGTCGCGGCGAGCGAGAAGGACGTGCCGGACGAGCGGCTGGAGGATTTCATCGTCAGCTGGCCGGGTAGGGTGCCCAAAGCGGCGCGGCGCAAACCGGCGAGAAAGAACAGCGCGCCAAAAGCAAAAACCGCGGCGGCAAGGAAGCGCGCGAGTTGAGCTTCGATCATGGCGATGGGCGCGGCCCGATCGGCACATCGTAGCCCTGTGAAGGCTGCGGGCCGTAAGAGAAGTGCCACCATTCGCGGAAATAATTGCGGAAGCCGTTCTTGCGCATGGCCGCTCCCAGCATCTCGCGCGCGCGTGCCTGCTCCGCCGTGATCCCGCCGCTGGCGGTGTGGCTGCGGACGTCGAAGCAGTCGAAGCCGGTGCCCATGTCGAGGCTGGTGTCGGGCGCACGCATCGTAGCCGGCGCGGTGCAGGGGCCGTAGCGGGCCGAGGAATCGAACGGCGCGACATTGGCGGCAGGCAGTTTGACAAGCGTCAAGTCGATCGCAGTGCCGGTCGAATGCGCCGACTGCGACGCGATATAGCCGAGCGCAAACAGATTGCGTTTCTGCAGGACGGGGTAAAAACGTTTGGTGGTGTCCTCGCGTGCGCCGTCGTGACTCCATGCCGCCATGGCGTGCACCGCGCGCGTCGGGCGATAGCAGTCATAGACTTTGAGACTTAGCTCCCGATCTTTCAGATCGGCCTGCACTTGTTTGAGCGCCTGGGCCGCGTCGCGCCGCAGCACGCATTCGGGCGCGCCATAGCCGGGCAAAGGATGCCCGACGAAGTTATCGTGAGACGCATAGCGCATGTCCTGCACGATTGTTGCATCGACATCGCGTAGATAGACAAAGCCCGGCGGCACGCCATCGCGTGCCAAAGCCGACGCTGCGAAAGACAACAAAACCACGGCGACTGCGGGAATCTTCATAGCCGCAGTTTGGCTTGCGGCGGGCGCACATACCACCCCCGCATCCGGGGTCCTTGCAATGGGGGAACCGGCAAGGCAAGGAGCGGGTTGCCCTCCCGCATGCACGCCCCGTCCCGATGACCTTAGCAAAAACCGCCAAACTCAAATCACGCCCGGCCAAGGTTGAGCCGGAGCCGCGCCCGCTCACACACCCCGAGATCAAGGCGATCGTTCTAGGCATCACGCTGGCGATGTTTCTGGGCGCGCTCGACCAGACCATTGTCGCCACCGCGCTGCCGACCATCGGGCGCTTCTTCGGCAATCTCGACGATCTGTCCTGGGTGGTCACCGCCTATCTCTTGACCGGCACCGCCTCGACGCCGCTCTACGGCAAGCTCTCCGACATTTACGGCCGGCGCGCAATGATGCTCACGGCAATCGTTATTTTCATCGCCGGCTCGGTTGCCTGCGCGCTGGCACCGAGCATGACCGCGCTGGTGCTGGCGCGCGCGCTGCAAGGCCTCGGCGGCGGCGGGCTGATGGCGCTGGCGCAGACCATCATCGCCGACATCGTCTCGCCGCGTGAGCGCGGCCGCTATCAAGGTTATATCGGCGCGGTGTTTGCTGCCTCTTCGATTAGCGGGCCGGTGCTGGGCGGGTTCCTGACCGAACATATCGGCTGGTCGCTGATCTTCTGGATCAACGTGCCACTCGGCCTGATCGCGCTCGGCATGACCTCGAGCGTGCTCAAGCGCGTGCCGTTTCGCGCTCGCAAGCGCCGGCTCGACTTTCTCGGCGCGCTGCTGCTGGTCGCCGCCGCGGTGCTGTTGTTGCTGGCGCTGTCCTGGGGCGGGCGCCGCTTCGACTGGATTTCGCCGGCGATCGGCGCGCTATTGCTGAGCTCGGCGATTTTGTGGGGCCTGTTCGCCTGGCGGCTGGTGTCGACAGCTGAGCCATTTTTGCCGCTGACGGTATTGGGCAATCCGGTGGTGCGCTGCGCGGCGCTGACCGGGGCCTGCAACATGGGCACGCTGGTCGGCATGACCATCTTCGTGCCGCTTTATTTCGAGGTCGTGCTGCACATGTCGGCGAGCCAGTCCGGCCTCGCGCTGATCCCATTGATGGCCGCAAGCGTGGCGTTTTCGACGCTCACCGGCCGGCTGATGATTTACATGGAGCATTACAAGCGCGTATCGCTCACGGGCCTTGGCCTCGCAATCTTGTCGCTTGCTCCGCTGGCGATCTGGCCGGCCTCGACGCCGACGGTCGCGGTTCTTTTCCTGCTCGCGGTGGTCGGCGCAGGGCTTGGCACCGTGTTTCCGGTTTCCACCGTCGCCTTGCAGAATGCGGTGTCGCGCACGCAGATGGGCGTCGCCACCGGCGCCGCCAATTTCTTCCGCGCGCTGTTCTCTTCGCTGGTGGTGGCACTTCTGGGCGCGATCGTGTTGGGTGGGCTCGGCGGCGTCACCGGCATGTCGATGGAAATGCTGGCGCGCACGGCCTCCGCCGACGAGCTCAGTTTTGCGTTCCGTTTTGTGTTCCTGGCCTGCGCGATGGTGCTCTCCTTCGGCATGGCGTTTCTGATTTCGATGGAGGAGCGCCCGCTGCGGGGACCTTCGCCATCGGCCGCCGCCGAAGCACCATCGGGTCCCGGCACGCAAATTCCTGCGGAGTAGAGCAAAAGACCACGGCCATTGCGGCAGCAAACAGTATTTCTATTCGATCAGCTCATGACCCGCCGTCTTGGCACGCCCCGGCCTCTATGTCCGTTCATCCCGCAATCACGGACATACGTTGATTCCTTCGGCAGGAAAGTTTTACGACGAAAATCCAGTGCAAGGCCGGGTTTTTGTGTGATGCCGACGCCGAATTTGCCTTGTCTGGGGTCCGCCCGACTATGCTAGCCTTGGCCACAAATAAGAACCGATAGCCGGCCGAGGGGAAACGCTTTGGACGCTCAGGTGGAGCGCCTGCCCGTTGCATTGCAGGGCAGGACTGTTGGCATGCGCCGCCACGGCTTGGCCGCGGTGTGGGTGATTTTCTTGCTCGCGGTGCTAACCTTTCTGGTCGTCTATCCGCTGCTCACATTGTTGCTCGGCGCGCTCACCGATACCAATCCGGTGATTGAGGGCTTCAGTTTGCGGCATCTCTCGATCGCCAACTTTCTCGTGGTGCTTGCCAATCCGAACGTCGCCGAGGCGCTGTTCAATACGCTGGTGGCTTGCGGCGGCGGAACCATCATTGCGGTGGCGATCGGGCTGGCGTTTTCCTGGATCGTGGTGCGCACCAATACGCCGTTCAAGGGCTTCATCGCGGCGGCAAGCATCCTGCCGTTGTTTGCCCCGCCGCTGGTTGCGGGCGTCGCCTGGTCCATCCTCGGCTCGCCGAAGACCGGGCTCATCAACACGATGTTCAAATGGGCCCATCTCGACTGGCGCGTCGATTTTTATTCGCTGACCGGACTGGTCTTTGTTTTTGGCATCTATTACGCGCCTTACGTCTTTATGTTCACATCCTCGGCGCTGCGCAACATGGATCCGAGCCTCGAGGAAGCCGCCGAGATTTCCGGCGCCAGCGCGTTCGCGACGGTGTTCTCGGTGACGTTTCCGCTGATCATGCCGGCGATCATCTCCGGCATGCTGCTGTCGTTCATCGTGATGCTCGGCATTTACGGCATTCCGGCGGTGCTCGGCGCGCCGACCAATATCAACGTGCTGACCACCTACATCTTTAAGCTCACCAACTGGTCGCCGCCGCTCTACAACACCGCGGCGGCGGTCGCGATTATCCTGATGGTGGTGACCGGGCTGCTGGTCTTCCTGCAGCAGAAGGTAGTGAGTGGGAAGAGCTACATCACGGTCGCCGGCAAAGCCTACCGTCCGCGCAATCTCGATCTCGGGAAATGGCGCTGGGTCACCTTCGGTTTCGCGGTCGTCTATCTGCTTGTCGTCGTCGTGCTGCCGACATTGGCGCTGATCGTGGCGGCGTTCCGCAAATTCATGTTCATTCGCGACGCCGCCAGCCTGTTCGACACGCGGCAATATTCGCTGGTGCACTTCCACAGCATCTTCGACAACCCGCTCACGCTCAATTCGATCTACAACGCGGTCGAGGTCGGCGTGATCACCGCGCTGGTGGGCGGCGCACTCGCCTTCGCCATCGGCTATACGATTCATCGCACGCATGTGACGGGGCGCCGGTCCATCGACCTGTTGTCATCGCTGCCGGTGGCGATTCCCGGCTTGGTGATTGGCGTGGCGTATCTGTGGGCCTGGATCGGCATTCCGGGCGGGTTATATGGCACCATCTGGATCCTGGCGCTCGCCTTCATCGCGCGCTTCATGCCGGATACGGTCAAGGCGCTGTCGACCTCGTTTCTGCAAATCCATCGCGAACTGGAAGAGGCGGCTTGGATTTGCGGCCGCGGCATGTTCGGCACCATCCGTACCATCGTGCTGCCGCTGGCGAGCCCCGGAGTGATCGCCGCCATGACGCTGCTGTTCGTGCTGGCGATCCGCGAATTGGGCTCGTCGCTGTTTCTCTACACCAGCAACACGATGGTGATGTCGGTGCTTCTGCTCGACTACTACGAAGGCGGCAATCTGGGAAAGACCGCAGCGTTTAGTCTGGTGCAGATGGTTTTGCTTGGCGTGCTGATCGGAGGAGCGAACTGGCTGTCGCGTGGGGCGGCACAGGGCAGCGTTGCCCGCACAGGATAAAGAAACCAAAGAGGAAGGATTCGCTATGAAGAAGAAAATTGCTGCATTGGTAGGCTTTGGCTTGGCGCTGACCGTGGCGCCGGCGATGGCGCAGCAGGAATTCGGCTCGCCCGAGTTGATCGCGGCGGCGAAGGCGGAAGGCAAGCTGGTCTACTACACGGCGAACTTCGCCGAAGTGGAACAGCGCGTCATCAACGCCTTCAACAAACGTTTCCCGGAAATCAAGGTCGAGATGGTGCGCGCGCCCGGCGGCCAACTAATCACCCGTGTGAAGACAGAGGCTGCGGCCGGCAAGCTTTCCGCCGACGTGATCGACCATTCCGATCGCGCCCTCATGCTGCCGCTAGTCGACATGTTCATGGACTATACGCCGCCGAACGCCGCCGACTACCGGCCGGACGCGCAGATAGCGCCCAACCTGTGGCCGCGCGCCACGCTGGTCTGGTCGATCGCCTACAACACCGAGCTGGTGAAGAATCCGCCGAAGAGCTGGATGGATCTGACCAAGCCGGAATACGACAAGATGACCGGCCAAGTGTTCGCCCAATCCGGCGGCACCACCTGGACCCGCATCATGTTCGAGCGCCAGGTGCTCGGCGAGGACTATTGGGCGAAGCAAGCGGCGACCCATCCCATTCTCTATCCCTCCGGCGCACCGATGTCGGACTCGATGGTGCGCGGCGAGGTCGCGATGGGGCCGCTGCTCTACAACGCGATTTATCCGAAGCAGAAGGATGGTGCGCCAATCAAAATCTTCTTTCCGCCCGAGGGCGCGCCGGTCAATCCTTATTCGAGCGGCATTCCGAAGACGGCCGCCCATCCCAACGCCGCCAAACTGTTCCTGAACTGGAATCTGTCGGTTGAAGGGCAGACCTTCATGATCAAGGAGCTTGGCAATCTGACTTCGCTCAAGGTCCCGCCGGTTTACCCGGAAGGCTTCGATCCCAAGGTGGTCAAGGTCTGGTTCCCGAAGTTCGACGACTACGTGAAGCTGCACGGCCCGTGGGTTGCCGAATGGGACAAGACCTTCGGATATCGGCAGTGACCGGCATCCGGACTTGACCGTCATGACGGCGACACTCGACGTCAGCGACCTGCGCAAGCAGTTCTCGGTCGGCCGGCCGGCGATTGACGGCGTAAACTTTGCCGTGCCGGCCGGAGAGATCGTGGTGCTGCTCGGCCCATCGGGCTGCGGCAAGACCACGACCTTGCGCTGTGTGGCGGGCCTCGAACATCCGACCAGCGGCAGCATCAGCATCGCCGGGCGCGTGGTTTCGGCGCCCTCCAATGGCATCCTCGTTCCGCCGCGTCTGCGCGACATCGGCATGGTGTTCCAGTCCTATGCGGTGTGGCCGCATATGACGGTGCGCCAGAACGTGGCCTATCCGCTCAAGCATCGCGGCAACGGCCGGGCCGATACAGGCCAGAAGGTTGACGAGGTGCTCGCACTTGTCGGCCTGTCGGAATATGCCGAGCGGCCGGTGGTCGCGCTGTCGGGCGGGCAGATGCAGCGGGTGGCGCTGGCGCGCAGCATCGTCTACCGCCCTAAGCTGCTGCTGCTCGACGAGCCGCTGTCCAACCTCGACGCCAAATTGCGGCTGCGACTGCGCGACGATCTGCGCCGCATCCTGAAAGCTGCCGGCATTACGGCGCTCTACGTGACCCACGACCAGGCCGAAGCCGTGGTGCTGGGCGACCGCATCGGCGTGATGCGTGACGGCAAGTTGCTGCAGATGGGAACGGCGAGCGAAATCTATAATCAGCCGAATGACCTGTTCGTGGCGAGTTTTACCGGCGCGTCGAACGAGCTGACCGGGCTGCTGGTCGAGCGCAATGGGGCTTTCGGCGTGGTCGATTTCGGCAATGGACAGCGGGCGGAGGCCATGCTGCCGGATGCGATCGGCTCGGGCGAAAAAGTGCGCGTCGCATTGCGGCCGGAGAATATCGCGCTGGGCCAGCAGAACGGCGCGAATACGTTTCGCACCCGCGTTACCGACCGGCGCTATCAGGGCACGCAGACGGTCTACGACATCGATCTGTTCGGCCGAAGTATCGAGGTGTTCGAGCTTGGTACGTCAGCGCGTTTCGACGTCGGCGCAGAAACCTTCGTGTCGTTGCCGCGCGAAACGTGCTGGGCCTATCGTGACATGGGAACGGCGCGCGAGGACTGAACTCGCGCGAGAATTCGGCACTTGTGTAGCGTCAAACCGCGCAACAAAACATTTTCTCAGAGGGAGTACGGACAATGTCTACGGAAACACTTCTCATCATACTATTGGTCGGTGCGATTGCCGGCTGGTTGGCGGGACTGATCCTGCAAGGCACCGGTTTCGGTCTCATCGCCGACATCGTCATTGGCATCATTGGCGCCTTCATTGGCAATTGGTTGCTACCCCAGTTGGGTATCCACGTTGGCACCGGCATCGTCGTCGCCATCATCTCCGCCACGATCGGCGCACTCGTGCTGTTGCTTATTCTTGGTTTCTTCGGAAGACGGCGGGGAACGCGAAGAGGCGGAGGCGTGGGCGTTGGTTTCCGTCTTACCCCACCTACGATTCCTATCTTTCTTATCTCGGTGTTGCTCGCGGTCATTGCGCTGCTGGCACACTACGCCGGCGTTAGAATTCCCATTATTGCAGGCCATGATTTCGATGTGCTTGCGGTTGCCTACGTGGTGCTTGCCATCAGCGTATTGTTGCGGGGCGTTTGAAACAGGCCATGAAACAAGCCCCGGCGCGAGGCCGGGGCTTGTTGGCGGTGCTCGGTTAGCGTTCTCCCGCTAGTCGCAGTATTTGCAGGGCGGGAAGTCGCGGCTGTAGACCGGCTGCGCCTTGAATTTCTCCGGGTCGTATTTCCAGTACGTGCTGACGTCGGCGTAGGTCTTGATCACCGTGTTCCAGAGTTCGTCCTTGTCGTAGCCGAACATCTTCTTCTTCTCGACTTTCTTGACGTAGATGGTCTGGATCGGGCTCTTGGTCGCGAGGTCGAGCCGCACCGGACCGCGCGGCGCGTCGAGCTTGATGGTCGCCATCGCCTTGATGAATTCCGACGGGCCAGGATATTTGCCGTTGAACTTGGCCAGCGTCTGGTCGATCCACATGGCGGTGGTGTAGTTGCCTTCCGAGTAATACGACGGCACCTTGCCGTACTTGGCGCGGTATTTCTTGACGAAGGCTTCGTTGGCCGGCGTCTGCAAGGCCGCGCTGTAGACGTGCGCCGAAACGTCGGCAATGACCTCGTCGCCCATGAAGGGCAGGGCGAACTCGTCATAATTGGTGCTGCCGCCCAGAATGATCGTCTTGTTGCCGGCTGCGCGCAGCTGCTTGGGGAATTGCAGCGCCATCGGTCCGACCATCAACGCGAAGATGGCGTCTATGTCGGATTTGATGCCCGGAATGTACGGCCCGAAGTCCTTGTTGCCGAAAGGCACCCAGAATTCTCTGCACGACCTTGCCGCCGCAATCCTCGAAGGCCTTCTGGAACCCGCCAACCTGTTCGTAGCCAAAGGCGTAATCGGTGCCGATTGCGGAGACGCGCTTATAGCCTTGCTCGCAAGCCCATTGCCCGAGTGCATGGGTCGGCTGCGACGAGACCCACGTGGAGAATACGGTGTAAGGAAATTTGGCGGATTGCCGCTGGGCAATGTCATCCGCGGTGGTGATGGTGCCGATGAAGAGCGTCTTTTCCTGGTTCGAAATCGGCGCCAGTGCGTAGGCTGCTGTGCCAAGCACCGCACCGACGATCATGTCCACCTTGTCCTGCAGAATGAGCTTCTTGGCCATCGACACGTCGCCGTCGACAGTGCCCTTGTCGTCCTCGACGATGAACGTCACCTTGGCGCCGCCGAGCTTGCCGTCGTGCTCGTCCAGATACATCTGGAAGCCGTTGATCATGTCGGTGCCGAGCTGGGTGATGATGCCTGTGCGCGGCGCTAGGAATCCGATCTTCAATTCTTGTGCCTGCGCGCCGGATGGCGCGACGAGCAACCCGCCGCAGAAAAGCAGCAACACTACAAGCCGCGGTACGATGTGGGGCATGGTCGCATCCTCCCGAATGCCGCACGTTCCGTCGTAAACGCTATCATTGAAACGCGAAGGACCGGAAGGTGAATGGCCGTCGAAGAGGCGATTTTAGATGCGGGATCGTGCCCACACATGCGTAATCCCACCGCCGTTCGTGCTGGCGCGACGCAAAAACCCCGGCGTTGCGGCCGGGGTTTTCGATTTTCATTAGCGCGTTGTTTATGCGCCGTTATTCGCAATATTTGCAGGGCGGGAAGTCGCGGCTGTAGACCGGCTGCTTGAGGAAGGCTTCCTTGCCGTAGGTCCAGAACTGGCTGACGTTGGGATAGGTCTTGATCACCGTGTTCCAGAGTTCGTCGTTTGGATAGCCGAACATCTTCTTCTTCTCGACTTTCTTGATGTAGATGTTCTGCACCGGGTTGCGCATGTCGTCGAACGACACCGGCCCGCGCGGCGTGTCGAGCCTGAGCGCCTGCATCATCTCGATGAACTTTTCCGGGCCGGGCCACTTGCCGCCGGTTTTTTTCATGACTTCATGAATCATCTTGGCGGTGGTGTAGTTGCTTTCCGAGAAGTAGGACGGCACCTTGCCGTATTTGGCGCGGTAGGCCTTGACGAAGGCTTCGTTCGCCGGCGTCTCCAGCGCGGCGCTGTATTGCAACGCGGAGAAATCGCCGATCACCTCGTCGGCCATGAACGGCAGGGCGAACTCGTCATAGCTGGTGCCGCCGCCAAGGATCGTCTTCTTGAATCCGGCCGCGCGCAGCTGCTTGGGGAACTGGGCGGCCATCGGGCCCACCATCAGCGAGAACACGGCGTCGGCGTCCTCCTTGATGGTCGGGATGTAAGGTCCGAAATCCTTGTTGCCGAGCGTCGGCCAGATTTTCTGGATGACCTTGCCGCCGCAATCCTCGAAGGCTTTCTGGAATCCGCCGGCCAACTCATAGCCGAACGCATAATCGGCGGCGACCGTGACGACTTTCTTGTAGCCTTGGTCGCAGGCCCAGGCGCCGAGCGCGTGGTGGGGCTGCGAGCTCGACCAGCCGGTGCGGATCAAATACGGATACTGGCTGGATTGGCGTTGCGTGAGGTCGTCGGCCGCCGGAATCGAGGCGACATAGACGGTCTTCTCTGCGGTGCTCACCGGCGCAAGCGCATAGCCGGTCGAGGCCAGCACGCCGCCGATGAACATTTGCACTTTGTCTTCCAAGATCAGCTTCTTAGCCTTGGTGACGCCAACGTCGGTCTTGGCCTGATCGTCCTCGACGATCAGCGTGACCTTGGCGCCGGCAAAGTCGCCTTTCACTTCGTCCAGATAAAGCTGGAACCCGTTGACCATGTCCTGGCCGACCTGGGCAAAGCCGCCGGTCATCGGCGCGATGAAGCCGAGGCGGAGGTCGTCCGCCTGCGCGGCTGTGGTAACGCCCGCCGCCAGCGCCAACGCTGTGCTGAGCAGCAGCGGCGCAAGGGTTTTCGATAGTCTCATGATGTCGTCCTCCCGATGGATTGGCGCGCCTTCCATCTCGGCCGTGGAAGTGCGAACGCCAGTTGAAACCTGTTCCCAGGGCAAGGCTATCATCGGGCCCGCGTGGGCGGAAGCCCGCGGGGCGAACTGGCGAAGTCCCAGTCAGGCCGCGACGCGCGTCGCCACTTTGGCGGTGAGCTGGCGAGTGAGCGCGGCAAGCTGGTCGAGGAAGGCCTTCAGGAACGTGCGCGTGCTTTCGTCGGTGACATCGTCGTTTGCGTCCACCAGGTCCGGCTTGAACGTGATGTAGGCCTCGCCGCCCATGACGTGCATGCCGGTGCCGCTCCCCAGAACCTGCCGCAGATGCTGCTGGGCGATGGCCGCGCCGATCGCGCCGGGCGAAGTCCCGGTGATGGCCGCGAGTTTGCCGGTCCAGGAATTCTTGCCCCAGGGGCGAGCGCCCCAGTCGATCGCGTTCTTGAGCGAGGCCGGAATCGAACGGCTGTGCTCGGGCGTCACGAACAGGAGCGCATCGCTTTCCGCGATATGCGCCTTGAAGCGCTCGACCTGCTCCGGCAGCGCGGCTTCCAGATCCTGATTGTAGAGCGGCAGATCGTCGATGCGGATGATAGTTGCGTCGAACTCGGCGGCGCCGAGTTTGGCCAGGCCTTGCGCCAGCTTGCGGTTGATGGACTTCGCGCCGGTTGCTGCCGACGATCAGGCCGAGCTTGAATTTGGTCATGAGAGCCTCTAGCTCTTTGGTTACGAATGAATACCGAGGCTAGATAGATGACCGCGAAAAACGCACAAGAAGGCACAGGGCTGATACCGGGTAACTTGCGGGGAACTTTGCAGGGTACCTTGCACGTGCCGGAGGACTGCCGGGCGGTAAGCGAGGTGCTGGCGCGCGTCGGCGACAAGTGGACCGTGCTGGTGGTCTCGACTCTGGGCGATGGGCCCAAGCGGTTCAACGAATTGCGCCGCGCTTTGGGCAGCATTTCACAGCGAATGCTGACGCTGACCTTGCGCGCGCTCGAGCGCGACGGGCTGGTCACCCGCACCGTGTTTCCGACCATTCCGCCGCGGGTGGATTACGAGCTGACCAAGCTCGGCCGCTCGCTGCTCGAGCCGGTCAGCGCGTTGGGTTTGTGGGCGCGCAAGAACCGCCCGGTCATCCAGGCCGCGCGGCGGCGTTTTGATGGAACCGACAATCCCGCGACGTCCGGACGCATACAACCCTGAGTAGCTAGCTGTTGCGCGGCCATTCAGGTCTTCTAGGTGCGGAAATACCATTAGCGTTGCAAGGAGCCTAAGCAACGTGGCGCGGTTTTTCTTCCACTTTTCGGATGGGAAGCGTCAGTTCACGGACAACACCGGCGTTGAATTGAACGGGATCGCGGCTGCGCGCGCACGCGCCACCACGGACGTGCGCGACCTCAAAACGGCGATGTGCGATCCCTATATTCAGGACCTGTCGGGCTGGACGATGACGGTCACCGACGCCCAGGGCAACGTCATTTTCGATCTCGATTTCAACCGCACCCCGGGAGTGCCCAAGGGCTAGCGCAACTCTCGCCCGCGCCGCAATCATGAGCTAGTCTGCGCCCATGCATAAGCGTCTTGCCCCCATTCTGTGTCTAATCGTGCTGGGCCTTTCGCTCGGCGGCTGCACCAAATGCGGCTGGATCTGGGAGCAGGGCCCGCGCTCCTGCCGCGCCGACGCACCGCGCTAGACTTCAACGGCACAAAAACCGGGTGCCGATGGTCGCGCAGCTCTGGCCGCTGGGGAGCGTGATGGTGTTTCCGAACTGCATCTCCGACTTCCGGTCGCTGAACGGAGATGAATCCCCAAGTTCGGAAGAGGCGGAATAGGTGCCGCTCGCCGGTGCCGGTTTCACGGCCGCAGATGTGGAGCGGGCTGGGGCGCGGTCGCCGCAGCCGCGCAAGCTGCCATAGGTGTAACACTCTTGCGCGCCGGCCGAGCCGGCAAGCGCGGCCAAGATCGCAGCCAAGATCACGGCCACCGAAAAATAGCGCATGGATCGCCCTCCCGCCGACGGCGCAAATTATTACTCAACGCCGCGCAACAGGCGAGGGGGACGAACAAGCCCCGGCGACGGGCCGGGGCTCTGTCTTTAGATCCGTGATTACCAGACGTAGAGCCACGCGATAGCGATGACCGCGACAAGCACTACGGTCAGCAGGATCGTTTGGCCTGACGCGGTGTGGACGAAGCTTTGATCGCGTTGGTCGCTTTGCATTGTCATGGCACATCTCCGCGCTTGCCTGCGGGAGGCCGACAGTTCGGAGGCCGGCTGCCCCCGATTCAGGGGTCTCATCATCCGCAAACTCGACGTTATACTTTAGTCTAATACGGGAAGGGGAATCAAGCGGGTGGTCCTAACCCTCTGATTACATTCCTATTCCCGGGTCCCGGACGGAACAGGCCGGTGCGGCACGGCGTTGTCACCCCTAACAGACATCAATCGACGACCAACGGGAGAGCAATGAAAATGCCGCAAGTTGAAAACGGCCACGTTACCGAAACTGCCACCGAGGCGCGCGGCGCCGTGCTTGGGTTGCCGGTGTTGTATGTACTGATTGCCGGCACCGCCGCCGTGATCGCAATGTTTACGACGGTCTATTGGTATTTCCTCGCTTGAGGCCGGCCGGCAACAAGCGCAAAGCTGCTGCGATAAAGCAACCATCCGGGAAGCAGGCGAACGATGCCGCGCCGCCGCATTCCAACGCCCGCCTAACGCAAGGCAATGCTGCTGGGTGCCGTCGTGGTGCTGATCGTCGTCGCCGCGGTCAAGTTCAGCTAGCAGCAATTCGAGTTCTGAATTCGAACGACACAATCGCCCGGCCGATGCGATTGAAATCTTGCGTGCGTTGGTGCGCGGCGATCGCCACTTAGCGAAGTCATCCCCTCGCGGGAATGAGCGCGTGCGCGCCCCGACATTTTTGGCTATTCTCGGCTCCTCGCTAAGCCGGAAACCCGTGGTCCTGGCCTGTTGTGACGTGAGGTGAGGCAATGGTATTGGCCGAACGGATGCGCGCCCTTGGCGACCAGGCCAAGGCAAAGCGAAAAATCGAAGACACGCCAAAAGAAACGGATGAGGGCGCGGCGCAACGTGCCGTCATTCACGAATGGGAAAGTTGGGCCGCATTGCATTCCGACGATCTAGAGAGTCCTGATGCCGGCGAATACTTTTTCACCCATTTGCAGGAACAAAAGTCCGAGCTTCTCGAATTTCCATCCGAAGACAAGCGTCAGACCGTGCGCGGTTGGCTTCTTCAGGAAGGCCACATCAAAGATTAAGTCGCCGGCTTAGCGGAGCGCACTGTGACTTTGTAAATGAGGCGGCGGACAGCGCCAACCTTGAAATCGACGTCTATGACGACAGGCGCGAATTCGAGGCCTTCAAGGAGACCAACGACCAGCGCCAGGCGCTGACCGAAATGCGCGCCGGCGACGTCGTGGTCGAGGAGAAGCTCGCCCGCATCAACGCCAGCATTGACGCGCAGGCGCAGCGGCTCGACGAGATCTCGCTCGAAGGCGCGCGCCCGGCCATCGGCGAAGACCGCAATGTTGCGCGCAGCGCCTCGGCGCTCGAGCACAAGGCCGCGTTCGACGCCTCTAGGGCAATTTCGTGCTACAAGTTAACGTTGCGCTTCTCTTGGCCGCAATGATCGGCGTGTCTCGACCTTCTGCGCAAACCAGGTGCCAAACGGAGTGAGCGCGGCGGCCTCGCCCGGCGGCGCACGCTTTGTCAGCCATTGACGCCCGCGCGGCGGCGGTTCGGCCGGGCTCGCATATTCCTTCGCGGCGGTAACGGTTTCGCCGGCAGCACTTGCCGTGATCGCCGTCCAGCGCGTCAGATCTCCGCAGGCGATGCGCGGGGAGGGGTGGGCGGCGCGCGTGACGATACCGACCAGCATGCCGCCGCGCATCACTGGCCCGCCGGAATCACCGAAGCAGGCGCTGGCGCTGATCGAGCCGGCGCGGTTCGGATCGACCAGCGCGCGCGGCTCGGCGGCGACCAGCGTTGCCTCGCGCAACGTGCCGAAGGCGGCTGGCGAGCTTTCCCGCGCGGTGCCGTAGCCTGCGATGGTGAAGGTCTCGCCTTCCCCCTCACCGATCGGCGCGGTGGCGGCGGAAGCGGGCAAAGCCGAGGTCAGTTTCAGGAGCGCGGCATCGCCGGTGACGCTCACCTGCCGGCCGTCGTCGAGTAACGCGCTGCGCGCTATCGTCGCGATGCCGACCGAACGGCCGCCGGCATAAATGCGCATGCCGCGATTGGCGCAATGCGCGGCGGTTGCCACCACGCTGCGGGCAATGGCAACGCCGCTGCAATAATACGAGCCCATGATGCGCACAGTGTAAGCGCCCATCGATGACGACGTGCCTTTGATCACGGCGCCGGCCGGTGTCGCGCCAGCGAACAGCGCTGCGGTCCATAAAGCGAGCGCCAAAATAGGCGCAGGCGCGAAAGCGCGCGGCATCGGAATTCCCCCAGTCCCGGGCCTGAGCCTAGCGGGCTGGCGGGCCGAAACAATGGGTATTGGGTATGGTGTGGAAAAGTTAGGGTGAAATCGGCGAATTGAACTTGGCGGCCGTGTCGGCAATCCACTTGTGGTGGCTCAAGAGCGGCGTGACGCCGGTGAGGCCGCCACAGCCGTCTTCGTTGCCGGCCGCGGTTGTCCAGCTGACGACGCCGATTACCGCCGCCCGCTCGCCGTCGAAGGCGGGCCCGCCGGAATCGCCCAGGCAGGCGCCGAGCCCGGGGCGCTGATTGCGGGTCGCGGGATCGTGCAGCCTGATCTGCAACGAGCCGGGCGTGCCGGTGACGATGAGTTTCGCCATGCGCGGCTGCATGAGGCCGCGGTCGGTTCGGTCAACGATGACGCCGAATCCGGCGATGGTCAGCGTTTCCCCGGGCGCGACGCGGCGGGCCGGTGCAAGTGTTGCCGGCACTATGATGTCGGGCAACGGTGCCGCCAGTTTAACCAGCGCGAGGTCGACGGTTGCCCGGCTGGCGCTGTAGTTCGCGTAATCGAAGCCCGGATGGCGCGCGATCGAACGCACCGGAATCGTATTGGCGGTGGGAAAATCCTTGACCTGGTAGTTGGCTCCGCGCGTGACGCAGTGCGCGGCGGTGAGCACCAGGTCGCGCGAAAGCGCTGTGCCGGTGCACAGGTCGCCTAGCCCGTCCGTCAGCATCACGATGGATCGTGCCGCCCAGCCGGTGGCCGGCGGTGCATTGCCGGTGACGGCAAACGCGGGCGCGCAGAGCAAAAGCGAAATGAGGGCGGAAGGGACGCGGGGCATGGCCCGTGAGGATAACACATGGCGTGTGGATGGTTGTCGTTCGGGACAAAGTACCAGGTCTTGGCGCGACCGATCCGCTTGGCATCCCAGCTGCCGCCCGCCACACTCCGCGAGTTAACTGCGGAGACATTCCCATGGACGTGTTTGAAGCCGTTGCTTCCCGCTATTCCTGCCGCGCGTTTCTTCTTGCTCCCGTTCCTGAATTGACCGTACGCGACATCGTCGAGCGCGCGGCGCGCGCTCCATCGGCCGGCAACATGCAGCCCTGGCGGATCTATGCCATCGCCGGCCAGCGCGTCGAGGAGCTTAAAAGGCTGCTGGCGCCGCGAATGGCTACGGAGTTGCCGAAAGGTGAGGGCACCGACTACACGATCTATCCGGAGCCGCTTGGCGAGCCCTATCACTCGCGCCGATTCCAGGTCGGCGAGTTGCTCTACAAGTCGATCGGCGTGCCGCGCGAAGACAAGCCGGCGCGCTATCGACAATTTGCCCGCAACTTTCAATTCTTCGGCGCGCCGGTCGCGCTATTCTTCGCGCGCGAAAAAGCCCATGGCCCCGCGCAATGGGCCGACATCGGCGGCTACCTGCAAACGGTTGCTTTGCTGGCGCGCGAATACGGCCTGCACACCTGCCCCCAACAGGCTTGGGTGTCCTTCCACCGGACCGTACGGGAGTTCCTCGAACTCCCCGATCATCTGATGATCTATTCCGGCATGGCCCTTGGCTTTGCCGATGAAGCCGCTCCGATCAACGGCTGGCGCTCCCCGCGCGATCCGCTTGACGCCTTTGCGTCGTTTTCCGGCTTCCTTAGTTGAAACAAGGCCTTAATAGGTCCCCCGCGTTCAGCCCGCGTTCACCGGCGCGCCAATACTCTCCCTTCCATGCCGGTTTCCCGACTACTCTGCGTCGTTCCACTCCTCGGCCTCTTTGCCGCGCCGGCTTTTGCCGCCGATCCACCACCCGATCGCGCTTGCCTGAACAAGGTCGAACAGCGCGCGGCGGTTGCCAATCACCGCGCTATCGGGCTTGCCGATGCCATCAAGATCCTGCGGGAGCGAGGCAAGCGCTCCGATATGGTCCGCGCCCAACTCTGCCAGCGCGACGGCCACCTCGTCTATGTACTGACTATGCTCGCGCGCAATGGCAAAGTGACCAACGCGATAGTTGACGCCACCAACGGCGAGCTTATCAACGGGCGCTAGACTGCCGATTTGTCCGGTGCGGAGAAATAGCCATTGCGCCTCCTCGTCATCGAGGACGACCCCGATCTCAACCGCCAGCTCGCGACGGCGCTAACCGACGCCGGCTATGTCGTCGATCGTGCCTTCGATGGCGAGGAGGGGCATTTTCTCGGCGAGTTCGGAGCCCTACGACGCGGTCATTCTGGACATCGGCCTGCCCAAGATGGACGGTATTTCGGTCCTGAGAAGCCTGGCGGCGGGCCGGGCGTGCCATGCCGGTGCTCATGCTCACCGCGCGCGACCGCTGGAGCGACAAGGTGCAGGGCTTCGATGCCGGCGCCGATGACTATGTTGCCAAGCCCTTCCATCTTGAGGAAGTGCTCGCCCGCTTGCGCGCTTTGTTGCGCCGCTCGGTCGGCCACGCCAAGAGCGAGTTCGTGTGCGGGCCGGTTCGGCTCGATTCACGCACCGGCCGCGTGGCGGTGGACGGCAATCCGGTCAAGCTCACCAGCCACGAATACCGGCTGCTCTCTTATCTGATGCACCACGCCGGCCGTGTGGTCTCGCGCACCGAGTTGGTTGAGCATCTCTACGACCAGGACTTCGACCGCGACTTCAACACCATCGAGGTGTTCGTCGGCCGCATCCGCAAGAAGCTCGGCGTCGAAATTATCCAGACCGTGCGCGGCCTTGGGTATTTGCTTACACCGCCGACCCCAGAGCTGGGTGCGCGTTGACGCATGCGCGCCAATTCGCTCGCGCTGCGTCTGTTCCTTTCGGCCACCGCCTGGGCGGTGGTCATCCTTCTCATCACCGGCATCGTGCTGTCCTCGCTCTACCGCCAGGCGGTGGAACGCGCCTTCGACCGCCGGCTCGGAGTTTATTTGCGCACGCTAGTCGCCGACGTCGCTTCGCCGGAAGAAACCAGCGACAAGTTTCCGCAATCGCTTGGCGAACCGCTGTTCGAATTGCCGCTGTCTGGCTGGTACTGGCAGGTGACGCGGCTCGACCCCGGCAAGTCAGAGTTGCGCGCCTCCCGTTCGCTGTGGGACGGCGGCCTGCCGCATCTGCAGGAACTCGGAATTCGCGCTGGGCCTAACGGTTCGCGCGAAGGCTATGTGGCGGGACCTGAGGATCAGCGGCTACGGCTTGTCGAGCGCAATATCGACCTTGGCGATGAAGGCCATTATCTGGTCGCGGTCGCCGGCGATGCCGCCGAGATCAACGACGAGACGCGGTCGTTCGATCAGGCGCTGGTCATCACGTTTTCGATCTTGGCCGCGGTGCTGCTGCTCACTACCATGTTCCAGGTCCGCTTCGGCCTTGCCCCGCTCATGCGCATCACCGACAGCCTTGCCGCCATCCGCGCCGGCACGGCCGAACGGCTCGCCGGCCAATTCCCCGAAGAAATCGCCCCGCTTGCGCGCGAGACCAATGCGTTGATCGAGGCCAACAAGGAAATTGTCGAACGCGCGCGCACCCATGTCGGCAATCTTGCGCACGCGCTGAAGACGCCGCTGTCGGTGATGGTGAACGAGGCCTCCGCGCGCGGGCGCGATCCGTTTGCGCTGAAGGTACTGGAACAGGCCGACATCATGCGCGATCAGGTCGGCCGCCATCTCGAGCGCGCGCGTCTGGCGGCGCGTCTGACGGTGATCGGTTCGGTCACCGATGTCGCGGAAGTGGTGACCGCGCTGGCGCGCACCATGGAAAAAATTCACCGCGAAAAGGACCTGGCTATCGAGGTGCATGCGGACGAAGAGGCGCGCTTCCGTGGCGAGCGGCCCGATCTGGAAGAGATGATCGGCAACCTGGTGGACAACGCCTGCAAGTGGGCGTCCTCGCGGGTCGCGATCGAGGTCGTGCGTGAGCGCCGCGAGCCGTCGAGCGAACAGCACGTGGTGCGTATCGTGGTTGATGACGACGGCCGCGGGCTCTCGCCGTCCGAACGCGAGCAGGTAGCCAAGCGCGGGCAGAGGATCGACGAGACCAAACCCGGCTCCGGCCTCGGCCTTTCGATTGTGGTCGAACTGGCGAGCCTTTACGGCGGTGGCCTGACGCTGGGCACCGCGCCGCTCGGGGGCTTGCGCGCGGAATTGGTGGTGCCCGCGGGGTGAAGTTTGACGTGCATTCCGCAGCGGCGATTCATGGCGTTTTGCCGGCCGCCGGAGTTTTGCCCAATTCCTCCCGTCTCGATAGATTGATCGTGCCACCCGCGATGGGGACTATGTTCGGGACGTCGAATTCCGGGGGTTGAAATGTCCGCGTGCAGGTTCCTCACCGTCACGGTCATCGGTCTGTCACTCGCCGCCTGCGCCGGCAGCCCGGACGGGGCCGGTTCCGGACCGCGCGAAAACACCGGCACGCTGTTGGGCGCCGGGACCGGCGCCTTGGTCGGTGCCGCGGTTGCCGGCGGCGGGACGGGAAACCGGCTGGGCGGGGCCGCCGTCGGCGGCTTGCTCGGCGGCTTGATCGGCAACCGTATAGGATCCGCGCTCGACGATGAGGACAAGCAGCGCGCCTATGTGGCGCAGATGGACGCGCTCGAGCGCAGTCCGTCGGGCGCTCCCGTATCCTGGAAAAATCCGGACTCCGGGCGCTATGGGATGGTTGTTTCTGGCCCCGCTTATCAAGCCTCCGGTCGCAACTGCCGGTCCTTTACCCACACGATCTATATCGATGGCAAGGCGCAGACCGCCCGCGGCACCGCCTGCCGAAATCCCGACGGCACCTGGACGTCGATCGGCTGAGCACATCGGCGCGGCCGGAATATGCTTAATGAAATCTTAACGCCCGCTGCGCTATCCAGCCGTTACGTCTCATTTACGGATAGAGCCGGCGATGGCGGGCGCCGAAACGATTGAACGGCTGCGGCAATTCCTGCGCGAGCTCAGCCCGCAGGCGCGTTCGCTGCTGATCGGGGAACTCGAACGCAGCGTGCTGCGCGACGACGAGGTGGCCGGCGCCGATCTGGTTCTACAGGAACTGAGAAACATCGTACGCGAACAGCACCAGGGCGCTCCGCGCATCGGCAACGCCGCCCGCTTGTTCTTTAAACCGTTCGAGCCGCTGCTGGTCGACGACTGCGGCGATCACAGCCATCCCGGCCGCATCGCGCGCCTCTCGCTTGAACCCCTTTGGACCTGGATCCGCCGCGACCTGTTGCCGGACGACGCCAAGCTATTCGCCGATGAAGTCAATGATGCGCTGCTTGTCGGCGACGAGCCGAAGGCCGAGAACATCACGCGTGCATTCCAGGGGCGCGTCGTTGTAGCGCTCGCGGCGAAATTTGAATCCGCCGCCGAAGATGAAAGAATCCGCCGGCGTATGTTGGCGCAGATCGGCACCAAGCGCCCTACTGAAGACGCCGCCACGCTGAAATCCGTGCTCAACGGCCGCGACGCGCTGGCGAATCTTACCGCGCATCTGCCGCTGCGGATCCCCAATCTGGCCAACGGCCAATTGGACGAATGCCAAACACTGATCGAAAGCATTGCCGCGCGCGACGGCGAATTGTTTCTCTACGCGCTGCTGATGGTGATGAGCCGGCTGGCGGCGCCCTGGCAACTGATCCGGCTCGGCATCAAGGCGGCTGGCAACGACACCGCTGCGCGCGTCGCCGAAACCCATTATGGCGTGGCGGTCACGATCGTGCTCACCGAGCTGGAGCGGATGGTGGGCGAGTTGCGCGAGGAACTGCGCAGCGGCCGCGGTGTGGCGGTTGGTGTGCAGGTCAAGATCATTCACGATTGCGCGCGCGGCTTGCGGACCGAGCTGGACCTACCGATTGACAGCACCTGGGGCCGTGCTCTCGCCGCCCAGCGTGCCCAGATCGCCGATCTGCTGCGTTCCGAAATCGATTCTATGCCCGGCCGTGTGCGGCGGCTGCTGCGGGCGCGACCATCCACCGAAATCCGGCCCTACTCGGTGCTCGACGCCGCCGAAGTGGCCGAGGCCGAAGCGCTGGTCGAGTTCGTCGGCGCTTGCCGCCATTTCGCCGGTGAACTTGCCATCAGCGAGATGACGCAGCGCGCTTTTGCCGGGCTGCAGCAATATCTCGATGGCAGCACGCGGGCGCTGCTCGACGGCGTACGCCATGCCGGGACTGCCGACCGCAGCTTCCGCCAGTCGCAGGTCGATGCCGCGGTGCGCTTCTGCGCGAGGGCGTTCGGGCAGGAATATGCGGCGCTGATCGGGAAGGCGGCGGAAGTGGCAGGTAGCGCGGAGCGCAAGAAAGCGCGAGCCGGTTAGCGCGCGTCAGGCCGCCACGCAAATGCTGCCGTCTCGATTGTCGACCATCACCAGAGATTCGAAGTATTCGACGCTCGGCAGAACGCCGTATTTCGCCTCGACGACCATATTCCGCCAATCGGCCGTGTATACCCGCTCGGCGTCGGCGCGCGTTTCCCAAACGTAGACGCCTCCGGCACGGGCGCCGTCCTCGCTCGGCAAATAATTCTTGCGCAGCAGTCCGGCTAAGCCCTGATATTTCGGCGCGGTGCTCTCAAAGGTCGCGGTCGCTTCGGCGACCGATAAAGGCTTCGGCAGGCGAAGGTGAAGACGACGATGATCATGATGGGCTCCGATGTGGCCGGAACTGATGAAAAATCTAGTATTAAGGTGCTCTTCAGGCCATGGCGCCGCAGCCTTTATCGTAAGCATTGTCGCCATGATCGAACGTGATGTATGCCCTCACATGTACGGCAAAGCGGATGATGTCATAATATGAGTCTGTGGCTGGCGTTTGCGCTGATGACCGCGGCAGCGATGTTCGCCGTGCTTTGGCCGTTGTTCCGGCGCGGCGGGGCACCAGGTGGCAGTGAGACGGAAGTCTATCGCGATCAACTAGACGAAATCGCCCGTGACCGTGCCGCCGGCTTGATCGGCGAGGCCGAAGCGGAAGCGGCCCGGGTAGAGGTCTCGCGCCGGCTCATTGCCGCGGCCGACGCGGCCGCGGCGGAAAACTCAGCCGGCGATATTTCACCGGTCTGGCGCCGACGCGCCATCGCGCTTATCGGGCTGCTGTTGCTGCAGGTCGGCGCCACCGCGCTCTATCTCTCACTCGGGTCGCCGCAAATGCCGGGCGAGCCGCTGGCGGAGCGGATGCGTGCGGGCCCGCAGGAGCGCTCTATCGAAAGCCTAGTGACCCAAGTCGAAGCCCACCTCGAGCGCAATCCGGATGATGCCCGCGGCTATGACGTGATAGCGCCGGTCTATATGCGGCTCGGCCGGTTTGCCGATGCAGTGAATGCACGACGCAAACTACTGATGCTTGCCGGCGAGACCGCCGAGCGGCAGGCCGATCTCGGCGAGGCGCTGGCGGCGGCCGGAAATGGCATTGTTACCAATGAGGCCAAGGCCGCTTTCGAGCGCTCGCTCGATCTCGATCCCGCCGACCTCAAAAGCAAGTTCTTCATCGGGATTGCCGCCGAACAGGATGGCGACCGTACCAAGGCCGCCGAGATTTGGCGCGGCATGCTCGCGAACGCGCCACCGGGTGCGACATGGGTGCCGATGGTGAGCGAAGCGCTGGCGCGGGTCCGCGGGACGCCGCCGCCGGATGTCTCCACGCCCGGCCCGAGCGCCGGCGACGTCGCCGCTGCTAATGGGATGAGCGAGAAAGATCGCAGCGAGATGATCCGCGGCATGGTCGCGCGGCTGGCCGATCGTCTCAAGGAAAACGGCAATGACATCGAGGGGTGGCAGCGTCTGTTGCGCGCCTATATGGTGCTCGGCGAGCGCGACAAGGCGAAGCTCGCTGCCGGCGACGCAAGACGGGCGCTCGCCAACGATCCCGACAAGCTTCGCACGCTCGACGCTATGATCAAGAGCCTGGGGCTCGAGGGTTGAGTGTATGATTCCGAAAAGTGGGAACCGATTTTCGGAAAATATCATGCGCAAGGACAAGAAATGACGCGCAAGCAGCGACGCTTAATACTGATCGGCGGTAGCCTCGGCGTGCTGGCGATCGCCGCTGCGCTGGTGCTGAGCGCGTTGCGCGATTCGATCGTGTTCTTCAATTCGCCGAGCGACATAACCGCCAAGCATCTGGCGCCCGGCACACGCATGCGCATCGGCGGATTGGTCAAGAACGGCAGCCTGCAACGCGGCGACAATCTGCTAGTCCGCTTCGAAGTCACAGACGGCAAAAACGACATCGCGGTGCGCTACCAAGGCATCGTGCCGGACTTGTTTCGCGAAGGGCAGGGTGTGGTCGCCGAGGGTACACTTGAACCCGGGGGCACCTTTGTTGCCGATAGCGTGCTGGCAAAGCATGATGAGCGCTACATGCCGCGTGAGGTGGTGGACGCCCTGAAGCGAAGTGGGCGCTGGCAAGAGGGCGAGACGCAAGGCCCTGGAGGCAAATCGAAATGATCGCCGAACTAGGCCACTATGCATTGGTGTTGGCGCTGGCGCTCGGGCTGATCCAGTCGGTTGTCCCGGTGATCGGTGCGAGCAGGCGCGATGAAGCGTTGATGCGCTTGGCCTCGTCTACCGCGCGCATGCAGTTCTCCTTCGTCTCGCTGTCGTTTCTGGCGTTGACGCTGTGTTACGTCGCCTCGGATTTCTCGGTCGTGACCGTCTACGAGAATTCTCACTCGATGATGCCGCTGGTCTACAAGATCACCAGCGTGTGGGGAAACCACGAAGGCTCGATGTTGCTGTGGGTCCTTATTCTCTCGCTATTCGGCGCAGCTGTAGCGATCTTCGGCAATAATCTGCCGGCGACCCTGAAGGCGCATGTGCTGGCGGTGCAATCGTGGATTGCCTGCGCCTTCTATCTATTCATCCTGCTGACCTCGAACCCGTTTCTGCGCATGTCGCCGGCGCCATTCGAGGGCCGCGATCTCAATCCGATCCTGCAGGACATCGGCCTCGCGATTCACCCGCCGCTGCTTTATCTCGGTTATGTCGGCTTCTCGATTGCTTTCTCTTTTGCCATCGCCGCGCTGATCGAAGGCCGCATCGACGCCGCCTGGGCGCGTTGGGTGCGGCCGTGGACGCTCGCCGCCTGGATGTGCCTGACGGTCGGCATCGCCATGGGTTCATACTGGGCCTATTACGAACTCGGCTGGGGCGGCTTCTGGTTCTGGGATCCGGTCGAGAACGCCTCGCTGATGCCGTGGCTCGCCGGCACCGCGCTACTGCATTCCGCCGTGGTGATGGAAAAGCGCAACGCGCTGAAGGTCTGGACGCTGCTGCTAGCGATCCTCGCCTTCTCGCTGTCGCTGATCGGCACTTTCCTGGTGCGCTCCGGGGTGCTTACCTCGGTGCACACCTTTGCTAGCGATCCAGCGCGCGGCGTGTTCATTCTTGCCATTCTCGTGCTGTTCATCGGCGGTGGGCTGACGCTATTCGCCTGGCGCGCGCCGATGCTCAAGGCCGGCGGCCTGTTCGCGCCGATCTCGCGCGAAGGCGCGCTGGTGTTTAATAATCTGTTTCTAACTACCGCCTGCCTGACCGTCTTTGTCGGCACGCTGTATCCGTTGGTGCTGGAAGCGCTGACGGACGAGAAGATTTCGGTCGGTGCGCCCTTCTTCAATCTGACATTTGGACCTTTATTTCTGCCCCTGTTGTTCGCGATGCCGTTCGGGCCGCTGCTGGCCTGGAAGCGCGGCGACATCCTCGGCGTGGCGCAGCGATTACTTGCGGCGTTTGGCGTCGCGCTGGTCGGCATTGCGGCGACCTTCGCCGCGGCCGGCGGAACATCCATGCTGGCGCCCTTTGGTATTGGCCTGGCACTGTTCGTTATTGCGGGCGCGTTGACCGATCTGGTGGAGCGCACGGGTTTGTTTCGCATGCCGCTGGCGATCGTCGGCCGCCGCGCGGCAGGACTGCCGCGCTCGACGTGGGGTGCGGCAGTGGCGCACTGCGGCATCGCGGCAACGCTCCTGGGCATCGTCTGCGCCAGCAGCTGGGGCGAGGAGCGTATTATCGCGCTCAAGCCTTCGGAGACGGTTTCGCTTTCGGGCTATGAATTGGCATTCGACGGCCTGGTGCAGCGCACCGGTGCGAATTATCGCGAGCTTGTCGCCAAATTCACCGTGCGCCGCGGCGGCGTCGTCCTCGGCGTCATGGAACCCTCCAAGCGCAGTTTCGCCGCGCGCGGCACCACAACCACCGAGGCGGCGCTGTTGTCGCGCGGGGCGAGCCAGCTCTATCTGTCGCTGGGGGATGTCCATGACGATGGCTCGGTCGCTGTCAGACTCTATTTTAAACCCATGGTGCTACTGATCTGGTTCGGGGCTGTCGTGATGATGCTGGGCGGCGGACTGTCGCTATCCGACCGGCGGCTGCGCATCGGTGCGCCCAAGCCTGCAAAAAAGCGGCCGGCGAAGTCAGCGCTGCTGCCGGCGGAGTAGGGCATGCGCCGGCTCACCCTGATCGCGTTGCTTGCAGCGCTACTAGCACCTAGCTCGGCCCTCGCCGTGCAGCCGGATGAGATACTCAAGGACGCAGGTCTGGAGGCGCGCGCGCGCAACCTTTCGCAGGAATTGCGCTGCATGGTTTGCCAGAACCAGTCGATCGACGATTCCGAAGCCCCGCTTGCCAAAGATCTGCGCGTGCTGGTGCGCGAACGGCTGACTAAGGGTGACAGCGATCGGCAGGTGCTCGATTTCCTGGTGGCGCGTTACGGCGAATTCGTGCTGCTCAAGCCGCCGCTGCAACTTCACACATTGCTGCTCTGGGGCTTGCCGCCGTTGGCGCTGCTGGCCGGCATGATCGGACTTTTTGTCATGGCGCGCCGGCGCCGGGCCGTGATCATGGAACCATTGGCGCTGAGTAGCGAGGAACAGCGCAGGCTTGCGGCCTTGGTCGAACCACATGCCCGAGATCGCTGATTAATCTATTTATTTCGAAGTGTACATTTAGTTTTCCCCACCTTACAAAAGTTTAATCCCCACGACAGGATGCTGTAAGGCTCATCTCCCCATCTTCCGGTTCGAAACGGCGCGCAACTGCGCCCACGAATCCCGATGGAGATTTCCTGATGAACCCCAGCGTCATTGCCCCCGCTGACCAGTCCAAGTCGCGGCGCGTGCATTCGGCCCGCCGCCTCATCCTTCTTGCCACCACCATCGCCAGCCTCGGCACCGCAGCGCTGGTCGTCGCCCCCGGCTTGAACCTCCAGGGCGGCTACTCGGCTGCGCTCGCGCAGAATCTTTCCGAGCAGGCGCACAAGGTGGCGGCGCCGACCGGCTTTGCCGACATCGTCGAGAAGGTCAAACCGGCGGTGATCTCCGTCCGCGTCAAGCTCGATGGCGGATCGCAGACAAGCGGCATGAGCAGCGAGGATATGCAAAACGTTCCGCCGCAGCTGCGAGAATTCTTCCGCCGCTTTGGCATGCCCGATGGCCAGGGTGGCCCTGAGGGTACGCCGCGCCGCCGCAACATGGTCACCGGCCAGGGCTCGGGCTTCTTCATTTCCGCCGACGGCTACGCGGTGACCAATAACCACGTGGTCGATAAGGCCGAAAGCGTTCAGGTCACTTCCGACGACGGCAAAGTCCACACCGCCAAAGTGATCGGCACCGATCCGCGCACCGACCTGGCGCTGATCAAGGTCGAAGGCGGCTCCTTCCCCTATGTGAAGCTTTCCGACAAAGCGCCGCGGATCGGCGACTGGGTAATCGCGGTCGGCAATCCGTTCGGCCTTGGCGGCACCGTCACCGCAGGCATTGTGTCCGCGCGCGGCCGCGACATCGGCGCCAGCGCCTATGACGACTTCATCCAGATTGACGCGCCGGTGAACAAAGGCAATTCCGGCGGACCGACCTTTGACACCGAAGGCAATGTGATCGGCGTCAATACGGCGATCTTCTCGCCGTCGGGCGGCTCTGTCGGCATCGCCTTCGCGATCCCAGCCGAAACCGTCAAGAGCGTGGTGAGCCAGCTCCAGCAGCACGGCTCGGTGACGCGCGGCTGGATCGGCGTTCAGATCCAACCGGTGACGCAGGATATCGCCGACAGCCTCGGGCTGAAGAAGGCGGAAGGCGCGCTGGTCGCCGAACCGCAGGCGAACAGCCCGGCGGCGAAGGCCGGCATCGAAGCCGGCGACGTGATTACCGCGGTCGACGGTGCGCCGGTGTTGGATGCCCGCGATCTCGCCAAGAAAATCGGCGCGATGACACCGAAGGCGACCGTCAAACTCTCGGTCGTGCACAAGGGCTCGGAAAGGACTCTCAGCCTCACGCTCGGTGAGCTGCCGACCAGCAAGGAGGCACGCGCGAGTACCAGCGACAACGACAACAGCGCCGATCTTGGCAAGCTCGGGCTCACGCTGGCTCCGGCCGCCAGCGTCTCGGGCGCCGGCGCCTCAGGCGTCGTTGTCACCGGGGTCGACTCCTCCGGAGTGGCGGCCGAGCAAGGTTTCTCTACCGGCGACGTGATCATGGAAGTCGCCGGCAAGTCCGTTTCGACGCCGACCGACGTGCGCAACCTCATAACCAGCGCGCGTACCGACGGCAAACGCACCGTGCTGGTTCGGGTGAAAAAGGGTGACAACACCCGCTTCGTCGCCCTGCCGGTCGGCAGCGTCTGATTTTCTGATTGGGGACGTCCCGCTGGCATCCGTCGCCCCCGCTGGTGGTCCGCCCTCGACGGGACGGGCTTCGTGCCCGTCCCGGACTATCCCCGCAAGCGCCTGGGCCAGACGCCCGGGCGCTTGCGGACCGAACTCCAACCCTGGCAACCGTCGCCCCCGCTGGGGTGGGGTCGTTGAGGGGGTGGCGGGCCAATCCCGCTACCCCCTCGCGTACGACCAAGTGGGCGTAATGGCTTTAAGCGCCGGCGACTGGGCCGGCGGAACGAGGGGACGATCCAGGCAGTAGCGATCTGCCACCGAATTGACTGGAATTGGTGTGACCGATGTCCACTTATGCGAATGTTCCAATGCAGCGCGCCCCGGGCCGGACGGCCGACGCGCAACCGGATCGGGTCACCATGAGGCTTCTGGTCATCGAGGACGATCGCGATGCCGCGGACTATTTGATCAAGGCGTTCCGCGAGGTCGGCCATATCGCTGACGCGGCCCATGATGGCGAAGACGGCCTGGCGATGGCCCTGGACGGCCAATACGACATCCTGATCGTCGATCGCATGTTGCCCAAGCGTGACGGGCTGTCGGTGATCGGCACCTTGCGCGACAAAGGCATCGAAACGCCGGCACTCATTCTGTCCGCCCTCGGCCAGGTCGATGACCGGGTCAAGGGACTGCGGGCCGGCGGCGACGACTATTTGCCGAAGCCCTATGCGTTCACCGAGTTGTTGGCGCGGGTCGAGGTGCTGGCGCGCCGGCGCGGCGGGCGCAACGAGGAAACCGTGCTGCATGTCGGCGACCTCGAACTCGACCGGCTGTCGCATCAGGTCCGCCGCGGCACCGATGAGATTACCCTGCAACCGCGCGAATTCCGTCTGCTGGAATATTTGATGAGGCACGCCGGGCAGGTGGTCACCCGCACCATGCTGCTGGAAAACGTCTGGGATTACCATTTCGACCCGCAAACCAATGTGATCGACGTCCACATCTCGCGTTTGCGCTCGAAAATCGATAAAGGTTTCTCCCAGCCGCTTCTGCATACGGTCCGCGGCGCGGGATACATGATACGTGACGGCGCTCGGTAAACTTTTCCGCACCACCACGTTCAAGCTGACGCTGGTCTATTTGACCGTGTTCGCGCTGTTCGCGGCGTTTCTGCTTGGCTATTTTGCCCTCAATACCCGCCGCCTGATCACCGAACAGATCAACGATACGGTCGATGCCGAGGTCACTGGCCTGTCGGAGCAGTACCGCCTCGGCGGCATAAGGCGCCTGGTGATCGTGGTCGATGCGCGCGCGCGCCGGCCGGGTTCAAGCCTCTATCTCGTCACCACCAATGCCGGCGAGGCGCTGGCCGGAAACGTCACCGCGCTCGAGCCCGGCATCCTGGACAAACCCGGTTGGACCGAAACCGCCTATCGGCGGCTCGATGAAACCGAGGCGCCGGAACATCCTGAGCATCTTGCGCTGGCGCGGGTGTTCGAGCTTCCGGGCGGGTTCCGCATGCTGGTCGGCCGCGATCTCGAGGAGCGCGAGCGGCTTTATCACATCGTCATTGCGGCCGGCCGCTGGTCGATCGCCATTGTGCTGGTGCTCGGCCTGGCCGGCGGCCTGTTCGTCACCCGCCGCGTGCTGCGCCGGGTCGATGCCATGACGGAAACCAGCCGCAGCATCATGGCCGGCGATCTGGGCGAGCGGCTTCCCATTGCCGGTACCGGCGATGAGCTCGACCGGCTCGCGGAGAACCTCAACGTCATGCTCGAGCGCATCGAGGCGTTGATGCATGGATTAAAGGAGGTCTCCGACAATATCGCGCACGATCTCAAGACGCCGCTCACGCGCTTGCGCAACCGCTCCGAAGAAGCGCTGCGCACTGCCAAGGGCGAGGGCGAATACCGCGCAGCGCTCGAGCAAACGATCGAGGAATCTGACGGGCTGATCCGCACCTTCAATGCGCTGTTGATGATCGCGCGGGCGGAGTCAGGGCAAGCGCGCGACGACATGAGCGAGTTCGATGCCGCCGAGATCGCCCGCGACGTCGGCGAACTCTACGAGCCGCTGGCCGAACAGAAGGGCATTTCGCTCAAAGTGGAGGCCGACGCGGTGGCGCCGGTCAAGGGCAACCGCGAACTGGTGAGCCAGGCGCTCGCCAATCTGGTCGACAACGCCATCAAATATGCCGAGCCGCGCGATAAGGCGGTCAATGGCTCAGCACCTGAAATCGTGGTGCGCGCGCTCAATGAGGGCGACCGCATCCTGCTCACGGTTGCCGACAGCGGACCTGGCATTCCGGTCGCCGATCGCGGCCGCGTGGTCGAGCGCTTCGTACGGCTTGAGCAGAGTCGCTCGCAACCGGGCTCGGGACTGGGATTGAGCCTTGCCTCGGCGGTGGCGCGGCTGCATGGCGGCGAATTGATGCTGGAGGATAACACCCCGGGTCTCAAGAGCGTCATTGCCTTGCCGCGCGGAGGGCCGGTACAAAGTGCGGGATGAAGCCGCCGGGCAAGAAGAAGGCTCCAACTAAGAAAGCTGCCAGGAAGGTCGCCCGCAAGGCGGCCGTCGGCGGCAAGACTGACGCCAGAAAGACTGACGCCGACAAGATTGTCAGCACAAAGACTGCCGACGGTAAGACGCTTGCCGAGCGGATCGTAACGGCACCGCAACTGGCCGAGCCGAGGCTTGCGCGCGCGCGCGTTGCGGAATGGCTTGCCGGCATGGCAGTGGCCGAAGCAGTGCCGCTCAAGGCATTGCTGGCGAGACATCCGGTCGTTACCAAATTGCTCGAAAGCCTGGCCGAAAGCTCGCCATATTTGTGGGAGCTGGCGAGCCGCGAGCCCGCGCGCCTGCTGCGGCTGCTCGGTTTAGACCCCGACAAGCATCTTGTGACGCTGCTCGCCGATGGCGTGCGCGCCATTGCTGCGACCGAGGATGAGGCGCAGGCCATGCGGCTGCTGCGTCGCATGAAGGCGGAGGTGGCCCTGCTCATTGCGCTTGCCGATATCGGCGGCGTCTGGCCGGTGATGCAGGCAGCCCGCGCGCTCACCGATTTGGCCGATACCGCGGTCGACGCCGCCACCCGCTTTGTGCTGGCCGAGGCTGCGCGGGCCGGCCAGCTGACGCCAAAGGACACATCGCAGCCGCAGGCCGGCAGCGGCTACATCGTGCTGGCTATGGGCAAGATGGGGGCGTTCGAGCTCAACTACTCGAGCGATATCGACCTCATCGTGCTCTACGACCGGGCGACGCCGGCGCTGCCGAAAGATGCCGAACCGGCGCCTTTGTTCGTCCGCTTGACGCAGCGGTTGGTGAAACTCCTGCAAGAGCGCACGGCCGACGGCTACGTTTTCCGCACCGATCTGAGACTGCGGCCCGACCCGGCCTCGACTGCGATCGCGATCTCGACCGCGGCCGCCATGTCGTATTACGAAAGCAGCGGACAGAACTGGGAGCGCGCCGCCATGATCAAGGCGCGCGCCTGCGCGGGCGACATCCCGGCGGGCGACGCCATCCTCAACGATCTGTCTCCGTTCGTATGGCGCAAATTTCTCGACTTCGCGTCGGTGGCCGACGTGCACGCCATGAAGCGGCAGATCAACGCCTTTCGCGGCCACGGCGAGATCGCAGTGGAAGGCCACAACATCAAGCTCGGCCGCGGCGGCATCCGCGAAATCGAATTCTTCGCGCAGACCCAGCAATTGATCGCCGCCGGACGCCATCCGGGTCTGCGTGACCGCGATACGCTCACCACTCTCGACAAGCTTTTCGACAATCTCTGGATCACTGGGGCGGCGCGCGACGATATGAAAGCCGCCTATTGCTTCCTGCGCATGGTCGAGCACCGCCTGCAGATGGTCAATGACGAGCAGACGCAAACTTTGCCGGCCGAGCGCGACGGGCTCGAACGCTTTGCGCGTTTTCTGGGTTACGCGAACCGCGATGTCTTCGCCAAGGTTTTGCTCGATCATCTCGACAACGTTCAAGGCCACTACGCGCGCCTGTTTGAAAAGACGCCAGTCGCCGACACGCCGGCGCTGGCGTTTCCGCCCGGCGCCGACGATCGCAAGACGCTGGATCGGCTGGCCGAGCTCGGGTTCCGTTCGCCGCTGGAGACCTCAGCCAAGATCCGCCATTGGCTTGCCGGCGGGCATCGCTCGCTCAAGGGCGAGGCGGCACGCAGCCACCTTGAGGCGCTATTGCCGGTTTTGCTCGAGCATATCGCTCGAACCGATAATCCCGCCGCCACGCTGGTGTTGTTCGACCATTTCCTTGCCAATCTCCGCGTCGCGGCGCGGCTGCTCTCGATGCTGCGGCAAAACCCCGATTTGATCGCGCTGATCACACTCGTCCTTGGCATTGCGCCAAGGCTCGCCGACACGCTGGCGCGCAATCCGCAGGTGATGGACGCGCTGGTCGACCCGAGCTTCTTCGGCACCTTGCCGGACGATGCCGAACTGGCGCGGCGGCTCAGCGCCGCGTTGGCGCAGGCGCGCTACGATGAGGATCTGCTCGAGCGCATCCGCATGTTCGGGCTCGAATACATGTTCCTGATCGGCGTGCGCATCCTGTCCGGCACGGTGACGGCGCGGCAGGCGGGCGAGGCCTTTGCGCGGCTGGCTGACGCGGTCATCCGCGCCGTGCATCGCGCCGTCGCGGACAATTTCGCGTCTACTTACGGCCATATCAAAGCGGAGCAGACCGCGGCGCTTGCCATGGGCAAGCTGGGCGGCCGCGAGATGACGGCCACCTCCGATCTCGATTTAATCCTGGTCTACGACTTTGACGACAAGCATCCGGAATCGACCGGCAAACGCTCGCTCTATGGTGCGCAGTATTTTTCGAGGCTTACCCAGCGACTGATCAATGCGCTGACCGCGCAGACCAATTACGGGGCGCTGTATCAAGTCGACATGCGGCTGCGACCGTCAGGACAAGCGGGCCCGCTGGCGACCCAGATCGCCGGATTCACCGGCTATCAGGAAACCGAGGCCTGGACCTGGGAACACATGGCGCTGACGCGTGCGCGCGTGGTGTCGGCGCCGCCGGCCTTCGGTGCGCGGGTGGAGCAGGTGATCCGCGACATTCTGCGGCGCTCGCGCGATCCGGGTCGGATCGCGGGCGATGTCGTGGAAATGCGCGGGGCCATTGCCAAGGAAAAAGGCGACCGCGAACGCTGGGATCTTAAATATGTAGCTGGCGGGCTGATCGACCTGGAATTCATCGCGCAATACCTTCAACTCGTCCATGCGGAGCGGCTGCCCGATATTCTCGACACCTCGACAGCGCGCGTACTCGACAAGGCCTGGCAGTTACGCGTGCTGCCGGTCGAGGAGGCGGAAGTCTTGCGGCCCGCGGTGCAGCTTTATCAGGACCTCACGCAGATATTGCGGCTGTGCTTGGCAGGCCCATTCGATCCCAAGACCGCGGGCGCGGGGCTGCTCCGCCTGCTCGCGCGCGCCGCCGACGTGCCGGACTTCGCCACCCTCGATGCCACTGTGATCGAGACTCAGAGGAAAGTGCGCGAGAGTTTCGTACGGATTTTGGGGACTGCGCCTTAAGCGGCTTCATCTTTTGGCATCTGGCATTGCGGCTTGAGCGGCAGCCGCACGACCACCAGCGTGCCTTTGCCGAGCGTAGAGCGGATGCGCATGCGGCCGCCATGCAACTCGACCAGCGATTTGGAAATGGCGAGGCCCAAGCCGGAGCCCTGATGACTTTTGGTGAGCTGGCTTTCGACCTGTTCGAATGGACGGCCAAGCCGTGTGAGCGCGTCCTTGGCGATGCCGATGCCGGTATCGGCAATGCCGAGCACGATGAACTCGTCGGTGGCGCGCCCGCGCACCGTGACGCTGCCGCCGGCGGGCGTGAACTTCACGGCGTTGGAGAGAAGATTGAGCGCAACTTGTTTGAGCGCGCGGCGGTCGGCGCGCAGTTGCAGTTCGGGCGATATCCTGGCGATCAGTGTGAGCTGTTTGTCCTGGGCGCGCGCGGAAACAACGCGCATGGCGTCGGAAAGAAGTGAATCGAGGCTGAGGTCTTCGAAATCCAGGCGGATGCGGCCGGCCTCGATCTTCGACATATCAAGAATGTCATTGATAACTTCGAGCAGATATTGCCCGCTACCGCGGATGTCGGTGCAATATTCGTGATACTTGTCGGCGCCGAGCGGGCCGAACATCCCCGATTCCATGATCTCGGAAAAGCCGATGATGGCGTTGAGCGGCGTGCGCAGTTCGTGACTCATATTGGCGAGGAATTTCGACTTGGCCTGGTTGGCTTCCTCGGCGCGGGTCTTTTCGACGGCATATTTCTCGGCCAGTTCCGCCAGCCGCTGCTGCGAGGCGCGCAGGTCGGAGATGGTCGCGATCTGGCGCTTTTCGCTGTCGACCAGTTTTTCTTCGTGCGTCTTGAGCGCGGTGATGTCGGTGCCGACCGACACATAGCCGCCGTCCTTGGTACGCCGTTCGCTGATGTGCAGCCAACGGCCGTCCTCAAGCTGAGCCTCGAAGGTACGCGCACCGGGGATGCTCGGACCGTCTGTGACGATCTTGTTGCGCACCACCGGTTTGCTGCCGGCGGCGACCACCAACTCGTAAGATGCGCCGACCGTGATCGTTTCGTCGGGGAGATTGTGCAGTTCCTGGAAGTTCGAATTGCACAATACCAATCTATTGTCGGCGTCCCATAGCACGAAGGCTTCCGGGATGGTCTCGATGGCGTCGCGCAGGCGCATGTCGGCGGCCACCGTCTTTTCGACCAGGCTTTTTTGTTCAGTGATGTCCACCGCGATGCCGATCAGATGCAAGCCTGGCTCGCCCAGCTGACGGACCAGCTCGCAACGAGCGCGCAGCCAGACCCAGTGGCCGTCGGCGTGACGCATGCGAAAGGCGTGGTCGATGGACGACATTTTGGCATCGGCAAGCTCGGCAGCGAGGTCGTAGAGGCGCAAGTCGTCCGGGTGCGTCAGCGCGCTCACATCGCCGAACGACAGCAGGTCATCCTTGGCCTGCAGCCCGAGGATGTCGAACATCGACTGCGACCAGAAAATTCGCCCGCGCGCGAGGTCCCAGTCCCACAGCCCGCAGCGGCCACGGTTGAGAGCGGTATCGATGCGGCTGCGTACCGTTTCGTAAATCACGTCGGCTTCGCGTGCCCGCGTCGCCTGCCAATGGAAAGCAAAGCCGAGGATGAGCACGACAAAGCCGGTGGTTGCCGACAGCGTAATCGTCAGCGTGGTGACCGAACGCCAGGATTCGAGCGCTGCGGCCCGCGATTGCACGACCGCGAGCTGGCCGAACGGGGCATTCAGCATGCGCACGGTCGCTAACGCGCGGGTATCTTCGGGCAGGGTGATTTCGAGCACTCCGGCACCTGCGCCGAACGTAGTAAGCGGTTGCGTCGGCCCGAGCAGATCGATCAGGCGGCGGCCGATGGTGGCTTCGGCGGCGGGCGTGGCGGCCGCCACCACGCCGTCTGCATTGGTCAGCAGGAAATGCCGCCCGGCGGCGGCGGCCCAGGGCGGCAGGGCGCGTGCCAGGGCATCCTGCGCCCGTACGGTTGCGTCGTTGGACTGCTTGACCGGCTGTTGCAGGCGCTCGGCGGCCAGATCCGCGACGGCCTCGAGCGACATCACAACGCTGCTGACGGTTTGCCGGCGCTGATCGAGGACCTGTACGGCGGCGCCGACGCAAATGGTGACAAGAAACGCGATGATGAGCACCGGAACCGCGCGCCGGAGCAGAGGCTCGGCCGTCAACAGCCGCCGATACGCCGGTTTGGCGATCGATTGCGCGAGGCCCTTTATGGAATCGGGATGTGCAGACGCACTCGCCGCACCGGCGCGCGCCATAGACGACCTCCGTTCGGATTTCCCCTGACAACCCTGAATCGGAATGACCCGCCACACCGCCTTCCGAATCACTTGGCGATTGGAATCGATGGGCGCTGATTTGTCGAGAGTCCGAAGAGTCAATTGCTTAAAATTCGTTACCCACGCCTAATTTAACTTCGCCAAACCTTCGGAAGTGACTCGAAAAGTCCCGGAATACCTTAACGCCAGGCCTTTTACGGCGCCGCGAGAACGCCAGGCCCTTTACGGCGCCGCGAGCGCTCGCTCCACGATATCGGACAAATCACGCGACAGGCCGGGGGCGGCCTTGATGCGCGTCAGGACAGATTCCGCCTTGCCGCGGCGGCCGGCTTCCAGTGTGCGCCAGGTGCGAAATGCGGTGGCCAGGCGCGCCGCCAATTGCGGGTTTTTCGGATCGAGCGCCAGGATGTTGTCGGCGACGAATTCGAAGCCGGCCCCGTCGGGCCGGTTGAATTGGGTCGGGTTGCCTTGCGCGAAGGCGCCGATCAGCGCGCGCACGCGGTTTGGGTTGGCCATCGAGAAGGCCGGATGCGCGGTCAGCGCCTGCACCTTTTCAAGCGCTTCCGTTTGCGGGGCCATAGCCTGCAGCGAGAACCATTTATCGATGATCAACGCATCGGCAGTATAGCGTGTATAAAAATCTGCCAGCGCGCGTTCCCGCTCCGGCAGCTTGTATAACGACAGGGTGGCAAGCGCGGCCATGCGGTCGGTCATGTTGTCGGCGGCGTCGTATTGCCGCGCGGCACGGGCGATTATCTCGGGCTTGCCGCTTGCGGCCAGCAGATCGAGCGCGACGTTGCGCAAGGCGCGGCGTCCGGCACTCGCGGCGTCGGGCGAATAGGGCCCGGCGACGGCCATGCGGTCGTAAGCTGCGGCCAGTCCAGTCGCGAGCTTGTCGCCGATCACCGCGCGCAAGGTGGCGCGCGCGTGGTAGATCGCGTCGGGGTCGATGTCGTGGCCGATCTCGCGCGCGATATCGCCTTCGCCCGGCGGCATCAGCGCGAGTGCGACAAAGGCGGGCTCCAGCGTCTTGTCGTCGAGAACGGCGGCCAACGCCGCGATCAGCTTGTCATCGGTGAGAGGCGGCTTGCCGGAATGCAACGCCGCCACATTGCCGATCAGCAGCTGCATCGAACTGGTCTGCAAGGCTTGCCAGCGATTGAAAGCGTCGGAGTCGTGCGCCGCCAGAAAGTCGAGATGCTCGGCGTCGAGATCGGTGACCACCTTGATCGGCGCCGAAAAGCCGCGATTGATCGAAAGCACCGGACGCTCGGCAATGCCCTTGAATTCGAACGTCTGTTTGGACTGGGTCAGGACCAAAACGCCGCGCTCGACCGTAGCGCCATTGGTCAGAGTGAGCGGCAGATCGCCGCCATCCTGGCCAACCAGCCCAAGCACGAGCGGGATCACCATTGGTGCTTTGGTCGGTTGGTTTGGCGTGGGCGGAATGCTTTGCTTGCATTCGAGTGTGTAAACCTTGCGCATGGGATCGAAGCTGCAATTTACCGTGACTTCCGGTGTCCCTGCCTGACTGTACCAGAGCATGAACTGCGTCATGTCGCGCCCGCTGGCATCGGCAAAGCATTGGATAAATTGTTCGACAGTTGCCGCGTGTCCGTCGTGGCGCGTGAAATAGAGATCCATACCGGCGCGGAACTTCTCGCGGCCAAGCAGCGTCTGCACCATGCGCACCACTTCGGCGCCTTTTTCGTAGACCGTGCTGGTATAGAAGTTGTTGATCTCCTTGTATTGCTCCGGCCGGACCGAGTGGGCGAGGGGGCCTAAGTCCTCGATAAATTGCGCCGCGCGCAATCCGCGTACATCGATAATGCGCTTCACCGGCCGCGAACGCATATCGGATGAAAATTCCTGATCGCGAAAAACCGTGAGGCCTTCCTTCAAACATAGCTGGAACCAGTCGCGGCAGGTGATGCGGTCGCCGGTCCAGTTGTGGAAATACTCGTGCGCGATCACCGCCTCGATGCCGGCGAAATCTCCATCGGTCGCGGTGTCCGCGCTTGCCAGCACGTATTTGTCGTTAAAGACATTGAGGCCCTTGTTCTCCATCGCGCCCATGTTGAAGTCGGAGACGGCAACGATCATGAAGATATCGAGATCGTATTCGCGCCCGAATGCCTGCTCGTCCCAGCGCATCGAGCGTTTGAGCGAGTCCATGGCATAGCCGCAGCGGCCTTCCTTGCCGGGCTCAACATAAATCCGCAGCACGACATCGCGCCCCGACATCGTCCGAAAGCGGTCCTCGACATGCGCCAGCTTGCCGCCGACTAATGCGAACAGATAGGACGGCTTGGGGTGCGGATCGTGCCAGACCGCAAAATGCCGGCCGCCCGGCAACGCTCCGCTGTCGGTCAAATTGCCGTTCGACAACAGAATCGGCGCCTCGGTTTTGTCGGCCTCGATGCGCGTGGTGTAGACCGCCATCACATCGGGACGGTCGGGAAAGTAGGTGATGCGGCGAAAGCCTTGCGCCTCGCATTGGGTGCAATAGGTGCCGCTCGACCGATAGAGCCCCGAGAGCTGGGTGTTGGCCGATGGATCGACGAGCGTCTCGATTTCCAGCGTGAACGGCCCGTTCGGCGGCTGCGCGATGGTGAGACCGTCCGGCGTTGCGGCGTAATTTGCTGCTAGCAGCAGGGTTCCATCAAGCTTGAGTGAGACCAGCGACAGCCCGTCGCCATCGAGTATGAGCGGGGCCGCGGCGGTGTCCGCATTGGGTTTAAGCGAAAGGGTCGCGCGCACTTTCGTTTGCGTCGGATGCAGCGAGACGTCGAGCGTGACGGTCTCCACCAGCCAGTCGGGCGGGCGGTAATCTTTCAGGCGGACGGGCTGGGCGATATCGGTGCGCATTTGCTTGAATCCAAATTCTTGGGTCCAGAATTGGGCTTTGATCTAAGATGTCCGGCGAGGAATTGGAAGCCATCACCGCATCGGCTCGGCGTGACCGATCGCCCGCTTGATCAAGGGCGAGCGCACGCGCAAGGCACGCTCCAGCGCATCGACCTGCTCGTGCACGGTCTGGACGCTCAAGGCCGGGTCGAAATCGCAATGGAAATTGACGATCTCGCCCTCGTCGGTTTCGCGCACGCGCACATCGTGTACGTTGCGAATGCTGCGGCCTTCCGCCGCAAGTTCAGCCAAGGCGATCTCGACCACCTTTACCCGCTCCGGCGGCGCCTCGCGGCCGATTGCTTCCTGCGGCTGCAGCGGCTCGATATGGGTGTCGACCTCGACGCCGGGTCCGAGTTCGGCTGCGATTGCATTTTCCAACCCGTCCGCCAGGTCGTGGGCCGCGCGCAGCGTGAGCTTGCCATCCACCTCCAGATCGAGCGAAACGATCAGCCGTTCCTGGATATCGTGCACCGTAACATGATGCACGGCGAGCGCACGGTTGCGTGCGATCACCATCACGCGGTCGAGCACGGTTTCGTTGTTCAGCGCCACCGGGTCGGTGATGACGGTCGGTTCTGCGCCGGCGATCTGCCGGCGGATTTCGGCATCGACGCTGCTCTTGATTGCGTTTACGCGGTCGAGCGGCAGCGTGCGGCTCACCGCGACGGTCAGATCGATGAAAGTCTTGTCCCCGACGCCGCGCACCCGCACATGTTCGACCCCGACCACGCCGGCGATTTTCGCCGTTATGGCTGCAATCTTTTCCGCGGCACCTTTCGGCGCCGTGTCGGTCAGCGTGTCGATGGTGCGCCGGCCAAGCCGCCAGCCGGCGCTGCAGACCAGCACCGCGACCAGAAGAGCGGCGCCGAAGTCGGCCCACCAGAAGCCGAACTGCACGCCGGCAAGCCCGATCAGCACAGCGAACGACGCCCACAGATCGGACGAGAAATGCAGCGCGTCGGCTTCGAGCGCCTGGCTCTGGGTCTGCTTGGCAGTGCGCGACAGCGCGCGCGCGCGAAAGAAATCGACCGCCATCGACGCCGCGATCACGCCGAAGGCCCAAACGGTGGCGACCACCGCGTGCGCCTCGTGGTCGACCAGGCGCTTGACCGCCTCCCAGATCACCACGCCTGAGAGCAAAAACAGCAGCGCGGTCTCTCCGAGCGCCGAGACGCTTTCGACTTTGCCGTGGCCGTAGTGGTGTTCCGCGTCGGCCGGCTTGCCCGAAATGCGCACCGCCGCATAGGTCATCACCGTGGCGCCGAGATCAATCAGCGAGTGACCGGCTTCCGATAGAATCGCGAGCGAGCCGGTGGAAAGGCCGACCAGTCCCTTGGCGACGGTCATCCCGGCCGACGCCACAATCGAAGTAAGCGCGACCTGTTCTTTTTCGCTCTGCATGCGCCGCCTTGTATCAAAGCGCGATCGGTTTGCCATTCGCCGCCGCGGATTGGGTAACCGCATCGAGAATGCGGATATTGCCAAGCAATTGTTCGGTGGTGAAGCGATGGGGTGCGCGGCCCTCGATTGCATCGGCCCAGGCCTCGAAATTGAGCCGCACGGTATTGGCGTCATGGTAGCTGCGCGTCTCCCGGCTGCCGTCGACTTTGCAATGCACGAAGCTCGACGGAATGCCCTTGTCGACATTGCCGCCTTCCTGCACCTCGACCCAGCCCTGGTCGCCAATGAGGGTGAAGCGGCCATAGAACGGCGGTGTTGAAAGGCAGGTTATGCGCCCCCGCGCGCCGCCGGCGAAATCGATTTCGGCGCTGACGAAATCCTCCGATGGCGCGGGGAAAATCTGTGAGGTGGTGCGGGCGGTGACGCGGGTAGGCTGACCGGCAAGCGAGACGAACATGTCGCCGAGGTGGATGCCGAGCGCGGTCCAGGCGCCAGCGGGCGCGTGCTTGGGATCGCGACGCCAATTCGATGGATCCATTTTGCGGAAATTGCTGTGGCTGACATTGGCGTCCATGTGCAGGATGCGCCCGAGTGCGCCGCTCTCGAACAGCCGGCGCATTTCTTCCATCGCCGGCTCGTAGCGTCGTTCATGTCCTATGCCGAGCACCCCGCCAGCCTTGGCGCAGGCCGCCAATATCCGCTCTGCACTCGCGGTGGTCAGCGCCAGAGGCTTCTCGCAGAACACCTGCTTGCCGGCGGCGAAGGCGGCGATGGCCATTTCCTCATGCAGCAGATGCGGGGTCACGACCGCAATGGCGTCGAGGTCGGCTCGCGTAAGCAGGGTCTTGTAGTCGCCGACCAGGTCGAATTTATTCGCGGCCGCAAAGGGTGCCGCCATCTTGCTATCGATATCGCAGCCCGCCACCACCTTGAATCGCGGGCTTTCGGCCAGACAAGTGACGATCTGCTTGCCCCACCAGCCGAGCCCGATAATGCCGATCCGGATCATCCTTGATTTTTCCGCCCGCCCGTGATTTTCGCGGCATGCTGCCCTATGCTTGGGGGTTCTGCTAGGCTAAATGCCGTCGCGTTGAAATTGAAAAATTGGGAGGAATGCGTGCGTGGATTGAGATGGCTTTTGGTGGCGTTGATTGCCGCCATGCTGCCGGGCGCGGCTTTTGCGGAAACCTATCCCAGCCGGACCATCAAGCTTGTCGTTCCGTTCCCGCCGGGCGGCCCAAATGACATTATTGCGCGCGTCGTGGCGCAGCGGATGACCGAACTTCTAGGTCAGACCGTCGTGATCGACAATCGCGGAGGCGCGGGTGGCGTGGTCGGCACTGATGCCGTCGCCAAGGCAGCCCCGGACGGCTACACCATCGGCATATGCAGTGCCGGCGCGATTGCGATCAGCGCTAGCCTTGTCGAAAAGGTCCCCTACGATTCGACCAAGGACCTGACCCCCATCACGCTGGTGGCGAGCGTTCCGGAATTGCTCGTGGTTCCGGCCGAGTTGAAGGTTGACACGTTTGCCGAGTTGGTGGCGATGGCCAATGCCAAGCCGGGGCAACTCAATTTCGCATCCACCGGCCCGGGCAGCATGCCGCATCTCGCCGGCGAACTGCTGAAGATCAATGGCAAGATCAACATCGTGCACGTTCCCTATCGTGGCGCTGCGCCCGCGGTGACCGATCTGCTCGGCGGCCAAGTGCAGATGATGTTTGCCGACATTCCCGTGTTGCTGGCACATGTCCAGTCCGGAAAACTGAAAGCGCTTGCCATCGCCAGCAAGGCGCGCGCGCCGTCGCTGCCGGGCGTAAAGACGCTCGGCGAACTTGGGCTGGCCAACGTGGATGCGGAAAACTGGTACGGCATGATTGGGCCTGCTGGAATGCAGAAGGATATCGTGGCCAAACTCAACGCGGTGACGATCGAGACGTTGAAATCGCCCGGCGTCATAGAAAAACTGTCGTCGCAGGGCGCCAATCTCGTCGGCGATAGCCCAGAGCATTTTGCCGCCTATATCAAAACCGAAATCGCCAAATGGGCGAAGGTAGTGGAAGCCTCGGGCGCCAAGCAGCAGGCGCAATAGCCGGAACTTGCCCAGCTTGCGTGTTGCCAATACATAGGCGTGATGAAACTGGACCGCCGTTTCTGCGTGGCACCGATGATGGAATGGACCGACCGGCACTGCCGGTTCTTCCATCGCCTGCTCACGCGCCGGGCGCTGATCTACACCGAAATGCTCACCACCGGCGCAGTGCTGCGCGGCGATCGCGCGCGGCTGCTTGGCTTCGATCCGTTCGAGCACCCGGTGGCGCTGCAGCTTGGCGGCAGCGATCCGGCGGCGCTCAGCGCTTCGGCGCGCATCGGCGAGGACTTCGGCTACGACGAGATCAACCTGAATGTCGGCTGTCCGTCGGACCGGGTGCAGGAGGGCCGCTTCGGCGCCTGTCTGATGGTCGAGCCGGCGCTGGTCGCCGAATGCGTCGCCGCGATGAAAGCAGCGGTCAAAATCCCGGTGACGGTGAAGTGCCGCATTGGTGTCGATGAACAGGACCCGGCAGCGGCGCTGTTCTCCTTCGCCGCGGCGGTCAAGGCGGCGGGTACCGATGCGCTAATTGTGCACGCGCGCAAAGCCTGGCTAAAGGGGCTGTCGCCGCGGGAAAATCGCGAAGTGCCACCGCTCGACTACTCCATCGTGTACCGCCTCAAGGCCGCACACCCCGATCTCGCGATCGTGCTCAATGGCGGCATCGCCAACCTTGAGCAAACGCAATCTCACCTCGCGCATGTGGACGGCGTGATGATGGGGCGGGCCGTCTATCAGGAACCTTGGCGGCTGTTGGGCGTCGATCCGATGCTCACCGGCGAGCCGGCGCATTTCGCGTCGTCGAAAGCGGCGGTGCTGGCACTCATCCCCTATATCGACCGCGAGCTCGCCAACGGCGTAAGGCTTCATTCCATCACCCGCCATATCCTGGGCTTGTTTCGCGCCGTGCCGGGTGCGCGCGCCTTCCGGCGGCATCTGGCGACCGAGGCGGTCAAGCCCGGCGCAGGCAGCAAGGTCATGGCTGATGCGCTTGCCCTGGTGCTGGACACGGGCGCGCATTTGTCGAACATCGCGGCGTAATTCTACAACTTCCGAGGAATCATGCTCCTGGGATATCCGATCGGCGAGCTTGTTCTGCTCGCGGTATGGATCGCGGGCGCCGGCATTCTGGTCGGCATTTTCGCCGGCCTGTTCGGCATCGGCGGCGGCGCCGTCATCGTGCCGGTTCTGTACGAAGTCTTCCGCGTGCTCGACGTACCGGAAGAGGTCCGTATGCAGATGTGCATCGGCACCTCTCTCGCCATCATCATTCCGACCACGGTGCGCTCCTACATCGCGCACAAAAAGCGCGGCGCGGTGATCCCCGACGTAGTGCGGATCTGGGCTTTGCCGGCGGTGGTCGGCGTGGCAATCGGCTCGGTGACCGCGTTCTATGCGCCGGCAGCGGTTTTCAAGATCGCCTTTGTGGTATTTGCCAGCTTCATCTCCGTACGCATGCTGTTCGGCGGCGAGCGCTGGAATCTTGGCAGCGAATTGCCGGGCCGCGGCCTGTTGGCATTTTACGGCTTCATCACCGGGTTGTTTTCCTCGCTCGTGGGAGTAAGCGGCGGCGCGGTGTCGAACGCGGTGCTCACGCTCTACGGCCAGCCGATGCAGCGCGCGGTCGCGACTTCGGCCGGCGTCGGTGTGCCGATCACCATTGCCGGCACCATCGGCTATATGCTGGCCGGCTGGGGCCACATGGCGCAGTTGCCGCCTTTGTCGGTCGGTTTTGTGTCGCTGATCGGATTCGTGCTGATGGCACCGGTATCGAGCTATACCGCAAGCTACGGCGTGCGGCTGGCGCACTGGCTACCGCGCCGCAAGCTTGAGATCGGCTTCGGTATTTTCCTGATGTTCGCGTCGCTGCGATTTATTATTAGCTTGCTGTAGCGCCGCTCACGGATTTCCGCGCATCCGCAGCTTATCGCCGCGCACCTCCCAGCTTTCCAGCCGGTTGAGAAAGCTCATGCCGAGAAGATTGTTCTTGAGTTGACCGGGCTGCGCCACCAGCGCCGGCACCGCGCGCTCGGTCAGCCCGCCGACGGCGAGACGGTCCAGCGTCACCGCGGCGGCGCGCGTGCGGCCATTGGCGGTGTCGACATTGACCGTATATGTGAGCACTTCGATCGGCAGGCCGGCGGCCTTGGCCGCGTCCTGGGTCAAGACCACCGAGCTTGCGCCGGTATCGAGCACCATCGCGACCGATGCGCCATTGATATGCGCGCCCACCGCGAAGTCGCCACTATGGTTGCGCACGACTTCGACATTGCGGCCGCGGCCGGCAACATGACCCGGCATCATTTCCGCGACCACGCGGTCGGCGACGTCGCGCAACTCGATGCGATAGGTATAGGCGACCACCAGCAGCAGCCCGACCACGGCCCAGAACAAGATCGCTTCCAGCGCTACCGAAAGCCTTTCGCGGAACAGCACGAGCACTAGGCCGCCAACAAAGATCGCCAGCGCGACCTTCAGCACCAGCGAGCCAATATCGTGCCGCAGCAGATTGGCGATGGCGTCCTGGTCGTTGGTGGCGATCAGCGCCGCAAGCGACAGCGCTACGCCGAAGACGAATGTCCAGGTCAGACGGCGGCTCACGGGTTCATCCTGTCGCGGAAATGGTTTTGACGGCGGCGAGACGGGCAGGCAATTCCTTCATCACGCGGGCGCGCTCGGCGGCGCTCATGGCGGTCCAGCGCGCGATCTCGTCGATGTTGCGTCCGCATCCGAGGCACAGCCCGGAGCGGGCATCTAGCGTACAGATTTTGATGCAGGGGCTCTCGATCATTTCGGCGAACATAGTTGCCGTGGCGGAGAACGCAATCGTGCGATTGTCGCAGGGATCATGCTCTAGTTTACGTGCCGGCCCGAAACAGCGGCCGCCGACTCAGCCGGCGTCTTTCCTCCGGACTGAGGATCGGCTCGCCGGGCGCGGTGATTGGCGGCGCCTGCTCGGTCATCGGCGCCATTGCCGCCACAACCCGTTCCGGCGGGAATGTGACGACCACTTCGGTGCCGATGCGCAGCTTGGATTTAAGCGTGAACGTACCGCCGTGCAGATCGGTCAAGCTCTTGGCGATCGGCAAACCAAGCCCGGCGCCCTGTTCGGCCGATTTGATCGAGTTCGAGCCTTGGCCGAAGGACGACAACACGATCGGGATTTCCTCTTCCGGAATGCCCGGGCCGGTATCCTTCACGCTCATGTATTGGCCGCCCGACGCGGTCCAGCCCACCTTTAGCCAGATCTCGCCGCCCTGCGGCGTGAACTTGATCGCGTTGGACAAGAGGTTCAGGCAGATTTGGCGCAGCGCGCGCTCGTCAGCCCACAGCCGCGGCAGATCTGCTTCAAACACTTCGTGCAGCGTGATGCCGCGGTTGCTGGCGCGCAGTTTGAGCAGATGATGGCAATCCTCGACGATGCCGGCCAGCGAAACCGATTCCTCGTTGAGTTCGTAGCGTCCGGCCTCGATGCGTGACAGGTCGAGAATTTCGTTGATTAGGCCTAGCAAATGCACGCCGGAATTATGGATGTCGGCGGAATATTCCTTGTAGACTGCCACCGCATGCTCGCCGAACACTTCGGTCTTCATCACTTCCGAGAAGCCGAGGATGGCATTGAGCGGGGTGCGCAATTCGTGGCTCATCTGCGCAAGGAAGCGCGACTTGGATATATTGGCGGCTTCCGCCCGCTGCCGGGCCTCGTCCGAGATCGCCTTTGCCTGTTCGAGTTCGCCGATCAGGGCGTCCTTTTCGGCGCGGGCTTCCATGGTCGCCAGCGTGGTCGAATAGAGCCGATAGGCCAGCACGGCGAAATAGCCCTGCGCGGTGACCGCCATGATGGCGAGGATATAGTCGCGCAGCGTGCCGCGCAGGACGAAGTCGAGCGCAATCGCGGCGGTGACCGGGAAGGTCGCGGCGAACACCGCCATCGGCAGGCTCGACGCCAGCATGCTGGAGACCGCGACCACCAGCAGCATGACGAACAGCATGAACGTGCCCGAGCTTTCGTCGACGCCGACCGGATGGATCAGGATGAACATCCAGGCTAGGCCGTAGAACAGATCGAGGATGATGAACCGCAGCCGCCAGGCGCGCGCCGAAGCCTCGGCCATCGGTTGCTCGAGGAACTGCCGGCACTTGGTGACCATGACCGCGTGGATAACCAGCACCGATGCGGTCCAGGCGCCGGCGGTGATCGCGCCGGTCCATAGGCTCGACAGGAAGCCGATGGTGGCGACCAGCAGGAGCATCACCAGCGAAGCGGACAGCCGGTTCTGCGCGTATTGCCGCAGCAGTTCGTAGTCGAAGGCCGGGCGGGTGCCGCTGGACGAGGTCAGCCGATCGCGCGCCTCGCGCACATATTGCGCGGCAAGGCGGCGCTTTACCGGCGAGGTTTCCGGTGGGAGCGCGGTGAGATCGGGCTGTTCGCCTGGAACGGGCATGAAATGACGCTTGCTACGCAATAAAACCAGGGGCCAACCTCGCCCAAATTCCTTAAGACCAAGCTTAAGAGGTAGCTAAAGACGCTGGTTACGCAATTGTTAATGGCCCCTTTGACAGTGCTATTGCCGCCGTGTTCGGCTGATTTCCGAGGGGAACTTCCCACCCGGAGCAAGGAAATGAAGCTTTACGACAGCAAAGGCGCGCCAAATCCCCGGCGCACCCGTATTTTTCTGGCCGAGAAGGGCATCACGCTGCCGACCAAGCAGGTCGACATCATGACCATGCAGCACAAGACGCCGGAATACGCAGCGATCAACCCGTTGCAGCGGATGCCGGCGCTGGTGCTCGACGACGGCACAATCATCACCGAGTCGGTCGCGATCTGCCGCTATTTCGAAGTTCAGCAGCCGGACCCGCCGCTGTTCGGCGTGGGCGCCAAGGAAATTGCGCTGGTCGAAATGTGGAACCGGCGTGCCGACATCAACTACTTCGCCAATGTCGCGGCGGTGTTCCGCCATTTGCATCCGGCCATGAAGGAACTGGAGGTGCCGCAGATCCCGGCCTTTGCCGAGGCCAACAGGCCGCGGGTGACCTGGTTCCTCGAGCTGCTGGATCGCGAATTGGCGAGCCGCGAATTCATTGCCGGCGACCGCTTCTCGATTGCCGACATCACCGCGCTGGTCGCCACGATTTCATGAAACCGGCAAAGCTTACAGTGCCGGCCGAGTTGAGCAACGTGAAGCGCTGGCACGCCGCGGTGTCGGCGCGGCCGAGTGCTGCTGCATGATCAAGATGGAAATCTGATGCGGCTCACCGTTGTCGGCTCCGGCGACGCCTTCGGCACAGGCGGGCGCCTCAACACTTGCTTCCACCTCAATACGGCCAAAGGCACGCTGCTGGTCGATTGCGGAGCGACCGCGCTAGCGGCGCTGAAAGCACACGCGCTCGATCCAAACGGAATTGACGCCGTCGTACTTTCGCATCTGCATGGCGATCATTTCGGCGGTCTGCCATTTCTGCTGCTCGACGGGCAATTTCTCTCGCGCCGCGAGAAGCCGCTGCTGATTGCCGGACCGCCCGGGACGCGCGCTCGGCTTGACGCGCTGCTGGAGGCGTTCTTCCCGAAGTCGACCGGCTCGCAGTGGAAATTTCGTTGGGAGGTGATGGAGGTCGCGCCGGGGCAGGCGAGCGATGTCTTCGGACATTCGCTGCTGACCGCGGCAGTGATCCATCAGTCGGGCGCGCCCTCGACCGCGCTTCGCATCTCCGACGGCCAAAATGTATTTGCCTATTCGGGTGACACCGAATGGACCGACGCGTTGCTGGCAATCGCGGCCGAGGCCGATCTCTTCGTCTGCGAGTGCTACGCCTATGAGGGCCGTATCACCGGCCACATGAGCTGGGAAATTCTAAAGCCGCGAATATCCGATCTGCGCGCCCGCCGCCTCATGGTCACGCATATGGGCCCGACGGCGCTGGCTAACCTCGACGCGATCCGCGCCGCCGGCGTCCTCATTGCCGCCGATGGCTTCACGACGGACGTGTGATTTCAGCGATCCAGCAGCGCGATCAGGCTCGAGGTATCCCAGCGCTTGCCGCCCATCGTCTGCACTTCGGAATAGAACTGGTCGATCATTGCGGTGGCCGGCAAATGCGCGCCGTTTTTTCGCGCCTCGCCGAGACAGATGCTCAAGTCCTTGCGCATCCAGTCGACCGCGAAACCGAAATCGAACTTGCCCGCCGCCATGGTCTTGTAGCGGTTCTCCATCTGCCAGGACTGCGCCGCACCCTTGGAGATGGTCGCGATCAGCTTCTCGATATCGAGGCCAGCCTTTTTGGCAAAGTGCAGGCCTTCGGCCAGGCCCTGCACTAATCCTGCGATGCAGATCTGGTTGACCATCTTGGCGAGTTGGCCGGAGCCGGGCGCGCCCATCAGATTGCAGGCCTTGGCATAGGCCGCGATTACCTTCTCGGCGCGGGCGAACGGCTCGGCGTCGCCTCCGCACATTACTGTCAGCGCGCCGTTCTCGGCGCCAGCCTGGCCGCCCGATACCGGCGCATCGATGGCATCGAAGCCGCCCTTTTTCGCCGCCGCGTATAGCTCGCGCGCGATTTCGGCCGATGCGGTGGTGTGATCGACAAACACCTGGCCTTTTCCCAAGCCCGCGAACGCACCATTTGCACCGAGCGTCACCTCGCGCAGGTCGTTGTCGTTGCCCACGCAGCACATCACAAAATCCTGGCCTTGCGCCGCGGCTTTCGGGGTTGGGGCTGATTTTCCGCCAAATTGCGCCACCCACTTTTCGGCCTTGGCGGCAGTGCGGTTATAGACCGTCACGTCGTGTCCGCCTTTGTTCTTGAGATGCCCGGCCATGGGGTAGCCCATGACGCCCAAGCCCAGAAACGCCACCTTCGCCATTGTCCGCTCTCCCTAACGAAATTGCTTATGCCTTGGCAGGCTGTCGCCGAAGCCTATCCTGCAATAGGTCATTTTGCAGCCGGGGGCGTCAACCGTTCTTGCCGGCAGAGCCGATTGACCGCTCCGCCGCCGCGCCTATGGTGTCGGCGAAAGACAGGGAATAGCGATCATGGCGGTAAGCAAGGAACAGGTTCTTAGCGCGTTGGCCAAAGTGGCGGCGCCTGGCGGCGCGGCTTTGCCGGATGCGCGTGTGCTATCCGATATCGTCGTTTCCGACGCCAAGGTATTCTTCTCGATTACGGTCGACTCCGCGGCGGTGAAGTCCTGGGAGCCGGTGCGCAAGGCGGCCGAAGCGGCGGTGCGCGCAATTCCCGGCGTGCAGTCGGTGCTGGTGGCCCTTACCGCCGAACGTGCGGCAGGCAGCGCTTCGCGCGGGCCGCAGCCGGCGCACGTCGCCACCCAGACGCGCGCGGCGGGCAAGCCCGCGCCTCATGCCCACGCGCATGGACCTAGAGACGGCAAGGAGCGGGCCGGTATCCCCGGTGTCGACGCGATCATCGCGGTTGCCTCCGGCAAGGGCGGCGTCGGCAAATCCACCACCGCGGTCAACCTCGCGCTTGGCCTGCGCGACCTTGGACTGAAAGTCGGCATGCTCGATGCCGACATCTACGGGCCGTCATTGCCCAAGCTGTTCGCCATCAAGGAGAAGCCGGAAACCATCGACGGCAAGAGACTAAAACCCATCGAACGCTATGGTCTCAAGGTCATGTCGATCGGATTCCTGATCGACGAAGAAACGCCGATGATCTGGCGCGGACCGATGGTGATGTCGGCGATTACTCAGATGCTGCACGAGGTGGAGTGGGGCAAACTTGACGTGATGGTGGTCGACATGCCGCCCGGAACCGGTGATGCGCAACTCACCATGGCGCAGCAAGTGCCGCTCAAGGGCGCGGTCATTGTCTCGACCCCGCAGGATCTCGCCTTGATCGACGCGCGGCGCGGCGTTGCCATGTTCGAGCGCGTGAATGTGCCGGTGCTCGGCGTGGTCGAGAACATGAGCTATTTCCTGTGCCCGGAATGCGGCACGCGTTCCGACATTTTCAGCCACGGCGGCGCGCGCCACGAGGCCGAACGCCTGGGCGTGCCGTTCCTCGGGGAAGTGCCGCTGCACATGACCATCCGGGAGAAATCCGATGCCGGCCTCCCGGTGGTCGCCACCGAGCCCGACGGTCCGCATGCCAAGATTTATCGTGAGATCGCCGCCAAGGTGCTCGCCCAGATCAAGGGCGGCGCGGATGCCGGGCGCACGGCGCCGAAGATCGTGATCGAGGCCTAGTTCGTGAAAAAGACCTGGCGCGGCCTTGCCGCTTTAGCTCTCGTTGCCGGCAGCCTTATGTCAGCCGGCAGCCTGCGCGCGCAGACGAATGAGCCCAGTCCGGTTGCGCCGGCTCCGGTCGCGCCTGCCAAGCCGCAAGGCGATGCGGTGCCGGCGACGCCCAAGGCGCCGGCTGCTTTGGCGCAAGACGTAGCCTTTGGCCGCTTCATCGCGCTCATTCGCGCCCACCTGTTCACCGGCGACGAACTGGTGAGCCAGCGCGATTGGGATGCTGCCGCCCGGCATTTCAGTTTCCCGGCCGAGGAGGTCTATGGAATGATCCGCGGTGACTTGCGCATCTACAAGACGCCGCCTTTCGACGACGCACTCAAGGCCTTGGCCGCCACGGCCAAGACGCACAACGCCAAGCAATACCCAAAGGGACTGAAGAAAGTGCAGGACGCCCTCGCCGCCGCCGATGCCGGCCTGAAGTCGCGCCAGGCGAACTGGCCGCGCTTTGTGGTGGAGGTGGCGATCGAGACGTTGAAGGCCGTGCCCGACGAATACGGCGACGCCATAGCCAAGGGACGCATTGTGCGGCCGATCGGCTACCAGACCGCGCGTGGGCTTATCTTGCAGGCGGATCGGATGATCGAAAGTGCTGCCGGCGAACTCGATGCCGGCAACGCGGCGGCACTGGGCGACGTTCGTGCCGGATTTGCCCAGCTTAAGCCGGCATTCGCGGCCGTGACCGCGCCCAAACAGGCGGTCATGGACGAGTCTACGGTCCTTGGGCTGGTGTCGCGCATCGAATTGGCGGCCGGCAGGCTTTGAATCCACGGTCGCCGTCTGCCCACTGACATAATTTTGAAATTTGAAGGCTTGCGCTAAAACGGTGCGGGACGCATTCTTCTGCGGCACGGTTATGCCGAGCCAGGGGGCAGCTCACCGCAACATTGCGTAGGGAGATTTCAATGAAACGTCGTCAATTCCTAAAGGCCGCCGGTCTCGGCGTTGCCGCCAGCGCAATCGCCGCGCCGGCGATCGCGCAGTCGATGCCCGAACTCAAATGGCGTCTGACCGCGAGCTGGCCGAAGTCGCTCGACACGCTGTTCGGCTCTTGCGAAATGGTCGCGAAATATGTGTCGGAGGCTACCGACGGCAAATTCCAGATCCAGACCTTTGCCGCCGGTGAAATCGTGCCGGGCCTGCAAGTGCTCGATGCGGTGCAGAACGGCACGGTCGAGTTGGGTCACAGCGCGCAATACTACTACATCGGCAAGGATCCGACCTGGGCGCTGTTCTGCGCCACACCGTTTGGATTGAATGCCCGCCAGCAGAACGCCTGGTACTACGAAGGCGACGGCCAGAAACTGATCGACGACTTCGGCGCGAAGTTCAATACCAAGTGCCTGTTGGCGGGAAATACCGGCGCGCAGATGGGCGGCTGGTTCAAGAAAGAGATCAATTCGGTCGAGGACTTCAAGGGTCTCAAGATGCGCATCGGCGGCTGGGCCGGCAAGACGCTTGGCAAGCTCGGACTTATTGCCCAGCAACTCGCCGGCGGCGACATCTATCCGGCGCTTGAGAAGGGCACCATCGATGCCACCGAATGGGTCGGACCCTATGACGATGAAAAGCTCGGCTTCTACAAGATCGCGAAATACTACTATTACCCGGGCTGGTGGGAGGGCGGCACCGCCAACCATCTGCTGGTCAATCTGGCCAAGTGGAATGAATTGCCGAAGGCCTATCAGGCTGTGCTCACAATGGTCGCCGGCTTGGTCAATACCGAGCAGCAAGGCGAGGTACGACGCGCGCAACCCGCAGGCCCTCAAGCGCCTGGTCGCCAACGGCGTGCAACTGCGGCCATTCTCGCAAGCCGTCATGGAAGGCTGCCTGAAGGCGTCGAACGAGGTGAACACGGAAACCTCCGCAGTAAATCCGGACTACAAGAAGGTCTGGGATTCGATCGCCGCCTTCCGCAGTGATGAGTATCTGTGGTGGCAAATCTCCGAATATGGCTATGACAGCTTCCATGATTCGCGCCGCGCGAAAGGCTGAGCGGCTGAGCGGCGAGGTTCTAAGGATCGGGGCCGGCCCACAAAGCCGGCCCCGACGCTTTTTGGGGCCCCCACTTACAACTTTGGTTGAACCCGGGCAGACTGGATTTAGCGAGCGGGCTCCGTCATGGTTCCCGCCATGCCCCCAGAGGGTCAAACAAGGGGTGCAACTAGCGGGGGCCCCCGCTATAAAAAACAACGGGAGGATAATGGGATGAAACGTCGTCAATTTATCAAGGCCGCCGGTCTTGGCGTTGCCGCCAGCGCAATCGCCGCGCCGGCCATCGCGCAGTCGATGCCGGAAATCAAATGGCGCATGACCTGCAGCTGGCCGAAGTCGCTCGACACGCTGTTTGGCGCCGCCGAAATGATGGCCAAGGCGGTCGCGGAAGCGACCGACAACAAATTCCAGATCCAGGTATTCGCCGCCGGTGAAATCGTGCCCGGCCTGCAGGTCGTCGATGCGGTGCAGAACGGCACCGTCGAGTGCGGCCACACCGCCTCGTACTATTATTTCGGCAAGGACCCGACCTTCGCCTTCGGCACCTCGGTCGCGTTCGGCCCGAACCAGCGGCTGAACCAGGGCTGGTGCACGCTCGGCGGCGGCAAGGAAGTGCTCAACGAGTTCTACAAGAAGTACAATTGCACGGCGCTGCTCGCGGGCAACACCGGCTGTCAGATGGGCGGCTGGTTCCGCAAGGAGATCAATACCGTCGACGATCTCAAGGGCGTCAAGATGCGTATCGGCGGCTTTCCCGGACGCGTCATCCAGAAGCTCGGCGCCGTTCCGCAGCAGATCGCGGCCGGCGACATCTATCCGGCGCTCGAAAAGGGCACCATCGACGCCGCCGAATGGGTCGGTCCCTACGACGACGAGAAGCTCGGCTTCTACAAGGTCGCGCCGCACTACTACTATCCCGGCTGGTGGGAAGGCGGCTCGATGCTGTTCACCTTCGTCAATCTCGACAAGTGGAACGCGTTGCCGAAAGCCTACAAGGCGATCCTCGAGCAGGCCGGGCACTACGCCAACACCTGGTGCATGGCCAAGTACGACGAGCTCAATCCGGCGGCGCTGCGGCGCCTGCTTGCGAACGGCGCGAAGCTGCATGGCTTCTCGCCGGCGATCATGGAAGCCTGCTTCAAGGCTGCGAATGAATTGCACAGCGAAATCGCGGGGACCAATGCAAGCTTCAAGAAGGTCTATGACTCAATGACGGCCTTTACCAAGAATGGCTATCAGTGGTTCCAGGTCGCGGAATTGGGCTACGACTCCTTCATGATCCGCCATTCGCGCGCGCTAATCGACGTCCAAACAAAAGGCCCCGGAACCTCGGTTCCGGGGCCTTTTTTTATGCGCGGAGCGCGGCTTATTTTGGCTGGCTGAAATCGAGCGGCGGCAAATCGATCTGCGGGATTTCGATCTTCACCTTGTTCGGGTCGATGGTCGACGCTGCGCCCTTGTAGTGCATGACCATGGCCGGGAACAGGATAACCAGCAGCACCATGATCACCTGGATCACCACGAACGGCACGGCGCCCCAGTAGATCTGCCCGGTGGTGACCGGATCCATGCGCTTGCCGGTGAGGCGGTCGAGATACGGTTCCTTCGGCGCGACCGAGCGCAGATAGAACAGCGCGAAACCGAACGGCGGATGCATGAACGAGGTCTGCATGTTGACGCCGAGGATGACGCCGAACCAGATCAGGTCGATGCCGAGATGCTCGGCGGCTGGGCCGAGCAGCGGAATGACGATGAAGGCGAGTTCGAAGAAGTCGAGGAAGAACGCCAGCACGAACACGAAGGCGTTGACGAAGATCAGGAAGCCGATCTGGCCGCCCGGCAGCGACGTCAGCAAGTCCTCGACCCAGATATGGCCGCTGACGCCGTAGAATGTGAGCGAGAACACGCGCGCGCCGAGCAGGATGAAGACCACGAAGGCCGACAATTTGGCCGTGGATTCGACGGCCTGGCGGACCAGGTCCCAGGTCAGCCGGCGCTTGAGCGGCGCCGAGAATCAGCGCGCCGCTGGCGCCCATGGCGCCGCCTTCGGTCGGCGTGGCGACGCCGATAAAGATCGTGCCGAGCACCAGGAAGATCAGGAACAGCGGCGGCACCATCACGAAAGTGGTCTGCTGCGCCATGTGCGACAGGAACCGGAATCCGATGTAGCGGGCGATAAACCAGTTCACGACGGTGACGCCGAACGCGAACAGAATGCCGAAGAACATGGTCAGCACGACGAAGTCGGCGCCATGTGTCGCTGAATGACGCATCATCAGCCAGCCGAACACGCCGCTCGCCACCGTCAAGATGCCAAGCGAAGTCAGGCCACGGCTGCCGTCGGGCTCGCGAAAGCCGACCGCTTCCGCGGGAAGGCCGGGCGTCGCCTTCGGGTAAACGAGCGTGACAAGAAAAATGTAGCCCGCATAGAGGCCGGCGAGCACGATGCCGGGAATGAAGGCGCCCTCGTACATGTCGCCGACCGACTTGCCGAGCTGGTCGGCCATGACGATGAGCACCAGCGACGGCGGAATGATCTGCGCCAGCGTGCCGGAGGCGGCGATGACGCCGGAGGCCACGCGCCGGTCATAGCCGTAGCGCAGCATGATCGGCAGCGAAATCAGCCCCATCGAAATCACCGAAGCCGCGACCACGCCGGTGGTGGCGGCGAGCAGCGCGCCGACGAAGATGACCGCGTAGGCCAGGCCGCCGCGCACAGTGCCGAACAATTGCCCGATGGTATCGAGCAGATCCTCGGCCATGCCGGATCGTTCGAGCACCAATCCCATGAAGGTGAAGAACGGAATCGCGAGCAGCGTGTCGTTGCTCATGACGCCGTAGACGCGTTCCGGCAGAGCTTGCAGGAAGTCGGGCACGAACAGGCCGAACTCGATGCCGATCAGTGCGAAGATCAGCCCGACCGCGCCGAGCGAAAATGCCGCCGGATAACCGAGCAACAGGAACACCACCAGGGAGCCGAACATGATCGGCGCCATGTTGTGGATCAGAATTGCTGTCATTGAATACTCCGGGGACCGCTACGGCGCTCAGCGCTTCTCGATGGCTTCGACAATGATGCTCGACCTCGGCTTCGAGGGCGTGCACCTGTGTTGCGTGCGGATCCGGAATGAGGTCGCGCATCACCGCGATGCGCTTGATCAGTTCCGACAGTGCCTTGAATGAGCAGCATCGCGAAACCGATCATGACCAGCGACTTGGCCGGCCACTGCGGCAGGCCGCCGGCATTTCCCGACTGCTCGTTGATCGCAATCGAGCGATAGAAAAACGGAATGCCGGTGATGATCATGACGATGGTCAGCGGCAGCAGGAAAAAAGCATGGCCGACGACGTCGATGCTGTTGCGCACCCGCTTCGGCAGCAAGTTGTTCACGATGTCGATGCGGATGTGCTCGTTGGCGAGCAGCGTCCAGGGCGAGCACAGCAGGAACACGACGCTGAACAGCACCCATTGCAGTTCGAGCCAGGAATTCGACGAGGTGTCGAATATCTTGCGGACGGTGGCGTTGACCGCCGACACCACCACGGCGGCAAGGATGAGCCACGCCAAGCGTTTACCGATCCAGGTGGTGATGGCATCGATCACGCGCGTCACCGGTAGCAACGCCTTTAGCACTGCGTCGAGAGCGCCCACTTACATCTCCCCACTTTGCCGGGCCAAGGAGGTACCGCTGGCCGGCGTTTTCTTATTTTTGTTTGTCCCCACGTCTTGGCCGAAACCAAGCCCCCCACCTAATCCGAAGGCTGCATAAGGCGTCAATGGAGAAGTTGGTATTAGTCGCTCGGGCAGGGCCCCGGCCTTAGCCGGGGCTGGCGCCCGTCCCTCCGGGAGGGCTCGAAACCCATGGTTAAGGAACCCTAAACCCTCGGTTAACTTCGCCAGGGCTACAACAACTGCTGGCCCGCCCTCGGGGGCGCTGGCCGCGCCGTTCCCGGCCGCCCGCCGGATGACCGCCGCGCGGCCGCACGGTGGGAGCATGCGGCAGTTTACGATCGCCGAGCGCTTGATGGTGGCTGCTATTTTGCCGCCAATCGCCGTATTGGCGGTACCCTATTTAGCCCTGACATTGCTGCCGTCACTCGGCGAGACCCATGGCGTCTTCGCCCAGATTTTCTTCGGTCTCGCCGCTGCCGCTCTGGGCGGCGCGGTCGTGCTGGCGGTCACGCGCGGGATTGCGCGGCCGCTCGCCGAGGCCGCCGATACGCTCGAAGCCATCGCCGATGCTGAGCTCCAAGCGCGCCCGCCAGTGCCAGCGAGCCGGGGTGAAATCGCCCGTCTGCTCGCAGCCACCGACCGGCTTGCCGCGGTTCTTGGCGAGCGTCAGCGTCGCGAACTGGTCCATAACGATCTCGATCGCACCTGGCAGGCCTCGCGCCGCGTCAATCTGTCCAAGCTTGCCCGCCAGGTGGAGGTCGCTACCGAAGGCGGTATACAGCCGATCGTCGATGGCGCCTCGACCCTGCAGTTCAAAGCCGAGGATATGCTGGCGGCGCTGGAAATAGTGCGGGCCGCCTTCGATGAAACCACTCAAGCCGCCGATGGCTCGCGCGCCTTGAATCAGGCCGCCGGCCAATTGTCCGAACAGGTGATGCGGGCAATTGCAGAAATCTCCGAGCTGGTGCGGCGCGGCAGCGGCCTGGGCCGCGAAGCAGCGGTACGTGCCAATGCCTCGCGCGCCACCATCGATGCGCTCGCCAAGGCGGCCAACCAGATCGGCGACATTGTCACGGTGATCAATCAGATTGCGGAGCAGACCAATCTGCTGGCGCTCAATGCAACCATCGAGGCGGCTCGGGCAGGCGAGGCCGGGCGCGGCTTTTCGGTCGTCGCATCCGAAGTGAAGATGCTGGCGACCCAAACCGGGCAATCGACCGAACGGATCGGTGCCAAGGTTGCCGAGATTCAGTCCACCACGCGCGAGGTCGTGGCGTCATTGTCCGGCGTTGCGGAAGCCGTCGATCAGCTTTCCGACGTCACCCAATCGGTATCCGTCGCCATCGAACAGCAACGCGCCGCGACCGAGAAGTTTGCGACTAGCGCGCGCGAAAGCAGCGCTGCAGTGTCCGATGTGGCCGGCCGCATGGCCAGTATCGCCGATATGGTGGAACGCTCGCGCGCAACCGCGCAGGACGTGTCGAGCGTTGCCGTGGACATGCAGGCGACCTCACAAACGCTATGCCGGGAAATTCCCGACATCGTGCGCAAGGCGGTCAAGGCGGATTTGCGCGAATATCCCCGTTACACCGTATCCTTGGCCGCCCGCTTGCAGCACGGCGGCAATATCGTCGAGGTCGCGGTTCACGACATCAGCGAAGGCGGCGCATGTGTCGGGGTTACGGGCAGTCTCGCGGTTGGCGATCAGATCGAACTGACACTTCCCGGCATGAGAGCGATCTCCGGCAAAATCACACGGAACGACGGCGATAATCTCGGCGTGTGTTTTGCGCAGTCGCGGTTGCGGCTGGAGGAATTGCGCGATCTGGTGACGACGCCGGAGCAAGCGGCATGAATCTCGAGATGGGCTAGCCGCCGGTCACACTCATGTGGCGCGACAGCGCCGGCCGCTGGTGGCGGCGATCGATCACGAAATCATGCCCCTTGGGCTTGCGGGTGATTGCCTCGTCGATCGCGGCATGGATCAGGTCATCGCTTTCCGAGGCACGCAGCGGCGTGCGCAGGTCGGCCGCGTCGTTCTGACCGAGGCACATATAGAGCGTGCCGGTGCAGGTGATGCGCACCCGGTTGCACGATTCACAGAAGTTATGAGTCATCGGCGTAATGAAGCCGAGCCGGCCGCCGGTCTCCTTGACGCGCACATAGCGCGCCGGTCCGCCGGTTTGATAGTCGATATCTTCAAGGGTGAAGCGGTCGGCAAGCCGGGCCCGCACCATCGACAACGGCAGATACTGGTCGAGGCGGGCTTCCCCGACATCGCCGAGCGGCATCACCTCGATCACGGTCAGATCCATGCCGCGGCCGTTCGTCCATGCGAGCAGATCGGCGATCTCGTCCTCGTTAATGCCCTTGAGCGCCACGGCGTTGATCTTCACCTTCAATCCGACCGCAAGGGCCGCATCAATGCCGGCAAGCACCTTGTCGAGATCGCCCCAGCGCGTAATGGCGCGGAACTTGTCGGGATCCAGCGTATCGAGTGAGACATTGATGCGCTCGACGCCGTGCGCCCTGATTTCGGAAGCGTATTTCTCCAATTGCGAAGCATTGGTGGTAAGCGTGAGTTCTTTGAGCGCGCCACTGGCGAGATGGCGTGACAGCGAGGATAGCAACGTCATGATCCCGCGCCGCACCAGCGGCTCGCCGCCGGTCAGCCGCAACTTGCTTACACCTTTGGCGATGAATGCGCTGCACAGCCGATCGAGTTCCTCGAGGCTCAGCAAGTCGGCCTTCGGCAGAAACGTCATGTGCTCCGACATGCAATAGACGCAGCGGAAATCGCAACGGTCGGTCACCGAGACACGCAGATAGGTGATGGCGCGGGCAAACGGGTCGATCAGCGCGCGCGGGCGGGGACCGGCGCGATCAAGATCGAGGGTGGAGGATCCGGTGGCCAATACCATCGTCTACATATAGGAAATACGGCTGGCAATGGCCATAGAGGCCAGGTGGCGAGCGCGGCCCCATATCAAATTGCTTGTTCGCGCTAGCGCTGCGGTGGCGGCGTCGACGGCCAGGGTGCGGGAGCGGGGGCCTGCTGCTGCGCGGGTGTCGCCATCATTGGGGCAGGAGCGGGACGCGATGCGGTGGTTGTCGTGCCTGCCGGCTTTGGGGCCGCTGCCTGCTTGGGTGCCGTGGACTGATTGGCGGTCGGCGCGCGCTTGGGCGGTGGTTTCTTGACCGGCTTCACGGGCGCTGCCGGCGTGAGTTCTGCGACGACCGGGTTGGGCTGGAATTCCGTCGGGTTGCCGATCTGCGCCACCAGATCAATTTTTTCAGTATCGGGCTGATAGCCATTCAGCGTGAAGGTCACGGTCAGGGCGCTGGTGACAGGCAGTGCGAGCGCGCAGGGGGTGCGGCAGCTTTGGCCGTTAGATGTCTTGGCTTCTGCGCCGGGCGGCTGAGACTCGAAACGAACGGTGTCTTTTGCCGCTGTCGGAGTGAACCAGTCGGCATTTTTCGACCAGTCAGGCGTCTTCATCCAGTCAGGATTTGAAGTGGATGAACAGGCGGCAAGCGCGAACGCGCCGCACAAGATCACAATGACTCGGTACATCATTTTAATCCGTCCACACGAGCAACAACGCCGCTCGCCCATTTATCAGGATACGGGCGCTGCCATGGGGAGGCAACCAGTAGCGCGGCGTTAACCTTACCGCGTTAACTATAACCCCATACCGGCTGTCGCTGTTGCCTTAATGTGCCGAAAAAAAGGCAGCGACCGAGCCCGGTAATTGCGAAAAATCGCTGATAATTTGGTCCGGCTCGAATTCGGACACCGGCCGTTCGCTGTAGCCGAAATCGACCGCAATAATTGGAACCTCGGCAGCCTGTGCGGTCCGAATATCGGTTTCGGAATCGCCGATCATGACCGAGGAATCGACGCGTCCGCCGGCCGCCGTGATGGTGCGGCGCAGTATTTCCGGATTGGGTTTCTGGATGCCGAAAGTATCTTGTCCGCAGATCGCCTCGAAGCGGTCCGCGATTTTTAGCTGCTCGAGCAGGAGCACCGATAGCCGTTCGAGCTTGTTGGTGCAGACGGCGAACCGGCAGCCGCGGCCAGCGAGCACATCGAGTGCATCGATAAGGCCCGGGAAAGGCCGCGAGCAGTCGGCGACGTGCTCGGTGTAGTGCGCAATGAAATCCGCAAACAACTGCTCGAGTTTTGCCGGCGCAACGACGAGCCCTTCCGCCTCGATCCCGCGCGCGATCATCGCCCTGGCGCCGCCGCCGATCAGGTTGCGCGCGGTCGCGTAGGGGACCGGCGGCAAGCCCTCGCGCTCGAACACCACATTGAGGGTGCCGATGAGATCGGGCGCGGTATCGATCAGCGTGCCGTCGAGGTCGAAAACAATTGTGGGAGTTGGCATGGCGGAGAACCGCTAACCCCCGCCCGCGAGCGATGCAAGCCCATGGCCGCGAGCTTTGAACCGGGCTTGGGACCGGCGCTTTTCGGCTGTTCAGGCAAGGTGATCGGGGCTAGATAGGCGTGAACCGACAATCCTTGATCAAGACTAGCCTTGATCAACACTTGAAATCCCAGCCGGTGCCATGAACGCCGATGCCCAGAAACGCGCAGCCGCTGCCCGTGCCGTCGAATTTGTGCGTTCCGGCATGCGCCTTGGGCTCGGCACTGGGTCGACAGCGAAGCATTTCGTGGAGCTGCTCGGTGAGCGCGTGCGTACCGGGCTCGATATTGTCGCGGTGCCTACATCGGAAGCAACCCATGCTGACGCCAAGCGCTGCGGCATTCCGCTAACCACATTGGATGAGACGCCGGAACTTGACCTGACCGTGGATGGCGCCGACGAAATCGCGCCGGATCTAAGCCTGATCAAGGGCGGCGGTGGAGCGTTGTTAAGGGAAAAGATCGTGGCTGCGGCGTCCGCGCGCATGATCGTGATCGCCGACCAAAGCAAATGGGTGGCCAAGCTCGGCGGTTTTCCGCTACCGATCGAGGTGACGCCATTCGGCTTTTCCTCGACCCGCCGGGCGGTCGAAAAGGCAATCGCCATAATCCAGGGGCCCAGGCCGGTTAACCTGAGGAAAGGCAAAGACGGTCATGCTTTCGTCACGGATAGCGGCCACTGGATCATCGACGCCGCACTCGGCCGGATTGACGAGCCGAAAGCGATAGCGCATGCGCTTTCGGGGGTCCCGGGGGTGATGGAGCATGGGCTTTTCGTCGATCTTGCGCAGATGGCCATTATTGGTGGCCCGGACGGCATCAAGATCATCGAGCGACCCTGAACTATTGAGCCAAATGGAGTTACCAATGATCACGCGTTTCATGCAGGCTATTCACGGCGCGGCACGATTGGCCACGGTTGCCGCTGCTCTCGCCATATCCAGCCCGGCCGCTTATGCCCAGCAGCCATCGGCCGCGATGATTGCGAGCGCTACCGAGCTTATCAAGGTCACCGGCGCCACTACGCTGTTCAATCCGTTGATCGCCGGAGTCATCGAGCAGGCAAAAAGTTTGTATCTGCAGCAGAATCCCGGCCTGGCCAAGGATCTGAACGAAATTGGCGCCAACCTACGCACCGAACTTTCGCCGCGCTTTAGCCAATTGAACGACGAGGTTGCCAAAATTTACGCGACCCGCTTCACCGACCAGGAAATCAAGGACATGCTGGCGTTCTACAAATCCCCGACCGGGCAAAAAATGTTGAGCGAACAGCCGAAGGTCGTCGAGGCGAGCATTAAATTCGCGCAGAACTGGTCGAACAAACTCTCCGACGAAGTGGTTGTCAGGATGCGCGATGAGTTGAAGAAGCGAGGGCGCGCGCAATGAGCTGGACGAGCCAGGCGAAGCTGGACGCTGGCGGCTGATGGCGGATCACGACGTCGATCTTTTTGTCATTGGGGCGGGCTCCGGCGGCGTCCGCGCCGCCCGCGTTGCATCAAGCCACGGTGCGCGCGTGATGGTCGCCGAGGAATTTCGGGTCGGCGGCACCTGCGTTATCCGCGGCTGCGTGCCGAAGAAGCTGTTGGTCTATGCCTCGCGATTTGCCGACGAATTCGAGGACGCCGCCGGCTACGGTTGGACGGTCGCTGAGCCCGTATTCCACTGGCCGACACTGATTGCCAACAAGGATCGCGAGATCGCGCGGCTGGAAGCGGCCTATGTCAGCACGCTCGAACGGCACAAGGTCGAACTGGTCAAGAGTCGCGCGGTGCTGGAAGACACCCACACCGTGCGCCTGGCGACCGGCGCCCGCGTGCGCGCCGAGACGATCCTGATTGCCACCGGTGCTGCGCCCTATAATGGCGCCCAGATCGCCGGCCTTAAACACGTCATTTCCTCGAATGAGGCGTTTCATCTCCCGCAATTGCCCAAGCGAATTCTGGTCCAGGGCGGCGGCTATATCGCCGTTGAATTTGCCGGCATCTTCAACGGGCTGGGTTCGGAAGTGACGCTGGTCTATCGCGGCGACAATATCCTGCGCGGCTTCGACGACGACGTGCGCGAGCATTTGCGCAGCGAGATGGAGCGGCGCGGCGTCAAGATCATCACCCGTCAGACCGTGGCCGCGATCGAGAAGGTGGACCACGGCTACGATGTGGAATTGTCCGACAACGGGCAGATAATGGCCGACCTGGTCATGTTTGCGACTGGGCGTAAGCCGAACGTGTTCGGGCTTGGCCTTGAGGCGGCCGGCGTCAAGCTCGGCGAGACCGGCGGCATCGCGGTCGATGCCTTTTCAAAGACGAGCGTGCCGAACATCTACGCGGTAGGTGACGTCACCAACCGTATCAATCTCACGCCGGTCGCGATCCGCGAAGGCCACGCCTTCGCCGATACGGTCTACGGCGGCAATCCCACACGAGTCGACCACAACAATGTTGCGTCGGCGGTGTTTTCGGAGCCGGAAGTCGGCGTGGTGGGCTTGACGGAAGCGCGGGCGCGCGAACGGCTTGCCAAGGTCGATATCTACAAGACCGGTTTCCGGCCGATGAAGGCGACGCTTGCCGGCCGCGATACCCGCGTATTCATGAAATTGGTGGTGGACGGCATCAGCAACAAAGTTGTCGGCTGTCACGTCGTCGGGCCGGACGCCGGCGACCTCATCCAGGTTGTCGCGATCGCAGTGAAAATGGGGGCGACCAAGGCCGATTTCGACGCCACTATGGCGGTGCACCCCACCGCTGCCGAGGAACTCGTCACCATGCGCGAGAAGGCCGTGAGCTACAGCCGTGCGGCGGCGGAATAGCCTTAAGCTACCGTACCATCTCGAATATCTGGCGTTTGGCGCGGCCTCTGGTGTATAAGCCCGGCAAATCTGGAGCGATTTGTAATGCCCGAGCGTTGGACGCCCGACAGTTGGCGCAAAAAGCCTATTCAGCAGGCTCCGGAATATCCGGACCGGCAGGCGCTCGCCGATGTCGAAAAGCAGCTTGCGACCTTCCCGCCGCTGGTGTTTGCGGGCGAGGCGCGCAGCCTGAAGAAGGCTCTCGCCAAGGTCGCCGCCGGCGAGGCCTTCCTGCTGCAAGGTGGTGACTGCGCGGAAAGCTTTGCCGAGCACGGCGCCAACAATATCCGCGACTTCTTCCGCATGTTCCTGCAGATGGCGGTGGTGCTCACCTATGCCGCCGCGTCGCCGGTGGTGAAGGTCGGCCGCGTCGCCGGGCAATTCGCCAAGCCACGGTCCTCGCCGACCGAGAAGCGCGACGGCAAAGATCTGCCGAGCTATCGCGGCGACATCATCAACGACATCGCCTTCACCGAGGAGGCGCGCCGTCCCGATCCGCGCCGCCAGATCGAGGCTTTCCGCCAATCGGCGGCGACGCTCAATCTGCTGCGCGCCTTTGCGCAAGGCGGCTACGCCAATCTTGGAAGCGTGCGGCAATGGATGCTCGGCTTCGTCAAGGACAGTCCGCAGTCGCGGCGCTATGTGGAATTGTCCGATCGCATCTCGGAGGCGCTCGGCTTCATGCAGGCCTGCGGCCTCGACCTGGAAAGCCACCCCGAACTGCGCACCACCGATTTCTACACCAGCCACGAGGCGCTGCTGCTCGGCTTCGAGGAGGCGCTCACCCGCGTCGATTCAACCACTGGCGACTGGTACGCCACCTCCGGGCACATGCTTTGGATCGGCGACCGCACGCGTCAATACGACCATGCGCATATCGAATTTGCGCGCGGCGTGAAGAATCCGCTCGGGCTTAAGTGCGGGCCTTCGATCAAAGCCGATGACCTGCTGCGGCTGATCGACATTCTCAATCCGGACAACGAACCGGGCCGCCTCACGTTGATCGGCCGCTTCGGCGCCGAGAAGGTTGGCGAGCATCTGCCGGCGCTGGTGCGCGCGGTCAAGCGCGAGGGCAGGGTGGTGACGTGGTCTAGCGACCCGATGCACGGCAATACCATCACCTCGGCGAGCGGCTACAAGACCCGGCCGTTCGACCTGATCCTGAAAGAAGTGCGCAGCTTCTTCGAAGTGCATCAGGCCGAAGGGACTTACGCCGGCGGCGTGCATCTGGAAATGACCGGACAGAACGTCACCGAATGCACCGGTGGCGCGCGCGCAATTTCCGACGCCGACCTCAACGACCGCTATCACACCGCTTGCGATCCGCGGCTTAACGCCGAGCAGGCGATCGATCTGGCCTTCTTGCTGGCGGAATTGCTCAAGAAAGAGCGCTCCGCCAAGCCGATGCCGGCCGTGGCCGGACTATAAAGCCCAGAAGATTTTGCCCCGTTTCGGTGTTAGTCTTGTCTAGGCGCAAGCGCGAGCTCGGCGCGTATTGCGAACTTTGACAACGGCATCCGAGCCGGGGAGGTGTCATGAAACGCCATCATTCTTGGCCGGCGAAGCTTGCCTGCGGGCTGCTCGCCTTGCCGCTGCTAAACGTCGCCGCGTCCGCGCAGATCGCCATTTCCGCAAACGACAACAAGGCCGTGCTGGTCAACGGCGTCAATGTGGTGCCGGACAATCCGGCCGCCGACACCGTCACCATCATCGATCTCGGGGTCTCGCCACCTAAGGTACTTGGCGAACTCAAGGCACCAGCCAGCGTGGTCGGACCGCCGCAGAGCGTTGCGATATCGACGCGCGAGAGCTTTGCGCTGGTGACGGGCGCCTTTAAAGTCGATCCGGCCGACCCGAAGAAACTTGTTCCGAACGATGCGCTGTCGGTGATCGACCTCAAGGCCAAGCCGCCGGCGGTGATCGCCACTTTGCAGGCCGGCAAGGGCGCCGCCGGGGTTTCCATCAATCGCGCCGGTACACTGGCGTTGGTCGCCAACCGCAACGAGGGCACCGTCTCAGTGTTCACGATTTCCGGCAATACGGTGACCGCGGCCGGCAAGATCGACCTGGGCGATGCCAAATCTGGACCGAGCCACGTGGCTTTCACGCCCGACGGTAAAATGGCGCTGCTCACGCGCGACGGCGACCACAAGGTTTCGATCCTGTCGGTGGACGGCAACACGGTCACCGACAGCAAGAAATTCATGGTCGGCGGATATCGCCCCTACAGCCTGGAGATCAGTTCAAAGGGCGATGTGGCTGTGATCACAAACCAGGGTGGCGGGCAGGGCGACCTCGATGTTGTCACCGTCGTCGACCTGAAAACCAATCCGCCGCGCATTGTCGATACCGTCACCGTTGGACAGACACCGGAAGGCGCGGCGATGTCGGGCGATGGCGCCTATGTCGCCATAACCGTGATGAACGGCTCCAACCGGCCGAAGACCCACACGGCGTTTAACGACTTCGGCTTGCTGCAGATCTATTCGATCACAGGCACCAAGCTCGCGAAGGTCGGCGAGGCCAAGGTCGGGCATTGGTGTCAAGGCGCTGCCTGGAGCAAGGACAACAAGACCGTCGCCATTCAATGCATGGTCGAGAAGAACCTACAGATGTTCAGCTTCGACGGCCGTAGTCTCAAGCCGGCCGGGACCGTCCCGCTCAGCGGCGGAGGTGCAGGCTTGCGGACGGCCGAGCGCTAATCGTTGTGGGTCAGGCATGCATTGGCCAGATTGCCGTTCGGAAGGGCAGGCGCTAGATCAGTCTTATGAGCGTCCGCCCTTCCGATAGGCTCGCGATCGCGGTCGCGCAGCTCAACTCGACCGTCGGCGATATCGCCGGCAATGCCGAGAAGGTGCGCTGCGCGCGCGTGGAAGCCGCCCGCCAGGGCGCCGACCTGGTCGTTTTCCCCGAATTGTTCATCGCCGGTTACCCGCCCGAGGACCTGGTGCTCAAGCCGGCCTTCCAGGCCGCTTGCCGTTCCGCGATCGAGGTGCTCGCGCGCGAGACCGCACAAGGCGGCCCCGCGCTGCTGGTCGGTACGCCCTGGCGCGAAGGCGGCAAACTCTACAACGCGGTGGCGCTGCTCGATGACGGCGCGATTACCGCGCTGCGCTACAAGGTCGATCTGCCGAACTACGGCGTGTTCGACGAAAAGCGCGTGTTCGCCGCCGGCCCGATGCCGGGGCCGGTAAATTTTCGTGGCGTACGCCTGGGGCTGCCGATCTGCGAGGACATCTGGGGCGAGGAGATCGTCGAGTGCCTGGCGGAAACGGGCGCCGAGATACTGGTGGTGCCGAACGGTTCGCCCTACTGGCGGCAAAAGGGCGATGTGCGGATCAATATCGCGGTGGCGCGCGTCACCGAGCAGGGATTGCCCACCATCTACGTCAATCAGATCGGCGGTCAGGACGAATTGGTGTTCGACGGCGTCTCGTTCGGCCTGCATTCCGATTGCTCGCTGGCGTTCCAGGTGGCCGCGTTTCAGGAAGCGATCGTCACCACGCAGTGGGTCCGGCACGGCACGACCTGGCGCTGCGACAACGGGCCGATGGTTTCCGCCGTGGAAGCGGAACGCGCCGATTATTCGGCTTGCGTGCTTGGCTTGCGCGACTACGTCAACAAGAACGGATTTCCCGGTGTCGTGCTGGGCTTGTCGGGCGGGATCGATTCCGCGCTGTGCGCGGCCATGGCGGTCGATGCGCTTGGCCCGGAGCGCGTGCGCTGCGTGATGATGCCCTACAAGTTCACCGCGCAGGAATTGCTCGACGATGCCGCCGCCTGCGCCAAGGCGCTTGGCGTTCGCTATCAGATGCTGCCGATCGCGCCGGCGGTCGAAGGGCTCGAAGACGCACTCGCACCCGCATTTGCCGGCGTGCCGCGCGACGTCACCGAGGAAAATCTGCAGGCGCGTGCGCGCGGCACGATCCTGATGGCGATTTCCAACAAGTTCAATCTCATGGTGGTGACCACCGGCAACAAGTCGGAGATGTCGGTCGGCTACGCCACGCTCTATGGCGACATGAATGGCGGCTTTAATCCGATCAAGGATCTCTACAAGACCGAGGTGTTCCGTCTGGCGCGTTTGCGCAACGGCTGGAAGCCGGATGACGCGATGGGCCCCGATGGGCTGGTGATCCCGGAGAACATCATCACGCGGCCGCCGACCGCCGAATTGCGCGAGAACCAGAAGGACGAGGATTCGTTGCCGCCCTATGACGTGCTTGACGCGATCCTCGAGCGGCTGGTGGAGCGCGAGGAGCCGATCTCGACGATTGTCGCGGCCGGTTTCGATCGCGACACGGTGGTGCGGGTGGAACGCATGCTCAACATCGCCGAGTACAAGCGCCGGCAGGCAGCGCCGGGCGTGAAGGTGACATTGCGGAATTTCGGCCGCGACCGCCGCTATCCGATCACCAACCGCTTCCGCGATCCCGGCACGCCGTTGCCGGCGCCCGATGCGTCGCTGGTCACCGGAATGCCTGCAAAGAGCGAAGCCTTCGATTTCTGATTATTGAAACTAGCGCACCGGCAGGAAGGTTGGGCCGACCGTGCGCACAGACCGTTTCTTGGGGTCGGTTTCAGGCGCGGTTTCAGTTGCAGTCGTGGCCGCTGGCGCGTTCGTCGTCGCGCGCGGATCCGGGCGGATCGGTTTGCCATCGGCGCCGGTGCGCGGCTGCGACAATCGCTTGGCATTCTGCTCATTGACCACCACGTCGCCGGGCGCGACCGTATCGTCTGGGCCGTTGACCTTGAGGGCGTCGGCCCAGGTCTCGCCCGGCTTGCGGCAGCTGCAAGCGGAATTCATGGCCTTGCGATAGGCGAACGCCGTCGGCAGTTCGGTGTAGAGCCGGCCGTTGAGCGAGACCGACTGGCCCACGTCCTCGCCGGGATTGTGATAGGTGTAGAGGCTCACCTCGGCCGAAGGGCACATGCGCTGGCAAGTCTGGTCGTCGTCGCGGAAGCGGTCCGACGTTGTTGAAAAAGAAATCGGATAATAGAACCCGTCGCAGGTTCGCACGCAGATCGTGCGGAAGGTGCCGCCCATCTGCGCCGATGGCGCCTGGAATATTCCGGGGCCGCCGAACAGCCGATCGAGGAAGCCGCCCTGTTGTCCGGCGGCGGCGGCCGAACGGTATTGCGGCCCGCAAGCGTTGTTGCCAAGCGCAACCAGCACCGATTGCCGCTGCGCGGCGCGTTCAGCGGTGCCGCCATTGAGGCGTTCAAAATCGTTCTGCATGCGCTCAAGTGCCATGCGTTGCTGGTCGACCTGGCGCAGAAGCGCGCCGCATTGCGGCGGCGGATTGGCGAACAGCGAGAAGAAGCCGGAGTTCTGGCAGCCCATGCGGCGGCCTTGCGCGATCGCCCTGTCGAGTTCGGTCTGCTGGCGATTGAGCGCGTCCCCGGCGGCGCGAATCTGATCGGCGCGCGCAGGATCGTTGTTGCCGCGATCAAGCGACGCGAGCTGGGCTTCCAGCCTTTGGCAGGCCGGGTTGGACGACTGCGCGAACGCAACGCCGGAGGCCGCCAGCGCCAACACGGCCGCGGTTGCAAGCGTATATCCAGGTGCTCTCATGGGCGGCACTCTAATGCTAAAATCATGGTTGCGCGAGCCTCGTCCTCAACGCGCCTGCTGGCTCTCGGAGCGCAGATTCCAGAGCACGCCGGCAACGATGATCAGCGCACCGAGCAGCACGAATATGTCGAGCCGTTCGCCATAAAACGCCCAGCCAACGACCGCGATCAGCGGGATGCGCATGAAATCGAGCGGCACGACCAACGTGGCATCGCCGGAGCGGAAGGCATTGCTCAGGCAATAGTGCGACGTCAAGCCCGCGGTGCCGACGCCAATTGCGGGCAAAATGTGGCGCGGCTCCAGGTGCAAAAATACGCTCAAGTCGCTGCCGATCAGGGAGAGCGGAAGCTGAATCACCGCCATCCAGAACACGATCCCGAAGGTTGTTTCGGTCATGGTCAGTTGCTTGGTGGTGATCATGGTGATCGCGTAACCAAACGCGGCCAGCAGTACGAGAATCGCCACCGGATTGAAGCTGGCGATACCGGGCCGCAGGATGACCAGCACGCCGACCAAGCCAAGCACGACCACGCCGATGCGGCTCGGCGTCATGCGCTCGTGCAGAATCCAGATCGCGAGCAGCGCGGTCCAGGCCGGCATGGTGAATTCGAGTGCGAACACCATGGCGAGCGGCAGCATGGTAAGACTGAGCGCCCAGGCATATTGCGAGATGTAGTGCACAATGTTGCGCAGCAGGTTCAGCCCCATGCGCCGCGGCAACACATGCACGCGCAGATCGGCGCGCACGATCAGCAAAATCGCCAACACCAGCAGGGCAATGGCGCTGCGAAAAACGAGAATTTCGAAAATGCTCATGCCAGCTCGGGCCAGTTCGCGGATCGACACCGCCATGACCGAAAACGACAGCAACGCGCCGACCATCCAGAGGACGACGCGGGCGAGATTATTGATGGCCACAGGTTTGTTCGCGGATTGGTGAATAGGGCGGGAGCGTGGAGGGTGGTCTAGCAGGCAGGAAGCCTGGCGTCACTCCGCATCCGGCTGGTTTTCCGGCCGAGCTTTGTCGAAGGCCGGCAGCTTCTGGCAGGCGGCGTCGGCCGCGACGATCTTCGGGAACTTGTCGAGCGGAACCTTCAGCCGCCGCGCATTGAACACCTGCGGCACCAGGCAGATATCGGCGAGCGTCACATGCGGCCCGCAGGTATAGGGCGCGGGCGCGATCATCGCCTCGATGGCGGTAAAACCCTCGATCACCCAATGATGGTACCAGGCGTCGATTTCGGCCTGCTCATGCTTGAGCTGGCGCTTGAGGTACTGCAGCGCGACGAGATTGTTGAGCGGGTGAATATCGCAGGCGATCATCTGCGCAATCGCGCGAACTTTGGCGCGATCGAGCGCGTCGGGCGGCAGCAGCGGCGGCTCGGGATGGATGTCGTCGAGATATTCGATGATGGCCAGCGATTGGGTCAGCACTTCGCCGCCGGATAGTTCGAGTGCCGGCACCCGCTTCTGCGGATTGACGCCGCGAAATTCCGGCTTGTGTTGCTGGCCGCCATCCTTGGTCAGATGGATCGAGACCATTTCGTAGGGCAGGCCCTTGAGATTGAGCGCGATGCGCACCCGATAGGCGGCCGACGAACGGAAATAGGAATAGAGCTTCACTGCAGGTCACCCGGCTGACACGAAAACGATGACGAAAATCTATCTTAGCCCGTGCCGCTTGGCGATATTGGCGGTGAGCTGCGCCGAACGTTCGGTCAGTTTGGTCAGCGCCCGGTCGAGCGCGGCGCGGTCGGCCTGGTCCATTGTCGTCAACAGATTGCGCGCGAAATTCGAGCGCGATCGGGGCGAGTTCGCTGTAGATATCGCGGCCGGCCGGCGTGAGCGACAGAAAGGCCTCGCGCAAGTCGGCGCGATTGGCGCGCCGGCTCACCAGCTTGCGGCGCTCGAGCAAGGCTACCGCGCGCGACACCTTGGTCTTGTGCATATGGCTGTGAATGCCGATCGCCTTGGCGGTCATCAGGCCGTACTGGCCGAGCGTCACCAGCACCCGCCATTCCGGCACGCCGATCTTATGGCGCTCGGTGTAGATGCGCGACAGCGCCTGCGCATACCAGGCTGGCGCAGACATTGAGACGATAGGGCAGGAATTCTTCCAGCTTGAGCGCCACGTGGCTCCACTTGGCCGAGCGCTCTCTGAGCAGTCTCGTCGGTCATTCTACGCTGCCGCGTTCCCTCGCCCTGGCTGGCCCACTGGAGGTGGGTCATAGCCATGCGCGTGACGCGAACTTTGGCGGAAGTTGCGACCGTGTGCAACCAGTCTAGAAAGATTCTAATTTATCGGCTTGGCTGCGGCTTTGGTGCGAGCGCCGGTTTCGAAGGTTTGTCAGCCTCTCGGAGCAATTGGTCGTCTTTGGGCTCGCCGAAGCGGGCCATCGCCAAAACAGTGCCGACGAACAGCTGCAGGATCACGATTTTCATGAGGTTTAGCCCCGGTTAGTGTCTATAACGCCGCCATGCGGGACCGGTTCCGGCACCTTGCTGCGTTGAATTCCGGTTACGGAGGAAACTAATTGTTTGCGCTTGCCTTGTTGGCCTAGGCCGTATCGAACTGGCCGAGGAGATGTGACGCCATGAACGCCAAGGGTTTCGCGTCCACCGAGGACACGGCCGAGAAGAAGGTCTCGTTCGACCAGATCGGTGCCGGGTCTCTACGCCTACACGACCGAAGGCGATCCGAATTCCGGCATCGTCGTCGGCGACGACAGCGTCATGGTGATCGACGCGCAGGCGACGCCGGCGATGGCCAACGACGTGATCGAGCGCGTCGCCAAGGTCACCGACAAGCCGATCAAATACGTCCTGCTCACCCACTATCACGCCGTGCGGGTGCTGGGTGCGTCGGCCTACAAGGGCGCCGATATTCTAGCCTCCGACGTTACGCGTGGGCTGATCGCCGAGCGCGGCAAGCAGGACATGGATTCCGAAATCGGCCGCTTCCCGCGGCTGTTCCAGGCTGTCGAGTTCGATTCCCGGCCTGACATGGCCGACTGTCACCTTTCCCGACCAGCTATCGGTCTGGCTTGGCCGGCGCGAAGTGCGGATCATGCATATCGGGCGCGGCCACACCGCCGGCGATGTGATCGCGGTGGTGCCCGACGCGGGCGTCGTATTCTCGGGCGATCTGGTCGAATACAAGTCGGCCTGCTATTGCGGCGACGCGCATTTCACCGATTGGCCGGCGACCCTCGATCACTTGGCCGAATTGCAGGCCAACGCGCTGGTGCCCGGCCGCGGCGCCGCGCTGACCACGCCGCAAATGGTGGCTGAAGGCATAGAACTGACCAGCGACTTCATTTCGACGCTGTACGGCTCGGTGCAGGACAGCGTCGCCAAGGGCCGCTCGCTCAAGGACGCCTTCGACTTCGCCCGCCTGGTGATGGACCCGAAATTCAAGACCTTTGCGATCTACGAGCACTGCCTGCCGTTCAATGTTTCGCGGGCTTTTGACGAGGCGCGCGGCGTAGAATGGCCGGTGATCTGGACCGCCGAACGCGACCGCGAGATGTGGGCAGCTTTGCAGGGTTGAATGTTGGGCCGAAACCGCGCGCGGAAGTAATAGGCGTGTGCGGGGTTTGTTTTTGTGTACTATCGCACCAAGCCGCATGAACAAAGCGGCGCTCAAAATCTCAGGGGGAGACGATGGCATCCAAGTCCCGACTCTATATTCCCGCTCTCGGCGGCACGTATGAATCACTGGCGCCCTATGCCGAGTGGCTGTTGCGCGCCGGTTTGGGAGCGATCCTGATGGTTCACGGATTTCAGAAGTTTTTCGGCTGGTTCGGCGGCGCCGGCATCGAGCGAACGGCGGGACTGCTCGAGAAGTTCGGCTACCCGGCGCCGTTGGCGTTGACTTATCTGGTTGCCGGCGTCGAGTTGTTCGGCGGCGCATTACTGATCGTGGGATTATTCGTACGCCCGGCGGCCTTGGCCATCGCGATATTCATGCTATTCGGCGTGCACTATACGTCCACCATGGCCGGATTCATCTGGTTCCGGGGCGGCTCCGAATACGCGCTGACGATCCTGTTCATCGCGCTTTACTACCTGATCCACGGTGCGGGTTCGATCTCGCTCGATCGCAAGATCGGCAAAGAATTCTAATCGTCGGGTCGGGCGGCAAAGGGGGTGTGCGATGTACAGCCATCTCACCATCGGCAGCGCGAATATTCCGCGCGCCGCGCGGTTTTACGACGACGTGCTCAAGCCGCTCGGCTTGGTGCGGCGCAAGACCTTCAAGGTCGCCGTCAGCTACGCGCCGGAGAGCTTCGACGGGCTCAACGAGCCGTTCTGGGTGGTGCAGCCCTACGACAAGAAGGAAGCGAGCCCCGGCAACGGCGTCACCGTCGCGTTTGACGCGAAATCACGCGAGGCGGTCGAGGCCTTTCATGCGGCAGCACTTGCTGCCGGTGGCATCGACGCGGGCGCGCCCGGCTTGCGCACGCATTATCATCCGAATTATTTTGGAGCCTATGTGCGCGATCTCGACGGCAACAAGATCTGCGCCGTCTGCCATCACGCGCAATAAATGAATTCTAGCGCGTGCAGACGATAGCGACGAAGTCGTCGCACTTGGCGCCATGGCAGCCGCCGGAACCGCCGCTCGGAATGGCGCCGGTGATGTCGTCGCGGTCGACCCTGCGGTAGGACATGGCCTCGGCGAATTCGTGCTTCTTGCAATAGGTGTTGGCGGCCGATGCGCCGCATTTGTCGCCGGAGGCGAGGCAGCGATCGATGCCATAGCCGTCGGCATCATTGGCGATGATGAACATGCGCCGTTCAGCCTGCGCGGACTGGGCGAGGCAGAGGCAAAGGACGGCGGTGAGGCTGACTATAAGAATACGCATGACAACGCCCGCTTTCTTGCAAGGCGCCTACCCCGGCACCGATGGCGAGAATGCGGGCAAAAACGTTAAGGTGTGCTTAACCACCCTGACGGGCCGGCGTTATGCGCCGAATTCACGCTGGTTCGCCCGGCTCTTGACGACAAGGGCGGGCTTCCCGCATTCTGCAGCCCATGGACGGTCTTGACCAAATCTGCGGCATTTGCCGCGAGATTATTAGCTAGCGCACCACGCTGGCTACGGCCGTCTTTTCTCGAATCGAGATACAAAGGGACGTCCGGCCGGTGGGGCCAGGGTTCCTTATGGATTTGAAGCTCTACGATACGCTGACGCGCGAGAAGCGGGTATTCACCCCGATCGATTCCGCACGCGTGCGCATGTATGTGTGCGGGCCGACGGTCTATGACTTCGCGCATATCGGCAATGCCCGCCCCGTCATCGTGTTCGACGTGCTGTTCCGGCTGCTGCGGCACATCTACGGCGAGAGCCACGTCACCTATGTTCGCAACATCACCGACGTCGACGACAAGATCAACGCGCGCGCGGCCGAACGCGGCGTTCCGATCGGCGAACTGACGAAAGAGACATACGACAATTTCAAGTCCGATGTGGCGGCGCTTGGTTGCTTGCCTCCCACCGTCGAGCCGCGGGCGACGGCGCACATCGAGGAAATGAAAACGCTGATTGAACGGCTTGTGCAAAGGGGCAACGCCTATGTCTCCGAGGACAACGTGCTGTTCGACGTGCCCTCGATGCCGGATTACGGCAAATTGTCGGACCGGCCGCTCGACGAGATGATCGCGGGCGCCCGCGTCGAGGTCGCGCCCTACAAGAAGAACCCGCAGGACTTCGTGCTGTGGAAGCCGTCGAAGCCGGGCGACCCGGCTTGGGCCTCACCGGCCGGCATCAAGGCGCCAGGCCGGCCCGGCTGGCACATCGAATGCTCGGCCATGGCTTGGAAGCATCTGGGCGAGACCTTCGACATCCACGGTGGCGGCATCGATTTGGTGTTTCCGCATCACGAGAACGAGATCGCGCAATCGCGCTGCGCGTTCCGCACCGGCGTGATGGCGAACACCTGGATGCACAACGGCTTTCTGCAGGTCGAAGGCGAGAAGATGTCGAAGAGCCTCGGCAACTTTGTGACGATCCACGAACTGCTGGCCGATTGGCCCGGCGAAGTGCTGCGCTTCAATATGTTGCGCACGCATTACCGGCAGCCGATCGATTGGACCGTCAAGGGATTGGAAGAGAGCTTGAAAACGCTTGATGAATGGTACGCACTTGCCGGGGCGGGGGCGCCAAGCGAATTTTCGAAAATCGAATCTGTAAGGGATGTTTCTCCATCAGTCTTGAATGCGCTTCTTGATGATTTAAATACGCCGAAGGTAATCGCGGAGCTTCACCAACTAAGGAACGCGGCTGTACATGGGCAGGGACTTGCAAATCTCGTTGCTCTAGTTCGGTCGCTTCGCTTTTTAGGTCTACTCAGGATGTCGAATACCGATTGGGGTGCTGCAAGGCAATCTTCCCGTGAAGTCGATGCCTCGAAAGTAAAAAGCCTGATAGACGCGCGTACCGCCGCTCGTGCCGCTAAGGATTTCAAGGAATCCGACCGCATCCGCGGCGAACTCGCCGCCATGGGCGTCGTGCTGAAGGATTCCAAGGACGGCACCACCTGGGAGATCGCGCGATGACTCTCCTTCGTCATGGCCGGGCTTGTCCCGGCCATACACGCCTTCTTTCGCTGACGCGCCTTAAAGGCTTGGATGCCCGGCAGAAGGCCGGGCATGACGGTGTGCCATGATGGCGCGCGCGCACCCGACGCTGGCGCTGCGGCCGTTCTTGGCCGAGGATACGCCGCAGCTGCGGGAGATCTTCCGCGACAGCATCGCGGATTTGACCGACGAGGACTATACGCTGGCGCAGCAGGACGCCTGGGCGGCAACCGCCGACGACGAGGCGGTCTTCGGCAAGCGGCTCGGCAGCCAGTTGACGCTGGTCGCGACATTGGAAGGCTCGCCCGCAGGCTTTGCCTCGCTCGCCAGCGGCGACACGATCGATATGCTCTATGTTCATCCGGCGGCGGCTGGGCAGGGTGTGGCCGCTATGCTGATCGATGCGCTGGAGAAGCTCGCCGGCGGTCGCGGCGCTGCCAAGCTCATCGTCGACGCCAGCGACACAGCGCGCGGCTTTTTCGAGAAGCGCGGCTACATGGCGCAACAGCGCAACACCGTCCTGGCGGGCGATGAATGGCTTGCCAACACCACGATGCATAAACAACTTGCTGCCAAACGGGAGGCCTCATGACCAAGCCTGACACGCCGTTCCCGCGCCACTGGCTTTATTACATCGTGCTCAAATACGGCGTGCTCGCAGCCGCCGTGCTGCTCGCGTTCTACTTCGTGTATCGGATGTCGTGAGGCCGGCGATGCAAAACAATCATGAGGGGAGCGCACCATGAAACGGCATCATATCCTGATGGCGGCCATCGCGATCGTCATCGCCGTCGCGGTGGCCGCAAATTATTACCTTTGGTGAGTGACGCCATGCCGAAAGAGCGCCTCTATCTTTTCGACACCACGCTGCGCGATGGCGCGCAGACCAATGGCGTCGACTTTACGCTCGCCGACAAGCTGGCGATTGCCGGCATGCTCGACGACCTCGGCATCGATTATGTCGAGGGCGGCTATCCGGGCGCCAATCCGACCGATACCGAACTGTTCGCCAGCGAACGTAAATTCGACACCACCTTCACCGCCTTCGGCATGACGCGGCGGCCAGGCCGCTCGGCCTCGAACGATCCTGGACTGGCCACGCTGCTCGAAGCAAAGGCCGACGCGATCTGTTTTGTGGCGAAGGCCTGGGACTATCACGTGCGGGTGGCGCTGGAGACGACCAACGAGGAAAACATCGCCTCGATCCGCGACAGCGTGAAGGCCGCGAAGGCGAAAGGCCGTGAAGTCCTGCTCGACTGCGAGCATTTCTTCGACGGCTACAAGGCCAATCCGAAATTCGCGCTTGCCTGCGCCGGGGCCGCCTATGACGAGGGCGCGCGCTGGGTGGTGCTTTGCGACACCAATGGCGGCACGCTGCCGCACGAAGTCGAGAAGATCGTCGCCGAGGTGGTGAGGACGATCCCCGGCGACCACGTCGGCATCCACGCCCACAATGACACCGAGCAGGCGGTGGCAAATTCCTTTGCCGCCGTGCGCGCCGGCGCACGCCAGATCCAGGGCACGCTCAACGGGCTTGGCGAGCGCTGCGGCAATGCCAATCTCGTGTCGATCATCCCGACCCTCAAGCTCAAGCCGGAATTTGCCGACAAGTTCGACATCGGCGTGGCTGATGAGCAGATGAGGAAACTGGCGCAGGTTTCGCACGCGCTCGACGAGCGGCTCAACCGTGCGTCCAACCGGCACGCGCCCTATGTCGGCGAGAGCGCGTTTGCTACCAAGGCCGGCATCCATGCGTCGGCAATCGCCAAAGAGCCGACGACCTACGAGCACGTGGCGCCGGAGAACGTCGGCAACAAGCGCAAGGTGCTGGTGTCGGAGCAGGCCGGAAAGTCGAACGTGCTGGCCGAGCTCGATCGCATCGGCATCAAAGCCGACAAGGACGATCCGCGCATCGGGCGGCTACTGGAAATCGTCAAGGAGCGCGAGACCATCGGTTATGCCTATGAGGCGGCCGACGCTTCGTTCGAATTGCTGGCGCGCCGCACGCTCGGCAAGGTTCCCAACTATTTCGATGTCACCCAGTTCGACGTCAATGTCGAGCAGCGCAATAACGCGAAAGGCGAACGCGTGACTGTGACGCTGGCCGTAGTGAAGGTCAAGATCGGCGACGACAACATGATCTCGGCGGCGGAAGGCAATGGTCCGGTCAATGCGCTCGACCTCGCGCTGCGCAAGGACCTCGGCAAATATCAGAAATATATCGACGGTCTCACGCTGACCGACTACCGCGTGCGCATCCTCAATGGCGGCACCGAGGCAGTCACGCGCGTGCTGATCGAGAGCGAGGACGAAGCGGGCGAGCGCTGGACCACCATCGGTGTGTCGGCCAATATCATCGATGCATCGTTCCAGGCCTTGATGGATTCCATTATTTTCAAGCTGGTGAAGTCGGGCGCGCCGGCCTAGTAACGTCACCCAGAGGTGGTCGCCGCAGGCGGCCCTCGAAGGGCGACGGCCAAAGTCTCGCAGAACGTGGCCGTTCATCCTTCGAGGCTCGCTTCGCTCGCACCTCAGGATGACGGATAAACGAAGGCGAATGATGATCGACCACGTCTCCGTCCCGGTGCGCGATCTTTCTGCCGCCGCGCGCTTCTATGAGGCGGTACTGGGCACGCTCGGCATCAAGAAACTCGAAAGCCGACCGGCCACCGTCGGCTTCGGCAAGACCTATCCGGAATTCTGGATCAATCTGCGTAGCGATATGGCGGCGGTTGCGCCGACGAATGGCGCGCACGTCTGTTTTCGTGCGCGATCCACGGAGCTGGTCGATGCCTTTCACGCCGCGGCGCTTAAGGGCGGCGGCAGTAGCGCCGGCGCGCCGGCCTTGCGCCCGCAGCACGGCGAAGGATACTACGCCGCCTTCATCCGCGATCCCGACGGCAACCGCATCGAGGCGGTCACGTTCGTCGACGCGAAATAGCCACTACAATTTATCGACTTCGGCTGCCGTCATCTTCTTGGCGTTTTCCGGAACCGCATCCGCCGCCTTTTGCAGCATCGGCAGGATTTCGGTGACCTTGTCGGCGACCAGCAGATCGAAATCGAGGTCGCAGCGGATGAATTCCAGCTTCTTCATGTGGTCCAGAAGTGCGCAAAGAGGTTGCCAGAAGAAGTTGATGTTCGCCACCAGAACAGGCTTCCTATGGCGGCCTAGTTGCACCCAGGTAAGCTGTTCTACCAGTTCTTCGAGCGTGCCGACGCCGCCTGGCATGGCCACAAAAGCGTCCGCCATCTCGAACATCTTGCGCTTGCGCTCGTGCATATCGCGGGTGACCACGAGGTTGTGGTTGGCGCGCGACGCCCGTTCGCGCGACATCAGGAACTCCGGGATGATGCCGGTCACCTCGCCGCCGTGCTTGATGACCGAATCCGCCAGCGCACCCATCATGCCGAGGGCGCCCCCGCCATACACGAGGCCGATGCGGTTCTTGGCGAGGATCTCGCCGAAGGCGGTGGCGGCCGCAACAAATGCCGGGTCGGTGCCGGGCCCGGAGCCGCAATAGACGCAGATTTTCCGGATTTTTCCCGGGTTTTCGCTCTTGTTCATGGCAATGCGTGTGCATCGCGTCTGCGGCAGCGTCAAGGCAGGGTGATTAAGCTTGAGAATCCCCCTATATGAGGGACCTTCATGAGCGACCACCACCACCATCGTTCCCCCGAGCAGCTTTCCCGCGTTTCCGGCGAGCGCGGCGCGCTGTTCATGACCGTGGTTCACCTTTGGCCCTATATCTGGCCGTCCGACCGCCGCGATCTTAAAGTGCGCGTGCTGGGCGCCATGGTGCTGCTGTTGGCGGCCAAGCTCGCCACCATCGCAGTCCCCTTCACCTTCAAATGGGCGACCGACGCGCTCGCCGGTCACGGCAGCGCACCGGTAGCGACATCCGACTGGCTGCTGTGGGCGTTGGCCGCGCCCGTCGCCATGACAATTGCGTATGGGGGAACGCGCATCCTGATGGCGGCGCTGACGCAATGGCGCGACGGCCTGTTCGCCAAAGTGGCGATGCATGCCGTGCGGCGGCTTGCGTTCCGTACCTTCGTGCACATGCACGAGTTGTCGCTGCGCTTCCACCTCGAGCGCAAGACCGGCGGTCTCACGCGCGTGCTCGAGCGCGGCCGCAACGCCATCGAAACCATCGTGCGGATGGTGATCCTGCAGCTTTCGCCGACCATCATCGAATTGGCGCTGATCGTCGGCGTGCTGATGTGGCAATTTGACTGGCGCTACGTCGCGGTGATCCTGGTCACCGTCACGTTCTATATGCTCTACACCTATCACGCCACCGAATGGCGCATCGGCATCCGCCGCAAGATGAACGACAGCGATACCGACGCCAACATCAAGGCGATCAACTCGCTGCTCAACTACGAGACCGTGAAGTATTTCAGCGCCGAGCAGCGCGAAGCCGAACGCTATGACAAGTCGATGGCGCGCTACGAGGAAGCCAGCGTCAAGGCCTACACCTCGCTCGCCGTGCTCAATGCCGGGCAGGCGGCGATCTTCACCTGCGGGCTTGCCGTCGCGATGGTGATGTGCGCCTACGAGATCCAGGCCGGCACCAAGACGATCGGAGATTTTGTGCTGATCAATTCGATGATGATCCAGCTCTATCAGCCGCTCAATTTCATGGGCATGGTCTACCGCGAGATCAAGCAGGCGATCATCGATATCGAGATGATGTTCTCGATCCTGGCGCGCGAGCCGGAAATCAAGGACGTGTCCAACGCACCGCCGCTCAAGGTTGCGAGCGGCACCATCCAATTCGAGAGCGTGGCGTTTTCCTACGAGCCGGAGCGTCGCATATTGAAAGGGATCAGCTTCGAGGTTCCAGCCGGCAAGCGCGTGGCTGTGGTCGGTCCGTCCGGCGCCGGCAAGTCGACGATCTCGCGGCTGCTGTTCCGTTTCTACGATCTCGCCGGCGGCCGCATCCTGATCGACGGGCAGGACATCGCCAAGGTGTCGCAGGCCTCGCTGCGCAAGCAGATCGGCATGGTGCCGCAGGATACGGTTCTGTTCAACGACACCATCCGCTACAACATCCGGTACGGCCGCTGGGAAGCGAGCGACGCCGAGGTCGAGGCGGCCGCGCAACTTGCGCAGATCGACAATCTCATCCGGCTCGCGCCCAAGGGGTACGAAACCGAGGTGGGCGAGCGCGGCCTGAAACTGTCGGGTGGCGAGAAGCAGCGCGTCGCCATCGCGCGCACCATCCTGAAATCGCCGCCGATCCTGGTGCTGGACGAGGCGACTTCGGCGCTCGACAGCCATACCGAAAAGGAAATCCAGGACGCGCTGGAGCGGGTATCGCGCGGCCGCACCACGCTGGTGATCGCGCATCGGCTTTCGACCATCGTCGGCGCCGACGAGATCATCGTGCTCGACCAGGGCGAGATCGTCGAACGCGGCACGCATTCTGCGCTGCTGGCCAAGGACGGGCTCTATGCCAGCATGTGGAACCGGCAGCGCGAGGCCGAGGAGGCGCGTGAAAAACTTGCTCGCGCCGGCGAAGAGGAAATCGCACCCAACCGCAACCCGCCGCCGGTCGAGGATGCCATCTCGGAAGCGGCTTCTGCACCAATCGAAGCACCCGCCGACGCGGCGGAGTAGGATAGAGAATGTCGATCTACAATTCGATTCGCGCGCAAATGGTGCCAATCACGCCAGAAGGCTATCCGTTCATCGGCGCCTTCGCGCTGGCAAGCCTGGTCCTGTTCTGGATATGGAGCCCGCTCGGGTGGATCGGCACGTTATTGACCTTGTGGTGCACCTATTTTTTTCGCGACCCGCCGCGGGTAACGCCGGTGCGCGATGGCCTGGTGGTGGCGCCAGCCGACGGCCGCGTAAGTCAGATCACCACTGCGCCGCCGCCCTATGAGCTCGGCCTCGGCGACAAACCGTTGCCGCGTATCTCGATCTTCATGAGCGTATTCGACTGTCACGTGAACCGCAGCCCGGTCAGCGGGCGCGTCGAGAAAATCCTATACCAGCCCGGCAAATTCCTTAATGCTGACCTCGACAAAGCCAGCGCCGACAACGAGCGCAATTCGGTCGTAATCGCGACGGCGGCGGTGCGGGTGGCGGTGGTGCAGATCGCAGGTCTGGTTGCGCGCCGCATCGTCTGTTACGCGCGCGAAGGCCAGCCGCTCGGGGCCGGCGAGCGCTTCGGCATGATCCGCTTCGGCTCCAGGCTCGACGTTTATCTCCCCGAGGGCACGCCGCCGATGGTCGCGGTCGGGCAGACATCGATTGCCGGCGAAACCATTCTCGCTGACTTGCGCGCCGGCGACGCCGGGCGCGCATTCCGCAGCGGCTGACTACCATGACAAATCGTTAACGAGGCCGCGCGTCCGGTTCCACGTGCCGTGGCGCGCGCTGCTGGAAATGTCTATATTGGGCCGATGGTCTTTCCGCCGTTCGATCCGAACCCGCCGCCCCGCCGTCGCCGCTTCAAGGCGATCCCGGTGCGCACTCTGCTGCCCAATCTGATCACGCTGCTGGCATTGTGCGCGGGGCTTACCGCCATCCGCTTGGCAGTCGAGAACAGGCTCGATCTGGCGCTGGCTGCGATCGTATTCGCTGCGTTGCTCGACGGCATCGATGGCCGGGTCGCGCGCATGCTCAAGGGTACCTCGCGCTTTGGCGCCGAACTCGACAGTCTGGCCGACTTCGTCAATTTCGGCGTGGCGCCGGCGTTGATCTTGTATTTCTGGGGATTACAGGAACTTAAATCGGCTGGCTGGATCGCGGCCATGGTGTTTGCGATCTGCGCGGGCTTAAGGCTCGCGCGCTTCAACGTGATGATCGACGATCCCAACAAACCGGCCTGGGCTGGAAATTTCTTCACCGGCATTCCGGCACCGGCTGGCGCCATCACCGTGCTGCTGCCGATCTATCTCTACTTCCTCGGGGTCTCGGATGGCTTGGTAACGATCTGGCTCACGTTATTGTACACCCTGGCGATCGCGCTCTTGATGGTGTCGCGCCTGCCGGTGTTCTCCGGCAAACGCGTCGGCAAGCGCGTGCCGCCGGAAATGGTGCTGCCGGTCTTCGTCGTGGTGGTGTTGTTCTTCGCGCTGCTGATCAGCTATCCGTGGCCGGTGCTCACCATCGGTACGCTTGCCTATCTCGCCTGTCTGCCGCTTGGCTGGATGTCGTTTCGCGATTACCAGCGCAAGGATATGGCGGCTGCCGCTCCCGAAGCCGCCGCTGCGCCAAGTCTCGAGTCTCCGCTGTCGCCCGACGCTGCCGGAATAGAAGGCGACTCCGATCACGACCGCCCGGCGCGGCTAAACTGACTGTCGGAAGTCCCACCATTAAGGCATTAAACCCTGCGTCCCGAATGGGTAGCCGGGCATGATCTGGTAGGGATGCTTCCAGCCAGGCAGCGCCTTCATGCGGTCGAGAAACGCCGCGATTGCCGGATGGTCCTTACGGATGTCAAAGCCGAACTCCTCCGCCGGATAATATAGATACGCGCACATTGAAATGTCGGCGATGGTCGGCTTGTCGCTGACAAGAAATGAGCGTCCGGTGAGCCGCTTGTTGACGATCGCGAGATTGCCGTCGATGCGCGCTTTCAGGAATGCCATCACCGCCGGGTCTCCCGCCGGCTTGGCGAAATTCTTCAGGAAACGGTACGGCCCGAGAAAGCCGTTGACCTTCTGATTGTCGAAGATGATCCAGCGCAACGCTTCCAGTTTTTCGTCCTCACCCTGCGGTTTGAATTTGCCGGTGAGGTCGGACAGATAGGTGAGAATTACGCCCGACTGAGTGAGTTTTTTCTTGCCATGCACCAGCACCGGCACTTCGCCCATCTCGTTGACGTTTTCCCGATAGTCGGGTGTACGCGCCACGCCGCCGGCGAAAAAGTCGATCCATACCGGCTTCCAGTCGGCGCCGATCAGATTGAGCATCAGCGCGGCGCGATAGGCGTTGCCGGACTGGGCGAAGCAATAAAGCTGATACTCGGTCATGAGTCCCCTTAATTGGCTGTCGGCACCTGGCGCACCAGTGTCAGCGGCGTGCCGGCGGTGGATTGGCCTTCAAAGCGCGCGCCGGCGAAACTGAACTGGGCCAGCGGCGTGTTCTCCTCATCCTTGATCATCAGCTTGCCCTGGTCGAAGGCCCAGCGCCGGCCCATGTAGAAGTTTTCCGGGCAGCCGCCTTCCGGAGATACTTTGCCTTCTCGCCCGCCTATTGCCTCGCCGAATTCGATGCCGCAGGAAGGCGCCCGCGGTGCTGTCAGAATCCAACGGCCGGCCATGCTGTCCAGTCCTTGCGGCAGGCTCGTGCCTTGGTCGCCGAACGGGAAACGCCCGGTCGAGCAGCCCGCAAGCATCAGCGCGATCACTACGCCCCCCGCGATCCTGCCCAGAGCGCCCTCACTTCATTGTCGGGATCACGAATTCGGCGCCTTCCTTGGTGCCGGTCGGCCAGCGCGCGGTGACGGTCTTGGTCTTGGTGTAGAAGCGGATCGAGTCCGGTCCATGCTGGTTGAGATCGCCAAATCCGGAACGCTTCCAGCCGCCGAAGGTGTGATAGGCGAGGGGCACCGGAATGGCGAAGTTCACGCCTACCATGCCGACCTGCACGCGGTTGACGAAATCGCGCGCGGCGTCGCCGTCGCGGGTGAATATGGCAACGCCGTTGCCGTAATCGTGCTCGGAAGGAAGCCGCACCGCCTCTTCGTAGTCCTTGGCGCGCACTACCGAGAGCACGGGGCCGAAGATTTCTTCCTTGTAGATGCGCATGTTCGGCTTCACGTCGTCGAACAGGCAGCCGCCCATGAAGTTGCCGCCCTCATAACCTTGCATTTTGAAGCCGCGGCCGTCGACCAGCAGCTTGGCGCCTTCCTTGACACCGAGATCGACGTAGTCCTTCACCTTGTTAAGGTGCGCCTTGGTCACCATCGGTCCGTAGTCGGCCTGCGGGTCGGAGGAGGGGCCGATCTTCAGGCTCTCCACGCGCGGGATCAGCTTCTCGACCAGGATGTCGGCGGTCTTCTTGCCGACCGGCACCGCCACCGAGATCGCCATGCAGCGTTCGCCGGCCGAGCCATAGCCTGCGCCGATCAACGCATCGACCGCCTGGTCCATGTCGGCGTCCGGCATCACGATCATGTGGTTCTTGGCGCCGCCGAAACATTGCACGCGTTTCCCGTGCGCGGCGCCGGTCGAATAGATGTATTGCGCAATATCGGACGAGCCAACGAAGCCGATCGCCATCACGCGGCGGTCGGTCAGCAGGGTGTCGACGGCTTCCTTGTCGCCATTGACGACATTGAGGATACCCTCGGGGAGCCCGGCTGCGAGAAACAGTTCGGCAATGCGCATTGGCACCGACGGATCGCGCTCTGACGGCTTGAGGATGAAGGCGTTGCCGACGGCGATGGCCGGCGCGCACTTCCACAGCGGGATCATGGCGGGGAAATTGAACGGCGTAATACCCGCGACCACGCCGAGCGGTTGCCGCACCGAGTAAAGATCGGTGCCAGGACCGGCACTTTCCGTGTACTCCCCCTTGAGAAGATGCGGAATACCGCAGGCGAATTCGACCACTTCCAGGCCGCGCTGGATGTCGCCCTTGGCGTCGGGAAAGGTTTTGCCGTGCTCCGACGACAGAAGCCTCGCGAGGTCGTCGTATTCCTCCGCCACCAGCTCCAGAAACTTGAACATCACGCGCGCGCGGCGCTGCGGATTGGTGGCAGCCCAGGCGGGCTGGGCGGCCTGGGCATTGGCGATGGCCGACTCGACCTCGCTCTTGCTGGCGAGCGCGACCCTGGCCTGCACCTCGCCGGTATTGGGATCGAAGACGTCCCCGAGGCGGCCGGAGGCGCCCTTGACGGGCTTACCGCCGATGAAATGGCCGATCTCACGCATGGGTCGCTTTCCTCCGGTTTTTTGAAGCGGTCCTGGGCAGGACCGTAGGGCCTTGGTGGCTCATTTGTCGCGATTTTCGCAGCTTTTTACCGGCCGGTCACGCGATTAGCCGGGCATTGGCCGGGTCGTTTTTCTTTCACGAACGGTTAGCCTTTACCGCTCCTTAACAGCGCCCGTCTAGGGTCGGACCGCAGCGTCGGGGTCGGCGTTCGCGCAAGTCGTGCGCGTTGGTGGGGTAGGCGTCATGGATATTGCGACCGGTCTGGGCCTGGCGGCAGGCGCTCTCGTGCTTTGCACGCTGATCATGCTGGGCGGCGATCTGCGGATGTTCGCCGACTTACATGCCTTCATCGTCATTTTCGGCGGATCCTTCGCGGCGACCCTGATCCGTTTTCCGCTTGCCTCGATCTTCCACGGGCTGCCGCTGGGCGCCAAATTCGCCTTCTCGCTGCGCCGCATGAGCCAGCGCGACCTGGTCGACGAACTGGCGGGGCTTGCCGAAATCGCCCGCAAGTCCGGCCCGATCGGGCTGGAAAAAGTCGATATCGAGGATCCGTTCCTCGCCAAAGGCATCCGCTTCGTCGCCGACGGCTATGACGGCACCTTCATCCGCGACAATCTCGAACGCGACCGCGACAACTTCCTTACCCATCTCGACGAAGGCCAGAAGATCTACCGCGCGGTCGGCGACTGCGCGCCGGCCTTCGGCATGATCGGCACGCTGATCGGCATGGTGCAGATGTTCGCCAACATGACCGATCCGTCCAAGCTCGGTCCTTACATGGCGGTCGCGCTGCTCGCCACCTTCTATGGCGCGGCGGTAGCAAACCTGTTCTGCCTGCCGATTGCCGACAAGCTGCACCTCAAGCTGGTGGACGAGGAAATCAACCGCACGCTCATCATCGACGGCATCCTGATGATCCGCGAAGCCAAGAGCCCGACGCTTGGTGCGCGAAATGCTGCTCGCCTATCTGCCGGAGAAACATCGCCACTCCGAAGCAGACGAAGAGCCGAGACTGGCGCCGGCGTAGCGGCGTGTGGCGATCGTCATGGCACGCAAGAAAGATGGACACGCTGCCGGTGGTCACGGCTGGTTCGTGACCTTCGCGGACCTGATGGGCCTGCTGGTGGCGTTCTTCGTGATGCTGGTCGCCTTTTCCACCCAGGACCAGGCCAAGCTGCAAGTGGTCGCCGGCTCGATGCGCGACGCCTTCGGCGTGCAGGACAAAGTGCGCTACTCCGGCATCATCGAGATTGCTGGGCTTGCCGACGCGGCCGAAGCTCAAGAACGCCGCGCATATCGATCCATCGGAAGCGTCCGCGACGCCGGCGCCGGACGAGAACGATCACGAGCGCAGCTATGGCGCCCGCTTCAAAGACGACAGCAAATTCGCGCTCGCCTCTGCCTCGCTGCGCCAGGCCTTGCAGGAAATGCCGGAGATCACCGAGGCCTCGAAACACATCATGGTCGAGGAGACCAAGCAGGGTCTCAACATCGAGATCGTCGATCAGGACGGCCGCTCGATGTTTGCCGACGGCGCCAAGGAACCTCTCGAGCGCACCCGCAAGCTGATTCAGAAGATCGCGCCGTCGCTCAAGGCGATGCCGTACCGTGTCTCCATCATCGGCCATACCGCGTCGAGCAAGGTGCCCGAAAAGCCCGGCTACGGACCGTGGGAACTTTCCGCCGACCGCGCCAATGCCGTGCGCGAGATTCTTGCCGGCGAAGGGCTGCCGACCGGGAACATCTTCATGGTGGCCGGCAAAGCCGACACCGATCCGCTGTTCCCCGACAATCCCTCGATGTCGCCGAACCGCCGCGTCACCATTACCCTGATGCGGGAAGAGCCGCCGATTCCGGCCGATTTCAGCCCCTGAAATCGGCTTCCATCGCGCTTGACCGCGTCATCGGCTCGGCCAAAAAGCCGGTATTCTCGCCTGCGTTGCGATGTTATAAGCCCGCCTTCCGGACGGCCGGCGGACCGAAACAATCTCAATGAGCAATGGCGTGAACGAGACGGCGGCTTCCGCCGAGCCCAAGCCGCCCATGGCGGCCAAGAAGCGCCGCCGAGCTTTGTGGCTTTGGCGCTGGGCAGCGTCGGCGTCGTCTATGGCGATATCGGCACCAGCCCGCTCTACGCCTTTCGCGAGGCGGCGATCGCGGCCAGCACGAATCAGGGGGTCACCCGCGACATCGTGCTCGGCGTGCTCTCGCTGATCGTGTGGGCGCTGATCGTCACCGTGACGCTGAAATACGTTTTGATCCTGCTGCGCGCCGACAATAACGGGGAGGGCGGCACGCTCTCGCTGACGGCGCTGGCGACCCGTGCCCTCGGCCGGCGGACGCGCTATCGTATTTATCCTCGGCGTCATCGGCGCCTCGATGTTTCTCGGCGACTGCGTGATCACGCCGGCGATCTCGGTGCTGTCCGCGGTCGAAGGGCTCAAGCTCGCAAGCCCGGCCTTCGGCGACTACGTGGCGCCGCTCACGGTCTTCGTCCTGGTCGGTCTGTTCGCCGCGCAAAGCCGCGGCACCGCCAAAGTGGCCGCGCTGTTCGGACCCGTCATGGTGGTCTGGTTTGTGGCGATCGCGATCGCCGGCGCGCTGCACATTCTCGACGATCCGCACGTGCTGGCTGGCGATCAATCCGCTCTACGGCGATCGCCTTTCTGCTCGATCACGGCCAAATCGGTCTGGTCACGCTCGGTGCCGTATTTCTCGTGGTCACCGGCGGCGAGGCGCTCTATGCCGATCTCGGTCATTTCGGCCGCAAGCCGATCCAGACCGCCTGGCTCTGCCTGGTGCTGCCGGCGCTGCTGATCAATTATTTCGGGCAAGGCGCCAAGGTGCTGGCCGATCCGGCGGCGATCGAGAATCCGTTCTACCGCCTGGTGCCGGAAGCCTTCCTGCTGCCGATGGTCGTGCTGGCGACGGCGGCGACCGTGATCGCGAGCCAGGCGGTGATCACCGGCGCCTATTCGCTGGTGCATCAGGCGATCCAGCTCGGCCTGCTGCCGCGGCTCGCTATCCTGCACACCTCGGCATCGCATGTCGGCCAGATTTATATTCCGCGCGTGACGATCGCTCTGCTGGTCGGCGTGCTGCTGCTGGTCGGACTGTTCCGCACCTCGAGCGCGCTCGCCTCCGCCTATGGCATCGCGGTTGCCACCACCATGGTGGTGGACGGGCTGCTCGCCTTCGTCGTGATCTGGAAGCTATGGCAATGGCCGCTGTGGAAGGCAGCTGCTGCTGATCGTGCCGTTCGTGATTGTCGACGTGACGTTCTTCTCCGCCAATTTCCTGAAATTGTTCGAAGGCGCCTGGGCGCCGCTGTTGTTCGGCGCCGGCATGGTGCTGCTGATCCTGACCTGGCGGCGCGGCACCGGAATCCTGGTCAGCAAGACCCGGCGCACCGAAGTGCCGCTCGACACGCTGTTCCGCAGTCTGGAGAAGAAGCCGCCGCATGTCGTGCCCGGCACCGCCGTGTTCCTCACCAGCGATCCGGAATTCGCGCCGACCGCGCTGCTGCACAATCTCAAGCACAACAAAGTGCTGCACGAGCACAACGTGATCCTCACCATCATCACCGCCGACACGCCGCGCGTGCCGAGGAAGAGCGGGTGCAGATCACGCCGCTGTCGAAGCATTTTTCGCGCGTGTCGCTGAAGTTCGGTTACATGGAGCAGCCCAACGTGCCGAAGGCGCTGGCGATCGCGCGCAAGCACGGCTGGCAATTCGACATCATGTCGACGTCGTTCTTCCTGTCGCGGCGCGCGCTCAAGCCGTCGGCGCAATCGGGCATGCCGTCCTGGCAGGATCATCTGTTCATCTGGCTGGCGCGCTCGGCCAGCGACGCCACCGACTTCTTCCAGATTCCGACCGGGCGGGTGGTCGAGGTCGGCACGCAGGTGACGGTCTGAACCTGACGGCTGGAAAACTGTTACACTAAGCCACTGATATGGTTATCGAAAATAGGCCCTGCGACATTCGCATGGCTCGGGCTTGCGATTTGCGCAAATGGCTAGTGCCGCCAAGTCTGGACCGGCGTTATAAGCCGCCTCCCATAGATTTTTGCATTGCAATAAATCCAGGCCGACTACCCATGTCCCCCAGTACTGCCGCCACACGGCGGCTCGGTCGCGGCCGATGGTGCCGAAGCGCACGCCGTCAGCCAAAACCGGCTTCTGGGCGCTCACGCTCGGCAGCATCGGCGTCGTCTACGGCGACATCGGCACCAGCCCGCTCTACGCGTTGCGCGAGTCGGTGCTGGCGGCGGTCGGGCCCGGCAATCCGGCGAGCGAGCCGGTGGTGCTCGGCATTCTGTCGCTGATCATCTGGGCGCTGTTCGTTGGTCGTCACCGCCAAATACGTGCTGATCCTGCTGCGCGCCGACAATAACGGCGAAGGCGGCACGCTCGCGCTGATGGCGCTGGCCTCGCGCGCGCTCGGCGGCAGCAGCGGCATCGTGATCCTGCTCGGCATCATCAGCGGCGCGCTGTTTTATGGCGACGCCATCATCACGCCGGCGCTGTCGGTGCTCTCGGCGGTCGAAGGCTTGAAGATCGTGACGCCGGCCTTCGATGCATACGTCGTGCCGATCACGGTGGTGATCCTGGTCGCGACTGTTCGCGGTGCAGTCGCGCGGCACCGCCAAGGTCGCCGCGTTCTTCGGTCCGATCACGCTGGTCTGGTTCGCCGCCATTGCCGTCGCCGGGCTTTGGCATATCGGACAAAATTGGCACGGTGCTGCTGGCGTTCAATCCCTATTACGGCGTGAACTTTCTGCTTCACCACGGCATGATCGGCTTTTACACGCTCGGCGCCGTGTTCCTGGTGGTGACCGGCTCGGAAGCGCTCTATGCCGACCTCGGTCATTTCGGCCGCGGTCCGATCCGCTTTGCCTGGCTGGTGGTGGTGCTGCCGGCGCTGTTGCTCAATTATCTCGGGCAGGGCGCGCTGGTGCTGGCCGATCCGAAGACGATCGAGAATCCGTTCTTCCTGCTCTATCCGGAATGGGCGCTGCTGCCGATGGTGGTGCTCGCCACCGCCGCCACCGTGATCGCGAGCCAGGCGGTGATCACCGGCGCCTATTCGCTCACGCAGCAGGCGATCCAGCTCGGCCTGCTGCCGCGCCTGGAAATCCGCCACACCTCGGAAGTCGCTGTTCGGGCAGATCTTACATGCCGCGCGTCAACACGCTGCTGCTGGTCGGCGTGCTGCTGCTGGTGGCGCTGTTCCGCTCGTCGAGCGCGCTCGCCTCCGCCTACGGCATCGCCGTCACCGGCACCATGGTGGTCACCGCCATGATGGCGATCATCGTGATCCGGCGGGTCTGGCGCTGGCCGCTGCTCGGGGCGCTGGCGCTGATGCTGCCGTTCCTGTTCATCGATCTGACGTTCCTGTCCGCCAACCTGCTCAAGGTCGTCGAGGGCGGCTGGATGCCGCTGGCGCTCGGCGCCGTGGTGATGGCGGTGATGTACACGTGGCGGCGCGGCAGCCGGCTGCTGTTCGAGAAGACCCGCCGCCTGGAAATCCCGCTCGAGTCCCTGGTCGCGAGCCTGGAAAAGAAGCCGCCGCGCGCGTGCCCGGCACCGCGGTGTTCCTCACCAGCGATCCGGACAGCGCGCCGACCGCGCTGATGCACAGCCTCAAGCACTACAAGGTGCTGCACGAGAAGAACGTCATCCTCACCATCGAGACCGCCGATACGCCGCGGGTCGATGCCGGCCGAGCGGGTGCGCATCGAGCCGGTGGGCAAGACGTTCTCGCGGGTGGTGCTGCGGTTCGGCTTCATGGAAACGCCCAACGTGCCGAAGGCGCTGGCGATCGCGCGCAAGCTCGGCTGGCAGTTCGACATCATGTCGACGTCGTTCTTCCTGTCGCGCCGTTCGCTCAAGCCGGCCGCCCATTCCGGCATGCCGCGCTGGCAGGACCGCCTGTTCATCGGGCTCACCCGCGTGGCCAACGACGCCACCGACTATTTCCAGATTCCGACCGGGCGGGTGGTCGAGGTCGGAACACAGGTGACAGTCTAAAAGGCAGGTGTCGCCGCCCCTGATTTCGCGCTAATAATGCTCGGCTAAGAGGGGAACTGCCGCATGGTTTTGGGCTTCTTCGAAAAATCAAAAGTGCACGACCTGACGCCCGAAGAGGTCGCCAAGGGCCTCACCGAAGGCCGCATGCTGCTGGTCGACGTGCGCGAGCCCAACGAGACCGCGGTGGAAAGTTATCCGGACGCCGTGATCGTGCCGCTGTCTTTGTTCGATCCGGCCGCCATCCCCGATCCGCAAGGCAAGCAGGTGGTGTTTGCCTGCCGCTCCGGCAAACGCTCGGTAACGGCTTCGCTGGCCGCGCAGGAACAGGGCTATCCCTACGACAGCCATCTCGCCGGCGGCATTCTGGCCTGGAAAGCGGCCGGGCTTCCCACCAAAACCTGAACCATCCTTCCGAGGCTTCCCATGCGCCGTATTTTTGCGATTGCGGGCTTGCTCTCAGGCCTAGCTCTTATCCTGTGCACCGTCAGTATCACCGGTGCCGCCGCGCAGAAAGCGCGCGGGGTCAATGTCTACAACTGGTCGGACTATATCGACCCCGAGGTGCTCGCCCAGTTCACCAAGGAGACCGGCATCAAGGTGCAGTACGACACCTTCGACTCCAACGACACGCTGGAGACCAAGCTACTCGCTGGGAAATCCGGTTACGACGTGGTGGTGCCAACCGCCTATTTTCTCGAACGCCAAATCAAGGCCGGCGTGTTCCAGAAACTCGACAAGAGCAAGCTCACGAATATCGGCAATGTCTGGCCGGATATCGCCAAGCGGCTGGCGGTCTACGATCCCGGTAACCAGTACGCGGTCAACTACATGTGGGGCACCACCGGCATCGGCTACAACGTCAAAGCGGTGCGCGAGCGGCTTGGACCGAATGCGAAGATCGACAACTGGGACATCGTGTTCAAGCCCGAGAATCTCGCCAAGTTCAAGGACTGCGGCGTGCACATGCTCGACTCTTCCGATGATATCATGCCAGCGGCGCTGCATTACCTCGGGCTCAATCCAAATTCGACCGACGACAAGGAACTGCAACGCGCCGCCGATCTGGTGATGAAGATCCGGCCCTATGTGCGGAAATTCCATTCCTCGGAATATCTCAATGCGCTTGCGAGCGGCGAAATATGCTTCGTTGTGGGCTGGTCGGGCGACATCAAGCAGGCGCAGAAGCGCGCCGCCGAGGCCAAGAACGGCGTTGAGATCGGTTATGCGATTCCGAAGGAGGGCGCGCAGATGTTCTTCGACAATCTCGCCATCCCGAAAGACGCCAAGAACGTCGCCGAGGCACACGCCTTCATCGATTTCCTGCTCAAGCCCGAGGTGGCGGCAAAGAACAGCAATTTGGTTGCCTATGCCAACGGAAACCTGGCGAGCCAGAAATTAATCGACAAGGCCGTGTTCGAGGACATCAGCGTCTATCCGGACGTGGCCACAATGGCGGGGCTCTATACCGTGAGCGCGCGCGACCAGAAATCGCAGCGCGTGCTCAACCGGTTGTGGACCAAGATCAAGACGGGGAAGTAGGGAGATCATCCTCCGGCCGCCAGCGTCGGTGCTGCCAGAGCCACTGCTCGGGATGCTCGCGAATCCAGCCTTCGACCACGCTGGTGATGATCTGCATGGTGGCGGCGATGTCGATCTTGCCTTCGGCCTCGCGCGCAGGCCGGATTTCCTCGGTGAGTTCCGGGCGAAGGCGATTGTCCGGCAGCCGCACCACGTGAGTACCGTGGATAGGGCAGTCGAAATGCTGTGCGAGCCGGGCGATCAGCGGATTGGCCTTGGTGCGGCGGCCAAAAAAGGTCACGTCGACGCCGCGCACATAATACTGGTCGACAAGCATGCCGACATGGGCGCCGCGCTTGAGCGCGTCGGAAATTCGCACAGGCGCATCGAGCCCGGTCGAGATCAATTGGCCCATGCTGACTTTGCGCGTTTCGCGCAGCCAGCGGTCGATGGCCGGAATGTTGGGCCTTCGATAAAGCACCGCACTGTCGAGTTCGTAGGTCGCCGCGCAAATCGCCGGCAATTCCCAATTTCCGAGATGCGCCGCGAAGATCAGTGCCGGCTTGCCGTCATTGGCGATTTTCATCCAGCGCTCAATGTTCTCGCGCGTGATGACGATGCGGTTGATGCGGTCGGGAACGGCCGGGTCCCAATCCCAGAGTCGGTCGAGCTGCGCAAACTCCGCTCCCATGCGGCCCATATTGTCCCAGGCCCCGCTCAGGATGGTCTCTATCTCGCTTGGGGATTTCTCCGGGAAGGCGGCGACCAGATTGGCGCGGCCGATGCGGTCTTCCTTGAACAGAGGTCCGATCTTGCGCATCGCCCAGCCGGCGAAATTGGCCATCTTGTCCGGATCGGTCAGCCGGATGATCTTGAGCAGGCCCACCGCGAACGCGCCGAGCAGCGCATCGCCGGCGCGCTTAAGGCCGCGGCGCAGGCGCCGGATTAATCGCGTCATGGCCCGCCCCCAGAGGTGCAATCGCTAGAAATTCACAATCACCTTGCCGAACACCTGCCGGCTCTCCAGCCGCGCCAGGCTTTTTTCAAAATCCTCCAGCGCCACCTCGGTATCGATGATTGGCGCCATGCCGGCCGCGATCTTCGAAAGGCTGTCGCGGATATTGCGCATAGAGGCGCCGAACGAGCCGAAAATCTTGTACTGCTGCTGGAACAGCTGCATCAGGTTGATGGTGACGGTGGGGCCCGCGGTCGAGCCGCAGGTCACAAGTCTTCCGCCGCGCTTGAGGCAAAACAACGAGGCGTTGAAGCCTTCGCCACCGACATGTTCGAACACCACGTCGACGCCTTTCTTGGCGGTCAGTTTGCGGACGACACCCTCGAAACGTTCGGTCTTGTAGTTGATGACGTGATCGGCGCCGATCGCCTTGGCTTTCTCGGCCTTAGCGTCGTCGCCGACCGTGGTGATGACAGTGCAGCCGAGCGCCTTGGCCATCTTGATGGCGACCGAGCCGATGCCGGAGCCGCCCGCATGCACCAAAATTGTCTCGCCCGGCTTGAGCTTGGCGTTATCGAACAACATGTGCTCGACGGTGGCGAAGGCGATCGGCGCGCAGGCGGCGTCGCGGAACGATATGCCGGCCGGCACCGCGATGACCAGGCGCGCGGGGAGATTGATCAGATCGCGCGCGAAGCCGTCGAGGTGGAAACCCATGATGCCGCCGACATTTTCGCACAGATTGTCGCGGCCTTCGCGGCAGGCGGTGCAATGCCCGCAGGTCTTGGCGCCGTACATCACCACACGATCGCCGGACTTGAAATTGGCGACGCCGGCACCTGCGGCCGCGATCTCGCCGGAGGCTTCCACGCCGACCGTCAGCGGAAGCTGCCGCTTGGCGAAGGCCATGCCGCGAAAGCCCCAGACATCGAGGTAATTAAGCGCGACTGACTTGACGCGGATCTGCACTTCGCCCTCGCCGGGCGGCGGCGGCGGAGGCACATCGGCAAGTTCGAGCTTGCGGTCGGCGATAAGTCTCAGCGTGCGCATGGTTTAAGCGACGGGCTCATTTTTGTTGGCGCATGATCTTTCCCGAAAATCGGTACCCATTTTTCGGGATCATGCGTTAGGCCCGCTCGAGCCCCATCACCAGCGAAACGTTTTGTCCGCCGAAACCGAACGAGTTCGACATGACGTGGGTCACGCGCGCGTCGCGCGCTTTGTTGGGCACGACGTCGAGCGCAATCGCCGGGTCCGGAATGTCGTAGTTGATCGTTGGCGGTATGCGCTGGTTCTGCAACGTGAGCAGCGAGAACACCGCCTCGACCGCGCCGGCCGCCGACAAAGTATGGCCGATCATCGACTTGTTGGAGGAGATCGGTACGTTCTTTGCGCGCTCCCCCAGCACTGTGGAGACGCCGAGAGCTTCCATCTTGTCATTTTCCGGCGTGCCAGTACCGTGCGCGTTGACGTAATCGATGTCATCGGGCGTGAGGCCGGCGTCCTTGATGGCATTGACGATGCAGCCGACGATCGGCTTGCCGTCCGGGCTTGAGCGGGTGCGGTGGAAGCTATCGGACATCTCGCCGCAGCCTTCGAGCACACCGAGGATCTTGGCGCCGCGCGCCTTTGCGGATTCGTAGCTTTCCAACACCAGCGCGCCGGCACCTTCGGCCATGACGAAGCCGTCGCGGTTTTTGGCGAACGGCCGTGCCGCCCCTTGCGGGTTTTCGTTGCTCGTCGATAGCGCGGAAAGCAGCGAGAAGCGGATCAGCGACTCCGGGTTGATCGAGCCATCAGTGCCAATGCAGAGCGCGGCATCGGTCTCTCCGCGCCGGATCGCCTCGACGCCGAGCTGGATCGCGCTAGCGCCCGAGGCGCAGGCGGTGGAGAGCGAGATTGGCGACCCTTGCGTGCCGAATTTCTCGGCGAGATGGTCGGCCACCGAGCCGAACAGGAAGCGTTCATGATAGGCGGGAAACTGCGAACTGACCCGCAGGATGTCACTGTAGGTGACTTTGTCGTTGGCGCCTGAGCGGGCGCTGAGTTCAATCCGCTGCGGCCAATCCAGTTCAATCGGCGGCACGGCCAGGAACAGCGGGCCGGGAAATTCGCCGCGCGAACCGATCCCGGACTCGGCGATGGCTTCTTCGGCAGCCAGATCGGCAAAGCTCTCGGACAGTGCGGCGGCGCAGGATTGCGGTGGCAGATAATCGATGGTGCCGGCGATGCGGGTCTTCAGGTTTTCGGTGCCAAAGCGAGTGATGGCGCGAATGCCGGACTTGCCGGCCGTCAGTTTGGCCCAATTGTCGTTCTTGCCGGCGCCAAGCGAGGTGACCACGCCGAGACCGGTCACCACCACGATCGGGCGGCCCATTTTGTCCTTGGTAGACGCCATGTTCGCTCTCCCTCAACCGACCCTTTCGATCAAGGCAAGGCTTTCACCCCGCCAATGCCCGACACCGGTCACCAAGACTTGGCTCAATTCGCCGCTCATTGGACGCTCCAAACCGCTCTTATCGCAGGGTGGAAACAGACTACCATGGCCAAGCGCGACCGTGGCCAGCGCCACATTCATGGGAAACTGCGGTTCCAGCCCATGCCCGAGATAGGAACCTGTGGCGCGCACGGCAAGGTCGCCATGCTGCTCGAGAAAGGCGCGCTCCTCGGCGGTCGCAGGGCCGGCGCCGGTGGCGCCGGAAAGCACCGCGGCATGGCCGGTTTTGACCTTGTCCTTGATCTTGTCCCACAGCCGGGTGAGGGCAGCCGTCACCTTGCCGGGCTGCCGGTTGGTGCGGTCGGAGAACACCGCCGTGAGCCGCGCCAGTGGTTTTGCGCCGCGCTTCTCGGCATGTTCGCGCGCCTCGATAACAAGGAACGCGCCCAGCGAGCCGAGTGCGAAGCCGCCTTTTTCGCCACGCTCCCAAACCGGCTTATAGTTGTCCTTCAACGTGAGCCCGCCGAACTCATAAAGCATCAGCAGATCGGGCCGCTCGCCGTTATGCGCGCCGCCGACCAGCGCGATATCGCTTTGCCCGGCGGAGATGCGTGCAACGGCGATCTTCACGGCATCGACGCCGGAAGCTTCCTCGCCCATGAAGGTGCGCGACGATCCTGTCACGCCGTGCACGATCGAAATGTTGCCGGCCAGCAGATTGGAAAGTTGCGCCAGGAAAAGGGTCGGGCGCAGGTCGTTCATCAGGCGCTCATTGAGAAACGCCGCCGGATCCTTTGCGCGCGGCATGCCGGACAGGATCGTTGAATCGGTCGCGAGGTCGCGCTCGCCGCCACCGGCAGCGACGATCATATCCATGCGCGAGAGAACGTCGGTCTTGCCCTTGAGGCCGGCGGAATTGAGCGCGAGGCCGGCGGCGTAAGTGCCGATGCGCTGCCAGTTTTCCATCTGGCGCTGATCGCCCTTTTTCGGGATCTGGGCGTCGAAATTGATCGGTGCGAGCGAATGCACGATGAAGGGTGCAAACGTTGTGCTGTCGGCGTTCGGATGCGCCGCCATCAGCTTCTGCCAATGCGCGTCGGTGCCTTCGCCCAGGCAGGAGACGATGCCGACGCCGGTGATCCAGGCTTCGCGAGCGGCCTCAACCATTGGTCGGGGCCTCAACGTTAAGTCCGATGCTGGCCGCGGTATCCTGCATCCATTTTGCCATTTCGGGATTGGGGAAATCGACAATACGGAACGTCAGCGTGGCATCGCATATCGGCTTTCCATCGGCGCGAATTTTCGCCTTGGCGACGGCGAAGCCGGAGCCGTCGTGCTCCAGATGCGCCTCGATCGACAGTTGCGTGCCCGGAGTGACGAACGTGCGCAACTTCGCCTCCTTCACCTGCGCCAGGAACGGCATGCGCGCATAGCCGTTCAACGCCACGACCAGCCAGCCGGAAGTCTGCGCCATGGTTTCGATCAGCAGCACGCCCGGCATCAGCGGATAGCCGGGAAAATGGCCTTCGAAGATCGTGCTTGCGGCTGGAACCGTGGCCAGGCTGCTGATCTTGCGGTCCGCGAGATTGAGGTCGACGATCCGATCGATCAGCTGAAAATACTCGAGACGCATGCGGGGGCTTTTACGCCCCCTTGGCAGCGACGAGTTCGTCGATGCGGGCGCTCAGATTCTGGAGAACGAAATACTGATCGGTGGTCGCCTTGCCGTCGTTGACTTCCTGCGTCCACTGCTCGAGCGGCAGCTTGATCCCGAAGGCCTTGTCGATGGCAAATGCGATATCGAGGAAATCAAGGCTGTCGATGCCAAGATCGTTAATGGCGTGGCTTTCCGGCTTGATCGAGTCCCGCGGGATGTCGCAGGTCTCGGCGATAATATTGGCAATCGTTTCGAATGTAGAGGACATCGTTAACTCTCTGATTTATTTGGAGTTCTGGCAATCGGACAGCCGACGCCCTGAAAGCCCGCGCGGCAGCCTTTGGCCCAGCCTTCCACCGGCATGCGGTCGGCTGCCCGTATAGCGAAGCAGGCGGCTAAGTTCAATGGCGAGGGGCGTTTAACGGGCAAAACTGGCTAATAGGCCAACGCGCGTGTACCTGGTAGTTCAGCCCGCGCCCGGGCGGGCTCACCAACGCTCCTTGGGCGCCTCGATCGGCAGGCAGTTGCGTCGTCCCGACAGGACGCAATCCTGATCCTTTCGCATCCGCGCCATGGTGTCGGCCAGCCAGAGGCCGGCGCCGATCAGCGCGAATACGAACAGAAGCGCCGCGCCGTTCACGAGCATGCGGTGGCGATAGTCGTCGGCGCCTTCACTGCGCTGGTATTTGGCAAGGTCCTCCACCGGCGGCGGGTCCGCCGCTTGCGGCCGTGCGGCACCGCGGCCGCGGCGAAAATTCACCACGCGCGGCTCACTGTCGGATGAAGACAATTGCTCCTTGGCCATGACGGCTAAGCCTAGCATATCGGCTGCGCTGGTTCGACCCGGCATGGGGGCATTTTGCTCCTATTGCCTGTGCGCCATCATCCTGCGCTAGACTGGCCTCGATGCGAAAATCCTCCGGTTCCCGGCGAGTAATGGTGATTGCGGCCTACGTGGTCGTGCTTCAGGCATTGCTGCTGCCGCTGTCGGTCGCGGCCGGAGCTGCCGTCGACCCCACTGTCTGTGCGACGGACTTAACCGCTCATGGCTCGCAGCCACCGGCCAGTCACGACGCCGGCTGTGGCTGTGCCGCAGCCTGCGGCATGCAGTGCTGCGGCCAAGCGCTTTCCGGCCCGCGGCAAGTCGTCATTACCCCTGCGTCGACGACGAACGGCCACGCCATGATGCTGCCGCGGGTAATCGAGCCGGACCTCCGGCGGGCCGAAAGAAGCCCGCAAGTCCCGCGCGCGCCACCGGCCGCCTGAAATTTTCGGCGTCTAATTCGCGTTAAAAAAATTAACTTGCAGTCTGTGCGCACAAAGCGCGCGCTGCATCGTCAGGAGATCAAACGATGACTCGTATCGCTTTCATATTCGCCGCCGTTCTTGCCGCATACGTGGCAATGCCGGCGCAGGCCGAAGACGTCACCGCCGGCAGTTTGAAAATTTCCGCCTCTTGGGCGCGGGCGACCCCGAAAGGCGCCAGCGTCGGCGCCGGGTATATGAAGATCACCAATACCGGCACGGCGACCGACCGTTTGATCGGCGGGTCGACCGCTGTCTCAGATCGTTTTGAAGTGCATGAGATGAGCATGGACAACGGCGTGATGCAGATGCGCTCGATGGGCAAGGGCATCGAGATCAAGCCGGGGGAAACCGTCGAGTTGAAGCCTGGCGGCTATCACGTGATGTTCGTCGGCTTGAAGCAGCCGCTCGCGCAAGGCCAGCCAATCAAGGCCGCGCTCCTGTTCGAGAAAGCCGGCAAGGTCGACGTCACCTTCGCGGTTGAAGGCATCGGCGCGCAGACCGGCGGCGGTGACATGCCCGGCATGGGCGGCGGCATGAAGATGCAAGGTCACTGAATTTCGAAGAATTCGAGTCGGGAAAATCTCATCCGCGCATTGCTGCGCAGCATGAACGCAGGTTCATTCTGCGTACGATGTGTTCAGAGAAACTTTCTTCCTCCTCACGCGTTGTCACACGCTCGCGGGGTTAAGAAGGAGGCTACATATGAAGCTGCTAGTCCTAGGCGCAGTCATCGGGGCGACCCTATTCGCGGCTCTTCCGGCGTCGGCGGAAGTCGTGGTTCGCGCCGGCGAAAATGGCGTAGCCATTCGCGAGCGCGATCATGATGACAGCTGGCGGCATCGCAACGAGTGGCGGCATCACCACGCCGAATGCCGAATCGTTAAGGAGCGCATCACGCTGCGCAATGGCGATGTGATCTACAAGACTCGCCAAACCTGCTAACGCTGTATTCGATTATCTTTTCGAAAATCTGAATCCCGACGCTGAACAGGCGCCGGGATTTAGTTTTATCGGCACCGCTATTTTGGCTCGGCGAAAGCAAGTTCCGCATCTTGTGGCGGCATCATGCGGTAGATATTCAGCGTCATTGAAATCATGACGTAATAGCCGAGGATGCCGACGAGCTCGACCGTGCCGGCATTGCCGAGGAAAGCATGCACGCGTTTGTAGGCGCGGTCGCTCACGCGGTTGGACTTGTAGAGTTCCTGGACGAAATCGTAGATCGCGCGCTCGTCTTTTGCCGCCGACTTCGGCACCCGGCCCGCGCGCAGATCCTGAATCGTTTTCTTATTGACGCCAGCTTGTTCGGCGATGGGGGCGTGGGCGAACCACTCGTATTGTGCGCGCCAAAGCCGCGCCGTGCACAATATAGCGAATTCAGACAGCCGTGGCGGCACGGATGTCTTGTACCGGCAAAAGCCGCCGAGCTTTTGCGCCAGTTCGCCAAATTCCGGGGCATGCATCCAGACCGCGAACGGCCCGCGCACGGTGATGGATTTGCCGCGCGGGCCTGAGCGGATCGCCTCGATAAGCGCGCGTTGCGCCTCATTCATGTCGGCTTCTTCAATAAGGGGAAGGCGTGGCGCCGGGCGCTTGGCGGGCATTGGTTTTTCCTTGGGTGGCTGGGCGGCGGATAGGGGCATGACGAAGGGCGGGAAACACAGTTATTATAGCCTCCCGCTAACCGCAGGGGCATACTCAATGTTTGGCAATCAATTGAACGGTGTCATGACTGCGCTCGGCTTGGTGATGCTGGCGGGCCCCGCTTTTGCCGACGCGATCGATGGCAACTGGTGCCACAGCGACGGCCGGCATTTTAGCATTCGCGGACCCGAAATCGTGACACCCGGCGGCAAGCTTCTGGAAGGCAACTACAGCCGGCACGGGTTTTCTTATACGGAGCCGGCCTCGGGACGGGACACCGGACAAGCAATCGTCATGACGCTTTTAAATGAGAACACCGTGCAGTTGCGGCACGGCGAAGCCTCGCCCGGCGCTCCGCAAGAAATCTGGGTGCGCTGTGGGCCGTCGGTCAGTGCGTTGGAGATGATTCCAAGGTCTTGAGTGCGTCCCGCTATTGCACGGCCGCGGTCACTTTGAGCAGGCCGTCGCCAGGCATATGAAGCGCTTCAGCCGCGGCGTATGACAGATCGAGCACATAGCGTTTGGTAAATGGTCCGCGATCGTTGACGATGACGTCCACGCTGCGATGGGACTTGGGGTCGGTGACGCGCAAGCGCGTTCCGAACGGCAGCGTGCGGTGCGCGGCGGTGAATTTTTTCGGATCGTAGGTCTCGCCGGACGTGGTCGTCCCCTCATAGCCCTTGGTGTAATGGGACGCGAGGCCGGAAAATCCTTGCGCGTCGTTCGCGGATACGTCTCCGTTCGGCAAGCCGCAGGCGAACGCGAAGCCTGCCGCCACCATTGCCATCAAAAATCTTCGCGTCATAGGTTTATCCGATCATGAAGTCTCGAATGCATGGTTGAAAACAAGAATCGGAGCCCCATGGGTTGAACCGATCAGAACTCTATGAACCCCAGTCTAGGGGTTACGGCACCACTACCGTCACATCGATCACCCCGCGCTCGATCATGTGTAATTCTGTAGCGGCGGCGAGCGACAGATCGAGCACGCGCCCTTCGGTGAACGGCCCGCGATCGTTGACGACTACGTCCACACTGAGAAGGGTCGCCGGGTCGGTGACGCGAAGGTGCGTGCCGAACGGCAGCGTGCGGTGCGCGGCAGTGAATTTTCCGGGATCGTAGGGTTGCCCGGACGAGGTCTGCCCCGCGCTGTCCAAGACGTAATAGGACGCAACCCCGAAAATTTTATTTGGGTTCTGCGCGAAGGCTTCACCGCTCGCGATACTGCACGCGAGCGCCAAGCCTACTGTCAGCCCCATCGCGCAGGCCATGATCCGCTCCCGCAAGTCCCGCCGGAATTTTAAATCCGGCACGTTGCTGGTTCTGTAACCACCTCACGGAACAATGGTTCCGGACCAGGGTGTGTGCGGGTCAAGATTTTGCGACGTGCTGCGGCGGTCGGCGCGATTTCGCGACGCGCGGAGCGGCCGCCTTGTCCTTTCCATTCGGGCGGGGGGAGATGTGGCGCTTCTTGAGGTGATTCATCGTCAATTCGGCGCGCATGCGGGAATCGTCGTGCAGTTTCCGCAATTCCTCGTCGGTGAGGTCTTCAATCGAGGCGTACTTGTTTTTTGCGCCTTTCATCGCCAGCACGAGCTCGGACAGTTTGAGCTGCACGGCCAGCATGTCGCGATTCTGGGTGTTCTGGATCAGGAACACCATCAGGAAGGTAACGATGGTCGTGCTGGTGTTGATCACCAGCTGCCAGGTGTCGCTGTAATGGAAGAGCGGGCCGGTCACGATCCAGACCGCGATGACGAGCACAGCGAGCAAAAACGCCGTCGGATGGCCGGTCCAAATCGCGGTCTTCTGCGCGAATTGTGAAAACCAGGCACCAATCGTTGGCGAGCCGCTGCCATTCAAATGATGGTGATTGTGAGCCGTTGCTTGCGTCATGGAATTCCCCGCCACAATGCGCGCGCGTCATAACGCACAGCGAGGTCCATGGTTCCCTGCGCGGATGGCGCGGCGCTTTTGCAGAGCCTTATTTGGCCTGCGGCAAGGACTGTTTCACGCGCCCGATATTGGCCCAAGGGTCCTTGCGCAGGCGCGCGAGCCGCTGGACGAGATTTTTCACGGTGTATTGGTCGGCGCTTTTGAGCGAGCCCAGCTCCGACCAGTCGATCGGCGTCGACACCGCAGCGCCCGGTCGCGCGCGGGTGGAGTAGGGCGCGACCGCGGTCGCCTCGCGGCTGTTGCGCAGATAGTCGACGAAGATGCGGCCTTTGCGCTTGGCCTTGGTCGAGGTCGCGATGTAACGGTCGGGCTCGTCCTGCTCCATCATCAGGGCAACCGCGTGCGTGAAATCCTTGGCTTCCTCCCAGGGCGTCGGCTTGATCGGCAAGATCACATGCAGCCCCTTGCCGCCCGAGGTCTTCAGGAAAGTCTTGAGTTTTAGCTTTGCCAGCCGCGCGCGCACGTCGCGCGCGGCAGCCACCACATCGCTCCAGCCTGTGCCGGGGCCGGGGTCGAGATCGAACACAAGCCGATCGGCGTTTCCGAGGGCGTCAATGGTACTGCCGCGGGTATGGACCTCCAAGCACGCCGGCCTGCACCAGCGCGATCAAGCCGTCGAGATCATCGATGGAAATGATCTTGTCGCCTTTCTCGGCCACCTGATGCAGATGTTCGGTGCTGATGCCGGCGGAGGCGTGCTTCTGAAAGAAACATTGTCCGGCGGCACCCTCGGGGCAACGCAGCAGCGAGATCGGCCGTCCCGTCACATGCGGCCGCATCCATTTCCAGATCTGCTGATAATATTCTGCGAGGTCGCGCTTGGTGATGCCGGACGTCGTCCCAATAGACGCGGTCGGGATGAGTCAGGGTAATGGCGCCCACCGCGATCTTTCTGCTTGCCGGCGGATATCGGCGCGCTCTTGCGCTTCGCGGCGGCATCCTTATTGACGGCGGCCATCGCCTTCACCTCGCGCACCACTTCCTTCGCCGGCTTATCCTCGCGCACGCCCTGGAACGAGGCCTGGCGGACGCGGTCGCCGTGGGTCCAGCCATGGAAATCGACTTCCACCACCATTTTGGGTTCGACCCATATCGGCTTGCGCACGCCGCGCTCCTCCTTCGGCATAACCTCGAAGGCGGATCTTTCGAGCTTGAGGGCTTTGAGCTTGCGGTACAGATCGCGCGCGGCGTCATGGGTGAAGCCGGTGCCGGTGCGGCCGGCATAGTGCAACTTGCCGCGCTCGTAGACGCCGAGCACCAGCGCGCCGACCGAATGAGCATCCGCCGTTGACGGGGCAAAGCCCGCGACCACGAATTCCTGGCGGTCGGAGCATTTGGTCTTGATCCAATCGTGCCCGCGGCCGGAATGATAAGGCGCGTTTGCGATCTTCGAGATGATGCCTTCCAGGCCCAACTTGCAGGCATGCTTGAGCAGCACCGGCCCAGGCTCGGTGAGCGACTCGCTTAAGTACAGCGGTCCGTGCTTGGGCGCGCGCGTCAGGAGCTTGGCCAGTGCGGCCTTGCGGGTATGCAACGCCAAGGGCCGCAGGTCGTCGGCGTTCAGGTGCAGGAGGTCGAAGGCATAGAACGCCATGCGCTCGTCTTTGCCTGCCTTGAGCGCTTGCTGCAGCAGGGAAAAGCTGGAGATCGCCATCCACGCCATTGACCACCAACTCGCCGTCGATCAGTGCGGCTTTGGCCGGCAGTTTGGCAATTGCCTTGGCGATGGTGGGGAATTTCCGGGTCCAATCGAGGCCACGCCGGGTCAGCAGCCTGACCTTGCCCTCGACCAGCCGGGCCTGGATACGATAGCCGTCGAATTTGATCTCGTGAATCCAATTGCCGCTCGCGGGCGCTTTCTCGGAGAGCGTGGCAAGACAGGGTGCGACAAAATCCGGCGGCGCAGCGCGGCGGTCGCCGTCATCTGGATCGCCGGCGCCTTTGAATGATTTCGATTTGGCCGGGCGGCGCATGGCCGATGCGGTGGCAGCCCGCGCGCGCTTCGTATTCGCTTTGGCTTTTGCTTGCGGTTTGGTTTTTAGTTTGCCCGTTGCAGGCGCTTTTGCCGTCGACCAAATCTTCTTCGGCCCTTTGGCGATCTCGTCCATGGAACGCCCGGTTTTCACCGAGCGCGGTTTTTGCTCGAGGATGTCCTTTTCGCGCGCGTCGCGTGCCGCATCATCCTTTTGCTTGATCAGTAGCCAGTTGTCGCGCTTCTCGCCGGGCCGCTGGTGCATGCGCACGAGGTGCCAGTTACCGTGCAGCTTCTCGCCGTCGAGTTCGAACGCGAGATGACCTTTGGTCAAGCCTTTGTGCGGGTCGATTTCGGGTACCCAGGTGCCACGGTCCCAGATCATCACGGTGCCGCCGCCGTATTCGCCCTGCGGGATCGTGCCCTCGAATTTGTTGTACTCAATCGGGTGATCCTCGACCTGCACGGCCAGCCGCTTTTCGCCCGGCACCAGGCTCGGGCCGCGCGTTACCGCCCAGCTCTTCATCACGCCGTCGAGTTCAAGCCGAAGGTCGTAATGCAGCCGCCGCGCCGCGTGCTTCTGGATGACGAAGGCGTGGCCTTTCTTGCGCTTAACCTTACCCTTCGGTTCGGCGGTTACTCCGAACCGGCGCTTGGCCTGATAGGTCTTCAGCCCCGCCATTTAGCTCCCACCCGTCAACCCGCTTTTTTGACCTTGCGGCGTGCGCTCGGCCGCTTGCGGGCAGTGCCATTCTTGCTCGAAGACGTCTTCGACGACGCCCGTGACTTCGCGGGCGCTTGGCTCTCGGCCTTGGCGCTTCGCCGCAGGGCGTCCATCAGGTTGATCACATTGCTGGGTTTGGTTTCGGATACGGTCGGTGGTGCCTTGCCGGCTTGCTTGGCCTTGATCAGATCGAGCAAAGCATTTTCATAGCGGTCCTCGAACTTCTCGGGCTTGAAATGCCCTTTCTTAGTATCGAGAATATGGACCGCGAGCTTGAGCATGTCAGCGGGCACCTTGATGTTCTCGATGTCGTCGAAATAGTCCTTCTCGTCGCGCACCTCGTTCTTGTAGCGCAGTGCGGTCGCCATCAGCCCATTGCCGCGCGGGCGCACCAGCAGTAGCCGCTCGCGCCGGTACACCACCACGCGCGCGAGCCCGGCCAAATCCTCTTTCGCCATCGCTTCGCGGATCACCGCGAAAGCTTCCTGCGCCACGTCATCCTGCGGCACGAGATAGAACGACTCGTCGAGATAAATGCGATCGACTTCCGACATCGGCACGAATTCCTCGATGTCGATGGTGTGGGTGCTTTCCAGCGCCACGTTGTCGAGTTCGTCATCCTCCAGAAGCAGATATTGATCGCCGTCCAGCTTGTAGCCCTTGACGCGGTCGTCCTGCTCGACCGGGTCGCCGGTCTCGGCATCCACCACTTCGTTGCGGATGCGGTTGCCGGTGTTGCGGTTGATGATGTTGAAGCGCACGCGCTGGTTGGTCGTCGTGGCCGAGTACATCGCCACCGAACACGACACCAGCGACAGCTTCAGAAAACCCTTCCAATTCGGCCGCGGTGCCATCGGTTACTCCTTACATAGGCGACACGGTGAACTCGCGGATGGTAGCACGGGTTCCACACGCGTGGACTGCCCGGCAAGTCATTGGGTTAATGCCGTTTTTCGCCTTCGCGGCTTCGAGAGGCCGTCAGCCTTGCGGAGCTATGTTGGGGTTCGGCCATTACGTTTCTCGTCGGCGCGATTATCCTGTTCTTGTTTTCGACAGTGGTCGGGCTGGCGCGTGGCCCGACGCTGACGGTGTCGTAGCGTCAGGAGCATCGTGGTCTGAGTTGGCTCTGAGCGGCTTCGGCTGCGACACTTCATGTTAGCGCCCCTAAATCGGCGGCCGCTACGGGTAGTCGTCATGCGTTCGTGATGGCAAAAGCCTCGACTCTCCGGGAATAAAGGCGCAATGTCGTGTAACGCTCATATGAAGCGTTTCGGCGTTTGCGCCAACTTTATGAAAATTAGCGCTGCTTCACCCTCGTTCGAAAGCGAGGGGAAAGGTTCACATGCTTGCTACGGCACTGCCGACGGACGCGCCGTTCGATCGATATTCCGGTCGGTATAGCGCTTGCTCTCGCGCACGCCATCATCGACACCGTTCGTGATCCTATTCTGGTACTCGACGATCACCAGCGCATCACCGCGGCGAGCCGCTCTTTTTACCAGACCTTTCAACTCGACGGCCAGGATTTACGTGGCCAGGCGCTTTTCGAAATTGAAAACGGCCAGTGGGATATCCCCGAGCTGCGCAATCTGCTGAATACGATCGTAAAGGATCACGAGACAATCGAGGGATACGAGGTCGACCGCGAGTTTCCGACGATCGGACGGCGCATCATGCTGCTGAACGCGCGCAGGGTTTTCTATGAAAAGGAAACTCCCGCCTCCGTGCTGCTGGCATTCGAAGACATCACCGACCGGCGCGCCATTGAGCTTCAGGTACAGACGCTACTGCAGGAAAAGGACATGCTGCTCGAGGAAATGCAGCACCGTGTTGCCAACAGCCTGCAGATCATCGCCAGCATCCTCCTGATCAAGGCGCGCACCGTCCAGTCCGAGGAAACGCGATTGCAATTGCAGGACGCGCATCAGCGGGTTCTGTCGGTCGCCGCCGTTCAAAGGCACTTGCAGGTTTCCGGGCACGGCGCGCCAATCGAGATTGCCAATTACCTTTCGAAACTATGCGAGACATTGGCGCAATCGATGATCGGCGATAGCCGGACAATTTCGCTGAAGGTCGAAGCTGAATCCGGCACCGTCGTATCCCATCAGGCGGTGAGCATCGGGTTGATCGTGACGGAATTGGTGATGAATGCATTGAAACATGCGTTCCCCGACGAGAAGAAGGATGCGGCTATCGTTGTCTCGTACAAAGTCGCGGAAACCGATTGGAAACTGACGATTTCCGACAATGGCGTCGGCAAGCCGACTTTGACCAAAGATCAGAACAAAGGCGGGCTTGGCACCAGTCTGGTGCAATCGCTTGCCAAGCAGCTCGACGCCCAGGTGGATACCGTCAGCAATTCCCACGGCACGGCGACATCGATTACGCACGCAACCTTCAAATCGAAGCCGCCCGGCAGTTCCACTTAATCCTTCACGGCACGAAATTCAGGATACCGGCGAACCGCCGGCCCGCACTGGCGCGCTTGGCCGGCCGGCGGCCTTCAATCAAATTGACAGCTTGATTCGAAATCTTTGCTGCAATGCATTGCGCGTAAGTAGTACCCGCAGACCATATTGCGCCTGGCGACGGAACATTCCGTGCCCATGGGGCGTTAATTGTCCAGACTATTTGCGAGAGTCGGTTTGCACTGACCGAACAGAGTTTAGGCGTTACCGACTTCAACCAAGGAGGTTTCTCATGCGCACTATGTTTGCGGCTGGAATCATCGCTTTGACCATTGCGGCCATGCCGATTGTGGCATTGGCCGGCACGCTGGAAGGCGTTGCGATTGGCGCCGGTTCGGGCGCTCTCATTGCTGGCCCTCCGGGCGCGGTCGTGGGAGGCGTAGTCGGCGCAGTGGTGGGCGGTCCGGACGTCGTCAGGCAACCGCGCCATCGCACCTGCTGGATCAACCAAAACGGGTATCGCCGCTGCGGATGGGGCTGAGCGTTTAATCGACGCGTTCCAATAAATTGTGGCCCGAAGCAGCCGATGCTGCTTCGGGCATTTTCTCGTTTTGAGACTTTTTTGCAGTCATTCAGATTCAAAATCCCGTGTGCGTTTTGCCGCAGTGGTCAATATTGATCAGACGCCGTCCCCCACGGGTGTCTTAATTTGCGCAACCCGCGCGTCGTATCAATGCCCCCCATTGAATGCGACGACGGTCGAGGACCTCGGCTAGGTAAAACTGGCCGGGGTCTCTTCCCTTATGGCCTTGCGTCAAGCATATGCCGGAGTGAGGTGGGGCGGGCCGGTTTGGGGCGTTGGCGGATGAATCGTAACACGCCTATAATGTACCCGTGTAGGGCAATGGGGTTTCGCCTTCGAAGGAACGGAAGGCCCATCGCATAATTCGGTTCTGACAAAGGGGATAAAGGTCATGTCGCTTGGACTCATACTTGTCATCATCCTGATCATTTTTCTGCTCGGCGGCTTCAGCGGGCGCTTCGGCGGCTACGGCTACGGTTACGGCCATCGCGGTACCGGCCTCATCGGCGTCATCCTGATCATCATTCTGATCCTCTTTTTGCTCGGCAGGATCTAACTCCGACGCACGGGCAGGGCGATCGGCGCTGCGCTTGGGTGCGCGGCGGCGTACGCTATTTACATACCAAAATCGTCATAGCTTTGCGGGCGTGCTGACCGTGCATGACGACAATGCACCCACGCCTCATTCGACGAGCATCACGTTTCTGGGCAGCAACCTGGCGGCCCACTTCCAGTTAGCAGACGACACGCATGGGGGCCGGCGCCGCCGCCATTCTGGCGGCGGGCATCAGTTGCGCTGCCATGGGCCTTTTAGCGTTCGCTGGCGACGCGTCGGCCGCCATCGGAAAGGCGCAGAATATCTACAATCCCGTCGGGACACTCTCCGGCGTGAGTACGCTGGCAATCATAATCTGGCTGATCGCATGGTTCGTCTTGGCCCGCATGTGGGGAGCAAAGACGATCGCCTTGGGCAAGGTCAATCTGGTCTCGTTCGCCTTGCTCATGTCAGCCTGCTGATGCGTTCCCGCCTTCATGGATCTTCGCAAGGCAAGTGAGCGCGATCCGGTCCAACGCCGCGGTGACTCATAGAGGAGGCATATATGTTCGCATTTCCTCAAAGATTGCTGAAGACGGCGTTGGAGAGCATGCTGCGGCCGTGGAAAAACAGGATAGCGGCAGGTTCAAGTAATCGAAATGCGGCGCCCGAGTCGGATGACGAAATCGAGCATCTGGCTCAAGAAACTGGAATGCCTGCCGACGATTTGCGGGCCCTTGCAACGCTGGGAATCCACGGTGCCGATTTATTGCGGCGCCGGATGAACATCCTTCGCGTCGACGCGGATGGATTTAATCGATCTGAGCCTGCAGCGTTCCGTGAACTTCAAAAAAATTGCAGTGCATGCAAAGTTCACGGACGTTGTGCCTTGGATCTTGCGCGCGACACCGCTGATCCGACAAGGCGCGACTGGAAAGACTACTGTCCGAATGTCGCGATGCTCAACATGCTCAGCGCCGTAGAGAGTTGTTATCGGCACTAGAGCTACCGCCGCATAAAGCTTCAGGAGCGGTCAAGGTTGGGGCAGGTACTGGCCAGATAAACTTAAACGGCGATCTCGCCGCTCACTCCCCGCCGCCCGCCAGCACGGCGCGGGTCTGCTCGTCCGGCCCGAAATCGTCGATGCCGTCGATCGACAGCAGTTCGGCGAGCCGCGTGCGCGCGCGGTTGACGCGCGATTTGATGGTGCCGACCGCGCAGCCGCAGATATTGGCGGTCTCTTCGTAGGAAAATCCGGACGCGCCGACCAGGATCAAGGCCTCGCGCTGATCCGCCGGCAACTGCGCGAGCGCCACGCGGAATTCATTGAACTCGACGTGGCCCTGCTGCTCGGGCTGCGATTTCAGCGTGTCGGCGTAATGGCCTTCGCCATCCTCGACCTCGCGCCGGCGCTTGCGGTATTCGGAGCGGAAATGGTTGCGCAAAATGGTGAACAGCCACGCCGACATATTGGTGCCGGGCTGGAACGAGTCGATATTGGCGAGCGCGCGCACCATCGTCTCCTGCACCAAATCGTCGGCGCGATCCACGTTCCCGCACAGCGAGATCGCGAACGCGCGGAGACTGGGTACCGCTGCGAGAACGGCTTTGCGGACCGACTCGTCCATGGGCATTAGTGTTTGTCCTTATTCCCATTGCCTTCGAGACGACTGAGCAGATCGGCGAACCTATCCGGCACGCCTTGATTGACGACATCGTCGTACATGGCACGCAGCTGCTGGCCGAGACGGGCCTGCACTTCGCGGCCAAGCTTTGCCGGCTTGCCCGTGTCTTTGTCTTTTTTTCCTCGGGAGGCCGCGGTTTCCATTGGCTTATGTTGTCCCACGGGTTTGCGCTCGTTCATTGTTCGGCCCCGAAAATTCCCCAAACCCGACAGGGCGTGGGTCCCCCATGTGACGTTCAAACAAAACCCATGGGCTGACAGATGGTTCCACAGATAGGGAACTTTTTTCCAAATGGCACGTTAGGACGGCTAAGTAAGGTTCAGCGGGTATTCGGGGGTCTCGCCAACAGGCCGGCTCGCATTGGTTCGGGAGGGATTCTTGTCGACATCTCAAGCAGTTGCACAGCATTTGCCGTATCTGCGCCGCTATGCGCGGGCGCTTTCGGGCAGTCAGGCCTCGGGCGACGCTTATGTGGCCGCCACGCTGGAGGCACTGATCCAGGACCCCAAGGTACTGGATAGCCAGGCCTCGACCCGGATCGGCGCTCTATCGGCTTTTCACCAAGATCTGGAATTCGGTCGGCGTGAACGGCGCTCCGGCGCCGATCCAGCAGGGCCAGCCGGTCGAGCGTCATCTGGCGCAGATCGCCCCCATGCCGCGCCAGGCGTTCTTGCTGGTGGCGCTGGAAGGGCTGTCGGAGGACGACGCCGCCAAGGTGCTGGATATCGACGTGCCCAAGCTGCGCGATCTGGTCGAGGAATCCGGCCGCGAGCTCGCCGCCGAGATCGCCACCGACGTGCTGATCATCGAGGACGAGACCTTCATCGCGCTCGATCTGGAAGGGCTGGTCGAAGGCCTTGGTCACAAGGTGCTCGGCGTTGCGCGGACCCACACCGAAGCCGTGGCGCTCGCCAAGGTGAAGCGGCCGGGGATTATTCTGGCCGACATCCAGCTTGCCGATGGCAGTTCCGGTCTGGACGCCGTGAACGAGATGCTGCGCACGTTCGAAGTGCCGGTGATTTTCATCACCGCCTATCCGGAGCGTTTCCTCACCGGCGAGCGGCCGGAGCCGGCCTTCCTGATCGCCAAGCCCTTCCAGCCATCGACAGTGTCGGCGGTGCTGAGCCAGGCGCTGTTCTTCGAGCGCAACGCCAAGCGGCGCGAGCGGCGCGCGAGTTAGCGCGCTTTCTGGCCTTTACGGCTCAGAGCATAGCCGAGCATCGCGGCTTCCACGAGCATTGCGAGTATGTTGGCTTGCGGTGAATCGAGCGCCGGCGCGCCAGCTTTTGCGGTTTTGGGGCGCATCACCCACCAGATCGCGACGACAATAAGCGCTGCCGCGGCAAAAATCGCCCCGACAATCAGTTGAGCATGCAATAATCCATATTCTACTTCGAGCGCGCCCGTTCCCGCTGCCGCAAAATGATAGATGGCGACAAGTGCGAATGCCGCTCGTCTGCTGGAACATATTCCGCTGCCAGCCGTTTCTATCCATCATCACCGACGAACACCGCGGCACCTGCCGCGCTGCCGCCAAGGGATGGTGGAGAAATCGATGCGTGGACTTGCTTCATATCTGCTGGCAGGCATCCTTGTGGTGCTGGCGATGGATATGGTCTCCCCACCGGTCGGCATTGGCCTTTCGTTCGGCGCCTGGCCCGCGGTGGAGGCCGCGCCATTGGCTCAAGTCGTGGATCGCGCGGGCAAGGGCGACCGCCTGCGCACCTCGACCACCGTTAGTAAACGGCAAGAGCTGCAAACTCCGCCGGCAGTGCTGATCGGGTGCGATCCCGCGTTCAGTCCATTATCTGCGTCGGCGCAGGCAAATTTCTCCGGCCGATGCGTCGCCGAGATTTCCCTGTTTCCCGTCAGAGCGGGTTGAATTCCATCCCGCCTGCTGTGGAACTTGTTGTGCAGCCTGCCCGTTGGTAGGTCTCTATCCACTAATAAAAGGAGTTCGACATGCGCAGATCTTTGAGCACTTTTGCCGCAATGGCTGTCGCGGCGGCAATCGCCATGCCCGTATTGTCCATGGCCCAAGGGCGGGATCGGACCAAGGTCGGCACGTTGACCTGCGATATCGCTGGCGGGATCGGGATGATCATCGCGTCGAAGAAGGATGTGACCTGCATGTTCACGCCTTCCCAGCCTGGCCCGCGTGAAGTCTACGTAGGCTCGATCCGGAAATTTGGCCTCGATGTCGGAGCAACGTCCGGCGGTGAGATGATCTGGGCGGTGTTTGCTCCGAGCAACAAGCGTTTCGGCGCGCTCGCCGGTAGCTATGGCGGCGCGAGCGCCGAGGCGACGGTCGGCGCGGGCGTAGGCGCCAACGTTCTGGTCGGTGGCTCGGATCGCACAGTAACCCTGCAGCCGGTATCGGTGCAGGGCCAAACCGGCCTCAATCTGGCGGTCGGCGTGTCGGGTCTTGAATTGCGCTCGGCGCGGTAATTTTGCTCCGCCAAAAACTGCCAACTGCCAACTGCCAACTGCCAATTGCTAATCGCGGCCGCCTCTCAGGGCGGCCGCGCAAACGCGGTCAGCCGAAGGTGAAGGCATCATGGTAGGCGCCCTGCACCTGGCCGCCGGGAACGGGGCCGCCGCCGGGGACATGCACCATGTTCCCGATGACCGCGCAGGTGGCGCCATGCAGGCCATGGCGCGGAATTGCCATCGGCACTAGTTGCTCCCAGCTATCGGTCTTGGGATCGTAGGCCTCGTTGGTGCCGAACACCTTGCCGGTTGCCTCGCCGCCGAACACCACGATCTTGCCGCCGATATAGACGCATGACGGCCCGCTGCGCGGCGTCGGCAGCGGCGCGCGGAAGGTCCAGCCGTCGGTCTTGGGATCGTAGACGGCGTTCAGGCCGGTGTTGAAGTCGTAGGAGTCCATGCGGCCGGCGATGGCGTGAATTTTTCCGTCGACCACCGCCACTCCCATGTGGTCACGCTGACCGACAAAGGGCTGCGTACCGGTCGAACCGCGCATGCCGGCGAGGATTGTGTATTTGTCGCTCGCGGGATCGTAAATCTCATGCCACTCGACCGAGCGCACGTCGCGTCCGCCCAGCAGATGGATTTTTCCATCCAGAACGATGGCCGAGATCGCGCCGCGCGGCCGCGCCAGGCCGGCGATCGGCGCCCACTGGTCGGTTGCCGTATCGTAGACGTAGCACTTGGAATGCGGGCAGCGGTTCTGCTCAATGAAGCCGCCGAAGGTGTAAATCTTGCTGCCGATCGATACGCCGGCGACGTGGTTGCAGGGCGTAGGGAAGGGCGCCTTCAGCGACCAGGTCCCGCCCTTCGGATCGAATACCTGATGGAAATTCTGATCGACGCGATGTTTCGCGTAGCCTGCAATCGAATGGATCTTGCCCTGACACTCGATCACGGCATGTTCGCCGGTCGGGATCGGCATGCGCGGCTGCTCGACCCATTTGCCCGGATTGGCGGCCTTCGACGCAACGCTGGTCATATAGCGCTGCTTCTCGACCGTCGCCGGGATGGCGGTGATCGTCTTGTCGTTCAGGCCGAGAAAAAGCGGAAGTTCCTGTTCTGCTGCCATGGTCATCCTCAATTTGTTTTGCGCATGATCAAGCGCTGACATAACCCGGAACAAAGTCCCGCAACAATTTGCGTGTGAGCTCGATGCCTTCGCGCGCGACATCATAAGGCGATCGGGCCCATTGTTCGGGATTGGGCGCTTCGTAGCTCAGATATCCGGTATAACCTTTTTCCGCCAACAGCCCGAGCATCTCGCGCCATTTGACGACGCCCTGGCCGGGCGGCAGCCGGTCGGTCGGCCGTCGCACACCGGTCACCGGATTGGGCGAAAGATCGCTGTACTGAAAACAGAAGATCTGGTCGGCCGGCACGTTCTCGAAGCCACGCCCCCCGGCGCCGCTGCGGGTGAAGTGATAGGCGTCGATCAGATATCCGCAATTCGGCTTATTGGCGCCGGTGATGAGCGCGGTCAGAACGGCAAGGCTGTTGAGCACGTCGTGTTGCGAGTTGAACTCGATGGCGAGCTTCAGTTTGTATTCGGCCGCGATATCGCCAGCTTGCTTTAGATATTTGATCGCGTCGGGAATTGGCCCGCTGATTTGCCCGGGCGCACTCATCAACATCGGGCAGCCGAGCGCGACCGCGTTCTCGCAGGACTTCGCGAAACACCTTGAACAGCCGCTTGCTCTCGTCGCCGGTCGCGAACAGAAACCCGTATTCGACGCCCAGCACGCCGCACGGAATGCCGCTCTGCTTGATAATCTCGAGCACTTGGCCATTGCTCATGCCGGCATCAAAGCAGCGCTTGAAATCGGTGCGCCGCAGTTCGACCGCGTCAAAGCCCGCCTGTTTTGCGGCATCGAGCGCGGCCGCCAGCGGCGTGGTGTCGATCGTCCACATGTGCAAAGCGAGGCGGCCGAACTTCTCAGTCATTTTCCCTCATATTGCAGGATGTAAAGCCCCGCATTGGTGTCGGTGAGATACATGAGGCCTTGTCTGTCGACGAAGACGTCGCAGGACTGAATGACTTTGGCCGGGTTCGGCCGTTGATCGACGATTGTTTCCGGCGCCGGCGGCACGAAGTAAGCTATTTCCTTGGGCTGGAATGCGTCCCGGATATCATAAATCCGCAAGCCGGCGTTATGATAGGTGGCGAAGATCAGGTCTTCGGACTGCATCGAGCCCGGCCGGTTCTCATGCAGATTATGCGGGCCGAACTTGGCGCCCTTGGCGCAGAAATCTTCTTCCGCTGGCGTTGGCAGCGTCGCGATCGAAACCGGGTTTGCCGGCTCCCGCACGTCGACGAGCCAGATGTAGGCAAGTCCGTTGGCGCAGTTCGCCGAGGTCGCCTCGTCGGCCAGCACCAGCAGCTCGCGTTTCGCCAGCGGCAGCGGCGTGTGCGCGCCGCCGCCGAAGGGGGGCGAATAATTGCGGTGGCTGATCAGTTTCGGGTTGGGCGGATCGCTCATGTCGTGAATGGTGAAACCGCCGTCGCGCCACGCGGCATAGCCGAGATTTCCCGCGGTGATCAAGTGATGCAGCGCCGCGCGCTTCCCGAAGGAAGCGGGTGCTATCTCGCCGCCGGCGCGGTTCATGCCGGGTAGCCACCAGCGTCCGGCAAGCTTGGGCTTGGTGATGTCCGACAGATCGATCACCGCCAGCACATGATCGATGAAGCCCTCGAAATGAACCGACACATAGGCGTAACGGTCGCCCACCCACCAGATGCGGTGCGCGCCAAAGCCCGGCATGTCGAGAAAGGCGATTTCGCGCGGGGCTGCCGGATTGGCGATGTCGAAGATGCGCAAGCCAGCCGCGAATGGTTGTTCGGTGCGAACTGAGTCGATCAGCGATTTGGCGTAGTAGTCCTGCTGACTGGCGTATTGCTGCATCGCCCAGATATTCGGCCCGTTGACGCAGAGCAGGACATCACCGTGGATTTGCAGATGATGCGAACGGGTATTCTTGGGTGCCGCGACGAAGGCGACAGTTTTTGGATGACGCGGGTCGCGCACGTCGACAACGGAAAAGCCGTCGGCGAACATATGTCCGATGAAGGCGTGGCCTCTATGGACGATGACCTGCACGCCGTCCGACCGGCCGCCCTGATCGCAGCGCGAAACGAAACGGACGTTCTTGGCGGTGGCGCCGCGGTAGGGCGTGCTCATGGGGCTCTATTTGCCGTTTAGAATTGCCGAGGCCCGGCCCGGCGTTTCGCCGAACCGGGCCTCGGAGTTCGAGCGTTGTGCCGATCAGCCGGTCGGCTTCGCGATGTCGTCGAGGCCTTTCTGCTTTGCTTCGGGGCCGAGCTGCGTCACCGCTCCGGCCGCTATCACGAGCAGAATGGCAAGGCAGACGAACACCGTGAGGAGGCCGTAGCCGGCCTGCACCCAAAGGATGGTCGGCATGATGAAGGCCGTCGCCAGCCGCCCGACGCCCGCCGCCCAGCCGAAGCCCGAGGCGCGCGCGTTCGTCGGGAACACCTCCGACGTAAAGATCTGCATCGCGTTGCCGGCGACCTGAACGAAGAAGGTCATAACGAAGCCGGCGACGATGAGCTCGGTCGCCGACGTGGCGTTGGCGAATACGATCGCCATGATCGCGGCACCGATGAAGGCGACGATCGAGGTCGGCTTGCGGCCGATCTTGTCTAGCGCGTACATCATCCAGATGCTGGCGCAGGGCACAGCAAAGTTCATCCAGAGGGTGTATTCGATCGACTTGGTGACCGTGAAGCCCTTGGCGTTCATGATGTTCGGCAACCACGCACCGAGACCGATGGCGACGCCGAAGAAAGCCGTGAAGCAGATCATGCCGGCAATCACCCGCTTCGGGAACATGCGGAACACCACGCCGAACGGATCACTCTTGGTGTTCGACGCGGCATCTGTCGAAAGCGTGCTCAGGGCGGGCACGTTCGGAATCTGCAGCCTCTTGAGGACATCAAGCGCCTCTTGGCCGCGGCCGTGCGTTGAGAGAAAGCGCGGCGATTCCGGCAGCGTGAAGCGGAATACCCAGACGACCAACGCGCCGGCGCCGATCAGGATCCAGGCGCCGCGCCACACGTATTCCGGGTTGGTCGGGAAAACCACCGTGCCAAGCAGTAGCACAAGCGCGGTGCCGATCGGCCACACACACGCGCCGCCGATGAAGTGCACGATCGCCAGGATGCGGCCGCGGATATTTTTGGGCGAGTATTCGCCCGCATAGGCGAAGGCCAGCGGTTGCTCAGCGCCGATGCCGATGCCGGCGATGAAGCGGCAGACGATCAGCAGGGTCAGGCTCGGCGCGAAGGCGCCGAGAATTGTGAACACGCCGAACAGCAGCAGATTGAACTGGTAGATGAAGCGGCGGCCGAACCGGTCAGAAAACTGGCCCTGGCCCGCCGTGCCGATGAACATGCCGAAGATGGTCGCGCTGCCGATACCGGCGAGCTCCGCGCCGCGTCGCGAACTTCGAGCCAATGATGTACGGCACCAGCGAGCCGAAAATCGTGAAATCGATGACGTCGAAGAAGTATCCCGCGGCGATCAGCGCGACCACTCTGCGGTGAAGCGGCGAAATTTTTGCTTCGTCCAGCGCCTTGCCGACGAATGCCTCAACTGTTTGAGCCACGTGTTCTCTCCCCTGGTGCCATTATTCTGAGTTTGGCTGTCGAGCAGCCTTGCGCGAGAAGATGATCCACAATTGGCTGTTGACCAGCCCATTTCGGCGGGCCTTGGCAAATATCCCTTGTTCGCATTAGCGAATTTCGATTGGTGAAAAGCGGATCGAACTGGCTGGGGGACTAGGATTCGAACCTAGATAGCCAGAGTCAAAGTCTGGAGTCCTACCGTTGGACGATCCCCCAACAGGCCGGCTGGATGCGGTTCAAGACTGCCCGCCGCCGGTATGCCGGAGGCCCCTGACATGGGGCAATTCGGCTGATTTGACAAGTCTGGCGCGCATGGGCCGGGCCGCGGCCGCAAGGCTCAGGCCGCCCGGCGGCGGGGCAGCGTCGCGACCGTCAGGATAGCGATCAGGCTGAAGGCCGCCACCACAGGCAAATACCAGCCGCGGGCTGCCGTGGTCCATGATCGCGCCGAAAATCAGCGGCGAAACAATGCCGCCGATATTGAAGCCGGTGGTCACGAAGCCGAACACCTTGCCGAACGAGCCGGGCGGGGTGACATCGCGCACGATCATATCGCGCGACGGCATGATGACGCCGTAGAAGAAGCCGCACACCGTCATCGCCACAATGAGCAGGCAGCGAACCGAGATCGACATTGGCGATCAGCAGGTTGAACAGCGCGATCGCGGCCAGCCCCAGCGTCGCCACCACGCGCGTGCCGCGAGGTGCGTGCGACCACCAGGCCGCCGATCAGCACGCCGGCCGCCGACAGCAGGAGATTTCCGGACAGGGCAATGTTGGCGATGGCTCACCGGCGTGTCATAGAGCGCGCCGAGCGCGACCACGGAATAATTGTACATGCCGCCGCTGATCATCGCGATCAGCACGAAGAAGAACGAGGTTGAGCAGGATCGGTGCGGACAACAGCAGCCGCCAGCCGGCGGCGGATTTGTCCGCGCTGGCGCGCGGCGCCGGCGGCGTGTACGTGGCGCAGCGGTATCGCGGACCGCGACCAGGATCGCCGCGACCGCAAAGCCTAAGATTGCCGGCGCCGATGAAGGCCCCGCGCCAGCCCCATAGGCTCTGCCATCATCAGCAGGCTGGCGGGCGCCGCCGCCGATCCCAGCATGCCGGCGAAAGTGTGGATCGAATAAGCCTGGCCGATGCGGTCCGACGGAACATGATGCGACAGCAGCGCGTAGTCGGCCGGGTGGTAGACCGTGTTGCCGACGCCGGCGAGCGCGAACATCGCCACCATGCACCCAGAATGAATCGACCAGGCCCGCGATCACGAAGGCGCCCGCGCCGATCAATCAGCCCGACGATCAGCAGTACGCGCGCGCCCAGCCAATCGACCAGGAAGCCGGCCGGCGTTTGCAACGCGCCGGTAGCGATGTTGAAGGCGGCGAGCGCCAGTCCGATTTCGGTATAGCTCACGCCATATTCCGCGCGCACGAAAGGCAGCAGCGGCGCCAATATCAGAATGTAAAAATGCGAAACGAAATGCGCGGCGCTGATCACGCCGACGATGCGCAGGTGAGGCGCGCGTGTCGCGCCTAGGGTTTCGGTCGCCTGACTCATTGCGTGGAAAGTTCCGGCATCATTTAGCTGGCTGCTTGGTCTTGGCGTCCTGGATCGCCTGCCAGATGCGCGACGGCGTCATCGGCATTTCCAGATGCCTGATGCCGTATTCCGACAGCGCATCGATCACCGCGTTGGCGACGGCGGGAAGGCCGCCCGAGGTGCCGGCTTCGCCGCAACCTTTGGCGCCGATCGGATTGCTCTTGGTCGGCACCGGGTGGTTCGACACCGCGATCATCGGCGCGTCGTGTGCGCGCGGCATGGCGTAGTCCATGAACGAGCCGGTGACGAGCTGGCCTTCGGCATCGTAGACCGCGCCTTCCAGCAGCACCTGGCCGAGCCCTTGCATCACGCCGCCCTGGATCTGGCCCTCGACCAGCATCGGATTGATGACGGTGCCGAAATCGTTGACCGCGGTATATTTTACCGCGCGCGTCAGCCCCGTGTCGGGATCGATTTCCACTTCGACGACGTGCACGCCGTTCGGGTAAGTGCCGGGGACCTGCTCCGTCACATGCGTCGCATCGAGTGACGCCGGCATGCCCTCCGGCAGCGTGATGCCGGCGCGCAGGCGTTCCGCCAACGCCATGATCTCGATCGAGCGGTCGGTGCCCGCGATGATAAAGCGTCCGCTCTTGAATTCGATATCACCGGCCGAGGCTTCCATAACATGCGCCGCCAGTTGCTTGCCGTTCTCGATAACTTTCTCGGAGGCTTGCGCAATTGCCGTTCCGCTCATCATGGCCGAGCGCGAACCGCCGGTGCCGCCGCCGGTCACCAGTCGATCGCTGTCGCCTTGCACCAGGCGGATGCGATCAAACGGCACGCCAAGCTTTTCAACCAGCACCTGCGCAAACGCGGAAGCATGTCCCTGGCCGTAATCGAGCGTGCCGGTAACGACGGTGACCGTGCCGTCGGCGTTAAACTGGATGCCGCCCATCTCGGTGGTCATCGCCGCGGTAGTTTCGACATAGCAGGCGACGCCCAGCCCGCGCAGCTTGCCGCCGCGCTTGCTCTCGCGTTTGCGCTGCTTGAAGCCTTTGACGTCGGCTTGCTCAAACGCATCCTTGAATAGCCCCGGAAAATCGCCGCAGTCGTAAGTCACGCCGGAGGCGGCCTTGAACGGCATCTCGCGCGCCTTGATGAAATTGCGTTTGCGCAGTTCGAACCGGTCGATGCCGAGTTCGGCGGCGGCATAGTCCATCGTGCGTTCCATGCTCATGGAGCCTTCCGGCCGGCCGGCGCCGCGATAGGCGGACACTAATGTCGTGTTGGTGAACACGCACTGGGTCGCGATTTCGAGCAAGGGCGTGCGGTACATGCTGATGATATTTTTCGTCACATTGACGGTAGGCAGCAGCGGGCCAAAGGCCGCGCAATAGCCGCCCAGATTGCCATAGCCGCTGAGCCGCACCGCCTGGATCAAGCCATCTTTGTCGAAGGCCACTTCGACGGTCATGTCGTAATCGCGGCCGTGATGGTCGGACACGAAGCTCCCCGAACGCTCGTCGGTCCACTTCACCGGCCGGCCGAGCGCCTTCGCGGCGTGCAGCACGCAAACATATTCCGGATAGACCGCGGCCTTCATGCCGAACGAGCCGCCGACATTGCCGGTGAGCACGCGCATCTTGTCGGGGGCCGCGCCGAGAATGTCGCGCAGCATACTCTTCAGGCCGAATACGCCTTGGCTGCATGAATGCAGCGTCCATTTCTCGGATGCGCGATCGTATTCGCCAATCGCCGAACGTGGTTCGATCGAATTCACCACCAGGCGCTGATTGATCAGCGGCAGCTTCACGACATGCGCCGCCTTGGTGAAGGCTTCGGCCACCTTGTCCTTGTCGCCATAGTGATAATCGAGTGCGATATTGCCCGGCACGTCGTCATAGAGCAGCGGCGCGCCCGGTTGCGCGGCCTCGCGCGCGCTCACGACCGCCGGCAGCGGTTCGATATCGAGCGCGATCGCTTCGGCGGCATCCTTGGCTTGTGCGATTGTTTCGGCGACGACGCAAGCCACCGGATCGCCGACGAAGCGGACTTTGTCGGTCGGCAAAGCCGGCCGCGGCCGGTAGCGCAGGGGGGAGCCGTCGCGGTTCTTGAGCGGCAGGGTGCATTTCAAGCCGCCGTAGTCCTTGAGGTCGACGCCGGTCAGCACTGCCAGCACGCCCGGCATCGTTTTGGCTGCTGCGGTGTCGATGCCGCGGATGACGCCATGGGCAACGCTACTGCGCACCATCACCGCATAGGCTTGCCCGGCCAAACCGATGTCGTCGGTATAGCGGCCTTCGCCACGCACCAGCTTGGGGTCTTCGCTGCGGCGGACCGGCTGGCCGACGCCGAATTTGGTCTGCGAAAGCGCGGCTTCGGCGGTTCTGTCATCCATTTTGGGGCTTATGCGTCTGATTACCGGGGCAAGCTCCAGATAAAGCAGCCGGAGCCCTTCCACAAGAATAGCTTTCGGGAACTAGGGTTGCGCCAACCCGGGGCGCTGTTACACTTTTCGTGATCATAGGGAACATTGCCGCAACTGCGGAGCGCTGGGAGGCGACCCGGGAGCGGCAGGAAGGTTTGACGCATGAGCGGCGAGGCCGGGGATACCCCGGGCCTCGACCCCGCTGTTGACCGGGCGCCACTGGGGCGGCGCCCGTGGGGTCGGCGGTCGCCTGGACGCCTCGATGCCGGTTTCGGCAACGATCGAGGTGGTCCGACCTATGCCGCGCTCGATCTCGGCACCAATAACTGCCGCCTGCTGGTGGCGCGCCCGGCCGGCGACGGCTTCCGCGTCATCGACGCCTTTTCCCGCATCGTCAGACTGGGCGAGGGCGTCTCCAGTTCCCGGCGCCTGAGCGAGCCGGCCATCGAGCGTGCCGTCGCGGCGCTCGAGATCTGCCGCAACAAGATGAAGAACCGGGGCGTCACCCGTGCACGCCTGATCGCCACCGAGGCCTGCCGGGCGGCGGAGAATGGCGATGAGTTTCGCGCCCGCGTCAGCGAGGAACTGGGCCTGGAACTCGAGCTGATCGATCGTGAGACCGAGGCGCGCCTTGCCGCCACCGGTTGCACGCCGCTGATCGATCCGAAGGCGGAAGGCGTCGTGCTGTTCGACATCGGCGGCGGCTCCTCGGAACTGGTCCGGCTCAACCGCTCGCACAAGACAAGCCTCGGGCCGCCGCTGCCGCAGATCCGCGGATGGATTTCGCTGCCCCATGGCGTGGTGACCTTGGCCGAACGCCATGGCGGGCTGAACGTATCCCGCGACACCTACGAGGCCATGGTGGCGGAAGTGGCGGCGCTGATTGCGCCATTCGCGCGCGAGCACGGCGGTGGCGCTCTGGCCGGAGTCCATATGCTGGGCACCTCGGGCACCGTGACGACGATTGCCGGCGTGCATCTCAACCTCAAGCGCTACGATCGCAACCGCGTGGACGGTTGCTGGATGAATGAGGAGGAGATCAACGCGGTGCTCGACAAGCTTTTGTCCATGACCTACGAGGATCGCGTCGCGAGCCCGTGCATCGGCGCCGAGCGCGCCGACCTCGTGCTCGCCGGTTGCGCCATCCTCGAAGCGATTCGCCGTGCGTTCCCGTGTCCGCGCCTGCGGGTGGCCGACCGCGGCTTGCGCGAAGGCATGTTGGTGCAGATGATGCGCGAGGACGGTGTGTGGGACGGCGGCAATCAGGCGACGACATCATGACCGCGCGCGGCAAAGAACACGGCAACGGCAGCGGCTCGCGCGATCTGGCGGTCCGGGTCAAGACCGGCAAAGGCCGCAAGCTGTCGTCCAAGTTGTGGCTGGAGCGCCAGCTCAATGACCCTTACGTCGCGCGCGCCAAGCGCGAAGGATTGCGCTCGCGCGCCGCTTTCAAGCTGTCGGAGATCGACGACAAGGCGCGCTTCCTCAAGAAAGGCGCGCGCGTGATCGATCTTGGCGCAGCGCCCGGCGGCTGGAGCCAGGTGGCCGCCAAGCGTGTCGGCGCGCCGCAACAGGGCCGCGTGGTCGCCATCGACGTGCTGGCGATGGATCCGCTGCCGGGCGTCGAATTCACCCGGCTCGATTTTCTCGACTCCGCGGCGCCGGCCAAGCTCAAAGAGATGCTCGGCGGCGCGGCGGACGTGGTGCTGTCCGACATGGCAGCCAATGCCACAGGCCACCGCAAGACCGACCACATCAAGATCGTGGCGCTGGTGGAAGCCGCCGGCGAATTCGCCCGCGAAGTTCTGGCGCCGGGCGGCGCCTTCCTCGCCAAGGTCCTGCAAGGCGGTACCGAAGTGGAATTGCTGGCCGCGCTCAAACGCGACTTCGCAAATGTGAAGCACGTAAAGCCGGGCGCCAGCCGGTCGGACTCGGCCGAACTCTATCTGCTGGCGACAGGATTTCGCGGCGAACGAAGCTAGCTGCGGCTAGCGCCGGTCGGAGAAGGCGTCGGTGAATTGGGCGTCGCGGCGGCGCAGTTCCGACGAGCCGGCCCGTTCATAACGCGTCTCTTCCCTTACAACTCTCCGGCGCTTTTCATCAACGTGCGCGGATTTTTTCTCTTCTTTGTGGGAGCGCGCCTCTTTTTCGCTTTTCTTGTTTTTTTGTCCGGCCTTCTTGACGTCGCGTTCCTGGTGCGGGTCCTTGCGGGTCGACTTCTTGTCGTCTTTCACCGGCTGGGTGGCTTTCCGGCTGTTGTCATTCTTGAGCGCAGGCTTCTGCGCCTCCTTGAGGGCGGGCTCGACCTTGTCCGTGCGCGCCGCCAGTTGTTGCGGCTTCCAGTTCTTCGCTTCGGTTTCCTTCGTGGGCTGCGCGAGCGGGACGACTGCCTTGTCCGCTTGCACTTGCGCGGCTTTCTTGTCGTCATTCGGCGATTGGACAATCTTTTGGCCATCGCCATTGTCGGGCGTTGCCTGCTCTGGTTCCTTGGCCGCCGGTGCCGCCTTGTCGGTGCGCGCCGCCAATTGCGGCTTGCGGACCTTCTCCTCGGAGAGCCGGGCCAGCGCCTTGCGCGCGTCGTTTAATGAACCATCGCGAGCGAGCGCCAGCTTGTAATCGGCCATCGCCTGATCGCGTTGATTGGTTTGCTCACGCAACTGCCCGCGCTGGTAATAAGTCTGCGCGTCATTGGGCTCGATCTGGATGACGCGATCGAGATCCTCGACGGCCTTGGCGTAGCTCTTGGTTTCGATCAGCGCCTGGGCACGGGCGCGCAGTGCGCCCGAATTGCCGGGCTCACGCTTGAGCGCGGCGTCGTAATCGGAAATGGCGCCGGGGGCATCGCCCTTTGCCTGCTTGATCTGCGCGCGCGCCAGGAGGCCGGGGAGATTGCCCGGCTGGCGGGTGAGGCCTTCGTTGAAGTCGGCGAGCGCCAGATCGGCCTCGCCCTTGGCTTTGCGCATCACGGCGCGCTCGAAATATAAATCTGCCGGCTTCGGATCGCGGCGAATTGCTTGCGTGAAATCATCTACTGCCTTGGCGGTGTCGCCTTTGGCCTTGTAAACAAACGCGCGCGAGCGATAGGGCGCAGCGCCGGGTGCGCCGAGTTCGATGGCGCGGTTGAGATCGGCGAGCGCGCGGTCGGCGTCATTTTTTACAAAATAGATCTGGCCGCGCTCGGCGAATGCCAGCACGTCGTTGCCGTCGGCCTTGACCGCCTGATCGAGATCGGGAAGCGCGCGGGCATAGTCCTTTTTGCGGGCGAAGGCGGTGCCGCGTAGCGACAGCGCGGAAGCGTTCTCCGGTTCGATCTTGAGCATGGATTCGGCGTCACTTTGTGCGCCGTTGATGTCGCCATCCTCCAACCGCAGCGTGCCGCGGGCCCGCAGCCCGTTGACGCTCCATGAAAGCTTCAGCGCGCGTCCGACATCGGCGTAGGCACGCTTGCGGTCGCCTTTGGCGGCAAATGCCTCGGCGCGCAGCCGGTAGGCGAGCGCCGGACTTTGGTCGGCCGCGATGACACGGTCATAGACCGAGATCGCCTTGTCGAGATCGCCCTTCTTGCGCCAGATGGCGGCCTGCGCATTCAGCGCAGCGATGTTGGTCGCATCGAGCCGCGCCGCCTCCTGATAATCGCCGAGCGCGTGATCGAGATCGCCGGAGGCTTCACGCGCCTGCGCGCGCAACATGTAATTGTCGGCGTCCGGTTTCAGGCGGAGCGCGCGGTCGAAGTCGGCGATGGCGCGGGCGTAATCGCGCTGCCGCAAGTAGATCTGTCCGCGGCCGCTGTAGGGCGTCGGCCGATCGGCGCTCAGGCTGATGGCCTTGGCAAAATCATCCAGCGCGCCGTCGATATAGCCGAGGTCGCGCCGGACGGTGGCGCGGTTTACGTAAGGCGAGGGTGAATCTGGGTCGAGCTTGATGGTGATGTCGTAGTCGGCAATGGCCTGGCCGTAGTTGCCGCGCGCATACCAGGCATTGCCGCGGTTCTGATAGGCCGGCGCAAAGTCGGGCGCGAGTTCGACAGACTGGTTGAGGTCGGCGATGGCATGCGGAATATCGCCGCGATCGAGATATGCCAATCCGCGCAAACCGTAAGCGATGCCGAGCGGCGTGCCCTTGAGACGGCCCGACTGAAGAATGTGCGTGCAGGCGGCGATGCGTTCGGTGGCGAGGCTTTCGGATCTGCGTCGCGCACTCGCGTGCGTCGCGCAACTGCGCTTGCGCGCCGCCGGGCCAACCGCAAGCGATTGCGATAGCGGCGAACGATGCTCCGATCAGCCAGTGCGACCGTCTCTCACACATGCACTTTTCACCTACGCGATTAACCATAACCATAACGCAAATGCAGGCAAAACCGCAGCTTGTCCATCGATTAACCCGCGAACATGGTTAACGTGGAGCCGTCGTGTCTCAGCCGACACGCTGGTCGGAAACCTCGGTCGGCGTCGGGATGCGGTCGGCGAGTTCTGCGCCGGCATCGGCGGGGAGCCGCGCGAATATCAGCGCCGAAAGACCCGAAATCAACGCGACTGCCAAAAATGCCGGCGGGAAATCCGCTGCGGCCAAAGGTCCGCTGTCCCGAAATCGGACAGATAGTTCGACCGCCAGACGCGCCGATCGCAACGCCGGCCGAAATCGACAATTGCTGGCCGACGCTCACCAGCGACGTGGCGCGGCTCACGCGCGCCGGCTCAACCTCGGCATAGGCAATGGTGTTGATGCTGGTGAATTGCAGCGAGCGGAAAAATCCGCCGACCAGAAGCAGCGCCAGCATGGCCGCCACCGGCGTTGTCTGCGTGAAGGCCGCGCAAGCGGCAAGGAAGCCCGCGCTCAACAAGGCATTGATCACCAGAATGGTGCGAAAGCCGAAGCGGCGCAGCACGGTCGCCACCGCTATCTTCATGCCCATCGCGCCGAGCGCGGATGGCGAATGTGATCATGCCGGACTGGAACGGCGTCATGCCGAAACCGACCTGCAGCATCAGCGGCAACAGAAACGGCAGCGCGCCAACGCCGAGCCGGAACAGAAATCCGCCGAGCACGCTGGCGCGGAATGTCGGCAGCCGAAACAACGTGAGATCGAGCGCGGGATTGGCGGTGTGTCGCGCGTGCACCAGATAGGCCGCGATAAAGCAGGCGCCGCCGACCACCAGCGCGACCACCACGGTCCAGGGCAGAAAATTAAGCCCAAGCATCGACAGCCCGAAGGCCACGCCGGCAATGCCGAGTCCGGCGAGCACCATGCCGAGGATGTCGAAGCGCTCGCGCTGCTCGGCCTCGCACGTCGTCGATGTAGCGGGTGGCGAGCACGATGCCGATGAGGCCGATCGGCACGTTGATGATGAAGATCCAATGCCAGGTCGCGATAGGTGGTGATGAAGCCGCCGACCGGCGGTCCGATCACCGGACCGATCAGCGCCGGCGTGGTCACCCAGGCCATGGCGCTCACCAGTTCGCGCTCGGTGATGCGTGCGCACCAGCACGATGCGCCCGACCGGCGTCATCATGGCGCCGCCCATGCCCTGCACGATGCGGGCGATGACGAAATCGGTGAGCGAACTCGACAGCGCGCAGCCGATCGAGCCGAGCACGAACACCGCAATGGCCGCGCGGAACACGGTGCGGGCGCCGAAGCGGTCGGCGGTCCAGCCGCTGGCCGGAATGAAGATCGCGAGCGAGAGCAGGTAGGAGGTGACCGCGAGCTTGAGCGCCAGCGGATTGGTGCCGATATCGGTGGCGATCGCCGGCAGCGAGGTGGCGATCACGGTGGAGTCCATGTTCTCCATGAACAGGGCGACCGCGATGATCAGCGGGACGATGCGGTCTCGGCGCATGGGACCCGACGGAGTGACAGTCCAACTAGAGAGACTGGGTCTTAGCCGCAAAGCGGTGGCCGAAGGAAGGCGGCCCGGCCTTGTGAGTTCATAACAGCCATCCGGCATTCGCTTCTTGTTGTCGCATTGTCGGACGGCGAACCGGTAACCGCTTCGCCTGAGAATGCTCTAGGAATTGCCGCATTCCCGTGCTAACGACCCACGCCAACCCAAAAGCGGGCCGTGACGTCGCGCGAGAACCCCTCGCGACAGGCATTTTATAAGCCTGCGGCGCCGGTCTTGATCCCTTTTCGGGTGAGACGGAGTTGGCGATGGCCGCAAAAAACAACGCAAATCCGCGCGAGGCGCTCACTTTCGACGACGTGCTGATCAGGCCCGGCCTGTCGGAAGTGTTGCCGGGCGACGTCGATATCCGCTCCGCATCACCCGCTCGATTGCCGTCAATATCCCGATCATCGCCTCCGCCATGGACACGGTGACCGAAGTCCCAGATGGCCATCGCCATGGCGCAGGCCGGCGGCATCGGCGTCATTCACCGCAATCTGGAGCCGGAGCAGCAGGCCGCGCAGGTCCGCCAGGTGAAGAAATTCGAATCCGGCATGGTGGTGAACCCGCTCACCATCGAGCCCGGCGCCACGCTGCAGCAAGCGCTCGACCTGATGAAGGACAACCGCATTTCCGGCGTGCCGGTGGTCGAGCGCGCCGGCAACGGACAGCCCGGCAAGCTGGTCGGCATTCTCACCAACCGCGACGTGCGCTTTGCCACCGATCCGAGCCAGCGCGTCGCCGAGCTGATGACCAAGGACAAGCTCATCACCGTGCGCGAGGGCGTCAGCCAGGACGAGGCCAAGCGCCTGCTGCATCAGCACCGCATCGAAAAGCTGCTGGTGGTGGACGACCAATATCGCTGCGTCGGCCTGATCACCGTCAAGGATATCGAAAAGGCGGTCGCCAATCCGAACGCCTGCAAGGACGAGCAGGGCCGCCTGCGCGTCGCCGCCGCCACCACGGTCGGCGACAAGGGCTTCGCGCGCACCGAGGCGCTGATCGCGGCCGGCGTCGACCTGGTCGTGGTCGACACCGCGCACGGCCATTCCCGATACGTGCTCGACGCGGTGTTGCGCATCAAACGCCTGTCGAACGCGGTGCAGGTGGTGGCCGGCAATATCGCCACCGTCCGAAGGCGCCAAGGCGCTGATCGATTGCGGCGCCGACGCCATCAAGGTCGGCATCGGCCCGGGCTCGATCTGCACCACGCGCATCGTCGCTGGCGTCGGCGTGCCGCAGCTCACCGCCATCATGGACGCGGTCGAGGCCGCGAAGAAATCCGGCATGCCGGTGATCGCCGACGGCGGCATCAAATATTCCGGCGATCTCGCCAAGGCGCTTGCCGCCGGCGCCGATGTCGCGATGGTCGGCTCGCTGCTGGCCGGCACCGATGAGACGCCGGGCGAGGTGTTTCTCTATCAGGGCCGTTCCTACAAGAGCTATCGCGGCATGGGCTCGGTCGGCGCCATGGCGCGCGGCTCGGCCGACCGCTATTTCCAGCAGGACATCAAGGACGCGCTCAAGCTGGTGCCGGAAGGCGTCGAGGGCCAGGTCGGCTACAAGGGCCCGGTCGCCAATGTGCTGCACCAGCTCACCGGCGGCTTGCGCGCTGCCATGGGCTATGTCGGCGCCAAGACGCTCGACGACTTCCACGCGAAGGCGGAATTCGTGCGCATCTCGGGCGCGGGCTTGCGCGAAAGCCACGTGCACGATGTGACCATCACGCGCGAGAGCCCGAACTATCCGAGCCGGGTGTAGGGCCGCGCCTCATTAAGCCCGATGGTCTGGCGGCTGACGCCGAAGTGTGACTATCTGACGGGAATTGCCCCAGGAAATTCACGTCATGCCGATCCCAGTCGTCCTGCTGCCGCTGTTCGTCGAAGTGCTGCTGACCTTCGGGCTGATGCTGGGGATGATGTATCACCGCACAACCGCGCTAAAACGCGGCGAGACCCGTCTCTCCGACATCTCGATGCGCGAGCCAAACTGGCCGGCGCAGCCCACGCGGTATGCCTATGCCTTCAGCAATCAGTTCGAATTACCGGTCCTTTTCTTTGTCCTCACGATCCTGTCGATCATAACCCGTCACGCCGATATTTTTTTCGTCGTGATGGCGTGGATTTTTGTGGTCTTTCGAATTTTGCAGGCGGTGATCTATGTCACCAACAATGATGTCCGCCTGCGCGGTGCCTTCTATGGTATCGGCGCGCTGGCTTTGCTGGTGGCATGGCTCAGCTTCATCGTCCGTATCCTGTTGGGCCTGCCATGACGCCAGCCGCGCGGCTTGCCTCGGCAATCGAGGTTTTCGGCATCATCGAGAGCGAGCGCCGGCCGGCCAATGACGCGCTCAAGAGCTGGGGCCTGGCGCACCGCTTCGCCGGCTCCGGCGACCGCGCCGGCATCGCCGGGCTGGTCTATGACGCGTTGCGCCGGCGCGCATCGAGTGCCTGGCTGATGGGTGCGGAAACGCCGCGCGCCATTCTGCTCGGCATGCTCAAGCGCGAGCGTGGGCTCGATACCGAGACGATCGCCAGGCTCGCCGACGGTTCGGGCTATGGACCCGCCGCGCTCAGCGACGACGAGCGCAAGCGGCTGGATGCCGCAGACATGGCTGCCGCACCGCCGCAGGTGGTCGGCGACTATCCGGAATGGCTCGAACCGCATTTGACGCGTGCGTTCGACGAGAGCCGAGCGGAAGAGGGGGCAGCGCTGGCCTCGCGCGCGCCGCTCGATCTGCGGGTCAACACGCTGAAGAGCAACCCGGAGTCCGCTGTCCGGATGCTGTCCGACTTGAAGCCCGAGCCTGGCCGCTGGTCGCCCTGGGCGCTGCGCATCCGCCTTGCCGCCGATGCCAAGAGCCCGGCGATCCATGCCGAGCCTGCCTTTCTCAAAGGCATGATCGAGGTGCAGGACGAAGGCTCGCAGCTCGCCGCGTTGTTCTCCGGCGCCAAGCCGGGCGAGCAGGTGGTCGACTTGTGCGCCGGCGCCGGCGGCAAGACATTGGCGCTTGCCGCCATGATGGAGAACAAGGGTCAGATATTTGCCACCGACGACGACAAGCGCCGGCTGGCGCCGATTCACGACCGACTGGCGCGTTCGGGGGCGCGCAACGTGCAGGTGCGTACCCCAAAGTCGGTCGGCGGCGAGATCGACGATCTGGCAGCGCGTTGCGACCTGGTGCTGATCGACGCGCCCTGCACCGGCACCGGCTCCTGGCGGCGCAATCCGGATGCCAAATGGCGCATGCGGCCGGGCGCGCTCGAGCAGCGCCAGAAGGAACAGGCCGAGATCCTCGACCGCGCAGTTCCGCTGCTGAAAGCCGGCGGGCGCATCGCCTACGTCACCTGCTCGGTGCTCGATGAGGAAAACGGCGCGCAGGTGCGTGCAGTTTCTTGGCGCGCCATCCGGAGTTTTCGGTGCAGCCGCCGCCGGAGTGTCGAGCGCGCTCGGCGAGCGCGCTTTCATGTTCACAAGGCGGCGCGGATGTCGGACGAGGGCATTCTGATGACGCCGCGCACGACCGAGACGGACGGATTCTTTGTCAGCGTGTTGAAGCGTGGCGGCTGAGCCCCTGAGGCCGAATTAACCTGCAAATTGTGCAAATACCCCGATTACGCCTCAATCCCGGCCAAAAATCTCCGCGATAATCCCGTGATTGAGCCTTTGAGTCCCTCTCTGCAAGGTCTCCCTTATGTTGGTTGCCAAGCGCGATCCATTTCATCCTGGAGCGCCCGACGCTTCATATTCCCTGGACGGTGGCGCCCGCCCGCGCGCGGGCAAGCTCGCCCGCACCATGTCCGCCCTGCAGGTTGCGGGAACGCTGCTGGCGATCCCGGTCGGCCTCGCAAGCGGCTATTCGGTCTATCGCACCAGTTTTTCTCCCGAGGCAACCTGCCGCACTCTGCGCGCCAATATTGTCGTGATGCTCGACAAGAACGTCGACGTCGCCACCCGGCGCATGCTGGTGCGCCGCGACATCGAGACCTTCGATCAATCCTGCGCCGATGTGGATCCGGACGCGAAGGCGGCGTTTTCGGCTTTGCTGCGCGCCGAAAAGACGGCGGCGCCGGTTGCAACAGCTCCGGTGGCCCCCGCCGCCGAAACGCAACCGAAGCAGGCGGTCCGCAAGATCGAGCCCCGCCCGGCGGTGGCAGCCAAGCCGCCGGCAGAGAGCATTGTCTCGATTGCCGCCGAAACCGATCCTGCCGAGCGCGATGCCGCGGCGTCCGACGCCGCCTGGCTGGCGGCGGTTCGTCATGCCTTGGTGGCTCGCCCTGCCGATCGTAAGCCTCCTGCTAACGCGGCGAAGTCGGCAGCCATTCCGCTCACGCCAACCGGTATCAAACCGGTTGCACCGGAATTCCGTGCGGCCACCGGCGCTCCGCCGCAAGATTTAATGCCGCCGGCGCAGGCCGTGATGCCGGCGGCGTCGGCACCGGCTTTGCCACCCGCCATTGCCGTCACGAGTGCTGTCGCACCAAAAGTGGATCCCGATCATCCGGTGCCGCCGGCGCCGATCCCTGAAATGACATCGTCTGCCAACAATGCCGACGCGGCAGTGGCGGAAGAGCATCCCCAGTCGCGGTTCCGCCAGTGGGTCGCGCGCAGGCTGAATTTCTGGGATCGCCGCTAGACGCGGCGCTTTCCGGCGTCAGGCGCAGGCACTCAATCGCTGGATTTTTCCGGCTGCCAATCCGCCACCGTCGCGAGGTCGGCCTCTACTTGCCAGCGCCCGTTCCTGCCCGGCAGGCGCACGGCCTCGGCCAGGCTGGCGAGATAATCGTGCCGCGGAACTTCACGGCAACCGAGGCTCTCCCACAGAGGTCCGATCAGCTTGCCGTCGAAGAAGCGGAAGCCCCAGTGCGCGAGATGCCAGTAAAGCACCGCCAGGCCGAGCTTCGACGCATTCGGCTCGTGCGCGAACTGGGATTCACCGGAGAAAACTCCGCCTGTGACCATGCCATAGCCGCCCGCGACCAGTTTGCCCGCCTTGTTCCAGACTTCGTAGGTGTGCACGTGACCGGCGTCGAACGCTTCGGCATAGGCACGCATGATGCGCGGCGTGATCCAGGTGAGGTGCCATCGCCGCGCACGGCGGCCGGCACAAGCGGCGATGACGCCCTCGAGATCGCGGTCGAACGTCACGGTGTAGCGGCCCTGCCGCATCAGCCGCCGCAGATTGTTGGAGATGTGGAAGTCCTTGAAGAACAGCAGCGAGCGGCGCGGCGGCGACCACCATTTCAGCGGTCCGATGTGAGCCCAGGGATAAAGCCCGCGCCGGTAGGCGGCGAGCAGGGTCGGCAGCGTGAAGTCGTGCACGATGCCGGCGAGGCCGGGCGGCTGATCGAGCGCGCGCTCGGGATCGGGCAGGGCATAGTCCGGCGCCAGCAACTTGTTGAACCAGAGCCTGGCGAGACCCGGTACGCCGCCGATGCGTTTCGGTGTCAGCGCCCAGACCAGCCCCAGCGTCCAGCGTTCGGCGATGTCGAGCAAGCTGTCGCGGAACAGCGTGGCGCGCCGGTCGGCGCCTCCGGTTTGGGTCAAGGTCAGGCGGTCGGCGTGGAAGGCCAAGGCGGCGCTCCGGACAAGGGTTTTACAGAACGATTACAGCGCCGTTCTGCCACGCCAGGGCTAACGGAGCGTTAGAACCGACGGGTTGCTTTGCAATAATATGCAATTAAAAGTTGAGGCCATTCAAAATTGGCCGTTAAATTGTATGGTTCGGGCCAACGAAGTTAGGGGGCAATCCTATGGCGCGGACACCAAGAGACCGGAAACCGACGAAGCTGGAACTATCCCGCCGGCAAATTCTGGGCGCATCGGCGCTGGTCGCCGGCGGCGCCTTTGCCGGTGGGTTCGCCGGGGGCAGTGCCGGTTTCGAACGCGAAAGACCGTCGAGTAGCCGCCTGCACGCCGATGTCTGCGTGGTCGGCGCCGGCTTTTCCGGTCTTGCCGCCGCCTACCGGCTCAAGCAGGCAGGCGCCAATGTCATTGTGCTTGAGGCGCGCAACCGGGTCGGCGGCCGTTCGCTCTCCGCCAATTTGAGGGGCGGCGGCTGGATCGATCTCGGTGGCCAGTGGGTCGGGCCGACGCAGGATCGTTTCTATGCGCTGATCAAGGAAATGGGCGGGGAGACCTATCCGTCGCCGGGCGCAGGCGCAGGCCTCCAGCGCGGCATTCTCGATCCGAGCGAACTTGAGCGCGTCACTGATGAAGTGAATGGCACTTATGACGGTTCGGATCTGGTCGAGGGCGGTTTCGATTTGATCGACAAGCTGGCCGCCGCGCTCGATCCCGAAAAGCCCTGGGAACATCCTGACGCCGAGCGGCTCGATGCCATGACCTTTGCCGAGTGGCTCAAGACCAACATCGCCAACGAGAGCGCCCGCAGCATGATCGGCGCCGAGGTGAGTTCGATCGCCTGCGCATCGCCTGAGGAAATCTCGATCCTGGAAATCGCGTCTCTGGTGAGCGCCTGCCACGACCTCGATCACTTGTTTCTCGGGGAGGGCGGGGCGCAGCAGGATCGCGTGATCGGCGGCACGCAGCCGATCGCCAAGGCGGTGGCTGACCGGCTTGGGCCCGCCATCAAACTGGGCCAGCCGGTGCGCCGTATCCAATGGAGCGACGATGGCGCTACGGTCTATAGCGACGAACTCAGCGTTGCCGCGCGCAACGTGATTATCTGCACGCCGCCGCATCTCGCCGGCGCCATCGAATACGAGCCCTCGCTGCCCACAACCCGCGTGCAGGTGACGCAGCGCTGGCCGCAGGGGCTCGTGATCAAGGTGCAGATGATTTATTCCGAACCCTTTTGGCGCGCCGACGGGCTCAATGGCGCTTCGCTCGACTACAGGGCAGTGGTCGGGGAAACCGCCGACAGCGGCGTGCCCGAGAAACATAGCAGGCAAGGCATCATGACCGGCTTCATCTATTCCGCACAGGCGCGCAAGGCAGCCGTCACTCGGGGCGGCGGAGCGCAAGAAGCTGGTGCTCGAAGAGATGGGCAAACGCTTCGGGCCGAAGGCGCTCAATCCGGTCGATTATCACGAAATGAATTGGTCGACCCAGCAATGGACTCGCGGTTGCTTCACCGGATTCCTCACGCCGGGGGCGACGACGCTGTTCCGCTCGGCGGTGCGCGATCCGGTCGGGCCCTTGCACTGGGCGGGCACCGAGAATTCCACCGTCTGGCCGTCCTTCATTGACGGGGCGATTCGCTCGGGCGAGCGCTGCGTCGAGGAGGTCAAGGCAACGGTATAGAGGCATCGGGGTGGGGGTCTTCTTCGACGCGAGGACCGAAGTTTGTTGTCTGATTTATCCCCCTAACCCCCGACCCCTCCCCACCACTCGCGAGAGCTCGTGGGGGAGGGGGAGATAACGTCCGCCGGCAGCATATCGATAATCGTGGACCATTCGCCCCGGCAGTTGCGGTGGGCGGCGCGGTCGCTTAATTCATTGCCATGAGACCAGCCCCCGCCCTAGATGCCGCGCCCGAGCCAATCCCGGGCAATGCACTGCACGACAAGGTCCTGATCGTCGACTTCGGATCGCAGGTCACCCAGCTGATCGCGCGGCGGGTGCGCGAGGAAAAGGTGTATTGCGAGATCGTGCCCTATCAGAAGGCCGAAGCCGCCTTCCGCGAGATGAAGCCGAAGGCGGTGATCCTGTCCGGGGGACCTGCCTCGGTGCTCGACAAGGACGCGCCGCTCGCGCCGAAGGCGATCTTTGCGGCCGGCGTTCCAATCCTCGGCATTTGCTACGGCGAGCAGGCCATGGCGCACCAACTCGGCGGCAAGGTCGAGGGCGGTCACCATCGCGAATTCGGCCGCGCCGAAGTCGAAGTGGTCGAGGACAGTCCGATCTTCGAAGGCGTCTGGCTAAAAGGTCAGAAATATCCGGTCTGGATGAGCCACGGCGACCGCGTGACGGTATTGCCGGAAGGCTTCCGCGTGCTCGGCGTCTCGCCGAATGCCCCGATCGCCATCATCGGCGACGATGCGCGTAAGTTCTACGCCACCCAGTTTCACCTCGAAGTGATGCACACGCCGCACGGCGCGGCGATTATCCGCAATTTCGTGCGCAACATCGCCGGCCTCACCGGCGACTGGACCATGCGCGCCTTCAAGGACGAGACGATCGAAAAAATCCGCAAACAGGTCGGTAAAGGCCGCGTGATCTGCGGTCTGTCCGGTGGCGTCGACTTGGCGGTGGCGGCGGTACTCATTCACGAAGCGATCGGCGAGCAGCTCACGTGCGTCTTTGTCGATCATGGCCTGCTGCGGCTCGCCGAAGGCCAGAAGGTCGCGGCATTGTTCCGCGACAGCTACAACATTCCGCTGGTGCACGTGCAGGCCGAAGACCTCTTTCTTGACGCACTGGCTGGCGTCGAAGACCCGGAGCAGAAGCGCAAGACCATCGGCAAATTGTTCATCGATGTTTTCGATGCCGAGGCCAAGAAAATCGGTGGCGCGGATTTCCTGGCGCAAGGCACGCTCTACCCCGACGTGATCGAAAGCGTGTCGTTTACCGGCGGTCCGTCGGTCACCATCAAGTCGCACCACAATGTCGGCGGCCTGCCCGAGCGGATGCATATGAAGCTGGTCGAACCGTTGCGCGAATTGTTCAAGGACGAGGTGAGGGCGCTCGGCCGCGAACTCGGACTGCCGGAGGCCTTCGTCGGCCGTCATCCGTTTCCGGGGCCGGGGCTGGCGATCCGTATTCCCGGCGCCATAACAAAAGAGAAATGCGACATCCTGCGGCTGGCCGATGAAATCTACATCGAGGAAATCCGCCGCAGCGGACAATACGATGACATCTGGCAGGCATTCGCCGTGCTCCTCCCGGTCAAGACCGTCGGCGTCATGGGCGACGGGCGCACCTATGATTTCGTGGTGGGCTTGCGCGCGGTGACCTCGACCGACGGCATGACCGCCGACTTCTATCAATTCGACATGAAGTTTTTAGGTCACGTCGCCACCCGCATCATCAACGAGGTCAAGGGCGTCAACCGTGTCGTCTATGATGTGACATCAAAGCCCCCGGGGACGATCGAGTGGGAGTAACGATCTACGGCATCAAGAACTGCGACACCATGAAAAAGGCGCGTGCCTGGCTCGACAAGCGCGGTGTCGGCTACGTATTCCATGATTACAAGACCGCCGGGATCGAGCGCGCGAAGCTGGAAGGCTGGTCGACGAAGGCGGGATGGGAGACGCTGCTTAATCGCGCCGGCACGACGTTCCGCAAGCTGCCCGACAGGCACAAAGATGGACGTCACCGAAAAGAAGGCGATTGCGCTGATGGTGGCGCAGCCCTCGATGATCAAGCGGCCGGTGCTCGATTTGGGCGGCGGCAAGTTGCTGGTCGGGTTCAAGCCGGATGAATACGACCGGGCGTTTTAGGCTAGTCCGCGCCCCTTGATCCGCCCCTCTTTCCCTGCCACATGCCGCCCATGAACAAGCCGCTCGGCGCCACCGAATTCTGTTCCGAAAACGCCGCTCGCCGCCGAGGTCGAGCGCAGGCGAACCTTTGCCATCATCTCGCATCCGGACGCCGGCAAGACCACGCTCACTGAAAAGCTGCTGCTTTTCGGGGGAGCCATCAATCTTGCCGGTCAGGTGAAGGCCAAGCGCGACCGCCGTTCGACCCGTTCAGACTGGATGGCGATCGAGCGCGAGCGCGGCATTTCGGTGGTCACCTCGGTGATGACCTTCGACTACGATGCCCGCGTGTTCAATCTGCTCGACACGCCGGGCCATGAGGACTTCTCCGAGGATACCTATCGCACGCTGACCGCGGTCGATAGCGCGGTGATGGTGATCGACGCCGCCAAGGGCATCGAGGCGCGCACGCGCAAGCTGTTCGAGGTCTGCCGCCTGCGCGACATTCCGATCATCACCTTCATCAACAAGATGGACCGCGAAAGCCGCGATCCGTTCGAATTGCTGGACGAGATCGAGAAGACCTTGGCGCTCGATACCACGCCGATGACCTGGCCGATCGGGCGCGGGCGCGATTTCGCCGGCACCTACGATCTGGCCACCGGCGACATGCGGCTGCTCAGCGATGACAGCAAGGCGGCCGTGCCGCAGCCGCTCGATCTGGCGGCGCTGGCGGCGAAAAATCCGCTGCTCGACGTCAAGGCGATCTCGGAAGAGCTGGCGCTGGTGCAGGACGCCTGCCGGCCGTTCGATTTTGCTTCGTTCCGCGAAGGGCATCTGACCCCGGTGTTTTTCGGCTCCGCCTTGAAAAATTTCGGGGTGAAAGATCTGCTCGACGCGCTGGCCGCGTTCGCGCCGCCGCCGCGCGCGCAAGTCGCCAATAAGCGCAAGGTCGACGCGCACGAGCCCGCCATGACCGCCTTCGTCTTCAAGATCCAGGCCAACATGGACCCCAATCACCGCGACCGTATCGCGTTTGCGCGCCTGTGCTCGGGCAAGCTGCGCCGTGGCATGAAGGCCAAGCTGGTGCGCACTGACAAGCCGATGACACTGTCGGCGCCGCAATTTTTCTTTGCGCAGGATCGCTCGGTGGCGGATGAGGCCTATGCCGGCGACGTAGTCGGCATCCCCAATCACGGCACTTTGCGCATCGGTGACACGCTTACCGAAGGCGAGGACATTGCCTTTCTCGGCGTCCCCAATTTCGCGCCAGAAATTCTCAGAAGAGTAAAACTAGGCGACCCGATGAAGGCCAAGAAATTGAAAGAAGCCCTCCAGCAGATGGCAGAGGAAGGCGTTGTTCAGGTGTTCCGGCCGCTCGACGGCGCGCCGGCGCTGGTGGGCGTGGTCGGCCCCTTACAACTCGACGTGCTGAAAGTCAGGCTCGACGCGGAATATGGGCTGGAGATCGGCTTCGAGACGCCGGAATTCCAGCTCGCGCGCTGGATTTCAAGTGCCGACGTCAAAAAAGTCGACGATTTCGTGCAGGCCAATTATTCCAGCGTCGCCGAGGACCTCGACGGCGACCGGGTGTTCATGGCGCGCAACCAATTTATCCTCGACTACACCAGCGAGCGCGCGCCCGGCGTCGTGTTCACCGATATCAAGGATGTAAAGAACCGGGATGCCGGTACGGCATAGGCGCCCTTTAGGGTCTCTTGCCTTCGAGGCCGACAATCGCCTCTACTGCGCCTCCTGTCGGGAGTTTTCGTATGGCTTATCTGCCGATCCTCATTCTCGGGCTGGCCGTCTTTCTCGGCGCACACACCTTTGTGACGTTCCGCGACGTGCGCGCGGCGCAGATCAAACGGTTTGGCCTCAACACCTATCGCGCGCTGTTCGCGCTGGTGTCGCTCATCGGCCTGGTGTTGATCGTGTGGGGCTTCAAGGAATATCGCGACCATGCCTGGATTCAGGTTTGGCGGTTTCCGGGCTTCATGAAGCATGTCACCGTGGCGCTGATGCTGCCGGCGGTCATCCTGATGGTGGCGGCGTTCATACCGAGCCACATAAAGGCCAAAGCCAAGCATCCGATGCTGGCCGCGGTGAAGATTTGGGCGCTTGCGCATCTTCTCTATAACGGCGAACTCGGCGAGATCATCCTGTTTGGTTCGTTCCTGGCCTGGGCCGTCTATGCCCGCATTGCCGCCAAGCGGCGCGGTGATGTTGGAGCGACGACCGCGCCGGCCGGCTGGACCAATGACGTTATCGTTGTCGTGCTCGGCATAATCGTCTATCTCGCGCTCGGCTTTGCCTTCCATCCGGTCGTCATCGGCGTGCCGGTTTTTGGGAGATAATCCAGTGTCGGTGCAGAACGAGATCAGGCGGCTCACCGCCCCGGACATTCGCGCGCGCAAAGGCGGCGAGCCGATTGTCTGCCTCACGTCGTATCATGCCCATACCGCGCGCATTCTCGACAAGCATTGCGACGTGATCTTGGTCGGGGATTCGCTCGGCATGGTGATGCACGGTCTGGAAACCACCGTGCCGGTCACGCTCGACATGATGATCCTGCAGGGTCATGCAGTCATGCGCGGCTCGAGGCATGCGCTGGTGGTCATCGACATGCCGTTCGGCTCCTACGAGGCCTCGAAGGAGCAGGCCTTCAAGAATGCCGCGCGCGTGCTCAAGGAAACCGGCTGCGGCGCCATCAAGGTGGAAGGCGGCAAGCGCATGGCGGATACCATCGCGTTCCTGGTCGAGCGCGGCGTGCCGGTGATGGCGCATGTCGGTCTGACGCCGCAGGCGATCAACGTGATCGGTTCGTTCCGCGCGCAGGGGCGCGAGGAAGCCGACTGGACGCGTTTCGAGGGGGACACCTTGGCGGTGGCCGAGGCCGGTGCATTTTCGGTGGTAATCGAGGCGGTGGCGGAGCCTTTAGCGCGCAAGCTTACGGCCGTGGTTCCCATTCCGACCATCGGCATCGGGGCAAGCGTTGCCTGCGACGGGCAGGTCCTGGTGCTCGAGGATATGCTCGGCCTGTCGCCAAAGGTGCCCAAATTCGTCAAGCGCTATACCGAGCTTGGCCCCGGGATCGACAAGGCTGTGGCCGACTATGCAGCCGAGGTACGGGCGCGGGCCTTTCCGGGCCCCGAGCACGTCTATGCCATGAAGAGCAAAAAGACTTAAGTTTGGCGCCCGATCCGGACCCGCCGTCCTTCGCGGGGGCGGGCGCTAAATCCTTGAAATATTAACGGTTGTCGGCGCAATCTTTGCCTTGAGCACGCCACATCGTTAGGTTACGGCGCAATTGGGGCCCGGGGATGGACCGGGCGGGGCTTGGAGCTTTTCGTGGCCGACATTTTCAATGAAGTTGATGAGGAAGTCCGCCGCGACCGGCTGCAACAGCTGTGGGATCGCTACAGCATCTATCTCATCGCACTCGCCGTCCTGATCGTTGCCGGCATCGGCGCTTGGCGCGGCTATGAATGGTATGCGGCCAAGCAGGCCGCCAGTGCGAGCGCCGCTTTTGAGGCGGCGATGACCTTGAGCGAGCAGGCCAAGCATTCGGAAGCCGAGCAGGCCTTTGCCAAGGTCGCCGCCGGGGCGCCGCAAGGCTACCGCGTGCTGGCGCGCTTTCGCGCCGCCGCCGAACTTTCGCAAGTCAATTCCGCCGACGGCGTGCAGGCCTTTGACGCTCTCGCCGGCGACAGCACCTTGGGCTCGAACTGGCAGGATCTGGCCGCGGTGCGCGCCGGTATGTTGCTGGTCGACAGCGCACCGTTTTCCGACATGAGCCGGCGTCTCGATCCGCTCACCGAGCCGGGCCGCAGTTTCCGCCACAGCGCGCGCGAGTTGCTGGCATTGTCGGCCTGGCGCAATCACGATGTCACCGCCGCCCGCCGCTATATCGATATGATCGCGGCCGATGGCGAAACGCCGGCGGGCACCCGCGCGCGCATCGACGTGCTGTCGGCGCTGATCGCCGCCGACGGCAAGAGTTGAGAATCCCCATGCGCCGCAGGCACCGCATCGCATTATTGGCAGGACTGGTCGCGCTCATGCCGTTGCTGAGCGCGTGCGAGAATTTCGATCCCGACAAGCTCGACGTGTTCGGCCTCAATGAGAAGAAGAAGCTGCCGGGCGAACGCAAGGCGTTGTTTCCGGAAGGCGTGCCGGGCGTTCAGCAGGGTATCCCGCCGGAATTCGTCAAGGGCAACCAGCCCGCGCCGGACGCCACGCCGTTGCCCGGTGCGCCTGGCAAGACCGCGGCGGTCGAGCCGGAAGAGAAACCCAAACCGAAACCCAAGCGCGCCGCGCCCAAGCCGCAACCGGCCGCTGCTCCGCAATTCCCCACGCGGATTACGGTCTCGCCCCAGGGCCAACAACAGCAGGCTGAGCCGCCGCAGGCTCAGCAGCCGGCGCCTCAGCAGGCGCAGACGCCTTGGCCGTCATCGCCGGCCCCCGGCACCGTCGCGCGCTGATTGGGTAGCCAGCGTGCGCGGACTTGACCGGCGCCGGTAACTAGCAAACACATCTTTGAAATTCTTAATGGATTGCAGGGCGTGAGCCCCGGCAATGACCCCACGCCATGAGCTTCACCATAGCCATTGTCGGCCGGCCCAATGTCGGCAAGTCGACCTTGTTCAATCGGCTGGTCGGCCGGCGCACGGCGCTGGTCGATGACCAGCCGGGGGTGACGCGCGACCGCCGCGAAGGCGAGGGGCGGCTCGGTGATCTCGACTTCACCGTGATCGATACCGCGGGACTTGAGGAGTTGGCGCCCGAAACCCTCTCCGGCCGCATGCGCGCGCAGACTGAGACTGCGATTTCGCAGGCCGATGCCATTTTCTTCATGATCGATGTGCGTGCCGGCCCGACCCCGGATGACCGTGCCTTTGCCAATCTGGTGCGCAAATCGGGTAAGCCGGCCATTCTCATTGCCAACAAGGCCGAAGGCGCGGCGGCCGAGGCGAGGCGGCTGGAGGCCTATGAACTGGGCCTGGGCGAGCCGGTGGCGATCTCCGCCGAGCACAATGAGGGCCTCGCCGATCTGTACGACGCTTTGTGTGAAGCGGCGCGCGAATTGACCGCCAAGTCGGCCACGGCTGAGGCCGAGGCCGAGCAGACCGACGAAGATAAAATGCTACGTCCGATCAAGGTCGCCATTGTCGGGCGGCCGAATGCGGGAAAATCCACGCTGATCAATCGGCTAATCGGTGAGGAGCGGCTATTGACCGCGCCAGAGGCCGGCACGACCCGCGACGCCATCGCGGTCGATCTGGACTGGCATGGCCGCAAATTCCAGCTTCATGACACCGCGGGCCTGCGCCGGCGCTCGCGCGTCGACGAGAAGTTGGAGAAGTTGTCGGTCGCCGATGCGCTGAACGCGGTGCGCTACGCGGAAGTGGTGGTCGTGTTGCTCGATGTGGGCAACGCTTTCGAGGAGCAGGACCAGCGCATCGCCGATCTGGTCGAGCAGGAAGGCCGCGCCATCGTCATCGCGGTCAACAAGTGGGATTTGAAGGAACAGACTGCGGGCGCCATCAGCAAGCTGCGCACGGAGGCTGATGAGAAGCTCACGCAGATGAAGGGTGTGCCGCTGGTAGCGGTCTCGGCCATGACCGGCGAAGGCCTCGACCGGCTGATGCAGGCGATCATCGATGCTTATGCAATCTGGAATAAACGCGTTGCCACCGCCGCGCTAAATCGTTGGTTCGAGGAGGCAACCGAGTCCCATCCGCCGCCAGCGGTATCGGGGCGTAGGCTGCGGCTCAATTACATCACTCAGGCCAAGAACCGCCCGCCGAGCTTCGTGCTGTTCTGCACGAGAGCCGACGCGCTGCCCGACGCCTACAAGCGCTACCTGCTGAATTCCCTGCGCGAGGCCTTCAACATGCCGGGCACGCCGATCCGTCTGACGCTGCGCGAGAAGGCCAATCCGTTCAAGGGCCGGGCGAAGTGGAAGAACTGACCGCGCCGGCGGTCCTCTATTCGGCGCTCTCCATCACGGTCGGGATTGTTATTCCGTTCTTGGGTGGCCGCAGCCGGACGTAGATCTGCGCGGCGATGAGAATGACGCACAGGGCGATGAACACCGCGCTGATCGGCCGTTCCACAAAAGTCCCGAGATCGCCACGCGAGATCAGCATGGCGCGCCGGAAATTCTCCTCAAAGCGTGGACCCAGCACGAAGCCGAGCAGGATCGGCGCCGGATGGAATCCGAGCCGCAGCAGGCCGTAGCCAAGAATTCCGATCACCACCGTTTCGCCGACCTGGAACATGTCGTTGTTCGCGGCGTAGACGCCGATGCTGACGAAGAACATCGCGCTCGGGTACAGGTACTTGTACGGGATTGTCAGCAGCTTCACCCAGACGCCGATCAGCGGCACGTTCAGCAGCACCAGCATGATGTTGCCAATCCAGAAGCTGGCGACCAGTCCCCAGAAGATATCCGGATGCTCTTTGATGAGCTGGGGACCCGGGACGATGCCCTGGATCATCAGCGCGCCCAGCAGCAGCGCCATGACCGCGTCGCCGGGAATGCCTAAGCTCATGGTCGGGATGAAGTCGCCTTGCACCGAGGAGTGGGTCGATGCCTCCGGGCACACAACGCCTTCGATCATGCCGGTGCCGAACTTCTCCGGCGTTTTCGATATTTTCTTCTCGGTCGCATAGGCAACGAAGGATGCAATGGTCGGCCCCGTGCCCGGAATGAGCGCGCACAGGCTGCCGATGATCGTGCCGCGGAACATCGGCGCGATCGAGCGTTTGAACTCGGCTTTGGTCGGCACCATGTCGCGCATGCGGACATTGGCGTATTTCGCGTTGACCAGCGACACCTGGTTGACGCTGTTCATGAACTCGGCGATCCCGAACAGACCAAGCGCGAGCGCGACCAGTTCGATGCCATCGTCCAAGTGCGTGAGGCCGAAGGTGTAGCGTTCGGCGCCGGTTTCGAGATCGGTTCCGATGATACCGATCATCAGGCCGAGCACGGTCATTGCCACGCCCTTGACCGGCGAGCCCCTCGCCAGCGTGGAGCCGGCAAGCAATCCCAACAGCATCAGCGAGCAGATTTCGGCGGGACCGAATTGCAACGCCACCATCACCAGCACCGGCGACAGGAAGATCATTTCCGTGATGCCCCAGGAGGCACCCACGAACGATGCAAATACGGTCAGTCCGAGCGCGACGCCGCCTTTGCCCTGCTTCGTCATCGGGAAGCCGTCGAGACAAGTTACCGCATGGGGTGGATGACAGGGGAGATTGAGCAGGATCGAGCAGATGGCGCCGCCGTATTGCGCGCCGTACATGACACCCGCCAGCATCAGGATCGCGCCCACGGGCTTGATCCCGAAAGTCAGCGGCAGCAATATCGATATGGTCGCCAGCGGACCCATGCCCGGCAGCACGCCGACCATGTTGCCGACCAGCACGCCGATAAAGCACCACATCAAGTTATGCGGCTGGAGTGCGACGCCGAACCCGTACCAGAGATCCGTTAGCGCGGTTGCAATCACAGGCCCCTCCACGCCAACATCGGCATTGGAATTTGCAGAATGAAGTGGAACAGGCTGACGCCGAATGTGGTGATGACGGCCGCCAGCACGAACGAACTGAGATAAGTCGCGTCGCGATCACCCAGCGCGGCAATGAAGACGCAGGCAAAGGTGCCCGGGATCATTCCCCCGTACGCGCCGAAAAACATGAAGGCCAACGGTCCCGCCAGGATGCAGCCCCAGGCCCACCACTCGCGGTGAACGGGCAGAATTCGCTCGTCCTCGCCCGCGGGCGTGACAGCCGCGGAACCGATAATCATCAGCCCGAGGATTATCAGGATGACGCCCAACGCGGTGGGCAGGAACCCCGGTCCCATATGCATCAAGGTGCCGAGCCGGTAGCTCGGTCCTTTCAAGGCCATTACCAGGCCGAAAACGATCATCAGGCTGCCGGCGTAAAAATCGCGCTTGCGCATCAAGCCTTCGCTGAGCGCATAAATTCCGCCGTGCTTGCGTTCTGGGCGCAAGGTTATCCTCCCTTTATTCTTATTTCCGACAGGTACCGTCTGCCAGACGACCCCGTCCCCCACCATCCAGCAATAAAACCCTAATGAAATACAATCAATCCCCTGTCCTTAGTCCACGCGCAGCTTCCTGATTTCGCGGGAAATTTACAGGATCGTCGCAGTGTCAAAGTGTCGCAGGCAGCGGCTGTGGCTGCAGCAGATGGTGCGTCGCACAAAATATGGCGAGCGTCAGCCCGGTGGATGGAACTCGAGGAATTTATCGGCGGGGAAATCGTAGAGCTTGCCGCTTTCGGTGCAGTCCGCCAGGCACAGCGGCACGATCTTGGCGGCGACTTCTTCCGGCGTCGGCAGCGTCATCGGATCGACGCCGGGAAACGCGCCCAAATACATTCGCGTTCGCGTCGGCCCCGGGCCGAACAGGTTGGCGCGTACATTGGTGGTCGCACTTTCCGCAGCGTAAGTGCGCACCAGCACCTCCAGCGCCGCTTTCGAGGCGGCATAGGGCCCCCAATAGGCGCGCCCCATATGTGCGACCGCCGACGTCAGGAACACCGCGCGGCCGGCGGGCGCGGCCTTGAGCAGCGGATCCATGGTGCGTATGAGTTGCCAGTTGGCGGTGATGTTGACCGCGATCAGGCTGTCCCAGTCCTTGGGCTCGACATGGTCGAGCGGCGAAAGCGGGGTGAGGATGCCGGCATTGCCGACCAGCGCATCGATGCGGCCGTAACGCTTTTTGAGCGCGAGCGCGAGCCGCGCGAGCCCCTCGGAGTCTTTCACGTCGAGCGGCACCAACGTGGCCGAGCCGCCGGTTGCCTTGATCTTGTCGTCGAGATCTTCCAGCCCGCCGACCGTGCGCGCGATCGCGACCACATGAGCGCCGGCTTTTGCCAGTTCGAGCGCAATGGCTGCGCCGATACCGCGCGAGGCCCCGGTGACAAGCGCGACATGGTCGGCGAGGGGTTTGGGCATGAATTAGTGCCAGAGTCGGCAGACGATCAAATCGCTTCCGCCAGCAGCGACAATTGCCGCGGGCTTGAGTCCTGCGCGCCCTGGTCGGTGAGCGCGGTCGGGTAATCGCCGGTGAAGCAATGGTCGGTGAACTGCGGCCGCGCCGCGTCCCGTTTCTCGAAACCCATGGCGCGATAGATGCCGTCAACCGACAAGAACGCCAGCGAGTCCGCGCCGATGAACTGCCGCATCCCTTCGAGATCGTGGTTGGCGGCGAGTAGCTTGTCGCGCTCGGGCGTGTCGATGCCGTAATAGTCCGGGTGCGTGATCGGCGGCGAGGCGATGCGGAAATGCACCTCCTTGGCGCCGGCATCGCGCATCATCTGCACGATCTTGCGCGAGGTCGTGCCGCGCACGATCGAGTCGTCGACCAGCACGATGCGTTTGCCGGCTACCACGGCGCGGTTGGCCGAGTGCTTCATGCGCACGCCTTGATCGCGGATCGCTTGCGTCGGCTGGATGAAGGTGCGGCCAACATAGTGATTGCGGATGATGCCGAGCTCGTAGGGTATCCCTGACTCTCTGCGCAAAACCGATCGCCGCCGGCACGCCGGAGTCCGGTACCGGCACGATGACGTCGGCTTGCGCTGGCGCCTCCCGCGCAAGCTCCGCACCCATGGTCTTGCGCACATTGTAGACGTGGCGGCCGCCGACGATGGAATCGGGGCGCGAGAAATAGATGTATTCGAAGATGCAGGGGCGCGCCGCCATCGGCGGGAACGGCTTGTGCGACTGCGCGCCGTCCTCGTCGAAGATCACTACTTCGCCGTTCTCCACGTCGCGCACATATTGCGCGCCGATCATGTCGAGCGCGCAGGTTTCCGAGGCAAGGATCGGGCTGCCGTTGAGCTTGCCGATTACCAGCGGCCGGATGCCGAGCGGATCGCGCGCGCCCACGAGCTTCTTATTGGTGAGCCCGACAAAGGCATAGGCGCCTTCCAATTGGCGCAAGCCGTCGATGAATTGATCGATGAAGCGATTGCGGTTCGATTTCGCGACCAAATGCAGGATCACCTCGGTGTCGGTGGTCGACTGCATCATGGCGCCTTCGCGCACCAGATCGCGCCGCAGCTTGATGCCGTTGGTGAGATTACCGTTGTGGCCGATGGCGAAACCGCCGGCATTGAGTTCGGCAAACAGCGGCTGCACGTTGCGCAGGATGGTTTCGCCGGTGGTCGAATAACGCACGTGACCGACGGCCGAGGTGCCGGGCAGCCGGTCGATCACCTCGCGGCGGGCGAATGTATCGCCGACAAGTCCGAGGCGGCGTTCGGAATGAAACCGCTTGCCGTCGAACGAGACGATACCGGCGGCTTCCTGGCCGCGATGCTGGAGGGCGTGCAGGCCGAGCGCGGTGATGGCGGCGGCGTCGGGATGATTGAAGATGCCGAACACGCCGCATTCCTCGCGCAGGCGGTCCGCATTCGGATCAAATTCCGTGTCGGCCGTGGCGAGGTCTTGCAAGCGTTCTTGCATCGCTATCGGGTTCCGCTGGCTCTGGCTGCCGCGACTTGGCTCGTGTCCGTCGACGGTAGCAGTTCCGACTTCTGCCCGGGACCGGTATCGGGCGCGTCCTGATCTTCCGGCTTGGGCTTCTTCAACCGCTTTAAGATGGTGCTCTCGGGGTCATCCGGCAACATGGACATCAGCCATTGTCCCGTACTTTGCAGTACGACCTTCGACTTTGCGCTTTTTACCCATTCCGGCTGGCTACGGTCGGGCACCAGCCAGGCGAAGAACAGGAAGGCGACCACCACGATGATCAGCCCGCGGCCGAGGCCGAACAAAAAGCCGAGCGTGCGGTCGAGCGCGCCGACCCGGCTGTCGAGGATCATGTCCGAGATGCGGACCGTGATGATCGACACGATCAGCAAAGTGAGCAGGAAGACGCTGCCGACGGTGACGCCGGCGGCCACCATGTCGCTGTTGAAGTAGCCTTTCGCGATCGGCAGCACGCGCGAATAGGACCAAAGCGTGACGAGCGCGGCGATGCCCCAGGCGCCAATCGAGAGGATCTCGCGCATGAAGCCGCGGATCATCGCGAGCAGCCCCGAAATTAGCATGACCACCAGGAGGGCGATGTCGAGCAATGTAATCGGCATACTCAACTCATGCGCTCCGCGGACAAGGGCAACCGGTGCCGTACGGGCGTGCGGCGGCGCGGCGAATCCGGGCAAGCCAAAGTGGCTCCGGAACAGGGCGGCGATGTCGGCATTAAGTGCTTAATTTTAAACTCATTTCTGCTCTCCCGGCCGGGCGTTTCGGGAGGCCGTTTCAGGCGGTTCGGCGCGCGCCCAGTGTATAGCGGGGCGTCACGGTGCCGTCACCCGTCTTATCCACGGATTTTAGTGGCGCCACCTCTGTTGCCGAGGGCGGCAATGTCGGCGACCAGATTGGCAAGGCTTGCGACATTGCCGATCTTGAGACCGGTATCGCCAGCCTCCGATTTCGCGGCCTCCGGAACGACGGCGCGGGTAAAGCCGAGCTTTGCGGCTTCTTTGAGCCGAGCAGCCGCCTGCGCCACCGGGCGGATCGCGCCCGAAAGCGAGATCTCCCCGAAATAGACCGCATCCGCCGGCAATGGCGCATTGGCCAGCGAGGAAACCAGCGCGGCCGCGGCGGCAAGGTCGGCCGCAGGCTCCTGGATGCGCATGCCGCCGGCGACATTGAGATAGACATCGTGGCCGCCGAGCTTCACGCCGCAATGCGCCTCCAGCACCGCCAGGACCATCGACAGTCGGCTGGGGTCCCAACCGACCACAGCCCGCCTGGGTGTGCCCAAAGATGTTGGAGCGACCAGCGCCTGGATTTCGACCAGCAGCGGCCGCGTGCCCTCCATGCCGGCGAATACCGCGGTACCGGGGGAGCCGAGATCGCGTTCCGACAGGAACAGCTCGGACGGGTTGCTCACCTCTTGCAGGCCGGAACCGGTCATCTCGAACACGCCGATCTCGTCGGTCGGCCCGAAGCGGTTCTTCACCGCGCGCAAGATTCGAAACTGATGCGAGCCTTCGCCCTCGAACGAAAGCACCGCGTCAACCATATGCTCGACCACGCGGGGACCTGCGATCTGGCCGTCTTTGGTTACGTGACCGACCAGGATGATGGCCGCGCCCGAACGCTTGGCGAAACGGATCAGCGCCTGCGCGCTGCCGCGCACTTGCGTGACCGTGCCGGGCGCGGATTTAACCAGGTCGGTCCACATGGTCTGGATCGAGTTCGATGACGATCAGCCGCGGGACCTTGCCTTCGGACAGCGTGGCGATGATGTCCCCGACCGCTGTCTCGGCCGCGAGTTCGACCGCAGCGTTACGCAGGCCGAGACGTTCGGCGCGAAGCCGTACTTGGGCGACGGCTTCCTCGCCGGATATGTAGACCGCGCGGTGGCCGGCACGCGCGAGCGCTGCGGCGGCCTGGATCAGCAGCGTCGACTTGCCGATGCCGGGATCGCCTGCCATCAGCAGCACCGAGCCGCGCACAAAGCCGCCGCCGGTGACGCGATCGATTTCGGCAATTCCGCACGGTAGCCGCAGCGCGTCATGCGCCTCGCCGGCGAGCGGCTCGAGCGTAAACAGGCGGCCCTTACCGGGCTTGCGGCCGGGGCCAGAGGGGCGCTCGGCGCCTTCCTCGACCAGGGTATTCCATTCGCCGCAGGCCTCGCACTTGCCCTGCCAGCGGCTCGCCGCGGCCCCGCAGTTTTGGCAGATGAAGCTAAGGCTGCGCTTGGACATTAGAAAACTCGCTTGCGCATGACCTTTTCCGAAAACCGGTTCCCACTTTCCGGGATCATGCGCGGGGAATCGCTCTCGAACGCTCTTTGGACGCTAAATCGCCTTTGAGAACATTACAAGAACATTCTTTAAGAAACCCCTATTTTGAGCCCAACCGCGCAAACCCGCTCGTCCCGTAAAAGCGGGGACCCAGGGCCAAAACTGAGGACGGGAGGAACTGGATTCTCGCATTTGCGGGAATGAGCGGATGCTTCAGTTCTGCCTATAAACCCGATGATAGCGCTTACCCAGGCTGGTGAGCACCTCATAGCCGATGGTGCCGGCGGTGCTGGCGACATCGTCGACGCTGATCTCATCGCCAATCAACGTAGCGAGGTCGCCGCGCCTGACGGCGGCGTCGGGCAGGTCGGTGATATCGATCGCCAGCAGGTCCATCGACACGCGGCCCGCCAATTTGCATCTCTTGCCGGCGACGATGGCGTCGCCGCCCGGCACCTCATCGGACGCGCTGGCCGCGCGCGGATATCCGTCGGCATAGCCGATTGCGGCGACTGCGAGTTTGGTCGCGCGCTTGGCGGTCCAGGTGGCGTCGTAGCCGATGGTGTCGCCGCGAGCCACGTTGCGCACCTGCACGATGCGCGCCTGCAACTCGATCACCGGGCGCATCGGGTTGCCACGGCCGGGGGTCGGATTGACGCCATACAGCGCAACGCCCGGCCGCACCATGTCGCAATGGGCGGGATTGCCGAGGAAAACGCCGGATGAATTGGCGAGCGAGGAGGGTATGCCGCGATAGAGGATGCGCACTTCGCGGAACAGTCGGATCTGGCTGTCGTTGAGCGGATGCTCCGGCAACTCGGCGCAGGCGAGGTGGCTCATCAGCAGGCGTGATGCCGTGGTTTTCGCTGCGGATGCGCGGCGCCAGCGCGGCTGCTTCATTGGCCGTGATGCCGAGCCGGTTCATGCCGGTGTCGACATGCAGCGCCGCGCCGCCCTGCCACTGGTTGCTCGTGCAGAAAGCATCCCATTCCGCCAATTCGACCATGCTGCCGATCACCGGTTTTGCGCGCAGATCGGCGTAGGTCGCGGCGGTACCCGGCAGCAGACCGTTGAGAACGTAGATCGAGGGCTCGGGCGCAATCGCGCGCACGCGCCGCGCCTCGTACAGGTCGGCAACGAAAAAAGTCTTGCAGCCGGCGCGTGCCAGAGTGCTTGGCGACTTGCTCGATGCCGCAGCCATAGCCGTCCGCCTTGATAACGCCTGCGCATTCCGACGGCATGGCGCGCCGGCCGAGCGCGCGCCAGTTGGCTTCAAGTGCGCCAAGGTCGACGGTCAGGATGCCACCCGCTTCCAATTGCGGCGGTCCGGACGTGACGGCCTCGCGCGCCCGCTCGGCGGGCGGGTCGATATCCTGTTGGACTGCGGGTTCTGCGTCGGCCATGGCGCAAATGTTTAGCGGCCCAGATGCGGCGCGTCCATGCGAGTTGCGGCCTGCCGGCGAATTGCTGCCAGTAAGGTGAAAAAACGAAACCGCCCGGCTGCAAAGCCAGGCGGTTCATTGGATCGGCGTAGGCTCCGCTGCTATCGGCGCGATCGACGAGCCTTACGAGGCTGGACCGGGGTCAGCCAAAGTCCGGTCACAGTCGCTCTCACATTGAGTCCGGTCTCACCTTCGAGACTGACTGGCTGTAGCGCGAAGGAATTAGGGTAGCCGCCGAAGAGGACATTGGCGCGGCCGCCGATGCCCACCGCGGCTCCGGCGGATGCGCCGCCATAGCCGCCAGCAAGCGTACCTGGCCCCACTTGCCCGCTCAGTGCGACAACGACCCAGGCCATGCCGACATTGCTGCTGGTGCCGACTTCGGCTCCGGCGCGGTTGATGACGGCGGAATAGGATTGCGTCCCACCGCCAACGGACGACTGGAAGACGCAGCTATAGGTCTGCGACGACCAGAGGATATAATTTGTCGGTTGCGGGCTGCGGCAAGTGAGCATTCCGACCTCGCCGGCGCTAGCCGGCGGCGTTGCGATGAAAGACAAACCAAGAAGCGTGGCCGCAAAAGCGGATCGAACGGCGAGTTTGATCGACATGGCGTTTTTACTCCCTCAGCACCCAGCGATGAGCGAGGTTTGCGGTTTCCCATCGTGCAGTCAAGCCGCCCGGGGCCCAACTCGTCGAAGCGGATGCCAAATGTGGCGAAATACCGCGCCGGCCCCGGAACTTCACCCTTGGAAAATCAGCATCAGAAAGGCCGCGAAAAGCATCACGTGGACGGCACCCTGCAATATGTTGGTGCGGCCGCTGGCAAAGGTCACGACGCTGATGGCGAGCGTCAGCAGGAGCAGCACGTTGTCGGCCTTGTTGAGACCGAGATCCACCTCGTGCCGGGTGAAGTGGCTGATCGCCAGCATCGAGGGCACCGTCAGGCCGATGGTCGAAAGGACCGACCCCAGGGAAATATTGATCGAGCGCTGCAGCCGATTGGCCATGGCAGACCGCGTGGCGCCGATCGCTTCCGGTGTGGCCACCAGCATGGCGATGATGACGCCGCCGAGCGGCGCCGGCGCCTGCAAGGTCTCGATCAGATAGTCGATCGGGTAGGCAAGCTGTTCGGCGAGAAACACCACCGGCAGGATATAGGCCAGCAACAATGCTGTGTGCCAGCCAAGCGAGGACGTGGCCCGCGGCAATTCGGGCGGTTCGCTCGCGTCGGTCCCATCGCTGATGAAATAGCCGCGGTGCCGTCCGGTCTGGATGGCGAGGAAGGCGCCATAGAGCCCGAGCGACATCACGAACAGAAATATTTGTTGCGGGAAAGAGAAAGTCGGCCCGGGTGTGGTGATGGTATAATCCGGCAAGGTCAGCGTGAGCACCGTCAAGGGAATGATCACGCCGAGATAGGCATTGGCGCCCTGCAGATTGTAATGCTGCTCGCGATGGCGCCAGCCGCCGAGCAGCAGCGAACCGCCGACCATTCCGCCCAGAATGATCATGACGATAGCGAACAGCGTGTCGCGCACCAGCGTCGGATTGTTGGCGCCGTGCAACATCACGGCGGAAATGCTCAGCACCTCGATCGCGGTGACCGACAGCGTGAGCACCAGCGTGCCGTAAGGCTCGCCGAGGATTTCCGCGATATGGTCGGCGTGGCGGACGACGGCGAGGGCGGAGCCCAGCACAACACCGAACAGCCAGATGAAAATGAGCCCGATCCAAAGCGGATTGGTCAAGGTATCGAGTTGTTGGCCAGCGAAGGTTACAAAAAGGATCGTGGTCGCCAGGCTGATGCCGAGAAACCATTCCGCGCCGATTGCCTTGCGCAGCCGCCGCGAGCTTTTGGCCTTCGCGTGCGCTCTGCGGGCCATCGCGCGCTAGCCGATGCGGTCCGGCACGTGGTCCATTTTGGCGAGGATTCGAGAACTTCGTGATGGTGCCGTCGAATTGCAGCTCGACCGTGCCGGTCGGGCCATGGCGCTGCTTGCCAATGATGACTTCCGCCCTGCCATGGTACTTGTCGCTGTCGGCCAGCCAGGCCGCGAACTTCTCGTGGTCGGATTCCAGCGGCTTGCGCATCACGTGGTAATATTCCTCGCGATAGACAAATAGTACCACGTCGGCGTCCTGCTCGATCGATCCCGATTCACGCAAGTCGGAGAGCTGCGGATGCTTGTCGTCGCGGCTTTCCACTTGGCGCGACAATTGCGACAGCGCCATGATCGGAACGTTGAGTTCCTTCGCCAGGGCTTTGAGCTTGGTGGTGATCTCGGTGATTTCCTGCACGCGGTTTTCTTGGCTGCGGCGCGTCGAGCCCGACAGCAATTGCAGATAGTCGACGATCAGCAGATCGAGGCCGCGCTGGCGCTTGAGCCGGCGCGCGCGGGCGGCAAGTTGCGCCACCGCAAGGCCGCCGGTCTCGTCGACGTAGAACGGCAGGTTCTGCAGTTCGATCGAGTGATCCTTGATCTGCTCGAAATCGGCCTCGCTGATGGCGCCGCGCCGGATTTGGTTGGATGGAATGCCGGTCTGTTCGGCGATGATACGGGTGGCCAACTGCTCGGCCGACATTTCGAGCGAGAAGAAGCCGACGATGCCGCCGTTGACGGTGATGGAATGGCCGTCGGGCTTTACTTCGCCGCGCCAGGCGCGGGCGACGTTGTAGCCGATATTGGTGGCGAGCGCGGTCTTGCCCATGCCGGGACGGCCGGCGACGATGATCAAGTCGGACGGCTGCAAGCCCCCCATCATGCGGTCGAGATCGTCGAGCCCGGTGGCGACGCCGGATAGTTTGCCGTCGCGCTGGTAGGCTTTCGCCGCCATATCGACCGCGGTGGTCAGCGCCTGCGCGAAACGCTGGAAGCCACCGTCATAGCGGCCAGTCTCGGCCAGTTCATACAGCCTCCGCTCGGCATCCTCGATCTGGCTGCGCGGCGAGAAGTCGACCGGCGCGTCGAAGGCGACATTGACCATGTCCTCGCCGACCATGATCAGCGCGCGCCGGATCGACAGGTCGTAGACGGTGTGGCCGTAATCCTCGGCATTGATGATGGTGGTGGCTTCTGCCGCGAGCCGCGCCAGATATTGGCCGAGCGTCATCCCGCCGATGTCGACGCTGGCGTCGAGGAAGGTCTTCAGTGTGACAGGCGTCGCGATCTTGCCGGCGCGGATCAGATCTCGGGCGATCTGGTAGACCTTCTGATGGATCGGCTCGAAGAAGTGCTCGGGGTTGAGGAAGTCGGAAACCCGGTAGAAGGCCTCGTTATTGACCAGGATCGCGCCCAACAACGCTTGCTCCGCCTCGATGTTGTGCGGTGCGGAACGAAAGAGCGGTGCAGGTTCGTTGACCTGCTTGAGCAGGGCTGATTCGAGGGGGGCCATGGATTTCTCTGTTCCGCCAATATGACGAAACTTTGGTTGAGCTTGGCTTACCTAACTAGATCGACGGCGCGATGGCGACGTGCCGATCATCCCGCTGTCCACATGCCGTTTGGTGATAAGGATACAACTTCGTTCTGTTGAAAACTTTACAACGCTTGACGGCCCGACAATCGACGCATATTGGCGCCACCTATTCCCCGGCCAGCCGCAGCGGCGCGCGCCGCTTGCCTTCGGCGGCGAGCAGGCGCTGCTCTTCGCGCGCGATGTAGTCGCGCGTCATCGGCACCACGCCCTGACGCTTGGTCAGCTGGATCTGGAATACCATCAGGTTCTGCTCGCGGAACGACATCTCCGACGCCGCGAGGTAGAATTCCCACATCCGCACGAAGCGCCGGTCGTAGATGCGCTCGACTTCGTCGCGGTGCGCAAGGAACCGCTCGCGCCAATGCAGCAGCGTCTCGGCATAATGCAAGCGCAGGATTTCGATATCGGTGACGAGCAGGCCGGACGTCTCGACCCGCCGCAATACCTCCGACAGCGAAGGGATATAGCCGCCGGGAAAGATATATTTCGAAATCCAGGGACTGGTCCGGCTCGGGCCTTCCGATCGGCCGATCGAGTGCAGCAACATCACACCGTCGGGGTTGAGCATCTGCGCGCTTTTGCGGAAAAAGGCCTCGTAATGATTGACGCCGACATGCTCGAACATGCCGACCGATACGATGCGGTCGAACGGTCGCGCGATGTCGCGATAGTCCTGCAACAGGAAGCGGGCGCGATCGGCAATGCCTTTTTCCGCGGCCCGCTCATTGGCGATGGCATGCTGCTCGTGCGAGAGCGTGACGCCGGTTACATCGGCGCCGCCGACTTCGGCAAGGTAGAGACCGAGGCCGCCCCAGCCGCAACCGATATCGAGCACTCGCAAATGTTGGTCCCGCTCGCCGTGTTCCAGGCGCAGCTTGGCCGCCAGATGGCGCTTTTTCGCAAGCTGGGCATCGTCGAGCGACTGGCCGGGCTTTTCGAAATAGGCGCAGCTATATTGCCGGTCGGCGTCGAGGAAGAGCGAATAGAGGCGCCCGTCGAGATCATAATGATGCGCCACATTGCGGCGCGAACGCGGGCGCGGATTGAACTGGCTCAAGCGCCGGTACACGTAGCGCAACACGCCCTGCAGCCGCGCCCAATGCGGGACTTCGGACGTTTGCCCCAGCATGATGGCGAGTACATCGGCAATCGAGCCTTGCTCGACCACGAACGTCCCATCCATGTATGCTTCGCCGAACTTGAGCTCGGGATCGAGGAGAATTCCCCATTCGGCGCCGCGGGAGGCAAAACGAACCGATACCGGCTGGCCGGTCCCATCGCCGAAGGCGAAAACGTTACCCGTCGAGGTGGTAACTCTGAATGTTCCTCGCCGGATGAAGGTTTTCAGCAGAAACTGAAGCAACCGATCCACGGCCGCCTCCCATCATCCTATATCCAGCGCTCGATTGTTCCGGTCTCCCAGTCCCGCCAATGAGGCGCGCAAATAAGAGTGACACCCGGTATTTGATCAAGTTTTGGGCGGTACAGCAATGCCGCAAAATGAAGCGGCTTATGCAAATTTGGTAAGGGTCACGGCATTGAGAAAATGCGGTATCAAGGCGCGGATTCGCGGGGGCCGCGCGGCATCGAGAGGTCGAAGGCAATGATGGGTTTCAGTCGTGTCAGCGGGTTGGCTTTCGGCCTTTTGGCGCTGTTTTTTGTAAACGCGGCCGGCGCGCAGGAAAATCTGGACCAGGGCAAGACGGCCGCCCAATTGTTCGCTGCCAATTGCTCGGTTTGCCACAAGAAGCCGCAGGGCCTCGCCAAACCCGGGGCATCCGGCCTTGATGCCTTTCTGCGCCTGCACTACACCGCCAGCCGTGAAACCGCCGGCGTGCTCGCCAACTATCTGCAATCGGCTGGCGCCGCCGGCGCAAAGGGCGCCAAGTCTGGCGAAAACAAGTCTGGGGACAACAAGTCCGGCGAAAAAAAGTCGGCAGCCGGCAAGACTGGCGGGCCGAAATCCGGTGAGGTCAAGTCTGGAGAGGTCAAGTCCGGCGAGACCAAGTCCGGCGATACCAAGCCCAGCGATGCCAAGCCCAGCGAGACGAAGCCTGACGAATCCAAGGCTGGGGATGCAAAATCCGGCGCAGCCAAGCCGGAGGAGGGCAAGGCCGCGCAACCAAAATCGTCCGAGCCAAAAACTACCGAGCCCAAATCGTCTGAGGCCAAGAAGCCGGAGACGAAGAAGTTAGAGATCAAGAAGTCCGAGCCGAAATCTTCGGAGGTCAAACCTTCGGAGACCAAATCTACCGAAACCAAATCATCCGAAACCAAGCCGTCCAAACCAAAGCCCGCCAAACCTTCCAAGTCCAAGCCTTCCAAGTCCAAGCCTGGCGAAGCCAAACCTGCCGCGCTTAAGTCGAGCGGCACCAAAGCGAGCGAGGCCAAACCGGCTGAACCCAAATCGAGTAAGTCCAAGGCTTCCGAAGTCCAAGGCTTCCGAATCCAAGGCTTCCAAATCCAAGCCTTCCGAAATCCAAGCCTTCTGAATCCAAGCCTGCCGAATCCAAGCCTGCCCCCAAGTCCGAAAAGACGGACTAGGGGGTTCGGCTAGAAATTACTCGCCGCCTTCTTCCTTTTTCTTCCTGACCCTCTTCGCCGGCTTGGCGGGTGCCGCATCGCCATCGGCGGGTGCCGCCTCGACCTTAGCGGTGTCATCGCCTTCCGCCCCATCGCGCAGCGCCTTGGCGGCCTCCGGCTCGAAGAAGGCTTCCGCGGTCGCCAAAGCGGCCGCTGCTTCCTCTTCGGCGTCCTCGCGCCGGACGGTGACGTCTTCACCGCGCGCGATGCGCGCGGCTTCCTGCTCGCTGCGCGCGACCGTCACGGTGATCGACACCTCGACGTCCGGATGCAGCGCCAGCGGCACTTTGTATTGGCCGATCGACTTGATCGGCGCGTTGAGCATGACATGCGAGCGGTTGATCTCGGCGCCGCCGTCGGCAGCGAGCAGGCCGGCAAGGTCGCGCGGCGACACCGAGCCGAACAGCTGGCCGCTTTCGCTCGCCTGCCGGATCACCACATAGGTCTTGCCGTCGACCTTGGCGGCGAGCTTGCCGGCCTCGCCTTTGGCTTCGAGACTGCGCGTCTGCAGTTCGGCCTTCATGCCCTCAAATTTCGCCTTGTTGTCGGCGGTCGCGCGCAAGGCCTTGCGGCGCGGCAGCAGGAAATTGCGGGCATAGCCGTCTTTCACGCGCACGACGTCGCCCATTTGTCCAAGCTTGCCGATGCGCTCGAGCAGGATCACTTCCATTGTCGTTACTCCTTGATCTGAACTTTGGTTGTTTCGAATTGGGTGGTTGGTGGACGTCTCATGTCAGCAAAGGGGGCGGCGGTCCGCGCCTGCGGGCGGCGCGCGCGCGCAAATCGAAAATCGTCTCAAGCAGGCCAAGCAGACTGAGCGCCAGCATCAAGACGCTGATCAGGAAAATCGCCGCATAGGTGGCTGCGAGGACGAAGGCGCGGTTGTGAATCCCTTGCGTGACGGCATGCAGCACAGCTAGGCCAAGCATGCCGAAGGCCATCAACAGACTGGCCAAAAATACGACGGCGAGGATTCCCAAAAGACTGTCGCTGAAGCTGAGCGCGACCGCCATCACTAGCGCGACAGCAATCGAACGCGGGAAAGCGATGGCCGAGAGCTGTGGCCATGGCCGCGCCAACCGTCCGGAAAATCTCACGATGCGTCCGGCAAGCCAAAGGTTGAACACATAGACCGTGGTGGCGAGTACCGCGGCTGCCGGCGGAAAAATCGCGACATAGACGCGCACGAAGCGGTCGACATCGGATACGCCGGGGATTACGAGCGGCGCGTCTTTCGGCGTATTGGTCAACTCGCGCAAGGTCGCGACGATCAAGTCGCGGAAGCCGCTGCGGAAGCTTTCCGCATCGGTGCCGAAATTCAGGATGAAGACCAATAGGCACAGCGCCGCGAGCAGCGCGGCCCATACGACTAGCCGGCCAGGCGGATACCATTCGAGTACGGCGGCGCTCTCGCCATTGCTACCGGCGGACGCCGGGCGCGCCAGCATCGCGAGATAGCCGAGCCACCAGGCCGGAAGCCCGACGCAACCGAGGAACGCGAAGGTGAAGACGGCGAAGACGTCTCCGAAAACCAGCGCCAAAACCAGCGCTACCGCCAGCGCGCCTGTGAGGGCGGCTGTCAGCGCTGCCCAATGGCTCCAGCCTATCGCTGCAATGAGAATCGGCAAAGGCGCAAGAAATGGCAGCAGGAGCGACAGCAACGAGCCCGACGTCAATGAGGCGAACAACAAAGCCGCCGCGGCGCCCGCACCAATACCAACTAACCCGAACTGCATCATCAGGAGCTGTCCCGCTCTTCGAGCGGTTAGAGACGGACATCCGCCCCAACCATCGGCCGCCGAGGTGACCCCGGAGGCTTCGTTTCACCTTCCATCACTCCGGGCTCGGCCTTTCGGGCCGTCCCGGAATGACCACAACAATTATCTAATCACATAAGGCAGCAGGCCGAGGAAGCGCGAGCGCTTGATCGCTTGCGCCAGTTCGCGCTGCTTCTTGGCCGACACCGCGGTGATACGGCTCGGCACGATTTTGCCGCGCTCCGAAACGTAGCGCTGCAACAGCTTGACGTCCTTGTAGTCGATCTTGGGCGCATTAGCGCCGGAGAACGGGCAGGTCTTGCGGCGACGGAAAAATGGCCGGCGCGCTCCACCGCCGCCGCCGCCGCCGCCAAAACCGGCACCTTGGGATGATCCGAATGCCATGGCCTAGTCCTCCACCGCTGCGACTTCGGCGACGTCGTCGCCTTCGTCTCGCCGCGGACGGCGTTCGCCGCGTCCACGATCGCCTCGATCACCCCGATCTCCGCGGTCGCCACGATCGTCGCGATCGCGATCGGACTTGCGCATCATGGCCGAGGGGCCTTCCTCGTGCTCTTCGACGCGGATGGTGAGGTAGCGCAGAACGTCTTCGTTCAGCCGCTCCTGGCGCTCGACTTCATTGAGCGCTGCCGACGGCGCCTCGACGTTGAGCAGCGTCAAATGCGACTTGCGGTTCTTGGCGATGCGGTAGGAGAGCGACTTGAGGCCCCAATATTCGGTCTTGGTGACCTTGCCGCCGTTTTGCGTAATAACGCCCGTCAGCAGCGTGGTCAATTCCTCGACCTGCTGCACGCTCAGGTCCTGGCGCGCAAGATAGACGTGTTCGTATAGCGGCATGAAATGCCTTCCCTTGTTAGCCCAATCGCTGGGCTTCATGACCTCGACCCTGGCGCCTAGCCCCTCGAGCCCCTTTGGGAAGGCTCGAACGCTCTGAAGGCGGGAACACGGGACGCCGGGCACATTGGCCCTACCGTTCATGACCGAGGGTCATAAAACCGGCCGTCCGTTCAGCTCCCAACCAGGATCGACGGAACGCGCGGTTTATAGGGGTTTTTCAGGGAAAGGCAAGGCGCATGGCCTCGAAAAGGGCGGACCCGGTTTTCGGAAAAGGTCATGCGCAAACAAGACGATGTGGAGCGCAATCAGGGGTCTTTGGGACCCCTCAGGCCGCGTGCGGATCGCCGCCGGTCTGTTGCAGCCGGTCGGCGAGTTTCACCGCTAGGTCGACGCCCTCGCGGATCTGGCGCACGGCTTCCGGCTTGGTGTCGTTGGCCCGGCGCATCCGATTGAGCGCTTCCAGCAGCCGGTCAAGATTTTGCGCGAGCATCTGTTGGCGGAAATCGGGGTCGCTGCGCGCCCGCGCGATATCCTCGTCGGTGACCAATTCCTTTGCCGCTGCCAAGTTGCTCATCGCCCAAGCCTATTAAAAGCGCTCCAAAATTTAACGCTGACCCTAGCTGACAGAGTCTTTTCGCTTGGTTACCGCTCCTGGCTCAACTTGACAGAACCGGCATCGCGGTGTCTTTCGGCCCGATTTCAACGCTCTAAGAGCGCTAAAAGGCAAGGCATAGGCATGGCGGTTGCGTTCGTGTTTCCCGGGCAGGGCAGCCAAACGGTAGGAATGGGCAAGCCCCTGGCGGCGAATTTCGCGGCCGCGCAGCAGGTCTTTGCCGAGGTGGACGAGGCGCTCGGCGAGAAGCTCAGCACCGTCATATTCGAGGGTCCTGCCGACACGCTCACGCTCACCCAAAACGCGCAGCCGGCGCTGATGGCGGTTTCGCTCGCCGTGATGCGCGTGCTGGAGGGCGAAGCCGGACTCGATCTGGCGCGCGACGCGCAATTCGTCGCCGGCCATTCGCTCGGTGAATATTCTGCGCTGGCTGCGAGTGGCGCGCTCGGCATCGCCGACACCGCGCGGCTGCTGCGCACGCGCGGGCTTGCCATGCAGAAGGCGGTGCCGGTCGGCGTCGGCGCAATGGCGGCATTGCTCGGGCTTGAATTCGATGCGGCGGTGGCGGTTGCTGCCGAAGCGGCGCAAGGACAGGTTTGCCAAGCCGCCAACGACAATGGCGGCGGCCAAGTGGTGGTGTCCGGCGACAAGGCGGCGGTCGAGCGTGCGGTCGAGATTGCCAAAGCCAAAGGCGCCAAGCGTGCGATGCTTTTGCCCGTATCCGCCCCCTTTCATTGCGCGCTGATGAGCCCTGCCGCCGATGTGATGGCGCAGGCGCTGGCGAAAGTTTCGGTGAAGCAGCCCAAGGTGCCGGTGGTGGCCAATGTATTGGCGAAGGCGATTTGCGAACCGGCCGAGATCGTGCGTTCACTTGTCGCCCAGGTCACCGGCACGGTGCGTTGGCGCGAGTCGGTTGCCTTCATGGCAGGCGCCGGCGTCACCACGTTCTATGAAATCGGCGCCGGCAAAGTGCTCAGCGGCCTGATCAAGCGCATCGCCGACGGTGCAAGCGCCAGCGCGATCAGCAGCCCCGAGGACGTCGCCGCTTACAAGGCGGGGAGAAACAAATGATGTTCGATCTGAGCGGAAAGACCGCGCTGGTGACGGGGGCGACTGGCGCTATCGGCGGCGCCATTGCGCGCGCGCTGCACGGGCAAGGCGCCATTGTTGCGATCTCCGGCACGCGGGCCGAACAACTCGACAAGCTCGCCACCGAGCTCAAGCATCGCGTGCACGTGCTGCCCTGCGATCTCGCCGACAAGGATGCGGTCGAGGCGCTGGTGCCGAGCGCTGAAGCGAAAATGGAAAAACTCGACATCCTGGTCGCCAATGCCGGCGTCAATCGCGACAATCTGTTCGTGCAATTGAAAGACGAGGATTGGGACAAGGTCATCGCGGTCAACTTGACCGCCACCTTCCGGCTCACCCGCGCGGCGGTGACGCGCATGATGCGCCGCCGCTGGGGCCGAGTGATCGCCATTTCCTCGGTGGTCGGCTTCACCGGAAATCCGGGGCAGGGCAATTACACGGCCTCGAAAGCGGGAATGGTCGGCATGATGAAATCGGTGGCGGCCGAATACGCCAAGCGCAACGTCACCGCCAATTGCATCGCGCCCGGCATCATTTCGAGCCCGATGATCGATAAGCTCAACGACAAGCAGCGCGAGACCATTCTGAGCAAGGTTCCGGCCGGCAAAGTGGGGACGCCGCAGGACGTGGCGGCGGCGGCGGTTTACCTTGCCTCGGAGGAGGCCGGCTACGTCACCGGGCAGACCATCCATGTCAACGGCGGGATGGCCATGATTTAGCGCAAGGCGTCACGATTGGGAGACCAGTTTTTGCAAAAAGTTCACGCACGAGTAACAAGTGGAAATGCTTGGCTTTTCGGGGCTTGTCCGGCTACGCTGTCCCGCGCTAGTCAACGCATTTGAAGTATGGTAACCGAAATTCGGCCCGGCTGGGGCGGCCGACTGCGGAATTGCAAACAGCTACTCCGCGCTCGGGTTTGTCGCGCCACTGTCCACCACGACGAGGCCGAACCGCGATGGTTGCGATCTGATCCGGATTGCAGCCCAATCTAAAAAGCACGAGGTTGGAACGATGAGTGATATTGGCGAGCGGGTGAAAAAGATCGTCGTGGAGCACCTGGGGGTGGAACCCGACAAGGTGACCGAACAAGCGAGTTTCATCGACGATCTTGGCGCCGATAGTCTCGACACTGTCGAGCTCGTGATGGCCTTCGAAGAGGAATTCGCTTGCGAAATTCCCGACGATGCCGCCGAGACCATTTTGACCGTCGGCGATGCGGTTAAATTCCTCGAAAAGAACGCAAAAAGCTGAGCAATCGAAGGCGCGTTTGCTCAATAGCTTCTTTGTTCGTTGGCTTATGAGCTACGCGCGCTGCCGCGGCGCGTATCATTTTGCTCGGAGCCGGTCATGAGACGTGTTGTCGTCACCGGAATAGGAATGCTGACGCCGCTGGGATGCGGCGTGGAGACGACGTGGCAACGTCTGCTCAAGGGTGAGAGCGGCGCCAAGAAGATCGACACCTTCGATGTCTCCGACATTTCCTGCAAGATCGCCTGCGTGGTGCCGCGCGGCGACGGCAGTAACGGCACCTTCAACGCCGATCAGTGGATGGAGCCGAAGGAGCAGCGCAAGGTCGACGACTTCATAATCTTTGCCATGTGCGCCGCGCGTCAGGCGCTCGACGACGCCGGCTGGCGGCCGAAAACGCACGAGGACCAGATCAGCACCGGTGTGCTGATCGGCTCCGGCATCGGCGGCATCGAGGGTATCGCCTCCATGGCCGTCACCCTGCACGAGAAGGGCCCGCGCCGGGTGTCGCCGTTCTTCATCCCCGGGCGCATCATCAATCTCGCATCGGGCTTTGTGTCGATCGAGTTCGGGCTGAAGGGCCCCAACCATGCGGTGGTTACCGCCTGCTCGACCGGCGCCCACGCCATCGGCGACGCGGCGCGCATGGTCGCGCTCGGGGATGCCGACGTGATGGTGGCGGGCGGCACGGAATCGCCGGTCAATCGCATGGCGCTCGCCGGTTTTGCCGCGTTGCGCGCACTTTCCACCGAGTTCAACGAGGAGCCAAAGCGCGCCTCGCGGCCTTACGACAAGGCTCGCGACGGCTTTGTGATGGGCGAGGGCGCCGGAGCCGTGGTGCTGGAGGCGCTCGACCACGCTAAGGCGCGCGGCGCCAAGATTTACGCCGAGCTGGTCGGCTACGGTCTCTCCGGCGATGCTTATCACATCACCGCGCCGGCGCCGGACGGCGACGGGGCGTTCCGCTGCATGGGCATGGCGATCAAGCGCGCCGGCATCTCGGCCGGTGACATCGATTACATCAACGCGCATGGGACTTCGACGCCGCTCGGCGACGAGATCGAACTTGGCGCCGTGCAGCGTCTGGTCGGCAACGCGGCCGGCCGCATCTCCATGTCATCGACCAAATCCTGTGTTGGCCATCTGCTCGGCGCCGCCGGCGCGGTCGAGGCGATCTTTTCGATGCTGGCGATACGCGACGGGATTGCCCCGCCTACCATCAATCTCGACAATCCTTCGGTCGAAACGCCGATCGATCTGGTGCCGCACAAGGCGCGCAAGCGCGATATCGACATTGCGCTGTCGAACTCGTTCGGCTTCGGCGGGACCAACGCCTCGCTGATCTTCAGGCGCTACAGCGCATGATCCCGGAACGGACTTGCGATCCTCGGTTTCGCCATAATTTTTCCTAACGTGCGCTGTCCGACCGAACTGGAGTGTGCTGAAGTGGGTCTGCCGGTGCTGACAGCGGAAATGGGCACGTGAATTCCCCACCGCCATATGGCGAGGACGACCGTGGACCGCGGCGCCCCGCACCGCAGCGCGCGCCGACATCCAATGGCGGTCGCGATGATCCATTTGGGCAAGGAGGCGGTCAGGCTCAGCCCCCACCGGGCAATAAGCCGCCGCGTGGCGCGCGTGCAGCGCTTGAGCCGGAACGGGCGCGGCCGCCGAAGCTGCGCGCCAGGCGCGTGCGCCATCCGCTGGTGGTGATCGGCAATGCGATTTTCACAACCTTGGTGGTTTTCTCGGTCGCCGTCGGCGGCGTCTTGTATGTCGGCAAGCAGCGTTTCGGAACGCCCGGCCCGCTCGAAGACGACAAGGTCGTCAATATTCCTCCTGGCCTCGGCATCAAGGAAATATCCGAGCTGCTGATGCGGGAAGGCGTGATCGACCAGCCCTGGGTGTTCATGGGCGGCGTCGTCGTGCTCAAGGCGCGCGGCGCGCTCAAATATGGCGAATACCAATTCACCAAACACGCCAGTCTTGCCGACGTGGTCGACACCATCATCGAATCCAAGGTGATGCAGCACGTGGCGACCATCCCCGAAGGGCTGACCTCCGAGCAAATTGTCGCCCGTCTGCTGGAGAACAAGGAGCTGTCCGGGAATATCAGGGAAATTCCGCGCGAAGGCACGCTGCTGCCGGAGACCTACCGGTTCACCCGCGGCATGTCGCGCGAGCAGATGCTGCTGCGCATGCAGCAGGCGAGCAAGCGCGTGCTGCAGGAGATCTGGGATCACCGCAATCCGGAAATTCCGATCAAGTCGCCGGAGCAACTCGTCATCCTTGCCTCGATCGTGGAGAAGGAAACCGGGCGCTCGGACGAACGCTCGCGGGTCGCTGCGGTGTTCGTCAACCGGCTCAAGACCAAGATGCGGCTGCAGTCTGATCCGACCATTATTTACGGCCTCACCGGCGGCAAGGGCGCGCTCGGCCGCCCGATCATGCGAAGCGAAATCGATCAGCACACGCCCTACAACACCTACGTGATCGACGGTCTGCCGCCCGGGCCGATCGCCAATCCGGGCCGCGCCTCGCTCGAGGCCGCTGCCAATCCGGCGCGCACCAAGGACCTTTTCTTCGTCGCCGACGGCACCGGCGGGCATACGTTCTCGGAGAATTACAACGACCACCAGAAGAACGTGGCGAAGCTGCGCGTGATCGAGCATGACGCGGCGCAGCCGGCGGCTCCGCCGCCGCCGCTTGTATCACCGCAGCCGGCTGCGCAGCCAGCCGGCACAGCCAAGCCAAAACAGTAACCGGTCTTGTGAGCGTGCGACCCCGCCATTAGAGTTGGCGCATGATCGGAATCATCGACGCGCTAAGGTCGCCGCGATTTCAGCGGCATCAGCATCCGAGACCACAACCAATGGCTCTATCGAGCATGACCGGCTTCGCGCGCGGCCAAGGCGTCGCCGGCTCCTATGCCTGGAGTTGGGAAATCAAATCGGTCAATGCCAAGGGCCTCGATCTGCGCCTTCGCCTGCCGCCGGGGTGGGACGCGATTGAGGTGCCGGCGCGCACTCGCGCCACCGAAAAGCTTTCGCGCGGCACGGTCTACGCCAATCTGACGGTCGCCCGGAAAGGCGTCGCGCCCACCGTCAAGGTCAATGAGCCGGTGCTCAACGCCGTGCTGGCGACACTCGAAGAGTCTGAGCGGGAAGGTCGAGGCCGCGCCGCCCAGCCTCGACGGTATCCTGGCGCTCAAGGGCGTCATCGAAGTCACCGAGGAGGACGAGCGCGAGGAGGATCGCCGCGCCGCCGAAGCCGTCATCATCGCCGGTTTCGAAAAACTTCTCGCCGATCTCGTCGCCATGCGGCGCGACGAAGGCGCAACGCTCGGCCGGCTGCTGTCGGCAAGGCTGACCGAGATCTCCGTGCTCGCCGGCCGCGCCGAGGCAGCACCCGGCCGCAAGGCCGAGGCGATCAAGGCGCGGCTGGCGGAGCAGGTGGCGACGCTGCTTGCGGCATCGACCCGTTTCGATTCCGACCGCCTGCATCAGGAAGCCATCATGCTCGCGGCCAAGGCCGATATTCGCGAGGAGCTCGACCGGATCGCTTCCCATGTTGGGCAGGCGCAAAAGCTGCTTGCCGACGGTGGACCGGCCGGCCGGCGGCTGGATTTTCTGGCGCAGGAGCTCAATCGCGAATCGAATACGCTGACCGCCAAGGCCAACGACGTGGACCTGACCAATATCGGCCTTGAGCTCAAAAGCATCGTGGAGCAGTTCCGCGAGCAGGTGCAGAACCTGGAGTGAGCGAATGGCGAGCGTGTCGCATCAAGGCATTGCCCGGCGCGGGCTGATGTACGTCCTGTCCTCGCCGTCGGGCGCCGGCAAGACCACGTTGTCGCGCCAGCTTCTCAAGGGCGATCCCTGGATCCATCTGTCGATTTCCGTCACCACGCGCCCGAAACGGCCGGGCGAGCGAGAAGGCCGCGACTATTTTTTCGTCGACCATAAGAAATTCACGGCGATGAAGCGCAAGGGCGAGTTGCTGGAATGGGCGGTAGTGTTTGGACATTACTATGGCACGCCGCGCAAGCCGGTCGCGGATGCGCTCGCGTCCGGCCGCGACGTTTTGTTCGACATAGACTGGCAAGGCACCCAGCAGCTGCGCGAAAAAGCCAGGAGCGATCTGGTCAGTGTATTCCTCTTGCCGCCGTCCGTCGGGGAATTGGAGCGGCGGTTACATACCCGCGGCCAGGACAAGAAAAGTGTCATCCGACAGCGGATGTCGAAGGCGTCCGAAGAAATGAGCCATTGGGCGGAATACGATTACGTCGTCGTCAACAAGAAACTGGCACGCGCGTTTCAAGAATTGCGTGGCATCTTGATCGGCGAGCGACTGAAGCGGGAACGCCAGCCCGGGTTGTCGAATTTTGTCCGCAAGCTGCAAGGCCAGCTTCGCCGGCGCTAGAATTTCACGCCGTCAGCACCACAGGTTACGCGCGGCTTTTTGCCTGCGCGCAAAAAAATCTTGCCAGCGCGACAAATCCTTCGACGGGAATTTCCTCGGCCCGCGCGGTCGGCTCGATGCCGGCTTGCGCGAGCAAGCTGAGCGTGTCGATGCCCAGCGATTTCAGGCTTTGCCGTAGCATCTTGCGGCGCTGGCCGAAACCCGCCTCGGTCACCCGTTGCAACGCGGCTGAGTCGCAGGCCAGCGGCGTTGCGCGCGGCACCAGACGTACAACTGACGACGTCACCTTTGGTGGCGGCACGAAGGCCGACGGCGCCACGTCGAACAGGATCTTGGCCTCGGCGCGCCAACCGGTGAGCACCGACAGCCGGCTGTAGGCATCGTCGCCCACCTTGGCGACGATGCGCTCCGCCACCTCGCGCTGGAACATCAGCACCAGCAAGTCGTACCAGGGCGGCCACGGCTCGGAGGTGAGCCAATTGACCAGCAGCGCGGTCGCAATGTTGTAGGGCAGGTTGGCGACCACCTTCGCGCGGTCTTGCCCGAGATGCCCGCGCGCATCGAATCTTGAGCGCATCGCCGGCAATGATCGTTAGCCGGCCCGGATAATGCGCGGCGATCTCCTCGAGGGCAGCGATCGCGCGTTCGTCGCGCTCGATGGCAATGACGCGGGCAGCGCCGAGCGCCAGCAAAGCGCGCGTGAGGCCGCCGGGTCCGGGACCTACCTCGATCACGGTTGAGCCTTCGAGCGGCCCGGCGGCGCGCGCGATGCGCGCGGTCAGATTGAGGTCGAGCAGGAAGTTCTGGCCGAGGGATTTCTTGGCGGACAGGCCGTGCCGGCGGATCACATCGCGCAGCGGCGGCAAGTCGTCGATTTGCGGCATGCGCTACTTTGCGGGTGCCAGCGCCGGTGCGGTCGCGGTCAGGCGCGCGGCAAGAACGAGCGCTGCCACCAGGCTCGACGGATCGCCGCGGCCGGTGCCGGCAATATCGAAGGCCGTACCATGGTCGGGCGAGGTGCGCACGAAGGGCAGGCCGAGCGTCACGTTCACGGCGCGATCGAAGGCCAACGTCTTGATCGGGATCAATGCCTGGTCGTGATACATGCACATCGCCACGTCGTAGGTCGCGCGGGCGCGCGCGTGGAACATGCTGTCGGCCGGTAGCGGTCCGATGGCATCGATGCCTTCCGCCTTCAGCCGGGCGACCGCGGGCTGCACGATCAAACGATCTTCCTCGCCGAGCGCGCCGTCCTCGCCGGCATGCGGATTGAGGCCGGCGACCGCGATACGCGGCCGGGTGAGGCCGAAACGCGCGCTCAGGTCGCGGGCGAGGATGCGTCCGGTCTCGAAGATGAGATCGCTGGTCAGATGCGAGACCACGTCACGCAGCGGCAAATGGATGGTGACCGGCACGACCGCGAGATCGCTCGACCATAGCATCATCACCGGCCGCGTCGGCTTGCCGGTTGCCTCCTGCGCCAAGCGGCCGAGGAATTCGGTATGGCCGGGCTCGGCAAAGCCCGAGCGATAGAGCACGTTCTTGGCGATTGGATTGGTCACGATCGCCGCGGCGCGGCCCGCCATCACATCGGCGACGGCGCGGCGGATCGAGGCAATCGCGGCCGGCGCGCTGGATGCGTCAGGCTTGCCGGGCGCGGCGGTGATGGGCAAATCGAGCGCCACCACGGGCAAAGCGCGCTCGAAGGCGGCAGCCGCGTCCGCCGGCGTCACTACTGCAAGCGGGACATCGAGGCCAAGCGCGCACCCGCGGCGGGCGAGGAAATCCGGGTCGCCGATGAGATAGAAGGGCGGCAGATCGAGCTCGAAGCGCCGCCGCCACACGGCCAGAGTGAGGTCGGGTCCGATGCCCGCCGGCTCGCCGAGCGTCAGCGCGAGGGGAAGGCATGCGCTCATTTGTACTCGATCATCGCCTGTTTGCGGATCTCGTCCAGGTATTTCTTGGCTTCCGTCTCAAACCGCTTGGTGTAGATCTGCTCGCGCACTTCGCGTTTGGCCGGAGAATCCTCGGTGGTCTGTTTCTTTTCGCACAGCGCGAACATCTGGATGCCTTGCGGCGTCACTTCCGGCGCGGTCAGGCGGCCGACCTCCAGGCTGCCAAGCATTTCGCGCAATTGCGGGGACAGTTCGGCCGAGCTTCGCTTGACCGGCTCGCGCACCACGACGTCGCGCAGCGCACGTGCCAATGCCAACCCTCCGGCGCAAGACGTGAAACGGCCGCGCAGATTTTCCGCCTCGCGGCGCTTGCCCTCTGCGGTCGTTTCGTTGGTCCCGCGGTCGATCACGATCGTGACCGGATAGAGCGTGTAGTTGTAGCCTTCGGTCTGCGCGTCGCTTTGATTTCGGGCCTTCAGCCCATTTGAGATGTCGGCCTCGGCGACCTGAAGCGAGGACTGAAACTTGCCGCGCACCAGCGAACTCCAGGTTATTTCCGCGCGCAGTCGCGCCTTGACGGTGCCCGCCGATAGGCCTGAACGCTCGAGGAACTGGCCGAACTGCTCTGGCGACAAGCGTTGCCGCGACGCCATCGCGTTATAGGCGGAATCGACGTCCGCGTCGCTGACTTCCAGCCCATAGGACTTGGCCCTAGCAATCTTGATCCGATCGTCGATCAGTTCCTTGATGATGTCCTGGCGCGACGGATTCGTGTGGGTCGAGGTGGCGACGAGCTTCATGCGCTGTTGGATGTCGATCTCGGTGATCGGCGAGCCGTTGGCGACGACTACCACCTGCGCATGGCTCGGGGTCGGCACAGCAACGGCGGCGGCGACGAGGACGCCCACCAGCCATTGGCAACAGGATCGATGTTTTGCGCTCATATCCGGCATCGCGCTATTCGGCGCCAAAGGTGCGTCGGCATCTCATCAAAGTCCGCCCAGGCCACCGACACTCTGATTGAGCGACGTGCCGCCGAGCGTACGCAGGGTCAACTGCAGCATGATCGAATGGTTGGTCGAGACGTTTCCACTATACGTGTAATTTGTAATGTAATTCAGGGCTAAGATGAGGCAATCGTCCATATAGCCTAGTCCTAGGCGCGTCTGGTCAAACTTTTCGGCATTGATGTCGTAGCGGGCGCCTGCCAGCAGCACCCAATTGGCGTCCAGCTTGAACGTGCTCAGGCCCAGAACGCCCTGGCGGGGGTAGAGGAAGCCCAGTTCAGGCTGGGCGGCATAGTCGCCATAGAGCAGCGAGAAGCCCCAGCGTTCGTACTTGGCGCGAGCCTCGAGTTCCATCCGCTTCACGGTGAAATCATCTTTGTCGAAGCGGAAGCGCGAGGTGAACGTGTAGATATTGTTCGGCTGGTAGGAGAGGCGGGCGACATAGTCGGAAAGTTGGGTGTCGAGGCCGCTTTCCAGGCCGGTATTGGTGCTGCCGCCCTGCGCGAAGGAGTTCACCCCGAACAATTGATAGGACTGGCCGAACAACACGTTGACGAAGCCGCCTTGGTTGAACTGGGCGGTGTACTGGGCGCCGTAATTGGTGCGTCCGCCGCCTTCGACGCGATCCCAGCCCGAGAACTTGTCGACGCGGAACAGATTGCTGTCATCGAAGATCAGGCTTTGCGCGTCTTCGTTCGGCCAGCGGCCGATCTGATGTTCGTTCGGCCGCACGATAATCTGAGCGATCGGCTCGACCGTCTGTGTGCCCCATGACTGCACGCTGATGAACGGATAGCGGTATTCCAGGCCAACGGTCGGCATCGCGCGAACCAGGTTCGAACTCTCCAGTCTGGAAAAAGTTGTTCACGCTTGGCTGGTTCTCCGCCTGGATGTTGGCGGCATCGACGCGCACCGATGCGAACGGCGTCCAAACCTGGCCGAGCGGATCGGTGATGCTGCGGCGCCAATCTGTTTGCGCGGAGAAGCGGGTGAAGGTGCCGGGAACGCCGCGCAACAGACAATTATTCGAGGTCTTGATCGCGGTGTCGGCGGTGCTGCAACGATTGTCGTCTTGGGCGGCCTGGGTAATCGCATCGAAGTTGGCCTGCTGGCGTGTCAGGCTGGTTAAGTTGGTCTTGTAGCTGAGTTCCCCGCCGACTATCGGACGATCGAAGGTGTAGTTGTAGTCGATCACCGGATGGATGATCGGAATCTGCTTTTGCACGTCTGCTTCCGAGAAGCCGTAGTAGTAGATCGTGCGCGCGTCGAAATAGCTGCGGTTGCCCTTGCCGGCGAGATAGAGCTGCGAGACGCCTTCGCTATCGCCGATCCTGAACGGGTCCTGGCTGCCGTAGCGCGACAGGTGCGGGTTGTAGTCCTGCAGGAACGTCTTGTCCGTCATCAACAGACCGTCCCAGCCCCACACCCACTTGTCGGTGAGCGCGAACTGACCCTGCGTCTCCAAGCTGCCGCGGAAATCGCGATAGCCGGGAGTGGTGCTGCCGTCGCTGCGGATGAAATAATTCTTGTCGAGCTGCTAGATGCCGGCCGCGCGTATCGTGTAGGCACCGTTGATCAGGCGCTGGCGGTATTCGCCCTGCAGCAGCGGACCCTGCTTGGTCGTGATCATCGGCTCGAACGTGGCGTCGTAGTCGGGCGACAGTGCCCAGTAGTAGGGCACATCGACAGCGGACGCCGTAATTCGAGTTGAACGAAAGCGTCGGCAGCAGCACGCCGGTCTTGCGCTTGACGGTCGGATCGGGTGCCGAGAAGTACGGCATGTAAGCCATCGGCTTGCCGTAGAATTCGAGGTAGGCATCCTCGAAATAGAGCATCTTCTCGCCCTGATCGTGGACGATGCGCACCGCCTTCACCTGCCAGAGCGGCGGCTTGGTCGGATCGTCCTTGCAAGGCTGGCAGGCGGTGTAGACGCCGTTATGGAAGACGGTGATGTTTCCGCTCAGCCGGTCGGCACGCGGCGCCGCCATGCGCGTCTGGTCGGGCGTATCGAGCCGCAGCGAGTCGACGAACCCGTCGCGATAATCGTCCGACAGATCCATGATCTCGCCATAGGTGATCTTGCCGTCCTCTTCGGTGAGCCGGACGTTGCCTTCGGCGTGCAGGCGCTTGGTGGTCTGATCGTAGATCACCTTGTCGGCTTCGAGCGTGGTGCCGCCATAGTAGATCTGGACGTTGCCGACGGCGGCGACCTTATGATTGCTGTAGTCGTAATTGATCTCGGTCGCCTGCACGAGCATCTGCTTTTGCCCGGACTTTTCGCGCTCGGCTTGGAGTTCGACTTGGCAGGTGACGGCGGGGCGGGAGCGGGAAATTGCCCCACATTGCTAGCGCCCCCGCGGACGCCGGCGCGGACGCGATCAAGCCGCCGCAAGCCAGGATGGCGAGGACGGCAACTATTCCGGCTACGCCGCGGCACTAACTCCGGGGCGCTGGTGGACGAGCGAAAGCTAGCCCCCCCATCACCCGTCCTCTTGGTACAACAACGCGATAAACCCCGTCAGGCTCCCCACAAGCACAGGTAACCAAGCCGCTGCCACAGGGTGCATCAGCTCAGCCTTGCTCAGATCGTCAATTACCTTCGATAAAACATAAAGCAGAAACCCGGCTGCCACGCCACCCAAAACCATCTTTTGCACGCCGCCCATACGGAAAAACCGTAAACTGACGGCGGCGGCAAGAAAAACCATGGCAGAGAGGAAAAACGGCCGGGCAAGAAGCTTATCGTACTGTAATTTATAGCCTGCGGCCGCGAGACCACCGTGTTCCGCGATGCTGATATACTCGGGCAGGTCCCAAAAAGACACAGATTCGGGTGTCGCAAAGCTTTCCCGGACCTGTTCCCGCGTTAGGCTCGTCTTGACCTGAATACTCGGGCGCATCGACCGGTAGGGTCGACAAGGCATAGACCCGGGCTTCTTTCAGTATCCAGACGCCGGTTTGCAGTTCGGCAGTGCGGGCCTCAACGCGCTGCCTGAAATGGCCGGCGGTGTCGAAAAGGAAGACCGACACGCCGGTGAGGGAGATGCCCTGGTCGCGGCTCGATTTGGCGTTGATGATCGCCTTCTGGCCGCTCTCGTCCTTCTGGCTCGCCCAGAACGACCCGCCGGCGCTACTCAGCGCGTTGGTATCCTGCCCGAACAGTTCGGTTTCGTAGCGCTTCGATTGTTCCTGCAGGAACGCGGACACCGGGTTGTAGACCGTGGTGGCGAAAATCCCGAGCAGGAAAGCCATGATCGCCGCCGGCGCGACGAATTGCCAGGCCGACATTCCCGCGGCGCGGGCAACCACCAGTTCCATCCGCCGCGACAGGTTGAGATAGCAAAACATCGCGCCGATCAGGACGCAGAACGGCAGCATGCGCTCGCACAGTTGCGGCACGCGGAACAGCGAAGTCTTGGCCACCAGCAGCAACGAGACGTCCGGGACGTCGGTGGCGCGCCGCATCAGCTCGATGTAGTCGATCGGCGCGATCAACGCGAATATGCTGACGAACACCATCAGCGCCGCGTTCAGAAAACGCAGGCCGAAATATCGCGCAAGAGTTCCGGCGATGACCTGCATGGTTCACATCACTGTGGGGCGGCGAGGCGCTTGGAGAGGCGCTCGGTGATTGCTGCGATCCAATTGGCGACGAAAGCGGGCGGCTCCAGGATGACGCCGCGGCTGATCACGAAAAGTCCGAAGGCGATGGAGGCGGCGATGGCGATGTATTGCGCCGGCAACATCCACGGCACGGTGGCGCCAAAGACGGTAGAGACGAAACCGATCAGGCGCACCACCGAAACACCGCCGATGGCGCCGAGCATCGAAATACCGCGGCTTTGCCGGGTGGTTCGAGGCGAGCCGAGGTAAGCGAAGGTGATCACCACGAAGGCGATCGGATAAAGCGGGGCGACCAGCCGGTTGTGATATTCGGCGCGGAATTGTCCCGGCTGATCGTTGTTGATCGGATCTTTAGGGTCCGGCCACAGCAGTTCCCAAAGATAGCGCTCGCGGACCGAATATTTCACCGCCTGCTGGCCAGCGCCGAACTGCGAAAGGTCGAAGGCGTAGCGGTCGAACTCTACCATCCTCGGGTCGCGCTCGTTGAGTTGCTGCCGCTGGATGACCCCGGTTTGCAGGACCAGGTATGTCCCGGTATCGCTGTCGACCAACTCGCCGAACTCGGACACCACGGTGACGCGCTCTTCCCGGTTGCGCCGGTCGTCGAGGAAGATGCCGAGCAACTGGCCGTTGTTGTTGCGTTCGCGGATATGGATCATCACGCCGTTTTCGATCGCGCTGAAACGGCCGGGCTGCACGATGGTGCCCACCACATTGGCTTTCACCTCGGTGAGCCAATCGCGCAGCATGCGCAGACCCTTGGGGGCGAAATAGGCGCCGACCACGGTCACGATCAGCGCGACCACGATCGATACCGACATGAAGGCTCGGAACAACAGCCACGGCGACATGCCGGACGCGTTCATCACGATGATTTCGGAATCCGTCGACATCTTGTTGAGCACGTGCGTGGCCGCGATCAACAGCGCGATCGGCGCGATCACCAGCACCAGCAACGGAATGATCAGCCCGGTAATGCCGACGAACACCAGGAAGTTCTGGCCCTGGTTGGTCATCAGGTCGATGTCACGCAGCGCCTGCGTGACCCAGATCACGGCAGTCAGGCTCCCCAGCACGAGGATGAACGCACCGAAGGTGGTGCGAAAAATGTATCGGCTGATGGACCCCATCCGCGGCGTCGTCCCCCAATTGCGCCATGCACAACCGCCGCCGGCATCCCCGCCGGGCGCAAAGTGCGAAAAGCTTAGTCCCAACCCCCGCCAGAATTACCTTGATCCATGGACAAAGTGGCCGGGCAAAGGCAAAGCCGTTGAACATGCACAATAAAAGGTAAATGCCGTCGCGGTCTGCCGGGGTCGATCCGAGGCTACGTAGGGCGATTTTGGCAAGCGAACACCGCACCGCCCACGGCCGGGCCCGGTAAGCGCAAACCTGGCGCTGTGAAAAAGCCCGAAAACTTGCCGGTTTTGGGCTTTGCAGCGGGCGTAGCGGTGCGCCATATGGGGTTTACGCGCTGGAGCGAACGGGGCTTGCCCCCGGACGAGTTCCGGATCGGGAACCGCACGCGCACAGCTTTTGACGCGTCGCCCGACAGGCCTGCTGGAAAGGATTTCCCTCGATGTCCGATGCCCTCAAACTTGGGTTTGGCCCCTTCGCCGCTCCGGCCAAAGGAGTTCTCATTGTGTTCTGCGACGACGGGCTCAAGTTCGGGCCCGCCACCCGCAAGGCATTGGGGACGGCGGCCGGCCTGTTGGCGCGGGCCGCCAAGGCCGAGCGCTTCACCGGCAAGAGCGGTTCGGCGCTGGAACTGATCGTACCCGAAGGCCTGAAGGCCGCCCGCTTGGTCGTGGTCGGTACCGGAAAGACGGCCGGCCTTGAGCCGAAGGACCTCGTCAAATTTGGCGGGATCGCCATGGGCAAGCTGCCGGCCAGCGCCAGCGACGGCACCGTGTTCGCCGAGTGGCCATCGGGCGTCATGAAGCCCGACCAGGCCGCCGACCTTGCGCAAGGCGTTTGCCTGCGCGCTTATTCATTCGACCGCTACAAGACGAAGCCGAAGGACGACGAGCGGCGCAGTGGCGCGGCAAAGATTACCATCGCGGTCGGCGATGTAGCCGCGGCGCGCAGCGCCTTCCAGCGGCGCAACAGCGTTGCCGAAGGCGTGCTGATGGCGCGCGACCTCGTCAACGAGCCGGCCAACGTGCTCTACCCGGCGGAATTTGCTCGCCGCACCGCGGTGCTCAAAAAAGTCGGTGTCGCGGTCGAGGTGCTCGACGTCAAGGCGATGACCAAACTCGGTATGGGCGCGTTGCTCGGCGTTGGCCAAGGCTCGGCGCGCGAAAGCCGCGTGGTGGTGATGCGCTGGAATGGCGGCGCAAAGAACGAGGCGCCGGTCGCCTTCATCGGCAAGGGAGTGTGTTTCGACACCGGCGGCATCTCGATCAAGGGCGCTGCCGGCATGGAAGACATGAAAGGCGATATGGCGGGCGCCGCCTGCGTGGTCGGCCTCATGCATGCGCTCGCTGCGCGCAAGGCCAAGGTCAATGCGGTCGGCCTCATCGGCCTGGTCGAGAACATGCCGGACGGCAACGCGCAGCGGCCGGGCGACATCGTCAAATCGATGTCGGGCCAGACCATCGAGATCATCAACACCGACGCCGAAGGTCGCCTCGTGCTGGCCGACGTGCTTTGGTACGCTGCCAAGCGTTTCAAGCCGAAATTCATGGTCGATCTGGCGACGCTGACCGGCGCCATCATCATCGCCTTGGGGCAGGAATATGCCGGCATGTTTTCCAATGACGATAGACTTTGCGAACGCCTGACCAAAGCGGGCGAGGCTACCGGCGAACGGGTCTGGCGGATGCCGCTTAGCGCCGAATATGACAAGATGATCGATTCTAAATTCGCCGACGTGAAGAATACCGGCGCCAGCCGCTGGGGCGGCGCGATCACCGCGGCGCAATTCATTCAGCGCTTCATCGCCGACAAGACGCCGTGGGCGCATCTCGACATCGCCGGCACCGGATTCGATTCACGCCAGAGCGACATCAACAAGAGCTGGGGCTCGGGCTGGGGCGTGCGGCTGCTCGACCGGCTGGTGGCGGATTATTACGAGAAGTAGTGGCTGGCTTTGAGCGGGCGCGCGCCATGACCGAAATCCTATTTTACCACCTGCAAGGCCAGAAGCTGGAAGGCGTGCTGACGCCGCTCTTGGAAAAATCGCTCGAGCGCGGCTGGAAGGTGATCGTGCAGGGCGCCTCGGAAGAGCGCATCGAGGCGCTCGACGCGCATCTGTGGACCTACAGCGACGACGGCTTCCTGCCGCACGGCACCTGGCGCGAGCAGGACAGCGCGGCGCAGCCGGTGCTGCTCACCGTCAATGACGGCAATCCGAACGCGGCCAACGTGCGCTTTCTGATCGACGGTGCGCCGGTGCCGGCCGATGCCGAGAGGTATCAGCGCATCGTGCTGGTGTTTAATGGCGATGACGAGGATGCGGTCACAGCCGCGCGCGCGCAGTGGACCGACGCCAAAGCCAAGGGCTTCGAAGCAACCTATTGGCAGCCGGACGAGCAGGGGCGCTGGGCTAAGAAAGCGTAAAAAGGCGCGATTCCGCCTAAGACCGTTTGGATTGACTGGGCCAATGCCCCATAGGCCAATGGCCGAATTAACCTTCGGCTGCCTTCGGCTTGCCTGCTGCCATCTTCATGGCGCAAAAGAAGCCTTAAGAGCCAAGTCGCTAGATCGCCTCCGGGGAAGCCAATTGTCGCGCCAACGCGCCGTGTCCAGGATTGCGCTCGTCTGTGCTGCCGCGCTTGCCGCGGCGGCGGGCGGTTGCGCGAACGTGACCGAGAACATCAAAGAAGCGAACTGGTCGGGCAAGGCGTCACAGATGTTTGCCAAACCCGATTGGGCCAAGAACGACGTCAAAACTGCCGAACTCGGTCCCAAGGGACCGGTCGGGCCGGACGATCTGGTCGGCCCCGATGGGCGTTGCGGCGCGCCGGCGGCTTTGCCGGTCGCACAGGCCGCTCTCGAGGCAAAGAACGAGCCGCCGTCCGATCGGCCGGTCGGCTCGGTGGCGGGCGATCTTGCCGGCGCGCCAATGCCGGCTGGCATGGTCGCGAGCGCCAGTCCGACCGTTGGGCTACCAGACCCCAGCGGCCCGCAGGTCCTGGGCGGCATCGGGCTCGGCATGACGGAATGTGACACGGTGCGGCGCGCAGGAACGCCAAGCAATGTCAGCATCGGCAATAACGAGAAAGGCGAACGCAAGGTCGTGCTCACGTTTCTCAATCCGCCCTGGCCCGGCATCTACACATTCGCGTCGGGCCGGCTAAACGTCATCGAACGCGCTCCGACCCCGCCACCGTCAGCCAAGGCGCCGCCGAAGAAAAAGATTGCGGCCAAGCCGCGAACCGCTGCGCAATAGCCCCACATAAGCAATTGCTGGGTCCCCGCATCCGCGGGGACGAACGGATGAGCGCTACGCCGTCTCCAGCGCAGCGCTGGCGGCAAGCCATTCCTCTTCCGCCTTGGCGATCGCGGCCACCACATTGGCGCGCGTCTTCGACAATTCGGCGGCGCGTGCCGGCTCGCGCGCGAACAATTCGCCGTCGGCGAGCGTATTGTCGAGTTTGCCGAGCTGACGCGTGAGCTGCGCGATCACGACCTCGGCCTGCGAAATGCGTTTGCGCAACGGCGCGGTTTCCACGCGCTTGTCGGCGGCGGTGCGGCGAGTTTGTACCGGATCCGGGCGCGACGATGATTTTGCTCCGACGGTAATTCCCTGGCCCTCGCCGGCAAGTACGTGACGGCGATATTCGTCAAGATCGCCGTCGAATGGCGCGACCTTGCCGCCTTGCACCAGCCAGAGCCGGTCGACGCAGGCTTCCAGCAAATAACGATCATGCGACACCAGGATCACGGCGCCGGGATAATCGTTGATCGCCTCGATCAACGCGGCTCGGCTGTCGATGTCGAGATGGTTGGTCGGTTCGTCGAGAATGATCAATTGCGGCGCGGCGAAGGTCGCCAGGCCCAACAGCAATCGCGCCTTCTCGCCACCGGAAAGTTTTTCCACCTTGGTATTGCCGGCCTGTCCGGAAAAGCCGATCGAGCCGACACGTCCGCGCACTTTGGCTTCCGGCTGATCCGGCATCAGGCGGCGGACATGATCGTAGGCGCTGGCATCCAACTCAAGTTCGTCGACCTGGTGCTGGGCGAAGTAGCCGACCTTTAAAGTCGCCGCGCGTGTGATGGTGCCGTGCTCGGGCGCCAGTTTGCCGGCGAGCAGCTTGACCAGCGTCGACTTGCCGTTGCCGTTGGAGCCGAGCAAAGCGATGCGGTCGTCATTGTCGATGCGGAGCGAAAGGTCGGTTAAAATCGGATGGCCCGGCTCGTAGCCGACCGAAACATCGTCGGTGGCGATGATCGGCGGCGATAGCAGCTTCTCGGGCGCTGGAATATGAATCGGCCGCACCTCGTCGGTGACCAGCGACGAAATCGGCTCCATCTTGGCCAGCATCTTGATGCGCGATTGCGCCTGCCGCGCCTTGCTGGCCTTGGCGCGGAAGCGGTCGACGAAGGCCTGCAGATGCGCCCGCTGCGCGTCCTGCTTCTTCATCATTTTTTGGTCGAGCATCAGGCGCTCGCGGCGCAGGCGCTCGAAATCCGAATAGCCGCCCTTGTAGAGCGTGAGCTTCTTGGCCTCCAGCGACAGGATCTGGTTGACCGCGTTGTCCAAGAGGTCGCGGTCGTGGCTGATGATGATCATGGTGTGCGGATAACGCGCCAGATGATCCTGCAGCCAGAGCGTGCCTTCCAGATCGAGATAGTTGGTCGGCTCGTCGAGCATCAGCAGGTCCGGCTCGGAGAACAGCGTCGCCGCCAGCGCCACGCGCATGCGCCAGCCGCCGGAAAATTCCTTGCAGGGCCGCGCCTGATCGGCGGTGGAAAAGCCTAAGCCCGACAGGATCGCGGCCGCGCGCGCCGGCGCGGCGTGCGCGCCGATATCGGCAAGCCGGGTCTGGATCTCGGCGATGCGATCGGGGTCCTGCGCGTGCTCGGCTTCCTCCAGCAATTGCGTGCGCTCACTCGGTGCCTTGAGCACGACTTCGAGCAGGCTCTCGGGTCCATCGGGCGCTTCCTGCGCCAGCCGTCCGATGCGCCAGCGCGGCGGATATTCGATGGTGCCTTGCTCTGCGCCCAGCTCGCCGGTGATGACGTTGAACAGCGTGGACTTGCCGGCGCCATTGCGCCCAACCAGGCCGACGCGGGCGCCCGGGATGATGCGCGCGGAGGCGTCTTCGAGCAAAGCGCGGCCGGCGATCCGTACGGTAAGATCATTGATGACAAGCATGCGCGCCTTTTGGACGAGCGCAGGCCGCGAAGCAACCCCTGCTATCGTTCAACCTGCCTTACGCAAAGCCCCTTGCCCGGTCTCGCGCTGATAGATGATCAGGTCGAAGGAGGGCGTGCTGTCATTGCCGATCATGGCCGAGAGCAAGGCATGCGCCTGGCCGCGATGGTGGGTCTGGTGGTTGAAGAAATGGTCGAGCGCGGGCGCCAGGTCCTGCTCGATATCGGTCGGCTGCACGAATGTGCGATAGCGGATAGTGCCCGCCAGATCGGCCTCGCTCAATGCGCCGATATAGAGGCTGATCGCTTCGTCTTGCGCACAGCGGGCCTGCCGCAAGCCGGCAAAATCGTCATACAGGATGGCATCGAGGCTCGGCGGGATCTCGCCCTGGCCGGTGAAGCGCTTCATCCAGATGCGGTCGCCGACCAGGAGATGGTTAAGGGTCCCGTGCAGCGACTTGAAGAATACGCCGCGGTCGGCGCGGTAGTCCGCGTCGGACACCATGGCGGCGGCGTCATAGAGGCGCTCGTTGCACCAGGCGTTATAGCCGGCAAACATCACATATCGGGATTTCATCTTTGGCCCCCCTCAGCCATTCTCTGCAGCCTTGCCGCATGAAACGGCCCCCGGTATAAGCCGCGCGACCCAAGCTCTCCAATCAATGTCGTTCAACTCTCCCAGCAATTTTCGTGAAGGATAAATCCGATGGCGGTCGAGCGCACCTTTTCGATCCTCAAGCCCGATGCGACCGCGCGCAATCTGACCGGCGCGATCAATGCCATGATCGAGCAGGCCGGCCTGCGCATTATCGCGCAGAAGCGCGTCCACATCACCCGCAAGCAGGCCGAGCAGTTCTACGGCGTGCACAAGGCGCGGCCCTTCTTCGGCGAGTTGGTCGAGTTCATGATCTCGGCCCCGGTGGTGGTACAGGTGCTCGAGGGCGAGAACGCTATCGCCAAATATCGCGACGTCATGGGCGCCACCGACCCGGCCAAGGCCGCGGCCGACACCATCCGCAAGGTGCACGCCCGGTCGATCGGCGAGAACTCCGTGCACGGTTCCGACTCCGCCGAGAACGCCGCGACCGAAATCGCCCAGTTCTTCGCCGGCAACGAGATCGTCGGCTAGCGCGCAGAGACGAGCCAATAAGGTCCATCGGCAATGAGGATGGATCGCAGGGAGCGGTTCGGTGGATTATATTTGGCAGGACATCGTCCACGCGCCGTTTTGGATCGCGGTCGCTCAAATCATTGGCGTCAATATTATTCTTTCCGGTGACAACGCCGTCGTGATTGCGATGGCCTGCATGACGCTGCCGCCGCGGCAGCGGCTGTGGGGCATGGTCCTAGGCGCCGGCGTAGCTGTGTTGCTGCGCGTCGGCTTCACGCTCGTTGTCGCCGAGGCGATGAGCTATCCCTTCCTCAAGCTGGTCGGCGGCGCCTTGCTGTTCTGGGTCGCGGTCAAGCTGGTGACGGAAGACTCCGATGGCGAAAGCGTGGAGGGCGGCGAAACCCTCTGGAGCGCCGTGCGTATCGTCGCCATCGCCGACATCGTGATGAGCCTCGACAATGTCATTGCGATCGCGGCGTCGGCCGAGATCGCGGCGGCGAGCGTAAACGTCGCACACGCGGCAGGCATTAAAGCCACGCTGATCGTTTTCGGCCTTGCCACCAGTGTGCCGCTGATCGTGGCTGGCAGCGCGATCCTGATGGCGTTATTGGATCGGTTCCGCGTGCTGGTATGGGCTGGCGGGGCGCTGCTGGGTCTGGGTCGCTGGCGACATCATGGCCACCGATCCGGCGCTAGGCCGGATTTTCAGCGAAACGACGCTGCCACACCTTGCATGACTGGGGCGGTCCGGTCGGCGGGCTGTTCGTGGTCGGCATGGGCTACCTGCTGGTGGGCCGGCACCGTCTTTTGGCGCTGGACGAAGTCCTGGCTGGCGCCGCGCTGGTGATCTGGATTCTCGTCGATCGGGTGAGCGACAGCCTGTTTGGCGGCGTAAATCCCGACTTGCTGACGACATGGGGCATTCGCGGCGCGCTCATCGCCTTCCTGATCGTCGCTTACATGGTCTGCCGCAGCCGATGGCATATCGGGAAAGAAAGCGTCTGAACCTGCCTCGCGGTCCAAAGACAATGCCCGCTGACAGCGCTATGCTGGATCGACGATGAATCAGACCGTCCGGCCCAAAGACGCAAAACGCATCGGCTTTTCCGCTTGCCCGCATGACTGCCCATCGACCTGCGCGCTTGAGGTCGAACTGATCGACGAGCGCACGATCGGACGAGTGCATGGCTCGCACGATAACGACTACACCGCCGGGGTGATCTGCGCCAAGGTCGCGCGCTATGCCGAGCGCGAGCACCACGCCGATCGCCTGCTGCATCCGCTGCGGCGCGTGGGCGCCAAAGGCTCCGGCAAATTCGAGCCGATCTCCTGGGACGATGCGCTCGATCTGGTCGCCGAGAAATTCCTGAGCGCCGAGCAAAGTCATGGCGCGGAGGCGGTGTGGCCCTATTATTACGCTGGCACCATGGGCCTGGTGATGCGCGACGGTATTCACCGGCTGCGCCACGTCAAAAAATATTCCGGCTTTCATTCCACCATCTGCGTGAACCCGGCCTTTAGCGGTTTTGCCGCTGGGACGGGCCGAGTTGCCGGTCCCGATCCGCGCGAAATGGCGAAGTCCGATCTGGTGGTGATCTGGGGCACCAACGCGGTGAACACCCAGGTCAATGTGATGACCCACGCCGTGCGCGCGCGCAAAGATCGCGGCGCCAAGATCGCGGCGGTCGACATCTACATGAATGGCACCATGGAGCAGGCCGATCTGCCGGTGCTGGTCAAACCGGGTACCGACGGTGCGCTCGCCTGCGCGGTGATGCATTGCCTGTTCCGCGACGGCAAAGCGGACTGGGATTATCTCAACAAGTACACCGACACGCCGCGCGAACTCGAAGCGCATTTAGCAACGCGTGATCCGGTCTGGGCCTCGGCGATCACCGGCACGCCGATCGCGACGATCGAGGAATTTGCCAAGCTGATCGGCGAGCGCAAGCGCGCCTTCTTTCGCCTTGGCTACGGCTTCTCGCGCTCGCGCAATGGCGCCGCCAATATGCACGCCGCGAGTTGCATCGCGGCGGTGACCGGCGCCTGGCAGTTCGAAGGCGGCGGCGCGTTTCACAACAATTCCGATATCTACAAGCTCGACAAGACGGTGATCGAGGGGCTCGATTGTTTCGACCGCTCGATACGCATGCTCGATCAGTCGCGCATCGGCGCGATTCTGACCGGCGACCGCGACGCGCTGCAAGGCGGCGGCCCGGTCACGGCGATGATCATTCAGAACACCAATCCAGTGTCGGTCTGCCCCGACCAGACCTTGGTCAAGCGCGGCTTTGCACGCGAGGATTTGTTCGTCTGCGTGCACGAGCAGTTCATGACCGAAACGGCGGCCATGGCCGACGTGGTGCTGCCAGCCACCACTTTCCTCGAGCACGACGACGTCTATCGTGGCGGCGGACACCAATATATCATTCTCGGCCCCAAGCTGGTCGAGCCGCCGGGCGAATGCCGCAACAATCACGAAGTGATCTCAGGCCTCGCCAAGCGCCTGGGCGCCGAGCATGCGGGCTTTACCATGAGCCCGCGCGAACTGATTGACCAGATGCTGCGGGTGTCGAAGCGCGGCACGCTAGAACAGCTCGAGGCCAATCGCTGGCTCGATTGCCAGCCGCCGTTCGAAAAGGCGCATTACCTCGACGGCTTCGCCTGGCCCGACGGCAAGTTCCGCTTCAAGCCGGACTGGGAAAAAGTGCCGTTCCGCAGCCCTTACCAAAGCGGCCCGGTCGCTGATATGCCGCGGCTGCCGGATCATTGGACCTCGATCGAAGAGGCCGATAGCGAGCATCCGTTCCGGCTGGCGACATCGCCGGCGCGCGGATTTCTCAACTCGACCTTCAACGAGACGCCGACCTCGCTGGCGCAGGAAAAGCGCCCGACCGTGCTGATCCATCCCGAAGATGCCAAGGCACTTGGCATTGGCGAGGGCGACGCGGTGGTACTGGGCAACAAACGCGGCGAGGTGCGGCTGCACGCGCGCCTGTTCGACGGCGTGCGCCGCGGCGTGCTGATTGCCGAGTTCGATCTGGCCGAATTCGGCCTACGCCGACGGCTGCGGCATCAACACGCTCACCGGCGCGGACTCGATTGCGCCCTATGGCGGCGCGGCCTTCCACGACAACAAGGTGTGGATCCGCAGAGCAGCTTAGCGTCGCCCTGCGGATTGACGACTAGAGTTCTTTGCCGATCACCTTTGCGTCGACCGACAAGGGGCCGCCGCCGCGAATGGCAATTGCCAAACATACGACGCCGATGAGCAGAACGTATTCGTAGCCGCCCGCTCCGGCGGCGTAGCCTTTCGGAAGGTGGACAAAGATCAGGGCGATCAGCATTTCGATCGCCAACGCGGCGGCGAAGAAGCGCGTGAACAGGCCGATAACGAGGCAAATGCCGCCCACTGTCTCCAAAGCGATGGCTGCATAAGCGAACGCGATTGCAGGTTCGAGGCCGTTCTTCGCCATGACATTGGCAGCGACCGCCGCGGGTCCAAGGTTATATTTTCCAGACACATGCATCAAAAACATGATGCCGACCACGACGCGGCACAGCGTGTACGCGAATGGACCTGCCGCGGCGTAAAACCCCGCCAGTCCCGGATAAATCAGTTTCACGTTGCCCTTGGCCATGAAATTTCCCCCGTGCTTTGTTTGGCCACACTGACTGGTGGCGTCCCAACTATAACACCATAACGCGGGAAAAATTCATCTTGCAGTGCGAGAAATCAGTCCGATGGGACAAGGAAACTGCCATCCGGCACCGGCACTCCATCGATCAGGCAGCGACCGTCCACGATGCGCACGCGTCCTTCCGCTACCAGCTTGAGCGCTTGCGGATAAATGCGATGCTCGACCGCCAGCACGCGAGCCGCCAGCGCGGCCTCGCTCTCGTCATCCCGCACTGCAACAGCGCCTTGCGCGATGATCGGGCCGGAGTCCAATTCGGCCACCACGAAATGCACGGTCGCGCCGTGTATCCTGGCTCCGGCTTCGAGTGCGCGTTTGTGGGTGTCGAGCCCCTTGAACGCCGGCAGCAGCGCGGGATGGATATTGAGCAGCCGCTCCGGCCATCGGTTGACGAAGTCGGCGGTGAGCAGCCGCATGAATCCGGCAAGGCAGACAAGATCGACGCGGTGATGCTGCAACACGGATTGCAACGCGCGCTCGAAAGCGGCGCGGTCTTTGCCAGAGGCAGAATGGTCGACAACTTCCGTGGCGATGCCAGCAGCGCGCGCGCTGACGAGACCGCCCGCGTCCAGCCGGTTCGACGCCACCAGAACGATTTCAGCCGGGTAAGTTTTATCCTTGGCGGCCTCGATCAGCGCCGCCATGTTGGAGCCGCGGCCGGAAATCAGAACGGCGACGCGTTTGCGGCTCATTGGTTTACCTTGCCAGATCGAGTTTGCCGTCGTAGGTCACGCGCGCCTCGCCGGCTACCGGCACGACTTCGCCGATGGTCGTTACTTGTTCGCCCGCGGCCTTGAAGGCTTGCGTGACCGCGGCAGCCTCCTTGGGCGAAACGACAACGATCATACCGACGCCGCAGTTGAAGGTGCGCAGCATTTCGTTTTGCGCAATGCCGCCTTCACGCGCCAGCCACTTGAATACCGGCGGAACGGTAACACGCGCCAGATCGATGCGCGCGCCCATACCTTTGGGCAGCACGCGCGGTATATTGTCAGGAAATCCACCGCCGGTGATGTGGGCGAGACCTTTCACGGCTTTGGTGGCGCGAATAGCCGCCAGGCATGACTTCACATAGATGCGGGTCGGCGTGAGGATCGCGTCGCCGAGCGGCTGGCCGGGCGCGAACGGCGCATCATGCGCCCACGCCATTCCGGTCTTGGCGACGACCTTGCGCACCAGCGAGAAGCCGTTGGAATGCACGCCGGAAGAGGCGAGCCCGAGGATGACGTCGCCTTGCGCGATGTCGGAACGGGGTAGTACCTCGCCGCGCTCGACCGCGCCAACCGCGAAACCGGCAAGATCATAGTCGTCGCTCTGGTACAGCCCTGGCATTTCCGCGGTCTCGCCGCCGATCAGCGCGCAGCCGGCCTGGCGGCATCCGATGGAAATGCCGGCGACCACCGCGGCGCCGGTTTCCGGTTCGAGTTTTCCACACGCAAAGTAATCGAGGAAAAATAGCGGCTCGGCGCCTTGCACCACCAGATCGTTCACCGACATGGCGACCAGATCGATGCCGATGGTGTCGTGGCGACCGGTCTCGATCGCGATCTTGACCTTGGTCCCGACGCCGTCATTGGCCGCCACCAAAATCGGATCGGTAAAGCCGGCCCGCTTGAGGTCGAACAGCCCGCCGAAGCCGCCGATTTCGGCGTCCGCGCCGGGGCGTGCGGTGGCGCGCACCAGCGGCTTGATCAGCTCCACCATCCGGTTGCCGGCATCGATATCCACACCAGCTTGCGCGTATGTGAGGCCGCGCTCCTTTTCTGCCATGATGGGGTCCTCGTCCGCGCCGGGGTCGTACGTTGGAATCGCAAGTCGCGCAATGGTCCGCCCGCCGTTATACTATGTCGAAGGGATTGGCGTGTTTCCGGCCTTGGGGGCAGGGCGCGTCGACAAGCCGGGATTGCCTTGAATATTCCGAACCTCATTACGCTGGGGCGCATTCTGCTGGTGCCGGTTGTGGTCTGGGCGATCACGTCCGGCGCCATGTGGATCGCTTTCGTGCTGTTCGTGGCCGCCGGCGTGAGCGACGCGGTCGACGGCTTTCTGGCCAAGCGTTTCAACATGAGCACGGAGCTCGGCGCCTATCTCGACCCGCTCGCCGACAAGGCGCTCATCGTCTCAATCTATCTCTCCCTCGGCATTAATGGCGCGATCCCGCGTTGGCTGGTGATCCTGGTGGTGTCGCGCGACATTCTGATCGTGGGCGGGATCATGCTGTCATGGCTGATGGGCAATCCGCTGAAGATCCAGCCGCTGCTGGTGTCCAAGCTCAATACCGTGGCGCAAATCTTGTTCGCCTGCGTGGTGCTGGGGTCGCTTGGGTTCAACATCGAGACCGATACACTGAAGCTTGTTCTCATGGGGCTGGTGGCGGCATTGACCTTGCTGTCGGTGGCCGCCTATGTCGGCGAATGGGTGCGGCACATGAATTCCACGGCGGCCGGACAGTGAGCCTGCGTGCACAAACACGCTCGCGGCGCCTGCCTCTCGGCGAACGCGGCCGCGCCATACGGCGCCAGGTCGTATTCTGGCTGGCAGCGCTTATCGTTCTCGTGCTGCTCTTGTGGCTGCTCAGCGACATCCTGCTTCCATTCATCATGGGCCTCGCCATCGCCTATCTGCTCACGCCGCTGACCGACCGGATCGAACGGCATGGCGTCAACCGGCTCGCAGCCGCGCTGCTGATCATTACTTTGGTGATGATGGGGTTCGTCGTTGCTATTTTGCTGATCGCGCCGGTTCTCGGCGGCCAGCTCACGTCCTTCATCGAGAATATTCCGGGCTACGTGACCAAGCTGCAAACGCTGGTCAGCGATCCGAGTAGGCCTTGGGTGCAGAAGCTCGTGGGCGCGGGCTTTAATGCCGACAAGTCGATCGGCGATCTGGTCACGCAAGGCGCAGGCTGGCTGGCGACGTTTCTGAAATCGCTCTGGTCGGGCGGGCGGGCCCTGGTGTCGCTGTTCTCGCTCATCGTGGTGACGCCGGTGGTTGCCTTTTATCTGATCTATGACTGGCACCGCATGATCAAAACCGTGGATAGCTGGATTCCGGTGCATCAGCGCGTCACGGTGCGCCAACTCGCGCGCGAATGCGACGCGGCAATCGCCGGCTTCGTTCGCGGACAGTCGGCGGTGTGCCTGATCCTCGGCTCGTTCTATGCGGTGGCGCTGACGCTGAGCGGACTCAATTTCGGACTGTTGATCGGCCTGATATCCGGTCTGATCACCTTCATCCCCTATGTCGGCTCGATGACCGGTCTGATCCTGGCGCTCGGCGTGGCGGTGGCGCAGTTCTGGCCGCAATGGACTTCGATCTTGATGGTGCTTGGCATATTCCTGGCCGGGCAATTCGTCGAAGGCAACGTGCTGGCGCCCAAGCTGGTCGGGGAGAGCGTGGGCTTGCATCCGGTCTGGCTGATCTTCGCGCTGCTCGCCTTCGGTTATCTGTTCGGCTTCGTCGGATTGATGGTGGCGGTGCCGCTCGCCGCCACCATCGGCGTGCTCGCCCGTTTCGCGTTGCGGCGCTATCTGGAAAGCTCGCTCTATACTGGCGGGAAATCGGGTTGATCAAAATGGCCTCGGTTGGTCCGCGTCAGCTTGTGCTCGCGCTCGATCACGCCGTCAGTTTCGCGCGCGAGGATTTCCTGCACGGTCCCTCCAACTCTGCGGCGCTCAAGTTCATCGAACGATGGCCGGATTGGCCGGACCGGATCATGGTGCTGGTCGGCCCGGAAGGCTCAGGCAAGAGCCATCTTGCCGCGATTTGGGCGGAAGCCGCGGGCGCGCGCGTGCTGAGCGCGAAACTTCTGCCGGACATCGATTTGCCGGGCGCGCTGGCAACCGGCGCCTTGGTGGTCGAAGACATAGAACTGGACGGCCTCGATGAAACCGCGCTGTTCCATTTGCTTAATCTGGCGCGCGAGGAACGCGTCACGATGTTGCTGACCGCGCGCACGGCGCCCGCTGGCTTTGCAGTGACCATTCGCGATCTCGCGTCGCGCTTGCGCGCGTTGCCCGTCGTCACCGTTAAGGCGCCCGACGATGTCCTGCTCCGCTCGCTGATCGTCAAACTCGCCGCCGACCGGCAGCTCGCAGTCGATGAGCCGTTGGTGAACTATCTGGCTCACCACATCGAGCGCTCGTTCGCGGCCGCGCATGCCGCCATCCTGCGGCTCGACGAGGAGGCGATGCGCCAGCACCGGCCGGTGACGCGGGCGCTGGCGGCGGAGCTGTTCCGCTAGCGCGCGATCTCGAAAAGTCGGAACCGGTTTTCGGACAAGATTACCCGCAAGCATAGAGATTAACGCCAATCGATTACGATGCTTGACGCCTCGCCCGTTCGGGCGCGAACTGTCATCCAGTGGCCACTTTTGTCAGCTACCAAATTGAATTCTCAGGCTCTATTTCGAATGCCAGATCGCGCACAAGCTATTGCTCCGGTTGAGGAAATCGCGTCCGTCTTGGACCGGGACGCCTCTGCGGCAGTGCAATCTGGCGCCGAGGCGACGCTTAGGGAGCGCCCGCAACGCTTTATCAATCGCGAACTGTCCTGGCTGCACTTCAACCGACGCGTCTTGGAAGAGGCCGCCAATGAACATCACCCGCTGCTGGAGCGGGTGCGCTTCTTGTCGATCTCGGCCAACAATCTGGATGAATTCTTCATGGTGCGCGTCGCCGGTCTCAAAGGCCAGGTGCGCCAGGAGATCACCAGTCATAGCCCGGACGGGCTCACGCCCAATGAGCAGCTCACTCGGATTGGCGAGGCGGTAGCCCAACTCGGCAGCGATCAGCAGCGGCAATGGCTCGAATTGCGGCCTGCGCTTGACGCGGCCGGTGTCGTGCTTATCCACGGTTCCGATCTGAAGAAGGGCGAGCGCGCGTGGCTCGAAGAACGTTTCCTCACCCACGTTTTTCCGCTGCTGACGCCACTCGCCATCGACCCGGCGCATCCGTTCCCGTTCATTCCCAATCTCGGGTTCTCCATCGCGCTGCAGCTGGCGCGCGTGCGCGACGGCAGGGCGATGAATGCGCTCATCCGCATGCCGCAGAAGATCGAACGTTTCATCCGGCTGCCGAGCGGAAACGATCAGCGTATCCGGCTGATCACGCTCGAGGAGGCGACCTCGCTATTCATCGGCCGGCTGTTCCCCGGCTACGCCGTCAAGGGGCAGGGCGCCTTCCGCGCCATCCGCGACTCGGAAGTTGAAATCGAAGAAGAGGCGGAGGATCTGGTGCGGCTCTATGAGACGGCGCTCAAGCAGCGCCGGCGCGGATCGGTGATCCGGCTGGAACTGAGCGCCGAGATGCCGATCGAGTTGCGCAACTTCGTGCAGCGCGCGCTTGCCGTGGCCGACGACGAGGTCTTCCTGGTTGACGGCGTTCTGGCGCTCAATGATCTTGGCCAACTCACCAGGTTGGATCGGCCTGATCTCGAATTCGTGCCGTATAATCCGCGCTACCCCGAGCGCATCCGCGATCACGGCGGCGATTGCTTTGCGGCCATCCGGCAAAAGGATCTGGTCGTCCACCACCCTTACGAATCCTTCGACGTCGTGGTGCAGTTCCTCCAGCAGGCCGCGCGCGATCCCAATGTTGTGGCGATCAAGCAGACTCTATACCGCACCTCCGCCGAATCCCCGATCGTCAAGACGCTGGTCGAGGCGGCGGAAGCCGGCAAATCGGTCACCGCGCTGGTCGAGCTCAAGGCGCGCTTCGACGAGGAAGCCAATATCCGCTGGGCGCGCGATCTCGAGCGCGCCGGCGTGCAGGTCGTCTACGGCTTCATCGAGCTCAAAACCCACGCCAAGCTGTCACTAGTGGTTCGCCGCGAGGGCGGCGCGCTTGCGACGTATGTTCACGTCGGTACCGGCAACTATCATCCGGTGACCGCGCGCATCTATACCGATTTGTCGTTCTTCACCGCCGATCCGGTGATCGCGCGCGACGTGGCGCGCATCTTCAACTACATCACCGGCTATGCCGAGCCGGCCGAGCTCGAACGGCTGGCGATTTCGCCGATCAATCTGCGCGCCCGCATCCGCGACCACATCGCGCAGGAAGCCGCCAATGCCAGAGCCGGCAAGCCGTCCGCCATCTGGATGAAGATGAATTCGCTGGTCGATCCGGAAATCATCGATGCGCTCTACGACGCCTCGATCGCGGGCGTCTCGGTCGATCTTGTGGTGCGCGGCATCTGCTGCCTGCGGCCGGGCGTGCCCGGCCTGTCCGACAATATCCGGGTGAAATCCATCGTCGGCCGCTTCCTCGAACACGGGCGCATCTATTGTTTCGGCGCCGGCAATCTGCTGCCGCATCCGAAAGCGGCGCTCTATATTTCTTCCGCCGATATGATGCCGCGCAATCTCGACCGCCGGGTCGAGGTGCTGTGCCCGATTCTCAACGCCACTGTACACGAACAGGTTCTCGGCCAGATTATGGTGGCGAATTTCAAGGATAATGAGCAAAGCTGGAAGCTCTTGCCGGACGGCAGTTCCACGCGCATAAAGGCCGCGCCGGGCGAGGAACCATTCAACGCCCACAAGTATTTCATGACCAATCCGAGCCTGTCGGGACGTGGCAAATCGCTCAAAGAATCATCGCCGCGCAGCCTTATTCGCCGCCTCGAAGGCGCGTAAGCGCTCGAGCGTGATCGGCACATCGGCCAAAGGCCGGCTCGATCATGGACCGCCGATCGCCGTCATCGATATCGGCTCGAACTCGGTCCGCCTTGTGATCTACGAAGGGCTAACACGCTCGCCGACGCCGATCTTCAACGAAAAGGTACTCGCCGGTCTCGGGCGCCAGGTGCAGACCACCGGCCTGCTGGCGCAAGATGCCATCGATACCGCGCTCGAGGCGCTCACGCGCTTCCGCGCACTGTGCGACATACTGCATGTGCGCCGGATCTGGGCGATCGCCACCGCCGCCTGCCGCGATGCTAGCAATGGCCGCGCCTTCATCGCGGAGGCGCAGCGCATCTGCCGTACCCCGATCAGCATCCTCTCCGGTAAACGCGAAGCCCACCTTACCGCGCTCGGCGTCATCTCCGGCATCTACAAGCCAGACGGAATCGTCGGCGATCTCGGCGGCGGCTCGCTCGAACTGGTCGATGTGCACGGCTCGCACGTGCGCGGCGGCGTGACGCTGCCACTCGGCGGCCTTGCTCTGCAGGATATCGCCGGAAAATCGCTCAAGAAGGCGGAGAAATACGTCGAGGAAGCGTTCGAAAATCTCGACATGCTGAATGAAGGCGAGAACCGAACCTTCTATGCGGTCGGCGGCACTTGGCGTGCGCTGGCGCGGCTGCATATGTGGCAGACCGGCTATCCGTTCCACGTGATGCACAACTACCGCATCTCTGCGCGCGAGGCGTTGGAATTCTCGCGGCTGGTACATCGCGTCGATACCGAGACGCTGTCGAAGATCGAGGTCGTCAACGCCGCCCGCCGGCCGCTGCTCGCCTATGCCGCGTTGGTGATGGAGAACCTCGTCAACACCATCAGGCCGCGGCAGGTGGTCATCTCGGTGATGGGCGTTCGCGAAGGCCTGCTCTATTCGCTACTCAACCCGCGCGAACGCGCACGCGATCCGCTGATCTCGGCGGCGGCCGACCTCAACGTGCTGCGCTCGCGCTCGCCGCGCCATGGCGAGGAGCTGATCGCGTGGACCGACCGCTTCATGACGTCGTCCGGCCTGGAAGAAACGGCCGACGAGCGCCGGCTGCGGCATGCCGCCTGCCTACTGGGTGACATCGGCTGGCGCGCACATCCGGATTATCGCGGCGAACAGGCGATGAATATCATCGCGCATGGGGCCTTCGTCTCGGTCGACCATCCGAGTCGCGCCTATCTCGCGCTGTCGGTCTATTTTCGCCATGCCGGCTTGAGCGAGGAGGAATTGCCGCCGCGTCTGCGCGAACTGGCGACAACGCGCATGCTCGACCGCGCGCGCGTGTTAGGGGCCGCCATGCGGGTCGCTTACATTCTCACCGCGGGGCAGGGCGGCGTGCTGCCGAAGACGCCGATGCTGGTCAAGCGCGGCGAGCTGGTGCTATCGCTGCCGCGAAATTACGCGAAGCTTACGAGCGACCGGCTGGAGCGGCGTCTGACCCAGCTCGCGCGGCTGGTCGGAAGAGAGCCGACGATCGAGACGTAAGGCTGCCGGCCTTAAAAATAGTCAGTAGCGGCTGGTGAATTGTTGCCTATTAGGATCGGTTAATAGAACGGATGCATTTTGAATATCGCGGAACATCAAATCTGCAATCCTTTTTTGTTACAGTCGCCAAGGATAGAGCAACTCGGGGTCTTCCATGAATTGCGGACATTGCGTTTTATTTAGCCTTGCCGCGGTGGGTTTTGCTTTCATCAAGCTAAACATGCCGGTTTTCACTTTCGAAGAGCTCCTTTTTCTTCTTGCAATCGGCGTCGGATTTCTCTCCGTCTGCTTATGCAAAGTGACACCGATGGTTCGGGCTCGTCGTACAATTTAACAGCAAGTGAGCCCGATCTTCATCGGCCGCGACAGCGGCTTTCCAACGGCCTAATTTCGAGCCTTCAGTAAGCTGGCATCCATTGGTTTATGCCGCGCGTTTATGGGTCGACGCGCCGATGTCCGGCTTTGATTTGGCGGAATTAAATCAAACTCGAAGTAATTGGAACAGCGCCTCTTAATTCCCAATGGCTTAGTGTTTCCCCGTGCAACCCTAATAGGAGACATTCCATGGTTAAGCTTTGTGCGTTTCTCAAGAATGAGTCCGGCGCGACTGCCATCGAATATGGCCTGATCGCAGCCGGCATTTCTGTTGCGATCATCGCGGTCGTTAACGGCCTCGGTACCAACCTCAATGCCAAGTTCTCGAGCATCTCGAGCCAACTTAAATAAGACCTTTGATCCTTGTGGCTGTGATACTAAGGGGCCGCCCCGGTTGGCGGCCTCTTTCGTTTTTCCGGGGCCGCGGGTTATTGCCCGGTTTCCGGGGTAAAGTGGACGTGACGCGGACCGGCCCGTTCGAGCGTGCGATCCGGCACGATGCTTTGTCTCAGCTTCGGAACGGAGGATTTGGATGTCGATGCGCGTTTCTTCGCGGGCCTGGATGTGGCTGGTCGCGGGCTTGATGGCTGCAGGTCATGCAAACGATGCAGCTGCCCAATTGAGTTTATTTCCCACTGAGATGCAGGCGCAACAGAGCTGCCCGAATGACACCGTAGTCTGGCTCGATTTTGACAAGCGTATTTATTACGTCAGGGGCCAGCGGCTTTATGCAAAAGGCACGACGGGCACCTTTGTGTGCCGAAAAGAGGCTCGCGCTGGCAGATATCGCCGCTCAGTGTTGGGCCGTCGCTAAATGCGTTGTGTTGGTCGAAAGCGGGTATAAGGCACCGTGAATTCATCGGACTTGCGGGAACCAACCCGATGCACATTTTCGACGAACCGAAGATTGACTGCCACGCCCACGTGATTGATCCGGCGAATTTTCCATACGGCAAAAACGTTGCCTACAAGCCTGCCGGACAGGAAATCGGTACAACGGCTCAATTTGTCCAGGTGATGAACTGCTATGGGGTGAAGCATGCGCTTCTGGTGCAGCCAAACTCCGGATACGGAAATGACAATTCCTGCCTGCTTGACGCGATCGCAAAAGGCGAGGGCCGCTTCAAGGGCATCGCAATCGTCGATCTGGAAGCCGACGTCGCGACGCTGAAGGAATTCCAGGCGCAAGGCATCGTCGGTGCGGCGATCAATTCGACTTTCCACGGAAATGACTACTACAAGCGCGCCGACGGCTTGATCAAACGGCTTGCCGATCTCGATATGTTTTTGAATCTCCAGGTCGAAAACGATCAATTTCTGATGTACGAGCCGTGGATCGAAAGGATTCCCGTAAAGGTCTTGATCGACCATGCCGGGCGGCCGACGCCGCCAGCGGGTCTGGGTCAGCCAGCCTTTGCAGCCATGATGCGATTGGCGATGACAGGACGAGTGAACGTAAAAATTTCCGGCTACTTGAAGTTTGCCAAGCTGCCTTATCCGTTTAAGGACTGCTGGCCGTTTGTCCGAGCGCTGGTCGAAGCGTTTACGCTCGATCACTGCGTGTGGGCGTCGGACTGGCCTTATCTACGCGCGCCGAAACGGCAGGATTACGGGCCGTTGGTTCAATTGGCCGGCAAGTTGTTCCCAAACACCAACGAACGGCGCAAGCTATTCTGGGATACACCCAATCACTTGTTCAAGTTCACACAATAATCAATAAAATGTACGATACCTGGGACGCATGGTCTGATTTCTCGGGCCGCGGCCGCGATTGGCTCTCAGCGGACAAAGCAGTTGCCCCCGCTACATCCGCTCATGGCCCAACGGCGGATATAACAATCGCCGCGCGGAAGCTCGCGCAAGTACCTTCTAGCAAGGCGGCGCCGCAACGATAGTTGTCGTGGGGAATTGACCTGCGTCAATGCCCGCAAGATACTGGCCGCCTCCTATGGACGTGTCCGAGAACCCTAGGGTTGTGGTGCGGCATCTAAAAGGACGATCAAAATGAGGCTTCGATTGATTGTTATTGCGTTTGCAATCTCGCTTCTTCCGGTGGGTGCAAATGCACAGATCACCGTCGATATGAGCGCGATTAAATGCAACCAATATCTGGCAATGTCGCCGTCAATGTCTCGCGACTTTTCTGCGTGGATGAGCGGCTGGTTCAGCTATCAGACCCGCCGGACATTTGTGGATCTAGTTTTGCACCAGAAAAACATCGCGAACTTGAAAGCGTGGTGCCAATATCATCCCCAAGATAGCGTGATGATTGGGCTGCAGGCCGGGGTTAACAACGCGCAGTGAAATGCTGGAACAACGGGGAATAACCATGAGATGGAATGTTCTTTTCGTAGCAGCACCTTTGCTGCTAGCCGCTTCGCTGCCAAGTGCGGCTCAGATCAGTGTAGATATGAATCAGATGACTTGCGGAAATTGGCTCGGATACAGTCGGGAGAACCAGGATTTCGTCCGCTTTTGGATGAGCGGTTATTACAATGCTGCCGCTAACAACAACGTGATGAGCTACGACCGCCTGCAAAGTAATACCGCAAGGGTTGCGGCGTACTGCAAGACGCACAAGGCCGACCCTCTGCCAAAAGCGATCAACAAAATCCGCGGCTAGATCGCTTGGCTAAGCGGCGGAAAGGACGTGCAATTTCCGCCGGCACTTAGCGTCTCGTGTGGCGAATGGCCGCTATTGGGGCGATAGCGGACATTGGCCGGCAGCGACGCCGAAATCGATCGGCAGCGAATGCCCCACAAGAGACATTCGCGGCCAGATCAACATTTAAGGCCGATCACTATGCCTTTGTCACGTTCGCCCGTAACAACGCATTGTACCATCAGGCATACGAGTGGCAGTATGGCCGGTCTTTCTAAGGCAGTAGCTTTGATTTTGACCGCCGTAGGCGCATTGACCATTCTTAGCACGATGACCGTTTGGACCGCAGCCGCCTAACGCGAATGCAGGCGTCGCCGACGATATGGCGGTGGAAAGAATTACAATTCCGAGTAGCGCAGTCCGCGTGCATCATGTCCTCTCTTGACACTTAGCGGACATTCCGCAACCAACCACCGCACACCATCTCGATTTATGATTGCATGGCCTAATTCTTCTCCACCGTCACCACGCGGCCTTTTTCGACCGCGAGCGCCAGGCGGCCGTGCTTGAGCGCGAGCGCCTTCTCGCCGAACAATTCGCGCCGCCAGCCTTTCAATGAGGGAACATCGGCCTCGTCGTCGGCGGCGATGCGGTCGAGTTCGTCGACGGTCGCGATCACCTTGGCGGCAACGCCGTTGCTCTCGGCGGTCATGCGCAACAGCACCTTGAGCAGTTCGACGGTAGCGGCGCCGTTCGGCGCCGGACGGAAGCGCTCCAGCCGCGGCAGCGACTTCGGATCGCGCGCTAGCCCGCGCTTGACCGCGTCGACGATTGCCTCGCCCCAGCGCGAACGTTCAAATCCCTTGGGCAATGAGCGCAACTGACCGAGCCGCTCGACCGTGGTCGGGGCTTGCGTCGCGATGTCGCCGAGCACGTCGTCCTTGAGCACGCGCGAACGCGGCACGTCGCGGGTCTGCGCCTCGCGCTCGCGCCAAGCGGCGATTTCCATCAGCACCGCCAAATCCTTGGGCTTGCGAACGCGGCTCTTGAGCCGCTCCCAGGCATTGTCCGGGTCCATCCGATAGGTCTCGGGCGAGGTGAGCACGCCCATTTCGGCCTCGACCCAGCTCGAGCGCCCGCGCTTTTCCAGGTCGGCGGCGAGCTTGCTATAGACGTCGCGCAAATGCGTCACATCGGAGAGCGCATAAGTGACCTGCGCATCGGTAAGCGGGCGGCGCGTCCAGTCGGTGAAGCGGTTCGACTTGTCGAGCAGGTCGCCGGTGATGCGCTGCACCAGCTGGTCGTAGGAGATTGAGTTGCCGTAGCCGAGCACCATGGCGGCAACTTGCGAGTCGAAGATCGGATGCGGAATCTTCTTCGCCATGTTCCAGACGATTTCGATGTCTTGGCGCGCCGCGTGAAACACCTTGACCACTTTCTCGTCGGTCAGCAGATCGAACAGCGGCGTAAGGTCGATGCCTGACGCCAGCGCGTCGACCACGACGGCCTCGTCGGGCGAAGCCAACTGCGCCACGCAGAGCAGTGGGTAATAGGTGGTCTCGCGCAGGAACTCGGTATCGACCGTCACGAACGGATGCCGCGCCATGCGCGCGCAAACGGCGCCAAGCTCCTCGGTGGTGGTAATTATTGTCATTGCGGGGGCAAGCCTAACCCGTTCCGTAAGGTTCATGGCAAACGTTTTTGCGCACCGCGCACCGCCGGCATATGGATGAATTCCCAAGGCGAGGGCATCGCCCCGACCGGCACCTCGATCAGCGCCGGCTCTCGGGCGGCGATGGCAGCTTTCAGCGCGGCGCCCAGTTCGTCGGGGTTGCGTGCCCGTCGCCCGGTGGCGCCAAAGCTCTCGGCGTATTTGACGAAGTCGGGATTGGCGAGGTCGGAGGCAATAAGCCGGTTGCCGAAGTGCTCCTGCTGGATGCGGCGTACGTTTCCGAAGAAGCCGTCGACAAACACAATAGCGACCAGCGGAATGCGGTGGCGCATGGCGGTGGCGAGTTCGTTCGAGGTGTACATGAAGCCGCCATCGCCGTTGATCGAAATCACCGGCACGTCGGGCCGCGCGTGTTGCGCGCCGAGCGCGGTGGCATAGCCCCAGCCGAGATTATCCTGGTATCCGGGCGACAAAAACGTGCGCGGCCGATAGACCGGAAAGGCAAGCCGGGCGGCAAAGCCGATCTGGGTGACCTCGTCCACCAGAATGCCGTTTTCGGGCAGCGCATCGCGGATCGCGTCTAGGAATACAAGCTGGGTGCTGAGTTTGTTCAGGCGCTGGCGCGTCTTGGCCTGGCGTTCCTGCATCTCCTCGCGGCGCGACGCGCGGTGCGGGTTGAAAAGCGCAAGCGTGTCGATCAACCGCCGCAGGATCGGTGCGGCGTCGCCGATCAGCGCCACATTCGGCTTGCGATAACGCGCAGGCTCCTGCGGGTCGGCATCGATGCGCACGACGCTAAGCTTGTTGTCGACACCCCAGGCCGTCATCGGATTGAGTTTCGTGCCGATGGCAAGAATTGCGTCGGCTTCCGCCCACAAATCATGGCCAATCGGCAGCGTGACGCTAAATGGGTCACGACTATCGAGAATACCGCGCCCGCGCCGGTAGGCGAGCACAGGTGCTTCCAGCATGCTCGACAGCAGCGTCACTTCGGGGGAAGCATCTTGCGCGCCGCCGCCGGCGACGATCAGCACGCGCTTGGCCTTTCCCAAGAGCTTTGCCGCCGCTCGCACGGCATCCTCGTTTATGCGCGGGCCAGGCGCGCGGACAGGTGGCGCGATTGCTCCGACCGGGCCGCGTTTGCCCCACACATCGATGGCGCATTCGAGCGCGGCCGGTCCCGGCCGGCCCTGATGCATGGATTGGATCGCCTTGGCGACTTTTGCCGGCGCTTCCGCCGGACCATCGATGCGGACGGAATGATCGACCAGGCGGGCGATGATGCCGGCCTGATCGCGGATCTCGTGCAGATGGCCGAAGCCGCGGCCGATGGCGCCTGCCGGGATTTGCCCGATTAGCGCCAGCACCGGCGCGTTCATGCCATAGGCGGTCAGCAGCGCGGCGCCGGAATTGAGCAGGCCCGGGCCCGGCACTACCGAATAGGCCTGCGGCTTGCCGGTCGCCAGCGCCGCGCCGAGCGCCATATAGGCCGCGCCCTGCTCGTGCCGGCTGTGCACGACGTGCAAGGCATCGCCAGCACGCTGCAAGGCATCGAACAAATGATCGTTATGCACGCCCGGCAGCGCATAGATGGTATCGAGCCCGTGTGCGATCAGCGTGGCGACGGTCGCCTCCGCCGTCGACATGTCGGCGGTGGCCGGTTTGGCCTTCTTTGGGCGCTTTGTTTTTGGCATGGGACGCTTTGGGACGCTCCGGCAACTCAGCGCCATGAGTTTGCAGATCGGGACGAGTCTGTCGAGCCACGCCTTGCCGGGCCATTACCTTGACAAAGCCTAGCCCCCATGCGCTTTTCGCGCGCCTCACATCCATCGCATGAATCGCCCGGGAACCGCCCAAGCATGACTTTGCATCGCTATCGCTCACACACCTGCGGCGCGCTTCGCGAGGGCGACATTGGCAAGGCCGTGCGGCTGTCCGGCTGGTGTCACCGCATCCGCGACCATGGCGGATTGCTGTTCATCGATCTGCGCGACCATTACGGCCTGACCCAGGTCGTTGCCGACCCCGACAGCTTGGCGTTCAAGCTGGCTGAGACGCTGCGTTCGGAATGGGTGGTGCGCATCGACGGCAAGGTCCGCAAGCGCCCGGCCGGCACCGAGAACCCCGATCTGCCCACCGGCCAGGTGGAGATCTACATCGACGAAATCGAGGTGCTGGGCGCGGCGGCCGAACTGCCGATGCCGGTATTCGGCGAGCAGGAATATCCGGAAGAGACAGAGACTCAAATACCGCTTCCTCGATCTGCGCCGCGAACATCTGCACAACAACATCATGCTGCGCGGCGCCATCATCGATTCGCTGCGCACGCGCATGAAGCAGGGCGGCTTCTTCGAATTCCAGACGCCGATACTGACCGCCTCCTCGCCGGAAGGCGCGCGCGATTATCTGGTGCCCTCGCGCATTCATCCCGGAAAATTCTACGCGCTGCCGCAGGCGCCGCAGCAGTTCAAGCAGCTCATCATGGTCGCGGGCTTCGACCGCTATTTCCAGATCGCGCCATGCTTTCGTGACGAGGACGCGCGCGCCGACCGCTCGCCGGGCGAATTCTATCAGCTCGATCTGGAAATGAGTTTCGTAACCCAGCAGGACGTGTTCGATGCGGTCGAGCCGGTGATCCGCGGCGTGTTCGAGGAGTTCGGCAAGGGCAAGGCGGTGACGCCGAAATTCCCGATGATCCCTTATGCCGAGGCGTTGTCGAAATACGGCACCGACAAGCCAGACCTGCGCAATCCGCTTATTATGCAAGATGTGAGCGAGGCCTTCCGCGGCTCCGGCTTCAAGATTTTCGCCAACATTCTCGCCAACGATCCGAAGGGCGCGGTATGGGCAATTCCGGCGCCGAAAGGCGGCAACCGCGCCTTCTGCGACCGCATGAATTCATGGGCGCAAGGCGAAGGCCAGCCCGGTCTCGGCTACATCTTCTGGCGCGAAGGCGAGGAAGGCGGCGCCGGTCCGCTCGCCAAGAACATCGGCCCCGAGCGCACCGCTAGAATCGCCGATCAGATGAAGCTGACCATCGGCGATGCGTGTTTCTTCGTCGCCGGCAAGCCGAAGGATTTCGTCAAGTTCGCAGGGCCCGCGCGCGCGAAAGTCGGCGAGGAACTGGGCCTGATCGCCAAGGATCGATACGAACTGTGTTGGATCGTCGATTTCCCGATGTACGAGTGGAGCGACGAGGACAAGAAGATCGACTTCTCGCACAATCCGTTCTCGATGCCGAATATGCCGGTCGACGAATTCCTCGCGCTCGACCCGAAGGACAACGACAGACTTCTGGCGCTCAGGGCGATCCAATACGACATCGTCTGCAACGGCACCGAACTGTCTTCGGGCGCGATTCGTAATCACCGCCCGGAGGTAATGAAGAAAGCCTTCGCGATCGCCGGTTACTCGGAAGACGTGCTGGAGCAGAAATTCGGCGGCATGTTGCACGCGCTCTCGCTCGGCGCGCCGCCGCACGGCGGCATCGCGCCCGGCATCGACCGCATCGTCATGCTGCTGGCCGGCGAGGAAAATCTGCGCGAGGTGGTGCTGTTCCCGATGAACCAGCGCGCCGAGGACTTGCTGATGGGCGCGCCGTCAGAAGTCAGCGCCAAGCAGCTCAAGGAGCTGCACATCCGGCTGGAGTTGCCGAAGAAGAACTAAAAGCTGGATCCCCGCTTTCGCGGGGATGACCCAAGAGGGTCATTTCTCCGGCAACGGAATGAACTCGATCTCGTCGCCCGGCACCTTGCCGAAATGGCCGGCCTTCCATTCGGCCTTGGCCTGTTCGATGCGTTCTTTCCGCGATGACACGAAATTCCACCAGATGTGGCGCGGGCCGTCCATCGGCGCGCCGCCGAGGATCACGAAATGCGCGTCGGTGGCCGCGGTGATCGTGATCTTGTCGCCCGGCTTAAACACCAGGAGCCGGCCTGCCTCGAACTTGTCGCCGGCAATCTCGATGCTGCCGTCGACCACATAAAGCGCGCGCTCCTCGTGATCGGCATCGAGCGGCAGGCTGGCGCCGGCACGCAGCAAAGCATTGGCGAATATGGTTTCGTGCACCGTCGGCACCGGTGACTTCTCGCCATAGAGCGAACCGACCACGACCCGCACGAATGACCCGTCGTCCCTTACCAGTGGGAATTCATCGATCTCGTGATGCGCAAACCCCGGCTCCATCTCCTCTTTCGCCGCTGGCAAGCCAACCCACATCTGTAATCCGTGAATAGGACTTCCCGTCGTGCGCAGCTCCGGGCCGGTGCGCTCGGAATGCACGATGCCGCGCCCGGCCGTCATCCAGTTCACCTCGCCGGGCTTGATCGGCGCCGCAGTGCCGAGGCTGTCGCGGTGCATGATTTCGCCGTTGAACAGGTACGTGACGGTGGCAAGCCCGATATGGGGATGCGGGCGTACGTCGAGCCCCTTGCCGGCGCGGAATTCGGCCGGCCCGAAATGATCGAAAAAGATGAAGGGCCCGACCATGCGCGAGCGCGCCGACGGCAGCGCCCGCCGCACGGAGAAGCCATCGCCGAGGTCGACCGTGCGCGGCACCACGACATGGGCGATGGCCTCGCAACTATAGGCGTCGCCCGCTTCTGGGTCCTTGCCGGGAAAGAAACTCATGACGGGGTTCCTTGGCTGGTTCGTTCCTGACCGTTCACCGCGCGCGTGGCGATAGTTTGACATTAACTCAAGGTTAACCATAGCGGCGCGCAGTGCACGAAATTGCCGGTCTATTGGACGCCAAGTGCCTGATGCTTAAGCGGAACTTTACGGCGCCATGGCTCACTACCCGGACACCAGGATGGGTGGGCGTCCGGTACCAGAACGGGGTGGCGTGTGCGCGCAATTACGCGCAGAAATCTTATTGCAATCGTCGTCGGCGTGTTGCTCGCCGGCGCGCCTTTGATTGCCTTTAATTTCTGGCTCGGTGGATTGAACGATCGGCAAGGCAGGGCCGAGGTCGCCGGTGCTGCCCGGCGCGCGGTATCGCTCGCCGACGCGCGCCTGAACCAGGCCATTGGCGCGCTCGAGGCGCTTGCGCGCCAAGGTGCGGATACCTGTCGGCCCGATGTCATCGACGCCATGCGGGAAGCCGCTTTCAACACCTTTACGGTCAAAGAGATCGCCATCGTCGGCCCCGATGGGCAAACCCTCTGCACGCATCTCGGCTTTTCACTCGGCGAGCGCACGGTCGTGGCCTCCGAACCGCTCGCCGGATCCGAAGGATACACCCTCGACATCATCCAGGCCGCGAACGGCCAGCGCATGGTGCGGTTGCGCCATGCGGCCGGCGCTGGCCCCAATATGATGGCGGCGCTAGTGCCCGCGATGCTGCTGCTGCCGCAAGTGTCGATCGATGGCAGTGTGTTTAGCGCCTACGCTCAGATCGCTACCCGCGGCGGCATCCTGATTGGCTCGATCGGCGAGCGGCCCGCAGGCGATGACGCCCGTTTTGCCGTGACGGCGAAGTCGGTGAAATTGGGAATCGACTCGCAGATCGTGGTGCCGCGCGGGATGGTACCGGCCGAACCTACCGGTCTCAAATGGCTCGGCACTTTCATCACCGGCGCCATCATTCTTCTGCTCGGCGTGTTCTCCATCCTGATGAAGTGGCGCACGCCCAGCAATCCGGTCGCCGATATCGAGCGTGCGCTCGCTGCCGGCGAGTTCGTTCCGTATTACCAGCCAATCGTCGACATCCGCTCCGGCCGATTGAACGGCGCCGAAGTTCTGGTGCGCTGGCGTAAGCCGGATGGAACGTTGGTGCTGCCCGGGGCCTTCATTCCAATTGCTGAATCGAGCGGCCTGATCCGCGAACTCACCTATGACCTGATGCGCCGGGTCTGCGTCGAAGCCGGCAAGGCAATAGGCTGCCGGCCGGCACTGAAGATTTCGTTCAACTTCGCCGGCCAACTGTTCATCGACGACACGATCGTGAAGGACGTGCGCAAGATATTCTCAGGCACGCCGATCAGGCTATCGCAGGTCGTGCTGGAAGTGACCGAGCGCGACCCGATCGAGAATTTCACCGAAACCCGGCGCACCATCGCGGCCTTGCAGGGGCTCGGCGTACGCATCGCCATTGACGACGTCGGCACCGGCCATAGCGGTCTGTCCTATATGCTCAAGCTCGGCGTCGACATCATCAAGATCGACAAGATGTTCGTCGATGCGATCGGCACCGATCGCAACTCCACAACAATCGTCGAGACGCTGGTCGATCTTGCGCACAATATGCGCATGGACGTGGTGGCCGAGGGCGTGGAGAATTTCGAGCAGGTGATGCATCTGCGCGAGCTCGGCGTCCGCCAGGCGCAAGGCTACGTGTTCGCCCCGCCGCTGCCGGGCAGTGCCTTCCTGAAACTGGTCGAGGCCATCGATCCGATCGCCACCACCGAAGCTGTTGAGCCAACGCTGACGGATGCCCGCATCGAGGTCAGCGCGGCCTGAGTTCTCTTGGGTGGGGCGACGAAAAAGGGCGGCCTCGCGGCCGCCCAGTTGAAACGCCACGCGGGAGGAACGTCGGACCGGATCGGCCATCGACGCGGCCGAGCCGCAGAATTCGAAACAGCAGTGCGTCATGGACGTGCTGATTCGTCAATCCGGAAATTATCGATTTTGTGACAAGCGCGCGGTGCGTGGCACCGCGGCCACTGGGCCGATCACGCGTTCTTGGGGGCCAGCTCTTTCTCGATGGCCGCGACCAGGCGCGGGTCGTTCGGCTCGACCGCCGAAGTGAAGCCGGCCTTCAGGCCGCCATTGCGGCCGATCAGGTATTTATGGAAGTTCCAGCGCGGCGCCTCCAGCGGCCGCTCGATCGCCGCCCATTTGTAGAACGGGTGGGCGTTCTCGCCCTTGACCGCGACCTTTTCCGTGAGCGGGAAGGTAATGTGGTATTCACCCTGCGCGGTCTTGACGATCTCGCTGACGCCGCCCGGCTCCTGGCCGCCGAAGTCGTTGGACGGCACGCCCAGCACCATCAACCCCTTGTCGTGGTAGCGCGACCACAGCGCCTGCAGGCCGGTGTATTGCGGCGTGTAGCCGCAGAGCGAGGCGGTATTGACCACCAGCATCGGGTGCCCGGCATTCGCCGCGAGCAGAATCTCGTTGCCGTCTAGGCCCTTGAAGGTGAAGGCATAGGCGGTGACGCGGGTCATCGATGCGGCCTGCGCGATGCGCGAATCGAGGCCCATGAGCGCCGCGGCGCCCGCCGCCAATAGATGCCGCCGATCCATCGAGAATGCCATGAACGACAGTATATAGCCTGCGCGCCTGAAAAGGGCGCACAAAATCACGTGAGTGGTCAGTGCCTGTCTTTTCTAGGCCGCCGTGGCAATGCGGATGGTGGTCTCGAAGGCGTAGCCGCAGGCTTCGCATTCCCACAAATGCCGCACCCGGGAGCTGTCGAGCCATTCCGACCATTCGGGGATATAAATGGGGTTGCCGCATTGGGCGCATTCCAGCGCCGGGCGCGTGCGCGAAAATTTCGCGGTGTCGTGGAAAGTTTCCATGGGACTCCTCCAAAACTTTCTCTCGTTGCACATGATCTCGTCCGAAGACCGGTACCCATCCACCGATCAAGTCGAGGACAAGATTTTCGCGATCATGCGCCTCCGCCCCAGTCCCCAATTTTTATGTTGCCGCAATCGTAACATGCGCGTCGCGGCAATGAAGCAGCAAGGCTGTCATACTGTGCGCGCTTCGGATGAAATTTTTGCGACGGAACATTCGCTTTTGACTAAAATCCGCGACCTTCGAATGCCGCATCGTTCGATGATGTGGCGCGTGAACGGAAGGACATTCGTTGCTGGTGCAGAATTGTGCGCACGTCCGAGGTTCCGCCGGTAGAATTGCACCCTTATTTGCCTGCAGCATGCGCATGGCAGGGCCGCGCCACGGGCAACATGACGGCATTTTAATGTGCGCGCGCGAATACGTTTGATATAGCGCGCCCGGGGGCTCAAGCAGACAGGTGCGAACAGTGGTGCAATACGAACAAGTCGAAGCGCGCGGGTTTGTGCGAAATCACGGACGCTCCTGGCAACAGGCCGCCGCGGATTATGCGCCGCAGGTGCTGTCGATCCTGCGCATCGTCGTGGCGCTGCTGTTTCTCGAACACGGCATGTCGCGGCTGTTCGGATTTCCCTCCGCGATGCCGGCGCCGCCGTTTCTGACGCTGTACTGGTTTGCCGGCGCGATCGAACTCGTCGGCGGCGCGTTGCTGCTGGTCGGCCTGTTCGCGCGGCCGGTGGCTTTCATCATGTCGGGCGAAATGGCTTTCGCGTATTTCCTGAGCCACGCGCCGAACGGCTTTTTCCCGATCCTCAATCGCGGCGATGCGGCGATCCTGTATTGCTTCGTCTTTTTCTACATCGCCTTTGCCGGCGCCGGGCCGTGGAGCCTGGATGCGCTGATGCAGCGGCGGCGAGGGTAGGGTTTCGACGCAGATCGTATTGACCCGGCGCCGCCAAGGGGGTCAATTTAACGCGCAATTCCGCCTTGCGGAGTGTCGACATGCGCGCGTTTGCGAAATGGACGGCGATCGGCTGCGTGGTCGTCGTCTGGATCCTGAGTGTGGCGATCTACGGCCTGTCGCTTTATTACGCCTACCTCAGCAGCATCGTCGCGCTGGCCGTGACGTTTTTTCTGCCCATCCTCGGCCAGCTCTACTGGATATGGAGCCTGTGGAGCACGACCGGCGTGTTTCTCAATACGCTGACCGTGATGTGTATTGTCTGGTTCGCGCTGGCCGCCGCCGGATTGCTGCTGAACGCCTACGCGGACGAATAGCCAGGCAGTGCCGCGATGAGCCCGACCCTCGCCAAACCGCGCACCAAGACCAAGACGAAAACCCAGCGCCCGCCGTTGTGGAAGGTGATCCTGCTCAACGACGACTTCACGCCGCGCGAATTCGTCGTGCAGGTGCTCAAGGCCGTGTTCCGCATGAACGAATCCCAAGCCTATCGCGTGATGATGACCGCGCACCAGAAGGGCGCCTGCGTGATCGCGGTCTATACGCGCGACGTGGCCGAGACCAAGGCCAAGGAGGCAACCGAGATGGGCAAGAGCCAAGGCTATCCGCTATATTTCACCACCGAGAAGGAGGAGTAGCCGTGCGGGGCCGTCTGCGTTTTGGCTGGGGCGTTGCGGTCGCGGTTTTGGCGCTGGCCGCGGGTGCGTGGCCGGCCTTTGCCAAGGAGCCGAAGGGGCTCGACTCCGTCGTGCGCTCGGCCAGCCTGTTCACCGCCATGACGAACCAGTGCGCGAAACTCAACATCGATCGCGCGAAGGACTATCAGCAGGCCTTCGTCGATATCGCCACCCAGATGGTCGGCATCGACAAATTCAAGGAGGTCATGGAGCTCGAAATGAAACGGCGCAATGCCGAGGTGAAGTCCGCCGGCAGCGCGAAATGGTGCGCCTACCAGCGGACGGATCTCCAGAAGCTCGGCATTGAGGACGTCTTCCAGTAGCGCGCGGGGCCGCGCTACTTGCGCAGCGCTCACACCAGTTCGACCGCCACCGGGGTGAGGTCGAGCAGCGCCGCCTTCTGCTTGTTCTGCATGTAGAAATAGGTGCCGACCAGGACCAGAAGCACCAGGACGATGACGGCGAACAATGTCGCGTTCTCGTCCGAGCCCTGAGCTTTGGCCCGCGCCGGTCGGCGGGACGATTTCCTGGCAGCTGCTTTTCGCTTCTTCGCCATGTCGTGTGCCTCCTTGGTGGCAATTCACCAGAACGGGGGGTGGACGCAAACCACGCAACCGAACTTGCGCAACGAATCATGCAAGCATAGCAATTGCGCCGCGGGTGTCTCCCTCGGCGGACGGTCGATGTCGGCACCGATCTCTCACAAGCCGGGGCGATTCGCTAGTGTCGGCGGGCTTAAGAAAAGGGCAGGGGCGTCATGGCGCAACGGGTATTGGTGACCGCGGGGGCGGCCGGCATCGGGCGGGAATTCGCGCGCGCCTTCGTGGCCAATGGCGCCAAGGTCTTCGTCTGCGACATCGACGCTGCCGCGCTTCAAACAATCGCCAAGGAAATCCCCGGCGTGATCGCCAGGCCTTGCGACATGGCGAGCCGCGCGGCAATCGAGGGCATGGTGCCGGAGGCGGTCGCGGCGCTCGGCGGGCTCGACGTGCTGATCAACAATGCCGGCATCGCCGGCTTGACGCTGCCGGTCGACCAGATGCCGCCGGATTCCTGGGACAAGGTGATCGCGGTCAACCTCACCGCCATGTTCGACGTCACAAGGCTTGCGATCCCGCATCTCAAGCAGTCGAAGGCGGCTTGCATCATCAACATGGCCTCGATCGCCGGCCGCTTTGGTTTCCAGAACCGCAGCCCCTATGCCGCGACCAAATGGGGCGTGATCGGCTTCACCAAGACGCTCGCCATGGAGCTCGGCGAATGGGGCATCCGCGCCAATGCGATCGCGCCCGGCGCGGTCGAGGGCGAGCGCATCGTGCGGGTGTTTGCCGGCCGTGCGCAGCTCAGCGGCCGCTCGATGGAAGAAGTGAAGGCGGAGGCCTTCGCCGCGCAGTCGATCAAGGCGATGGTCGATCCCAAGGACATCGCGGCGCTGGCGGTGTTCCTCGCCTCCGATGCGGCCAAGTCGATATCGGGCCAGGTGCTGCCGATCGACAATGACCGGCAAAGGGCGTGAGGCGATCGGCCGGATGAAGACGCGCAGTCCCGCAGTTCATGGAAACGGATTTGGCAATTCGACGCCGAACGCAAAGCGGAAAAACGCTCTGGCGATTTCGTACACGATCAAACCGGCGGTCGCCAATCCAGCCAAACTCATCATGACCGCGATGGCGTAACTGGCCTTGGCCGAGCCCGGTTCCGGACCGGCGTTTTTGTCTTTTTCCATTAAGCGCGGCTCATGCGCCAAGCGTATACACGACCTCACTGACTTGCCACAGCTTATCGGGCCTGAACTATTTATAGTCGTTTCTTATGCTTAGCGCGGGTTCGTTTTTTTGCGGCAGTTGCTTTCCGCGTAGGTCGAGATCAATCCTAGTTCAACTACACCCGCTCGTCCCGCCGCACGTATCGCACTTCATGCAGGTGCCGTTCCGGACCAGCGTGAAGTTGCCGCATTCGCCGCAGGCCTCGCCTTCGTAGCCCTTGGCGTGCGCCTCGGCGCGCTTCTCGGTGGCCGCGTGCTTGGCGTGCAGCTTGGCGTCAGCCGGGTCGATGCGGTGCTCGAGCTGCTGCGCCGGCGAGAGCTTGGCCTCCGGCTCGGCTTTGAGCGCGGTGGCGGCGCCGCCGGAGAAGGCGGTGACGTTGGAGCCGCCGCTTGAGGCCGCCACGGTGTCGTTGCCGACCACCGACAGGCGGTCGCTGCGCGAGCGGGTCAGCCCCTTGGAGACGAAGTTGGGCGCGGGCTTGCCTTCCTCGACGCCCTTGCCGAGCGCGTCGAAGCCGCCGGCCTCGCTCGGGTCGACATGGGCGAGATCGAAGCGCTCGAGATAGCTCACCGCCAGCTCGCGGAACACGTAGTCGAGGATCGAGGTGGCGTATTTGATCGAGTCGTTGCCCTGCACCGGGCCCTGCGGCTCGAAGCGCGTGAACGTGAAGGCGTCGACATATTCCTCCAGCGGCACGCCGTATTGCAGGCCGAGCGAAATCGCGATGGCGAAGTTGTTCAAGAGCGAGCGCAACGCCGCGCCTTCCTTGTGCATGTCGACGAAGATCTCGCCGATGCGGCCGTCGTCATATTCGCCGGTGCGCAGATAGACCTTGTGGCCGCCGACCACGGCCTTCTGGGTGTAGCCCTTGCGGCGGATCGGGCAGCTTCTCGCGCTCGCGCAGCACGGTGATGCGCTCGACGATCTTTTCGACGACCTTCTCGGCCAGGCCCGCCGCGCGCGCGGCGTTCGGCCGCTCGATGAAGGATTCGATGGCGTCGTCCTCGTCGTCGTCATCCGCGATCAGTTGCGAATTGAGCGGCTGCGACAGCTTGGAGCCGTCGCGGTAGAGCGCGTTGGCTTTCAGCGCCAGCCGCCAGGACAGCATGTAGGCTTCCTTGCAGTCGTCGACGGTGGCCTCGTTCGGCATGTTGATGGTCTTGGAGATGGCGCCCGAGATGAAGGGCTGCGCCGCCGCCATCATGCGGATGTGGCTTTCCACCGACAGATAGCGTTTGCCGGTGCGGCCGCACGGATTGGCGCAGTCGAACACCGGATAGTGCTCGGCCTTCAGATGCGGCGCGCCTTCCACCGTCATGGCGCCGCAGACGTGGATGTTGGCGGCCTCGATCTCGCGCTTGGAGAAGCCGACGGCGGCCAGCAGGTCGAAGGTCGGCGAGGCGAGGTCTTCGGCCGAGATGCCGAGCTTGTCGCGGCAGAATTCCTCGCCCAGCGTCCACTTGTTGAAGGCGAACTTGATGTCGAAGGCGGTCGGCAGAGCCTTTTCGGCTTTGGCGATGGCTTCGTCGGTGAAGCCCTTGGCCTTCAAGGTGGTGTGGTTGATCGCCGGGGCCTGGGCCAGATTGCCGTGGCCGACGGCGTAGGCCTCGATCTCGGCGATGTCGGCTTCCGAGTAGCCGAGCGTGCGCAAGGCTTCGGGCACCGCGCGGTTGATGATCTTCCAGTAGCCGCCGCCGGCGAGCTTCTTGAACTTCACCAGCGCGAAGTCTGGCTCGATGCCGGTGGTGTCGCAATCCATCACCAGGCCGATGGTGCCGGTGGGCGCGATCACGGTGGCCTGCGCGTTGCGGTAGCCGTGTTTCTCGCCAAGCGCGAGCGCATTGTCCCAGGCGAGCTTGGCGTGGTCGACCAGCATGGCGTAATTCGGGCCCGCGGCGATGATTGACGCATGATCGAGCGGCACCGGCGAGGTCGACAGCTTCTCGTAGCCGTTGCGCTCGTTGTAGGCGGCGCGGCGGTGATTGCGCATCACCTTGAGCATCGGCTCGCGGTTCTTCTTGAAGCCGGGGAAGGGCCCGAGCTTTTCCGCCATTTCGGCGGAGGTGGCGTAGCAAACGCCGGTCATGATCGCGGTGAGCGCGCCGCAGATGGCGCGGCCGGCGTCGCTGTCATAGGCAATGCCGGAGGTCATCAGCAGGCCGCCGATATTGGCGTAGCCCAAGCCGAGCGTGCGGAATTCGTAGGACAGCTCCGCGATCTCGCGCGAGGGGAACTGCGCCATCATCACCGAGATTTCGAGCACCAGCGTCCACAGCCGCACGCCGTGCTCGTAGCTTTCGACCTGGAATTGGCCGGTTTGCTTGTCGCGGAAGGTCAAAAGGTTCAGCGAGGCGAGATTGCAGGCGGTGTCGTCCAGGAACATGTATTCCGAGCACGGATTGGAGGCGCGGATTTCGCCCGACGCCGGGCAAGTGTGCCAGTCGTTGATGGTGGTGTGATATTGCAGGCCGGGGTCCGCGCTTGCCCAGGCGGCGTGGCCGATTTTTTCCCACAGATCGCGCGCGTCGAGCGTTTTGGCAATCTTGCCGTTCTTGCGGAAAGTCAGGTCCCACTTGCCGTCGGCCCCGACCGCCTTGAGGAACTCGTCGTTGATGCGCACGGAATTGTTGGAGTTCTGCCCGGCGACGGTGAGATAGGCCTCCGAATCCCAGTCGGTGTCGTAGGTCGGGAAGTCGATCTCCTTGTAGCCCTGCTTGGCGAACTGGATCACGCGCTTGATGACGTTGTCCGACACCATCGAGCGGCGGGCGAGCTTGATCTCGCGTTTCAAGGCGGGGTTCTTCTCCGGCGAGAAGCAATCGTCGCCCGAGCCTTCGCAGTTCACGCAAGCTTTGAGGATCGCCTTGAGGTGCTTCTGGTTGATCTTGGAGCCGGTGACGAGCGCCGCCACCTTCTGCTCTTCCTTCACCTTCCAGTCGATATAGGTCTCGATGTCCGGATGATCGACGTCGACCACCACCATTTTGGCGGCCCGACGCGTGGTGCCGCCCGACTTGATGGCGCCCGCCGCGCGGTCGCCGATCTTGAGGAAGCTCATCAGGCCGGAGGAGCGGCCGCCGCCGGAAAGCTTCTCGCCTTCGCCGCGCAGCCGCGAGAAGTTCGAGCCGGTGCCGGAGCCGTATTTGAACAGGCGCGCCTCGCGCACCCACAGGTCCATGATGCCGCCCTCGTTGACCAGGTCGTCCTTGACCGACTGGATGAAGCAGGCGTGCGGCTGCGGATGCTCGTAGGAGGATTTCGACTTGGTCAGCTTGGCGGTGAACGGATCGACGTAGAAGTGGCCCTGGCTCGGGCCGTCGATGCCGTAGGCCCAATGAAGTCCGGTGTTGAACCATTGCGGCGAATTCGGCGCGCACATCTGCGTCGCCAGCATGTAGCGCAGCTCGTCGAAGAAGGCCTGCGCGTCGGTTTCGTCGTCGAAATAGCCGCCCTTCCAGCCCCAATAGGTCCAGGTGCCGGCCAGACGATCGAACACTTGCTTGCGAGGTGCTTTCTCCGACGAGACGTTCCTTTTCCGGCAGCAGAGCAAGCGCGTCCTCGTCGGCTTCCGAGCGCCACAGGAAGGAGGGCACGGTGTTTTCTTCAATCTTTTTAAGGCGGGCAGGGACACCGGCTTTGCGGAAATATTTCTGCGCCAGCACGTCGGCGGCGACCTGCGACCAGAATTCCGGCACCTCGACATTGTCGAGCTTGAACACCACCGAACCGTCGGGATTTTTGATCTCGCTGGTGACGTGACCGGAAGGTCATGCCTGCGTAGGCCGATTGACCGTCCTTGGTGTAGCGCCGTTCGATCCGCATGTGTCTCTGCCCCTTAATTCGCTAGGCGGCTTGCGGCCGCCCCATTATTACCGACGGATCCCTGTCTGTCCGTCCCGTGACGCTTCGGCACTCTGTTCAACCGCCCACCTGGTTCATGACCCATCTGATTCATGACCGATGGCCATGTTTCCGGCACCGGTTCGTTCCCGGCTTCGCCCCGGGGCACAGCAATTCCCTGTCCCAAAAACGCCGATTTCGGCGCGGGCTGAGTTTTCGACCAAAAGCCGTTCTGAAGGTCCGGAGGGAACCTGAAACTCAACGCCACCGAACACACCAAAGCTAAGTGGACTCGCTGTCGTCGTCAACAACAGATAGACGCCAAATCTGAATCAAACACTAAATCTTGTGGCGAACGCGGTTTTACCGGTGAACTATGGGGACAACGACGGGTGCGCCCGGCGGCAGTATTGAGCCATCCGGCGGCGTCGCAAAGCGTTTTTCTCGGAGGCTGCCGGTAGGCTTTAATGCCTCCCTCTGTGACAGGAAAAAGACGGAAAATGGGGATTGCCAGTCACCCACAGCAAACTGCCAAGCCCGGCCGCGAAGGGGATAAGCCCGGGAAAATGCGCTGGAACCAGGTTCCAGAGTCGCTGATTCTCAAAACCAACTCAGTGCCTTAGCCCACATCGGGAAGCGCGCGGACAGCATGGAGGAGATACCCACGCTTGTGAATTCAACTTGTCGGCGTATCGGAGGCGGCGCTGGAGAATGATGGCTCGTAAAGGAAAAAAGGCGAACCCGTCGCAGGGTCCGCCTTTTTTACCGGCACTGTCATCTCGAATTTCAGCGTTGCTGAGCACAGTTAGTTGCTCGACTCAGCATCGACGCTGATGAATTCCTAGGCAGCATAGCCATACCGTTCCGGCAAACGCAATATGCGCTGCAACATCCGTGTTCATGGCGCTGCAGGCTGCTATTTCTTTTTCTTCAGATCCCGCCAATTCGACAGTGGCGCGCATCGAAGCGACAGCGCTGTCCGCACCGACCCGATAGAAGCGGCCACGATCTATGGCGAGTTCTACAAGTGAGGGTTGTGACCAATCGGGCCAATCGCTGGACATGGCGCCGTCGGGGTGCCAAAACGCCTCGTCCCCGCAACAGTCAATCCGCGACGGCGATGAAAAGTTTTCTGCTGAAGGTGTTCACCTGGTGGAATTCGCAGACCTTCGGCACCCAGTTCTGGACCTGGATGTATGGCGAAGCGGTCGGCGATGATGAATTCGGCAATCGCTACTACCGCACCACCGGCGGCAAGATCGATGCAAGGCTCGGCTTCGAGCGGCGCTGGGTGATCTACAACGGCTATGCCGAGGCCTCGATCCGTGCCGCCGTCCTGGCATGGCTGGCTGCACCACACGGTCGATACCGCCGCCGACAGCCAGGAAAGCTACAAGCCGCGCCCCTGGCAGAAGCCGCACCGGGCCAACATGACCGGCACGCCGGCGGCTTCGCGGCCGTCGGGCTCGACGCTCGCGCAGGGCCGTCGCCCCAAGGCGACCGGCGACTACAAGGCCTGGAATCCGGAGCGCTAGCGCGCTTTATCCCGAAACACAGGAGCCGGTTTTCGGATAGGATAAAGCGCAAGGCTGTCCGCGGCGCCGGTTGGTTACTCCGCCCTTCCGCCGCCGCATTCGCCGTGTTAACCGGACCTTTGGTGACTTCGCGCCGGTCCCGGGCGCATGATGCGCAATTCGACGCGAGGCGGGAAAGCCCGGTTTCATGGCGCGACCAAAGCTCCTGTTCAGTTTGCTTGCGATTGTCCCGCTGCTCGTGGGCTCGCCCGCCTTCGCGCAATTCGGCTCGATCTTTCGGGACGAGCCGCCGCGCCCGCCAGGCGACGTGCCGAGCGCGCCGCCCTCCAATTTTCCCAGCCGGCAAGGCATCCCGCCACGCTATCAGCCGCCGCCCCCGCCGCCGTCAGCGCGCGTTCCGATCAGCCGCCGGCGCAGCCGCTGCCGGCGCCGATGAGTCTGCCGCCGTCCAGCCGCCCTGGTGCCGGCTCGATCGAATCCGCAGCCGCTGGCGCCGCTGCCGGGCGGACCGGTTGCGGCCGCAGGCGCCGCGCGCAAGAGCAGCCGCAGCAGGGTGCGCGCACCAATCCAGCCCAGCCGCTGCCCGGCCTGCCGCCCGGCGCCAGAAGCAGCCGCGCGGGCGGCCAGCAGCAAGGCCAATACCGCGCCGCAGCCGGGCGACGAAGTCGTGGTCGAGCCGCCGCCGCAACGCATCGCCAATCCGCCAGGCGGTGTTTTCCGGCCTCGACAAGATCACCGGCCGCATCATCTCGTTCGACGTCGCCATCAACGAGACGGTGCAGTTCGGCGCGCTACAGGTGACGCCGCGCGTCTGCTATTCGCGCCCGCCGACCGAGACGCCGAACACCGACAGCTTTGTCGAAGTCGACGAGGTCACGCTGCAAGGCGAAATCAAGCGCATATTTGACGGCTGGATGTTTGCGGCGAGCCCCGGCCTGCATGCGGTCGAGCATCCGGTCTATGACGTGTGGCTCACCGACTGCAAAGGCGCGCAGGGTCCCGCCGTCGCGGAAGCGCCGGGCGATGCTGCGCCCAAGCAGCCGCCGCGCACATCAGCGCCAAGCAGCCGGCGCCGGCGCCGAAACAACCGCCGGTGCAACAGCAGCCGCGCGCGCAGCAACAGCCGGGATTTCTTGCCGGCGTTGCGGTGATCAGCTCGAGAATACGTTTCAGCGCCTCGGCCCGCTGATCGGGCGGTCGAGCGGCAGTGCTGCGAAATCGGCATCGCCCACGATCGCTTCCTCCAGCATCTTGTGATAGCGCCGCTTCGCGACTTCGACCGCGCCGAAGGTCTTCAGGTGATCGGTGACGTATTGCGTATCGAGCAGCCGGTAACCGCCGGCGCGCAGGCGCGCCACCAGATGCACCAGCGCGATCTTGGACGCATCGCGCGCGCGGTGGAACATGCTTTCGCCGAAGAACGCACCGCCGAGCGAAACGCCGTAGAGGCCGCCCACCAGATTGTCGCCGTCATAGACCTCGACGCTGTGGCAATGGCCGTGGTCGAACAGGCTGCGATAGATTTTGCGGATGCGCGCGTTGATCCAGGTGCGGGCGCGGTCGTCCTTGGCTTCGGCGCAGCCATCGACCACCGCGTCGAAATCGCGATCCACCCAGACCGTGAAGGAGGTGTCGTGCGCACGGTGCGCGCCAGCCGCGCGGGTACGTGGAACCCCTCGAGCGGGATGATGCCGCGCATCTCCGGCTCGATCCAATAGAGCGCCGGATCGTCCGCGCTTTCCGCCATCGGGAAGATGCCGCAGGCATAGGCCTTGAGCAGCACTTCCGGCGTGATCTCGATATACGTGTTTTCGCGGTTGGCCATGCGGGCAAGAATACCAAAGTGAGTTCCAGACCGGCTTGTTCCATTCTAGCGACGCAGCGCGGCCGTCTGGGGAGGGTCAAATTTAACCGGCCGATCACCATGACGTAGCCTAAATTTGCGAAAGTTTGAACGTTATCGCTCTCGCCATGCGTTGGCTTGTTGAATACGGTTGCGCGAGGTGTGCGGAAACCCGAGCCGATCCGGGGATCGACACCATGCGGCGAACCAACGTTTTGATGGTCGAAGACGAGGTCCTGATCAGCGAATTGATCTCGGAAGTCTTGTGCGACAATGGCTTCGACGTCCACGCGGTGACCAACGGCGAGACGGCGTTGCGCTATCTCGACGATCGGGCCGGAAGTGGACGTGCTGTTCACCGACATCAATCTGGAAGGCCGCATGGACGGCTCGATGCTGGCCAAGCAGGTGCGCGAGCGCCGGCCCGAAATGCCGATCGTTTATTGTTCGGGGCGCTATTCGCCTCGGCACTGGCGCCGCTCGTGTCGCGCTCGGTCTTTCTGAGAAAGCCCTACAATCCGGTGGAGCTGTGCACGCTACTGACGCGGCTCACCTCGACGGAGCATTAATTCATTCATTCCCCGCGCGAGCAGCGACCGAGAAAAACGGCCCCGCAGCCTATCGCTCCGGGGCCGTTTGCGTTGGATGGACGGATCAGGTTCGCGCGCGCATCCGAATCTGGAAACTGTCGAATCCGAGTTCGGCCACTTGCAGCCACGCATAGGCGTCGTTGCGATAGGGCACCAGGCTGTCGTACAGCTTCTTGAAGTGCGGATTGGTCTTCGACAGATCGTCGTAAATCTCGTTCGCCGCCTTGTAGCAGGCTTCCAGAACCGGCTGCGGGAACGCGCGCAATATCGCGCCGTTCGACACCAGTCGCTTCAGCGCCGGCGGATTGACGTAGTCGTACTTCGACAGCGTCCACACCCAGGCATCGTTCGACGCCGTGATGATGGCCGACTGATAGGCCTTGGGCAGTTCGTTCCATTTGGCGATGTTCATGATGTTGTGGGCCTGGCCGCAGCCTTCCCACCAGCCCGGATAGTAGTAGTTCTTGGCGATCTTGACGAAGCCGAGCTTTTCGTCGTCGTAGGGACCGACCCACTCGGCGGCGTCGATAGTGCCTTTTTCCAGCGCCGGATAGATATCGCCGGCCGCGAGCTGTTGCGGCACCGTGCCGAGCTTGGCCAAAATCGTGCCGGCAAAACCGCCGACCCGGAATTTCAAACCTTTGAGATCCTCGGTGGTATTGATTTCCTTGCGGAACCAGCCGCCCATCTGGGCGCCGGTGTTGGCCGCGGCAAAGCCGATGCAATTGAAGTCCTTGAGCACGCCGTTCAGCAGTTCCTCGCCGCCGCCATGGCGGATCCAGGAAATCATCTGACGGGTATTGAGCCCGAACGGCAGCGCGGTGCCGAAGGTGAATGCCGCGTTCTTGCCCCAGTAATAGTACAACGCGGTGTTGCCCATCTCGACGGTGCCGTTCTGGACGGCGTCGAGCACTTGCAGACCGGGCACGAGTTCGCCGGCGGCAAAGGTTTGGATCTGGAATTTGTTGTCGGTGATCTCGGCGACGCGCTTGGCGAAATATTCGCAGCCGCCGTAAAGCGTATCGAGCGACTTCGGCCAGCTTGCCGTCAGCCGCCATTTCACTTCCGGTGACGATTGAGCAATAGCGGGCGCGGCAACGGCCGACGCGGCGAGCCCGACGCCGGCGGCTTGCAGGAATTGACGACGTTTCATGGCGTTTCCCCTCGTTGTAAGTCGGTCCGCCGACCGGAGGAGATTTCACCTTCTAAAGTTTTTTTCGCCCCGTTGTCGGCGACCGACGGCTGCGATCTTACGCGAATGCCCGGGGAGAGAAAGGCCGCTGGTTTGCACTGCACGCACGCGAACCCCTTCCGAACGGTCGTTTTGCGCCTTACGATCCTAAGCTTGGGGGACGGAGCCCGGGGCAATCCGGGGATTCCCGGCGTATGGGAGAGCAGCTGACCACGCGATTTTCGATCGTGCGCGCGCCATTCGCTCTGGGCGCGTTGGCGGTGCTTGTCCTGTTGGGGTTCGCCGGCGATCGCATGAGGACTGCGCGCGCCAGTCCACGTATCGATCTGCCGCAGCTCATGCTGTGGGCGTGGGACCGCGACGACGACCTGCGGTTTCTCGACAAAAGCGACACTGGCGTGGCCTTTCTTGCCGCCACTCTGACACTGCGCGGCGACGGCGTCGTTCTCACCCCGCGACACAATCCGCTGGCGGTCCCTGAGGGCATCAAGCGCGTCGCGGTCATTCATGTCGAAACGGATCGCGCTAATCCGCCGCAGCTGAGCCGCGAGCAGATGCAGCGCTTTGTCGAGGTGCTTGGCGCGGTCAGCGACGAGGTCCCCCATCACGTGTTGCAGGTCGACTACGAGGCGGTTGCATCGCAGCGCGCGTTTTTCATCGAAGCGATCGCCGCCCTGCGCCTTCGACTTCCCGGCGCGCCGATCTCGGTGACGGCGCTCGCCTCCTGGTGCATCAACGAAAACTGGACCGCGCGGCTCGATGCCGACGAGGTGGTGCCGATGCTATTCCGCATGGGCTACGAGGGCCGCCGGGTGCGCGCATTATTCGCAAAGCGCGGCGACTTCCGCAGCCCCGACTGCCGATCGAGCTTCGGTATTGCGACCGATGAATTGCCGGCCGTGCTGCCGAGCGGCCGGCGCGTCTATGTCTTCAGCCCGCGGCGCTGGAGCGAAGAATCCTACAAAACCGTACGCACGAGGATAAACCAATGGTCACGCAGTCAGTTGCTCGACTAACGTTTGCGTTTTTGCTTTGCGGGATCGCATCCGGCGCCTGGGCGACCGGCCAGTACATTCCGGAAATCCGGTTCGTCAGTCGCTCGGGGCAGGACCCGGAAAACAACCTCTCGTATTTCCATGGCCGCCTTGGAATCTTGCGTCCGACCTTCGACGACAACCGGCTCTATGCCGCCTACCGCCAGATGATGGGCGGCACGTTCACCGACGCCCAGGCGAAGGAACTGCTCAAGTCGTGCTGCGACGCGGTCCCGGGCGCGAGCTATGAGGCGCCCGACCAATGGAGCGAAGTCCGCAAGCGCGTCCTCAACTCGCCGCCTCCCCAAACGGTGGGCGCCACGCGAGGTCGGTCTGCCGAAATCCAGGCTTTGGATGTCACCTGTTTCCCGCGAGCCTATCGCAATGCCGCGGCGACGTTGGTGCAACGTATCAAGGAGCACGGCGCTACCGACCCTTCCGTGCGCGACTGGACGATTGCCGAAGACGCCGTCCTAAGCAATTGCACGGCGGAAGCGTCCGTGCCGCGCGAGGCGGCGCCGACCGCGCCGGCTTGGCTCAAGGCCGACCGCGCCTATCAGATCGCGACCGCGTATTTCTACCGTTACGATTACGTTCGCGCGGCGGAACTCTATGCCGCGATTGGCAAGGACGCCGCTTCGCCATGGCGCAAGCTCGGGGGTTATCTCGCGGCGCGCGCCGCCGTGCACGCGGCGGTCGTCGACAAGACCGCGGACGGCATCGCCGCCGCCCAGAAAGCGATCGACGCCATCGCGGTCGATCCCGACTTCCACAACGATGCGCCCAGCCTTGCTTCCATGCTCGTCTTTGGGACGCGACCGAAGGAACGCGCGCAGGAACTGGCGAAGTCGTTGCTTGCAGCCGATCTTCCGGCGACGCTCGCTTTCGATGTGCACGACCTGCGGGACCTGGAGCGAACCGGCAAGCGCTATACCGATGTCGGCGCCTGGATCTATGACATCAACGTGCTCAACGGCGAAAAAGGCCGCCAGAATGCGGATGTGAAGGCGGATGTGCTGACCCGCTGGCGCAGCGGCCACGCTTTGCCGTGGCTGGTGGCGGCGATGATGTTCCTGGAGCCGGACGATTCCGCTAGCGCGGAGGTGATGGCCGCGGCGCAAGCGGTCGATGTCAATTCGCCGGCCTACTATACGCTCGCCTGGAACCGGGTGCGTTTGTTGATCGGGCAGGGCAAGGCCGACGACGCCCGCATTGAGCTTGACCGGCTGCTGGCCGCGCCGCCGCCGCTGCCGGAAGGCGTCGTCAATCTTTTGCGCTACCACCGGCTCAAGCTCGCGCGCGACGTCGGCGAATACGTCAAATTCGCGGTGCGGCGCGGCGAATTCATCATGTACGTCCGTGACGAGCAATTCGAAACTATGCCGATCGGCCTGCCGCTGCCGCCGAAAAAGTGGGATCGCTACAATGAGGGCGTCCTTGGCTGGCGTAGCGAGTTGAGCCAGAAGGAGGCGCCGTTTCTCGACGCCGACGCCACTTTCGGGATGATAGCCTTCATGCCGCTGCCGATGATGGCGCAGGTCGTCCTCGCCCCCGGGCTGCCGGCCAGCATCAAACGAGATGTCGGACTTGCGGTGTGGACGCGGGCTGCGCTGCTCGACGACGCCGAAACGGCAAAGTCGATGGCCGACGCGGTCGCGCCGTTCTTCCCGCAATTCGCGGAAGACTGGAAGGCGTATCGCAACGCCGGCAATGCCGAGCTGAGGCAATTCTCAGCCGCGGTGTTGCTGCTCAGGTTGCCCGCCGCCCGTCCCTATCCCGCCGCCGGGTTGGGATACACCTATAACCGCGACCAGATCGGCCGCTTTGGGCCGCGCTGGTGGGCGAACGAAGAAGCCGCATTCGAGACCGCCGATGATAACGGCAATCCCGTGCTGTGCACCGATTGCGGCCTGCCAATGCCGCTGGTCGCGCCGCCGTTTGTTACGGACAAGGATAAAGAAAGCGCCAAGGCCGACAACGAGCGGCTCAGGAAGTTACCGGGCGCACCGACCTATCTCGGGTCGATTGTCTTCTCGTGGGCGAAGGCGCATCCGAACGACCCGCGTGTCCCGGAAGCGCTCCATCTCGTGGTGCGGGCAACCCAATATGGCGAGCAGGACTCGGACATGTCCAAGGCGGCCTATGATTTATTGCAAAGCCGCTTCCGGAATAATCCCTGGACCGCCAAGACGCCGAAATGGTTCTAACTTCTAGCAGCGCGTGATCGTGATCTGCCGTACGCCGCCGTCTTCCGATGGCACCGTCACGGTCTCGCGGCTATGGACGCAACGGGGGGCTGGCGTAATCGCAGGATCAGTTTGCGCCGGCACGGTTCCGACGGCATCCAGGTCCCGTCCGAAGGGATAGGCCACAATCGAGCCGCCATAGGGCCAGTAGCCGTAATGGTGGCGAAATCCGTGCACGCCATGCCCGGTAAATCCGCGCGCTGCGACGTTAACGGGCACCAGTATCGAGGCTGCCAACGCTGCCACGGAGCCCATACGCAAGACACTCTTGATCACCGCAACGCCTCCGAAACTCATTAAGTTTTTCCGAGCGATACGGGTCAAATTTACATGAAACCGAAGCATTGCGCCAAACGCCAAATAGGCCGTTCGTGCAGTAAGCTTAATCGTCCATCCCGCCTTTGGCGAGGAACTGCTCGAGCCAATGGATGTGGTAGTTGCCGTCGATGATGTCCTTCTCGCGCACCAGCGCGCGGAACAAAGGCAGCGTGGTCTCGATTCCGTCCACCACCACCTCGTCGATCGCGCGCTTCAACCGCATCAGGCATTCGGTGCGGGTCTTGCCGTGCACGATCAGCTTGCCGACCAGCGAGTCGTAATAAGGCGGGATGGTGTAGCCTTGGTACACCGCGGAATCGATGCGCACGCCGAGGCCGCCGGGCGCGTGGTAGTACAAGATCTTTCCGGGCGAGGGGCGGAACGACACCGGGTTCTCAGCATTGATCCGGCACTCGATGGAATGGCCGCGGAATTGGACGTCGCTCTGCTCAATCGTGAGAGCGGCGCCGGCGGCAAGCCTAATCTGCTCGAAAATAAGATCGATGTCGGTGATCATTTCGGTCACCGGATGCTCGACCTGGATGCGCGTGTTCATTTCGATGAAATAGAATTTGTTGTCCTCGTAGAGAAATTCGACGGTGCCGACGCCGAGATAGCCGATCTCGCGCATCGCCTTTGCAACCGTCTCGCCGATCTGGTCGCGCGCCTGCGTGTTGAGCGCGGGTGAGGGGCTCTCCTCCCAGACCTTTTGGTGGCGCCGCTGCAGCGAGCAGTCGCGCTCGCCGAGATGGATCGCCTTGCCCTTGCCGTCGCCGAGCACCTGAATTTCGATGTGGCGCGGCTTCTCCAGATATTTTTCGATATAGACCGCGTCGTCGCTGAAGGCAGCTTTTGCCTCGATGCGCGCGGTTGACAACGCGCCGGACAACTCGGCTGCACTACGCGCCACCTTCATGCCGCGTCCACCGCCGCCGGCGGCCGCCTTGATCAGCACCGGATAGCCGATCTCGTCGGCGATCTTGGTCGCTTCCACATCGGAGGTGATGCCGCCGTCGGAGCCCGGCACCACCGGAATACCGAGCCGTCTGGCGGTGCGCTTGGCCTCGATCTTGTCGCCCATGATCCGGATGTGCTCGGCCTTCGGGCCGATGAATTGCACGTCGTGGTCGGCGAGGATTTCGGCAAACCGCGCGTTCTCCGATAGGAATCCATAGCCGGGATGCACGGCGTCGGCGCCGGTGATCTCGCAAGCCGAGAGAATGGCCGGGATATTGAGATAGCTGTCCTTAGCCGCGGGCGGGCCGATGCACACGCTCTCGTCGGCGAAACGCACATGCATGGCGTCGGCGTCGGCGGTGGAATGCACCGCCACCGTCGGAATGCCGAGCTCCTTGCAGGCGCGCAGCACGCGCAGGGCGATTTCGCCGCGATTGGCGATCAGGATTTTATCGAACATCGGATCGGTCCGGCTGGCGTGCCGTCATTCGATGATGACCAACGGTTCGCCGAATTCCACCGGCTGGCCGTCTTCGAACAGGATTTTGCTTACGACGCCGGCGCGCGCGGCCGGAATCTGGTTCATGGTTTTCATCGCCTCGATGATCAGCAGCGTGTCGCCGGCCTTCACGTGGTGGCCTACTTCGATGAATGGCTTGGCGCCCGGCTCCGGCGAGCCATAGGCAGTGCCGACCATCGGCGATTTGACGACGCCCGGATGCTTGGCATGGTCAATCGGCGCTGCGATCAATTCAGCAACCAGTTGTGGCGCCGGTGTTGGCGCAGGGCGGGGGGGGGCCGCCGCCGCCACGGCGCCGCGCACCACGCGTACTCGCCTTCCGTCTTGTTCGATCTCGATCTCGGTCAAACCGGTTTCGTCCAGGAGTTTGGTGAGCTCGTGGATCACGTCATGGTCGACGATCGGGGCTTTGGGCGATTTTGCCATAACGATTCCGGTTTAGGCTTTCATTTGTTTGCGCAAAATCTTATCCGAAAACCGGTTCCCACTTTTCGGGATCATGTGCATTCTTTGGCGCCGATCATGCCGGCCAGTCCGATGATCGCCAGCGAATAGCTGTCGACGCCGAAACCGCAGACGATGCCTTTGGCCGCCTTGGACATATAGGAATCGTGCCGGAAACTTTCACGCGCGTGGATATTCGTCATATGAAGTTCGATCACCGGCAATTTTACCGCCAGCAGCGCGTCCATGATCGAGATCGACGTCGTGGTGTAACCGGCGGCGTTGATCGCGATGCCGGCCGCCTTTTTGGCGTAGGCTTCATGGATCCAGTCGATCAGTTCGCCTTCCTGGTTCGTCTGGCGGAATACCACTTCGAGCCCGAAGCGCTTAGCGGTGGCATGGCAAAGCTTTTCCACGTCGGCGAGCGTCGCGGTGCCGTACTTCTCCGGCTCGCGCGTGCCAAGCATGTTCATATTCGGTCCGTTAAGGACGTAGATGGTCTCAGGCATGGGATCCCGGCGGCTCGCGCTCTTTGGTGCGCGTAAAATCTGGCCCGCTTTATAGGTGGCCAAAGCGCCAAGGGGAAGCCCGCACGGCCGTCAGCCGGCTTTCAGCCTTAAGGCCTTTGCGCTTAAGGGTTTGGCGCTTAAGGGTTTGGCTGGGGCTGAGGCTTGCGTCTCGGCTGCGGCCCAGTCGATGACCTCCTTGATCGCCGTTAATCTTTGCCTTCCCGCGGCCTTGGCCTTGGTGAAAATGTCGATCTGGCGGTCGGCGCTGGTCCCGCCGTCGATAATTGTATCGAGGTGCTTTATTTCCGCCTCGCAGTCGAGCGCGGCGATGTCCTCGGCGATGAAATCGAGCACCTGCTCGAGCCATTGCCCAAGGTCGAGCGGCGAACGGGCGAATGGATCGACGAAAGTCGCGGCGATACCGTAACGCTGGGCATGCCACTTGTTCTCTTGCGTGATCGCGCGGCCGACGCGATCGAAGCCGGCGTTGTAGGCGCGGTCGCGGTCGAGCGCGCGCACCAAGCAGCGGAACAGTGCGGCGATGGCAACGGCGTCGTCGAGCCGCGTGCAGCTGTCGGCGATGCGCAATTCGAGGGTCGGGTTATTCAGCGAAGGCCGCACCGCCCACCAGATATAGCTCGCGTCCGGAATGATCTTCGCCCACACCAACGCCGCGACGAATTGGTCGTAGTCCGCTTTGGCGCGGAACAGTTCGGGCAGCCCCGTGCGCGGCAATTCGTCATAGGCCGCAAGCCGATAACCGCACAGGCCGGAGAGATTGCCCTGCCAGAACGGCGACGACGTCGAGAGCGCGAGCAGCAGCGGTAAATAGGCGGTGAGCCGCATCATCAGGTCGATGCGAGTGTTGACGTCGGGCACTTCCACATGCACATGCATGCCGCACAGCATGTTGCGGTACCCGATCATCTGCAGGTCGTCGATCAGCGCCTCGTAACGCACCTTCGGCGTCACCCGCTGCTCGGGCGAGAACGCGAGCGGGAAGGTGCCCATGGCGGCGATGCCGAGATTGCGTTCGGCGGCGGCCGCGGCCAGCGTGCGGCGATAATGTAGTAGGTGGTCGCGCGCCTCTTTCATGTTGCCGCAGGGCGGCGTCGCCACCTCGATCTGCGACTGCAACATTTCCGTCATCACACGGTCGCCAAGCTTTTTTTGAGCCAGGCTGAGGAATTTCTTGTCAAAATGACGTGTGGCGCGACGCGTCTTGGCGTCGAACACAAAGTATTCCTCTTCCATGCCGACGGTATACATGTGCGCAATAACTCATTGGGGAGGAGCGGGTTCCATGCGCAGAATCGCGAACCCGGAACCGGCTTGCGAAAGAGACCATACACGCACAAAAGAAGTTTAACAGAAATATGAACGGCCGCCGGGCGATTTTGCTCCCGGCGGCCGTGAAAGTTTTTATGCTTGTGCGCTGCGGCGCAGCGCCCTCAGGAGCAGGACGGCTTGCCGCAGCGGGCGGTGTTGATCTTTTCCTGCAAGCCTGGCAGGCCGATCGCGCCGACCACCACTTCGTTGCCGATGACATAGCTCGGCGTCCCGTTCATCCCGAGCGCCTCGGCGAGCTTGAAGTTCTCCTCCATGGTCGCCTTCACCTCGGGGCTGTTCAGATCCTTGTCGAGCTGGGCCATGTTCATGCCGACATCCTTGGCGACCGCGAGCGCGTGCGCCTTGTCGGCCTGGCCGCGGCCGCCGAGCAGCTTTTGGTGGAATTCGAGGTATTTCTTGCCGCTCTTGTCCTGCATGCGCACGGCGACGGCGACCTGAGCCGCTTCCACCGAGCCGGGTCCGAGTACGGGGAATTCCTTCAGCACGACTTTTAACTTGGGATCATCCTTGAGCAGCGTGAGCATGTCGCTCATCGCGCGCTTGCAGTAGCCGCAATTGTAATCGAAGAACTCGACGAAAGTAACGGTGCCCTGCGGATCGCCGAGCACCACCTGGCGCGGCGAACTGAACAGCTTCTCGGAGTGCTCCTTGACCGCGACCTTATGCTTCTCGGTTTCGGCCGCAGTCTGGCGCTTTTCCAGCTCGGTCATGGCCTCCTGCAGCACTTCTGGGTGCGCGATCAAATACTCGCGCACGATGGTCTCGATCGCGCCGCGCTGCGGGCCGGAGAATTCGTCCGCGTGCGAGGCTTGCGGCAGTGCGATGGCCAGCAACCCCGCAAAGGCGGCGGCGATCTGGCGCGGGCTTAATTTCATTTGGAATGGTCCTTGTTGTGATCGGTGGCTTGGTCGTGTTCAGTTACCTGCTGCGGCCGGTGGCTTGAGATTGACGATATCGTCGGCGCGCACCCAGGCGGGCGTGCCAATGGCCAGGCGGGTCTTGGCGCGGCTCGCCAGTTGGCGGGCGGTCTTGATGTCGCCGCGATTGAAGGCTGCTTGCGCGGAGGCGAGGTCGGCCTGGGCGAGATCGCCCTTGCGGCCATAGGCCATGGCGAGCTGGGTGTAGGCCTCAGACGATTCCGGTTCGCGGCTGATCGCGATGCGCAAGAGTTCGGCCGCTTCCGCCGCGACCGCCTTGTTGTCGGTTGCGATCAGCGCCTGCGCCAGCATGATCTGGATCAGCGGCGCACCATGCGAAAGCGCCACAGCCTGGCGCAGCGGCGCAACCGCTTCGGCCGGGTGGGCGCCTTCCAGCAGGGCTTGGCCCTTGAGCTCGTAGAAATACGGATTGTTCGGCTCCGCTTGGATCAGGCCGTCGATCTGGCCGATCGCAGAGCGCAAGTCGGCATGGAGGTAGGTTGCAATGGCGCGCGCATAGCGCGCCGGCAGACTGCGGTCGCTGAGTGGATAACGGCGCGCGACCGTGTCCGGCCGGTCGAGGAAGCCGGAGAGTTTGGCGCGGATCATATCGTGGCGCAATTGTAGCTCGGGCGAATCCTTCTTGTCCCAATAGGGACTCGATCTCGCCAGCGTTACAAGCGCCGCGACGCGGTCGGCCGGCATCGGATGCGACTGCATATAGGGATCGGCAAAGCGCGAATTGAACAGCATCTCGTCGCTCAGCCGCTTGAACAATTCCACCATGCCCTTGGGTGACTGGCCGGTGGCATTGAGGAACTTCACGCCGGCGTGGTCGGCCTGGTCTTCCTGGGTGCGCACGTAAGCGAGCAGGTTATGCATGATCGCCGTTTGCGGCGCCGAAAGCGTGGCCATGCCGATGTCGCCTACGCCCGTATTGGCCGCGCCCGAGGAGCGCGAACTGGCGACGGCGCCGCCGACCATGGCGCCGAGGCCAAGCAACATGGCGACAATCGATTGGGTCTGCGCCTGGGCAAGCTTTTCGCGCAAGCGCGAGACATGTCCGCCGGCGAGGTGGCCGGTCTCGTGCGCCAACACGCCGATGATCTCGTTCGGCGTTTTGGCATCGGACAGCGCGCCGGAATAAATGAAGATGTGGCGTCCATCCATGACGAAGGCGTTGAAGCCGCGGTCGTTGATCACGATCACCTTGACGCCCTGCTTGGCAAGGCCGGCCGCCTGCAGGATCGGCTGGGCATATTCCCGCATCAGTTGTTCGATTTCGGTATCGCGGATGAGCGGCACGCTACGCGGGATATCCTGGGCGCGCGCCGGCTGGACCGACGGCCCGACCCCGGCGGCCGCGACGGCGACGGCCGTCACCATCGCCAGCGCCCGGGCTGCTGGCGTGTTTCGCCGTGTCCTGATAGGTGTGCCGTCTGTGGTCATGCCGAATATTGCCACTAATTGGCTTGAAGCTAGTGACGCGTCTTTACACGGTCAACGCGCGTGCGATCACGACTGAGTCATGAATAGCGCAAAGCGCGACCCAAGCAGGCCAAAAAGCTGCCGAATGCGGCAGCAGCGGGGCAGGGACTTAAGGGCGAGTTCTAACGGCCGGTAAGCATGCTTGAGGCGGCAAAACACCTGTTGAGACCCTCCAAACGCAGCGATGTTCCGCCGTTTATCGTCATGGACGTGATGGCGGCGGCGGCCCAGATCGAGGCCCAAGGCGGGAAAGTCGTGCACATGGAAGTGGGCCAGCCGGCCGCGGCTGCGCCGGCTACCGCTTTGGCGGCCGCCAAGGCAGCACTCACCCATGGCCGCCTCGGCTATACCGAAACGCTCGGGATCCCGTCGCTGCGCCGGAGAATCGCCCGCCACTATGCGGAAACCTACGATCTTGCCCTCGATCCCGGCCGCGTGGTGGTCACCACCGGTTCCTCGGGCGCCTTCATCCTGGCGTTTTTGTCGCTGTTCGAACCGGGCGACCGGGTGGCGCTGGCCAATCCCGGTTATCCGCCCTACCGCCACATCCTCTCGGCGTTGGGCTGCGAGCCGGTGCTGATCGAGACGTCCGAACAGACGCGCTGGGCGCTGACCGGCAAGGCGCTGATCGCCGCCCATCGCCAGCGGCCGATCGCCGGCGTGGTGGTCGCAAGCCCGGCCAATCCGACCGGCACCATGATGGACGCCGCCGCGCTCGCGCGCCTGATTGGGATCGCCGAGTCGGAAGGCATCAAAGTGATCTCCGACGAGATCTATCACGGCCTCGACTACACCTTTGCCGCCGAGACCGCGGCCAATGTGTCGGAGCATGCGGTGGTGATCAATTCGTTCTCGAAATACTTCTGCATGACCGGCTGGCGCATCGGCTGGATGGTGATGCCGGAGTCATTGGTGCGCACCGTCGATCGGCTGCAAGGCAATCTCGCCATCTCGGTGCCGACGATTGCACAGGTGGCGGCGGAGGCGGCCTTCGACGGCAAGCCTGAGATGGAGGCGGTCAAGCTCGGCTACGAGGAGAACCGGCGCATTCTGGTGGAGGGCCTGCCGAAAATCGGGCTCGATAAATTCCTACCCGTCGATGGCGCGTTTTATCTTTACGCCGACATCTCGCGTTTCTCCAACGACAGCCTGGATTTCGCCAAGCGCATGCTGAACGAGGCGGGCGTGGCGGCAACGCCCGGCATTGATTTCGATCCGGTCCACGGCCACAACTTTTTGCGTTTCTGCTACGCGGGCTCGGCCGCGGAGATGCACGAAGCGGTCGAGCGGATCGGGGGATGGCTGAAGCGGTAGCTGACGTGTCGCGGCTGTGAGCGCCAGGCGATGGCGATTAACATTAAAAAAATCTTTACGGCCTAAGACTTCGCGCTTTCTGGATATCGAGATCGCGCGAAAATGCTTCGGATTCTAACCGGCATCGCCGCTGAGCCCGCCGGTTGGCTTCTCCTTATTGCCGCCGGCCCTATCTGTCTTCTGGCAGTTTTCGGGGCCTCTGTCCTTTTTCGGCGGTCGCGTGGTCGGCGAAGCACATTGTTTGCCACCGCCATCAACAACATGTCGCAGGGCCTCGTGATGTTCGACGCCTCGCAGCAGTTGGTGCTGTGCAATAGCCGCTACGTGGAAATGTATGGCCTGTCACCCTCCATCGTGAAACCCGGCATCAAGCTCATTGATCTCGTCCGCCATCGCTTCGCGACTGGCAGCATTGGCGGCGACCCGGAGAAATATTGCGCCGAAATATTGACCGCGGTAGCGCAAGGAAAAACGACCAATGCCATCGTCAAGACCCCTGATGGACGCTCCATTTTGGTGATCAATCGCCCGATTGCCGGGGGCGGACATTGGATCGGCACGCATGAGGACATCACCGAACGGCTCACGGCCGAACAGCAACGCCAATCCCTGACCGAGCAAGGCGAGCGCCGCGCTGCGATCGATGCAGCGATCTTGTCGTTCCGCGAGAGCGTCGAAAGCGAGTTGCGGATGGTCACTGACAACGCCGCAGCGATGCGGTCGACCGCCACCAGTCTCGCGCAATCATCCGGCGAGACTGCCGAGAGGGCGACCGGCGCCGTGCAAACCTCGGACGAAGCATCCGGCAACGTTGAAGCGGCGGCGGCCACTGCCGAGGAGCTGATGAGCTCGATCGCCGAGATCAGCCGGCAGCTCGGCGATGCGACCGACCTGGTCCGGGTCGCGGCCAGCGACTCGCATACGATGAACGAGGAGATCGGCAGACTCACCGAAGCGGCGCAAGAGATCGGCGAGGTGGTCAATCTCATCCAGCAAATCGCCGGGCAGACCAATCTGCTTGCGCTCAATGCAACGATCGAAGCAGCGCGGGCGGGCGAGGCCGGCAGGGGGTTTGCCGTGGTAGCTGGAGAAGTAAAGTCGCTGGCCGTGCAGACGGCGAAGGCGACCGAGAAGATTGTCGCACAGATCACAGCAGTTCAGACCTCGACTGGCGTCGCGGTCGATGCCATTCGGCGCAACGCCGATCGCATGCAGGAGATTGACCGATTCACGTCGACGGTTGCCGCTTCCCTGCAGGAGCAGAATGCTGCCACCGACGAAATCTCCCGTAATGTGGCGAGTGCCGCTGAGGGAGCCAAGGTGGTTGTTTCCGTGCTCGATCAGGTTGCCGGCGCGGTGAGCCAGACGCGGCGATACGCGGACACGGTGCTGAAGGCGTCGGAGGCAGTCGCGACGGGCGCCACCAAACTACAGGAAAACGTCGATAGCTTCCTCCATCGGGTCGCGATCTAGGATTTCTGAAGACTTTCGACGGATGTTCCGTTACTGGCGCTAAAGCGGACCATGATCGACCGTCACTGACCAACCTGAATTCCAAGTGCACGCCCTGGAACTCGACGTCCACTCGGCCTGGTCTTGGCGACCTCCAGCCATTCCTGCATCGTCGGCTGCGCCATGATCGCGTTGCAGTAAGCGTCGCAGTCGGAGCGTTTCAGTGGTGCCGCGGTTTTGCTATTTTATTGATCCGGGCAACAGTCGTTCGGAGGGATGATCCGTGAGGGGCATTGTGCGAACCGCGCTTGCAGGCGTGCTGACGCTTTCGGTAGCGATGTTAGAACTGGCGTCGATGCATGCGTTGGCTCGGGCACAAACGCTGAACGACTTGAAATGCACAGGTACCCCGGGCATCCCGTGGGACCAACAAATCGCCGGATGCACTAAGGCGATCAAGTCAGGAAAATATAGCGGAAAGGAACTTGCCGCGGCTTTCAACAGTCGTGGTGCCGCCTACCGCGCCACAGGCGACCTTGACCGCGCTATCCCAGACTATGATCAAGCAATCAAGCTCAATCCGGATGAGGTCACGGCCTTCTACTATCGAGGCATTGCCTATGGCACGCGGGGCGAAGCCGACCGCGCCATTCAAGACTTCGACCAGGTGATCAAGGTTAATCCGAACCACGTCGGCGCGTTGTACAGTCGCGGCCTCACATATGGCCACAAGAATCAATGGGACCGAGCGATCCAGGACTATGACGAGGCAATCAAACTCGATCCGAATTACATCCGAGCCATCAGCAATCGCGGCAACGCCTACCTCGCTTTGCGCCAATTTGAACGAGCCATCCAAGACTACGATCGGGCGATCAAGCTCGACCCGAAAGAGGCCATTCCCTATAGCAATCGTGGCACTGCTTACTACCAGATTGGCCAAGTAGACCGGGCCATTCATGACTTCGACCTGGCGATCGAGCTCGATCCAAACTTTTCCGATGCCCTGAACAACCGCGGCCTCGCCTACACCGGCAAGGGTCAATACGATCGGGCCATTCAAGACTTCGACCGGGTGCTCAAGGTCGATCCGAAAGACCCCGACGCTATCAGAAATCGCGCCGAGGCCATCGCGAAGAAAAGCAATTGATGGCAGATTGCGGATCGCGGCAGCCAAATAAAAAAAGCTGCGTCGCCCTAGAACTCGACATCAAGCTCGACGACTTCGTCTGGCTCGGCCTTGGCCGCCTCCAGCCATTCCTGCATCGCCGGCAGCGCCATGATCGACCGGCAATAGGCGGCGCAGTCGGTTTGCAGCTTCACATCGTAGGTGAGGAAGCGCGTCACCACGGGCGCAAACATGGCGTCCGCCATGCACGGGCTCGGGCCGAACAGGAACGTGCCGCCATGGGCTGCGATGCATTCGCGCCAGATGAAGATGATGCGGTCAATGTCGGCCTGCGCGCCGGCCCAGACCTTGAAGCCCGGGTGGTGCGCCTTCAGGTTCATCGGCAGCGCCGAGCGCATGTTGGAAAAGCCCGAATGCATCTCGCCGGAAATAGAGCGGCAATGCGCGCGCGCGGAGATTGTTTCCGGCAGCAGGCCGGCGTCGGGCAGGATTTCGTTGAGATATTCGCCGATCGCCAGCGTGTCCCAGATCTTGATGCCATCGTGGGTGAGGCAGGGCACCAGGAACGAGGGCGACAGCAGCAGCAGTTCGGCGCGGGTCGAGGGGTCGTCGCTGCCGACCGCCATCTCGTCGAACTCGAGGCCGGCCATCTTGCACAGGAGCCAGCCGCGCAGCGACCAGGAGCCGTAGTTCTTGCTGGCAATCGTGAGGGCAGCCTTAGCCATGGGGAGAAACTGTCCCTATTCGTCACGGCCCGGCCTCGCCACCTTAGACGAAAGTTATGAGAATTCAACAGTTTCCCGTACCGCAAAACGACCGGCAAAGATGTTTTTTCCCCAAGGTCTGATCGAAGACCTGCTACCCCGCAATTATATCTCGCACTGCAACATAAAATGCTCTAGCGTGCCATTGCGGCTTGCCGGGGCCGACCGGGGACTGGATGCTTTATCAGGCTTATCAGGCGCATTCGGACATCATGGTCCCGGTGCGTGCGTTGGCGGGCAAGGCGCTGGAGAGCGTTGGCGAGAAGCTCAACGGGTCGGCGCGGCCGTCGGCGCTCAGCAATCTTTCTGCCGCGTACGAGTTAATCGCGCGTGCCGGGCTAACCCATGTGCGTCCGCCTTACGGTATCGACAGCGTCACGGTGGGCAATCGCGAAGTGGCAGTAACCGAGGAGGCGGCCGATGTGACGCCGTTCGCGACCCTTCTGCATTTCAAGAAGGACGTCGAACAGGCGCAGCCGCGCGTTCTGCTGATCGCACCGCTGTCCGGCCATTTCGCAACGCTGCTGCGCGCGACCGTGCGCACCATGCTCGCCGAACATGACGTCTATATTACCGATTGGCACAATGCGCGTGATGTTTCGCTTGAGCACGGTGGTTTCGGTTTCGACGAATATACTACCCACCTGATCCGCTTTCTGGAGAAGATCGGACCGGGCGCCCATATGGTGGCGGTTTGCCAGCCCTGTGTGAGTGCGCTGGTGGCCGCGAGCGTGATGGCGCAAGGCGACAATCCGGCGCAGCCGCGTTCGATGACGCTGATGGCCGGCCCGATCGACACCCGCGTCAACCCGACCAAAGTGAACGAGCTTGCCAAGGGCAAGCCGATGGATTGGTTCGAGAAGAAGCTGATCGCCACCGTGCCGACGCGCTATGGCGGCGGCGGGCGCAAGGTCTATCCGGGCTTCGTGCAGCTCGCCGCGTTCATGAGCATGAACATGGACCGGCACGTGAAGGCGCATCGCGAACTCTACTTGAATCTTGCGAATGGCGAGCACGTCAAGGCGGCGGCGACCAAGGCGTTCTACGACGAATATTTCGCCGTGCTCGATCTCGCCTCTGAATTCTATCTGGAGACGGTGAGGCTGGTGTTCCAGGATCACGCGCTGCCGCTTGGTCAACTGACCTATCAGAACCAGAAAGTCGAGCCGGCCGCGATCAAGCGCACCATGCTGTTCACGGTGGAAGGCGAGAAGGACGATATCTGCGCGGTCGGGCAGACGCTTGCGGCGCATGATCTATGTTCGTCATTGCGGCCCTACCGCAAGCGCCACCACATGCAGGCCGGCGTCGGGCATTACGGCGTGTTCTCGGGCCGCACCTGGCAGAACCAGATCTATCCGATGGTGAAGAACGTTATTTTGCAGAGCGATTGAGAACGCGATCGTACGGCGACCGCATGGCCGCGCCGTGCTGCTCGGCAAAGCCAATCATTGCACAGCCCAAAAAGACGGCCCCAGCGGGGATCAACCGGGGGCCGTGAAGGATCCGCGGATCAAATACGCGACCCGCGGATCGAGCTTGTTAGCGCAAACTGCGCGGGTGCGATTATTCGCCCTCCGAGCCGATTGCGTAGGCGGTCTCGCCGTGGACCGCGTCGTCCCCGACCTTCAACGTGGCGTCATCCATGCGCAGCGGCACGATGAGCCCAATGACCTTGAGGATAATGAAGGTAGCGACCGCATTGTACGCGATGATGAACGCAGCGCCGTACACCTGAAGCAAGAGCTGCGGGGCATTGCCGTAGAGCCAACCGGTTATATTGACGCCGGGGGCCTCTTTGTCGGTGCCGATGTACAGGAGCATGTCCGGATTGGCCAAGATGCCAACCAGCAAGCCGCCGCAGAGGCCCGCCACGCCGTGCGTGGAGAACACGCTCAGCGTGTCGTCCACTTTCATCATGGTTTTGGTCTTTTGCAGCTTGTTCATCGCCAGCCACGGGATGATACCGGCGACGATGCCGATGATGATCGCGCACCGACGCCATCCACATAACCGGCGCCGGGAGTGATGGCGACGAGGCCCGCGATCATGCCGTTGACCGCGCCGAGTACCGACGGCTTGCCGTAGGCGAGCTTGTCCATCAGCGTCCAGACCAGAAGGGCCACCGCGGTCGCGGTGTTGGTGTTGAGCACGGCCGCGCCGGCGTTGGCGTTGGCGAAGTAGGGGTCGCCGCCGTTGAAGCCGTTCCAGCCCAGCCACAGGATGCCGGCGCCGACCAGCGTGGTCAGCAAGCTGTTGGGTGGGAAATGCTCGCGATCGGCTTTAAGCCGCGGGCCGATCACCCATGCGGCAACAAAGCCTGACGTTCCAGCGGCAAGATGGATGACGTAGCCGCCCGAGAAGTCCGCTACGCCCATGGCGGCGAGCCAGCCGCCGCCCCAGATGCTGAACGCGCCCACCGTGTAGACCAGCGTCATCCATACTGGGCAGAAGATCATCCACGCCGTGAAGTTCATGCGACCGAGCACGGAACCGGCAAGAATGATGACGGTGATGGCGGCGAACACGAACTGGAAGAACATCAGCGTCGCCATCGGGAAGGTGAGGGCTGGCATGCCGCCTGCGGCGGCCGGAATTGTCGCTTGTCCGAGTGTGAATGCGGCGGAGGTCGCTAGACCCGGCATCCCGATAAATGGATACCATTGCTCCCCGAACGCCATGTTGTAATCGAACAGCACCCAGACGACCAAGACCGATGCGAAGGCGTATATCGCCATGAACGCGGAGTTGATCGCCCATTTCTTCTTGACGATGCCGCCATAGAGAACCGTTAGCCCGGGAATACTTTGCATTCCGACAAAGGTTGCCGCTGCCAATTGCCAAGCGTTGTTTCCGGTATCTAGCCATTGTGGTGACGGTACGAGTGCCATGTTTCTCCCCCAAAAAAATGCCCCTGCGCGTCGAGGTCACACAGGCAGCGGGTTGAATGGGCGCAAAAATTATGCCAGTTAATTAAACGTTGATTGCATATCTTTTTTCCACACTTGGTTTGTCGAACCGTTATCTCGGATGGCTACAGAATATGCATATTGATCAAAAAATGTGCAGAGCGGTGCTGCGGCCATTAGTTGCAATTCAGCTCGTGACAATGGGGCTGAGCGCGTCCGTGCTCGCCATGTCCGCCCCGGTCGTCAGCGAGACACGGCGCGGCGAGGCGGCGATTACCTGCACCAATCTATCGAGCGGTGCGAGCTTTCAGATCAAGATCGACTACGATCGAAACACCGTCGATACCAATCCGGCTCAGTTCAGCGACCGCAAGATTTCGTGGCGCGACGCGAAACTTTGGAATTACACGCTTGATCGAAAGTCGGGAGACCTTACGATCGTTCTCGCCTCGTCCACCGGCGGCAGTTTCCTCTATGATCGTTGCAAGCTGGAGAATTGAAGCCGCGATTGCGGAATTGCACTCTGCATGATCGCTTGCGTCACGATCCGCACGCGCGCCGCCCAGCGGAAATCGGAGCCGCGACAATGGCTGAGCGGGTCTCCGGCGTCAGGGCAAGCGTGGGCTTCGCCTCGGAGGCCGGGCCCCGCGAACGCAACGAGGATTTCGCTGGCGCCGTTTTCGGCTGGGAACTGCCGCAACCGCGCCACGACGTTGTGGCGGCGATCGCAGATGGAATTGGCGGGCGCGAAAGGCGGTCGCGTCGCGGCCGAGACGGCGGTGCGCGGTTTCCTGGACGGATTTTGCGACCTGCCCGAGACCATGGAAGTCCGCCGTGCCGCCGCAAACGTCGTCAGCGCGCTCAATGGCTGGATCTACTCCCAAGGCAAGCGCGACCCCAATCTTGATGGGAATGGGATGCACCTTCACCGCGTTGGTGCTGCGCGGCCGGATTGCACACATCCTGCATGTCGGCGACACGCGCGCCTACCGGCTAGGCGGCGACCGCCTTACCTGCCTCACCGTCGATCATGTACGCGACGATGGCACCGCTCGATCTGGCATTCTTACTCGTGCGCTGGGTGTCGAGACCGAGGTGCGGCTCGACTACGCGACCCAGCCGTTGGCGCGGCACGACCGCTTCCTCCTGTGTAGCGACGGGGTCTATGGCGTCCTGCCGGCCGAGACCATCGTTGAAATCCTGCGCGAGCGTTCTGCTTCCGATGATTCCGCGCGTGCGCTGGTTGCGGCCGCGCTCGACCATGGCAGCTCTGACAATTGTACGGCTTTGGTGGTCGACGTTGTCGATCTGCCGACGGCGCAATCGGCCGATGTCGGCTCCGCGCTCATACAATTGCCGCTGCGACCGGTGCCGGTCGACGGCGAGGCTGTCGACGGATTCCTGCTTAAGGTCCTAGTTTCCGATGGCCGATACACCCGGCTGTTCGGCGCAATCGACGAGATCGAGGGCGGTGAGGTGGTGTTGAAGTTTCCGAAGCCGCAGGTGGCGGCGGTCGCCACCTATCGCGCCGCATTCGTGCGCGAGGCATGGGTTGGCGCGCGCGTGCACAGCCCATGGATCGGCCGCACGATTGAATTGCCGCCCGGCCGCCAGACCTGCCTCTACACCGTCATGCCGCTCTATCAGGGCGAGTTGCTGGAGACACGGCTCACGCGCCGTCTCGGGCTGGAGGAGGGGCGCAACATCGCGATCAAGCTGGCACGCGGAGCCGCGACGTTGCACCACGCCGGCATCATCCACCGCGACATCAAGCCGGACAATGTGATTCTCGAAGGTGAGGGATCGCTCAAGCTGATCGATCTCGGGGTGGTACGCGTAACCGGAATGGAGGATTTTCCGCCCGAGGATATTCCGGGCACGCCGGCCTACATGGCGCCAGAAATGTTTGCCGGCGAACCGGGCAACGAGGCGACCGACATTTATGCTCTCGGCGTCACTATGTTTCGCGCGTTCACGGGGGAATTCCCATATGGCAATATCGACGCAACCGGTTCGCCGCGCCGTGATCGGCCTAAGGCACTGTCCGACCTGCGCCCCGATCTCCCGGCCTGGCTCCAGGGCGCGCTTGGGCGTGCCATCGCAATCAATCCCTCCGAACGCTTTCGCGACATGAACGAATTCGCGGGGGAGATGGAGACGGGACCGGCGCGTGCGCCAACTATATTGCAAAGGCCGCGGACATTCTATGAGCGTGCCCCGGTCCGATTTTGGCAAGGTGTAGCGGTTCTGCTCGCGATCGCATTCCTGTTGTCATTGTGGATGCGGCATTGAAGTTCTCATACGCGGCTAATTTGCTGGCGTATCGTTGCCGGGCCGGCTGATGCTTCGGCTGCCGCTCAGCGTTCGGTCCGCTACCTGTGTTTGCGCGCGGGGGTGGGCGCCGCAGCCACGGTTGCCGCACGCGCATTCGAGGTCTCCTGCTGCCATTGCAGGAATTGCTGAAATAGCGCCGCGTTTTGTTCCGGCGTCGCAGCCGGCAGCCCTTGCGATGCGCGCCCCGCCATGAATTGATCGAACCTGCTGCGGGTGTCCGGCGCAGCGATTTTCGCATGCGCATCCAACCAGGTCTGTGCCGCCGGAAAGCGCGTCCACCCCTTCAGCGGCGCATTTAGCGCGACCTCTTTCCATTTCGGGTGGAAAGGAGGCTGCTGGAAATCCTTGAACCTCTCGAAAAACGCCTGCACGAAATGCTCGACTTTGCGGTACCGGTCGGTTCCCGGCGTCCAGTTATAGGCGGCGAGAATGGCCGGCACCGCGATGGTATCGACGTGTCCGCCGGGCGGGATCAAGGCAGGATAGTCCTCCGCTTTCAGCTGCGAGGGAAGATAATCGACCTGCAGCGGGGCGGCGTAATCCACGGGAACGAAGTGTAGGTTTTCGTCCTTGATCGTTGTGATGAATTTCGACGGACTTCCCTGCACCGCGATCAGCGCGTCGATTTCGCCCTTGCGTAATTTTTCATAGGCGATGCGCTGCTCGATAAAGACAAAGTTCGGCTTGATGCCGAGGCGCTCGAAAATCGTGATGGCGGTGACGAAAGTGCCGCCATTGGGCAAGTCGACGCTGACAGTCTTGCCTTCGAGGTCGGAGAGTTTCTGGATCGTCTTGGGCGCGACGACGTGCATTTCCTCGTTGTAGAGTTTGGTGACGTAGGTGAACTGGCTTTTGATGTTGCTCGCGTAGCCTTTCTTCTCGAGATAATCGAGCGTATCGGCGCGAATGATGCCGAGGTCGACGCCCCTCAGAAACAGAATATCGGCGATGCTCTGCACCGACCCGCGTCCCACGATCGGAAGCACGCGCAGCTTCTCGCCGTCGTCGAGCACCGAGGCGAGATCGGCGCCGAACTGCACATAGGTCCCGCCGATCGTTCCGGTGATGATCGTAGTCGTATTGGTGTTGAGGCGTTCCTTAGTCTTGCTTGTCGCATTGCCGTAACTGAAGATAGCCTTCAGTCCTTCGCTCACCTGGCCGGGATCGACCTGGCTTTGTTCCGCCATGCCAACCGAGGCCATGGCGATGAGCGGCAGAGCCAGGGCCGCAATTGCGGCGAGCCGAATGAATTTTGTCATGTCGTTCCCCTTGGCGTAGTTGCGCTGGTCATCGGGCCGCGCTTGCGAGCGCTTCCAGTTGCTTCGGTGCATCGAGTGAGCCCCAATCGCGCGCGCGCTGGTACCAGGTCCTTGCAAGCGCAAGATCCGGCCCGGTGCCGCTGCCGCCGAGTTGCCGGGTCGCGGCTGGATCGTAAGTGGCGGCCAGCTCGAACGCGGCACGCGAGTCGTGCGCCTCGGCGGCACGTTGCAGCAGCAGTCGCGCCGCCGGCAGGTCGCCAATCGAGACCAGTTCTTCGCCGCGTTTGATTAAGGCGGCAATTTCCTTAGGCTCGATCTGGCGCGCCGGTTCGGATGCCGCCGCCTTGGCGGCGGGAGGGGCGCCTGGCGCAGGCGCAGGAGTTGCGGCGTTGCCGGGACGGAGCGGCGGCGGCCGCCAGGCCAAATGAACCACCTTGCGCAACACCGACTGGCCGTCGACGGCCGGTAGCTCGGCAACGATGTTCATCTGTCCGACATAGTTGTGCGGCGGGATCACGGCAGTCGCCGGCAAGTCGTTGATGGCAACGCGCCATTGGCCTGCAGCGAACGCCGCGCCGGTGGTCAGCTTCGTATCGGCATGCAGCCCGCTGAGATTGACGGTTTCGCCTTGTGGGTGGCCGAAGACTTTCACGCCCAATGGCAACGGGCCGTTGATGTTTCCATCCCCGTCCTCGACGACAAGCGCCGGCGCCGACATCTTCTTGATCAACCTGGCCACGGCTGCGGTTTTGGCTTGCGGCGTTGCGGCGATGGAAGTTGCCCCATCTTTGGACGGCGTCTGGCCGCGGGATGCCGCAAAATACATGACGGCCGGAACTGCGAGCGCGACGACGACGGCTGCAAGCGCGGCAAAACTGGCGGCGACCGCAAGTGTTTTTTTCCTGCGTGCCCGCGGGTGCACGATGTCGCCCGGTTCAATGGGCTCAAGCTCGGCGGATGGCCGCAAGGTCTTTGGAAATGGCTTCTCCGGGGGAAGGGCGGCCTCGGAAGGCGGCTGAGCGGGCGGGGTTGCCGGTCCCACCGTCTTGCTTTCGGCCGGCCATGGCTGGAGTGCTCGCAAGGCATTGGCGCGGTCACGCAGACGGCGCGGCGCATAATAAAGGAGACTATTGGGATCGTGAGTGTCTTGCTGGTTCGAGGTACTCATACTGAACTCCCCATACCGTTCGACATGGCTACGCGGTCACCGATGAGATCCGCTGTTATCGGATCGTTGAACCTCTGCTTGAATGTGCTTGAAAAGAGTAGCGGCGAAGCAGTGCTTCGCACGCATCAGATCCGTGAGGTTTAGATTGAATGAGCAGCGAAGGCGCGCGAGATACATCGCGCGTCAGCGTCCCTCGAGCTTGCATCGCCTCGTCCCCCTCGGCAAATGTCCCGCTGCAGAACGAGCGGCGGGAAAGCTGGCCGAGATGATGGCCGGTAGTGGCAGGCTTTAGTTGGTCCGAAGCTGGACAAAAGTGTGGAGACTTCTGAGTGCTAGATTTTTTCGGAATTTCGAATTTAGTTCTCGCTTTGTTTGGCCGCCGCCACAATTGGTGGCCCAAATAAGCTTCGAAAAATAACCGCGCATCATAGCTTGCTTCGGAAGACTCAACGCGAGGCTGCTGCGCGCCCGATTTTCCCCTTCCGCTGCGCCGAGATTGCGGCCTATCATTCCGCCAATGGCGCGGATGACGCCTTTAGGGGGAAACATGCGGAAGCTCGTCGCGGCTCTATTGTTGACGGTATTTGCCGGCATTGCCAGTGCGCAGGCCGACACTTTTCCGTCGCGTCAGATCACGCTGGTCGTCCCGTTCCCGCCGGGCGGATCGACCGACATCACCGCGCGCATCATGGCCGACAAGATGGGGCCGCTGCTCGGCCAGCCGGTCATTGTCGAAAACATCGGCGGCGCCGGCGGTAGCATTGGCGTTGGCCGTGTGGCCCGCGCGGCGCCGGACGGCTACACGATCGACATCGGACAGTGGGACACTCATGTCGGCAGCATCATCTACAATCTGAATTACGATCTGCAGACCGACTTTGCGCCGATTGGACTGATCTCGACCAATCCGCAGTTGATGCTCGCCAAGAAAGCCCTGCCGGCCGACGATCTTAAGGGGCTTGTCGCCTGGATGAAGGCGAACCCCGGCAAGATCAACTTCGTCAACCAGAATGCCGCGGGCAATGTAAGCGGCGTACTGTTCGAGCAACTCACAGGGCAGAAGGTGGCACTCATTCCGTATCGCGGTGCGGGCCCGGCGATGACCGACCTGCTCTCGGGTCAGGTCGATCTGTTGGTGGTGCAGGGCGCCATCGCGATGCCGCATCTGCGCGCGGGCGCCGTCAAGGCGCTCGCCAATCTGTCGCCGGAACGCTCGGCGGCGATGCCGGACATTCCGACCTCGGACGAAAGCGGCGTCAAGGGACTCTATATGGCGGGGTGGTTCGGCTTCTGGGCGCCCAAGGACACGCCGAAGGATATTGTCGCCACACTCAATGGCGCGATGGTGAAAGTGCTGGCTGACCCGGCGATCCAAAAACGCTTTGCCGAACTAGGCCTCGACGTTGCGTCGCGCGAGCTCCAGACGCCGGAAGGGCTGGCGGCTTTCCAGAAATCCGAGATCGCCAAATGGTGGCCGATCATCAAGGCAGCCGGCATCGGCGCACAGGCGCAATAAAGACTTGAGCAAAACGAAAAACCCCGCCGGTGACGACACCGGCGGGCTTTTGTTTGTCAGACGGCGCGCAAGGTCGTCATAAAGCCTGCGGTTAGTCGACTTTTTTCTCGGCCGATTCGCCGCGTTCGACGATGCTGCCTTTGGTGAAAAGAATCGATTTGAGTTCGGTGCGCCAGTCGGGCTTGTTGCGCAACAGGAATTCCAGATTCATCCCGAAGTGCTTGAACTCTTCCTTCTGCGCGTTCTTCATGATGGCGCGCGCCTCGGCGTTCTTCTCTACCGAGATCCGCTGCTCGTACCAGCTAATGGCTTCAGCCTCTTCCATCAGCGAAGTGATCATGCGGGCGAAGGTTCGCGTCTTTTGGGTCAGTTCGTCCGGCGGCTCATGATATTGGTCGAAACCCATGATTTTTGCTTTCGTTGGCGGTTGACGGGCGCATCTTCCATTTTTTCTCGGGCACCCTACATCAGGGCCCACATCAATATAACCCCGAGCCTCCTATGTTCGATTTCGCATCGTCTTCCGATGGCGAGGATGACGGCCGCACGCCGACGCCTTCGCCCGATACCGAAATACTTGACGCCTATTCCAACGCGGTCACGGCCGTGGCCGACCAGGTCGGCCCGGCGGTGGTACGCGTGGAAATCCGCGGGGCCAATGGCCGCCTTGGCGGAGTCGGCTCCGGTGTGGTCATTTCGCCGGACGGCTTGGTGCTGACCAACAGCCATGTGGTCGAGGGCGCCAAGGAAGTGCGGCTGCAGGACGCCGAAGGCCGCGTCACCGAGGCCCGCCGGCTGGGCGAGGATCCCGACACCGATCTGGCGCTGCTGCGGGCCGACTCCGCGGCCAATCTGACCAGCGCTTCGCTCGGCGATTCCAAGAAGCTGCGGCGCGGCCAGTTGGTGGTTGCCATCGGCAATCCGCTCGGCTTTGAATTGACCGTCACCGCCGGAGTCATTTCCGCGCTCGGGCGCTCGTTGCGCGCGGGCAACGGACGCCTGATCGAGGACGTGATCCAGACTGATGCCGCGCTTAACCCCGGCAATTCCGGCGGGCCGCTGGTGTCCTCGCACGGGCAGGTAATCGGCATCAACACCGCGGTCATCATAGGTGCGCAGGGCATCTGTTTTGCGGTCGCCAGCAATACCGCGCAATTCGTGCTGAGCGAGTTGATCCAGCACGGACGCGTGCGCCGCGGCTATATCGGCGTGTCGGCGCAAACTTCAGCCGTGCCGCGCCGGCATGCGCGCACGGCCAGGATCGACAATGCCTCCGGTGCGATGATCACCGGTCTGGAGCCGAAGGGGCCGGCGGTGCTTGCGGGCCTGATGACGCTCGACACCATCGTGCGCGCGGACGGTCAATCCGTGACCGGCGTCGACGATCTGATCCGGTTGCTCAACAGCGAGCGGATCGGGCGCAATATCTCCATCGACGTATTGCGGCGCGGGGCGCTGCGCACCTTCGAGGTAAAACCGCTGGAGCGGCCCGCGCTGCGGGCCGCTGCTTAGAGCACGATCCCGAAAAGCGAGAACCGGTTTTCGGAAAAGATCATGCGCAAAAAAGATTTCCCGTTTCTTATTTCTTTTGCTCGGGCTTGATGGCCGGGCCGCGCTTGTCGTCCCGGTTGGCCATGCAATTGGCCATGAAGGTCTTGCGTTTGGCGCCTTCGAGCTTCTGGTCGTCCGCGCCGAACGTGCAGGTCTCTTTCTTCTGCGCCGCCGTGGCCGCGAAGGACGGCGATGCCGCCAGCACGAACGGCACCAAACACAACACGGCTACGGTTCGACGCATCGGCATGGCTCCTTCAATGGACCTTGAGACGGACGGTTGCGATCAGTCCTTGTCGCCCATGAGGCGCTTGCCCCACCAGCCGCGTTTGGGCTCGCCTTTGTCGTCGGCAGCCGTGGTGACGATGACCGGGGTCGGCGGCGGAATGCTCGGTGCCGGTGGCGGTGCGATACCCGCGGCGGCGATCGGTGCCGGTTCACGGATGGTCGAGCGCCGGGGCGGCGGCTCTTGCGGCGCGCTGCTCGAGGCCTCGGCGACCGACGCGGGGGCCGGTCGCGGCTCCGGTGTCGGAGCAGGGCGCTCGCTATAGGGCCGCTCAATTACCGGACGCTCCATCGGCGGGGAATAGGCAGGCGCACTGTCGAAACTCGCAGGTGCCTGGTCCATGTCCATGACCGCGCTCTGCAACGCTGGATCGGGCGCACCATTGCCCGCTTGGAACGGCGCGTCGCCGTTGCGATGCCGGTTGCGGCGTCCACCGCGACGGCCACGCCGCCGGCGGCGCCGGCCTTCTGCCGTATCGCCACCTTCGCCATTCGGCGGGGCTCCCTCGGCGCGCGGCGCATGCCCGTTGCCATCTTCTTCCGGCGCACCGGCTTCATGATCCTCGTGGGCGACCGCATGTTCGGCGACGGTGTCGTGGGTAAATTGCGGCGCGCCCTCGCGCGGCTCGGAGCCGCGGCCGCGGCCGCGCCCACGCCGCCTGCGCCTGCGGCGCGGGCCGCCTTCGCCATCGCTCTCACTTTCGCTGTCGCGACGCGGTGCAGGCTCGCCCGCTTCCTGAGGCGCTGCATCCGGCACCGCGGCGAACGTTTCCTCTTCGTCGGACTCGTCCGCCTCGCCGGCCTCTTGGGCTTCTTCGGCCGCTGCGTCGAGAACGTCCTCATCGTCCTCGATCGCCGAAACGGTGATCGGCTGCACCGCAGAGGCGGCAATAAGCTTGGCGGCCTCAGCGGTGTGCACCTGGTCGCCGCGATCGACGATGTAGGACACTTGCGCATTCACGGTCGCATCGGCGGAGATCGTGATGGTGATGCGGAAGCGCTGCTCCAGCTCGCGCAAGTGCGCGCGCTTGTGGTTGAGCACGTAGAGCGCCACTTCCGAGCGCGTACGCACGATCAGATTATGCGTGGCGCCCTTGATCAGCATTTCCTCGATCGCGCGCAGCAATTGCAGTGCCACCGACGACACCGAGCGGACATGGCCGCTGCCGCCGCAGACCGGGCATTTCTCGGTCGAACTCTCGAGCACCGAGGTGCGGATGCGCTGGCGCGACATTTCGAGCAGGCCGAAATGCGAGATGCGGCCGACCTGGATGCGGGCGCGGTCGAACCGGAGCGCGTCCTTCATCCGCCGTTCGACGGTGCGGTTGTTGCGGGTCTCGTCCATGTCGATGAAGTCGATGACGATCAAGCCGGCGAGATCGCGCAAGCGCAATTGACGCGCGACCTCTTCGGCCGCCTCGCAATTGGTCTTGAGCGCGGTGTCCTCGATGTGATGCTCGCGCGTGGCGCGCCCTGAGTTCACGTCGATGGCGACCAGCGCTTCGGTCTGGTTGATGACGATGTAGCCGCCCGAGCGAAGCTGTACGGTAGGCGAGAACATGGCGTCGAGCTGGCTTTCGATGCCGTAGCGGGTGAACAGCGGCTGGCTGTCCTTGTACAGCTTCACGTTCTTGGCGTGGCTCGGCATCAGCATGCGCATGAACTCGCGCGCTTCCTTGTAGCCTTCTTCGCCGGACACGATGATTTCGTCGATATCCTTGTTGTAGAGATCGCGGATCGAGCGCTTGGTAAGCGAGCCTTCCTCGTACACGAGCTTGGGCGCCATCGATTTCAAGGTGAGATCGCGCACGGTCTCCCACAGGCGCAGCAGATATTCGAAATCGCGTTTGACTTCGACCTTGGTGCGGCTGGCCCCTGCGGTGCGCAGGATGACGCCCATGCCTTCCGGCACTTCCAGTTCCTGGGCGATTTCCTTGAGCCGGCTGCGGTCCTCGCCACTGGTGATCTTGCGGCTGATGCCGCCGCCGCGCGCGGTATTGGGCATCAGCACCGAATAGCGGCCGGCAAGCGAGAGATAAGTCGTGAGCGCCGCGCCCTTGGTGCCGCGCTCTTCCTTGACGACCTGCACCAGCATCACCTGGCGGCGCTTGATGACCTCCTGGATCTTGTACTCGCGGCGGAAGCGCGGCATGCGCGCTTCTTCCAGCGCGTCGGCGCCGCCGACCGATTCAACCGCTTCGTCTTCGTGATGATCTTCGCCATGACCATTACCGGCCTGGCCGTTCGGCTCGCCGGAGGGCGCTGCCTCGGCATCGTGATGCTCGGCCTCGGCATCCGCGATCAAATGGTCGCCGGTCTCGGCGTGATCCTCGCCGCCCTCGGGCGCGGGTAGTGCGTCGCGGTCGGCTTCGCTGGCCGGAGCTTCCGCGGCTTCGTGATTGTGCTCATGCGCCTCGAGATCGGATGACGGCGGCTCGTACGCCGGCATGGCGGCCGCTGTCTCGGCGATCTGATCGACGCTCGGCTGGCCCAAGGCCTCTTGGCCCATAGCAGGCTCGCCCGCCGCAATCCCGGCGGTTTCGCTTGCCGGATCGTGTTGCGCCAATTCGGCGTTGGCGACCGGCTCGGTCTTGACCGGATCGCGCGAGCGCTCGGAACGCCTGTGACGGTTGCGGCCGCCGCGCCGGCTGCCGCGATGATCGGTGTCGCCTTCGGAGTCGCGCTGGGCGCGATTTTCTTCCGCGATCAGCGCCTGCCGGTCGGCGACCGGGATTTGATAATAGTCGGGGTGGATTTCCGAAAACGCCAAGAAGCCGTGCCGGTTGCCGCCGTAATCGATGAAGGCCGCCTGCAACGACGGCTCAACGCGGGTGACCTTGGCGAGATAGATGTTACCGCGCAGCTGCTTGCGGTTGGCGCTTTCGAAGTCGAATTCCTCGACGCGGTTGCCGCGCAGAACCACCACCCGGGTCTCCTCCGGGTGGGTCGCGTCGATCAGCATTTTGTCGGCCATTGGAAATTCTCACTGAGGCGGACGTCCCGGCGGGCTCGCGCAAAGCTAACGGCGCAAGCAGACGCGATCGGGAGGTGGCCTGATAGGGTTTAAGGGGGGCGGGCGCGGTTGTACGCCAAGGCAGGGCGAGGGCCATAGCAAAACGCGCTGTCACGAATACTTCGCGAGAGCGGTGGACCTCGAATTGCCTTTGCTGCGACATTGGCAGCATGAAACTGCGACCCGTAGCGCTGCGGCCGCGCCAATCAGCGCAGCCGAGGTTTCTTGTCGCCGACGGTCGAAACGCGAACGGCCTACGTGGCCATGCGCTGATCCGGGTGTCCTTCACAAGGGTTTCGGCTCGCTTCGCCGTCCGTTCGCCCGGCTTCCTCGAGGGGGCGATCCTGGACTGGCGGGCCGGGGGCCCGAACGCGGCACAACCGGAACTTAAACCGTCAGCAGAACCTATGTACGGCTGGATTCTGCTCGTGGCAAGAGAAGCCTTTGCAAGTTCGCCACATTGGCGCCTTAGAGCACCGGTTTCGCTCAACTACCGTTAACCGAAGCGCCGCTTATGGAGTAAAACGGCAGCGAAAGGGTCGGATTCGTGGCTGTTCGCACCATCGCCTTTATCTGCGCTTTTGGCTTGCTCAGCGGCGCTGCTTGTGGCGCCGCTTGGGCCGTCGAGCAAACCGGCGCGCTGCGCAAAGCCGCAGCGCCGGCGGACGCAGGCCCCGCCGCGACCGATGTGCGCATCGGCGGCGACGACAAGCAGACCCGTTTCGTGGTCGACCTCACGCAAAAGATCGACGTCACCGCCTTCGCGCTCGGCGACCCCTACCGCGTGGTGGTCGACCTTCCGCAACTGACCTTCAAGTTTCCGCCCAATGCCGGCGAGCAGGGCCGCGGGCTGGTGAAGGCGTTCCGTTACGGCCTGATCATGCAAGGCGGCTCGCGCATCGTGCTCGACACCAAGGGGCCGGTGCGGGTCGACAAGGCTTTCGTGATCGACGCCGCCGGTGGCCAGCCGGCGCGGCTGGTGCTCGATCTTTCCCCCACCGACCGCGCCAGCTTCATGCGCGCCATCTCGCTCGACAACCGCGCGCCGCGCGCCTCAAACGGCAGGCCAAGCGAGGCAGCCCCGCAGGCGGCCGGCGATCCGCGCCCGCTGATCGTGCTCGATCCCGGCCACGGTGGCATCGACAACGGCGCCAAGGCGGCGAGCGGGGAACTCGAGAAGGATGTCGTGCTCGCCTTCGGGCTGAGCTTGCGCGAAAAACTCGAGCGCTCCGGTAAATACCGGGTGGCGATGACGCGGAGCGACGACACCTTCATCCCGCTGGCCGAGCGCGTGCGTTTCGCGCGCACGCAGAACGCCGCGTTGTTCGTCTCGGTGCATGCCGACGCCATCCCCAAGAACGAAGGCCAGGCGGAAGGCGCCACCGTCTATACGCTGTCGGAGAACGCCTCCGACGCGGAAGCCGCGCGGCTGGCCGAGGCCGAGAACAAGGCCGACGTAATCGCCGGCGTCGATCTCACCGCCGAGCCGAACGACGTCGCCAATATCCTGGTGGATCTCGCGCAGCGCGAGACTAAGACCTATTCGATGAAATTCGCGCGCACGCTGGTGGGCGAACTCAAGGCCACCGCCAAGCTGCACCGCGACCCGCTGAAGGCGGCCGGCTTCAAGGTGCTGACCGCGCCGGACGTGCCCTCGGTGCTGGTGGAACTCGGCTACATGTCGACCAAGGACGATCTCAAGCAGCTGACCTCGCCGACGTGGCGCGCCCACACCGCCGACGCGCTGGCCAAGGCGATCGACGGCTTCTTCGGCGCGCGCCTCGCCGGCGCGGGGAAGGGGGGGAATTGATGACTTATTGGCCCCACTTTCAACATAAAACCGGGCGATCACGAATGCTTGTCGCGGTGTCTGATCGCGCTTGCGGCGGTGGCTTGGCAATGGAAAATCTGGCAGATTTGCGCTTGGCTGCGCCGGCGCGGGCAGGCCGCGGCCGCTGGCCGGCTCAAGGCGGGACCATTCGCTCATGAAGTTCTTGCTGCGGTTTATGGGTTTGTTGTTCGCGGCCGGCACCATTTTGTTCGTGGTGGGCGTGGCCGCGACCGCCGGCCTGCTGTGGCATTACTCGCAGGACCTGCCAGACTATTCCCAGTTGCAGGATTACGAGCCGCCCGTGATGACGCGCGTGCACGCGGCTGACGGGTCGCTGCTCGGCGAATATGCCCGCGAGCGCAGGCTCTATATCCCGATCCAGGCGGTGCCGAAGCTGGTCATCAACGGCTTCCTCGCCGCCGAGGACAAGAACTTCTACGAGCATGGCGGACTGGATTTCGGCGGCATTGTCCGCGCCGGTTTGCTCTACGCCCAGAACCTGGGTGGCGGCGGCGGGAAGCTGCAAGGCGCTTCGACCATCACCCAGCAGGTCGCGAAAAACTTCCTTTTGACCAACGAGCGCACCTTCACGCGCAAAATCAAGGAGGCGCTGCTGGCGCTCAAGATCGAGCGCACTTACACCAAGGACAAGATCCTGGAACTTTACTTGAACGAGATCTATCTCGGGCTGGGAGCTTATGGAATCGCAGCGGCTTCGCTGGTTTATTTCGACAAGTCCGTGAACGAGCTCACCATCCCCGAGGTCGCTTATCTGGCCTCGCTGCCGAAGGCGCCGAACAACTATCACCCCTTCCGCCAGCGCGAGCGCGCGATCGAGCGGCGCAACTGGGTGATCGATCGCATGGCGGAAGGCGGCTTCATCAAGACGCCCGATGCCGAAAAAGCCAAGCGCACGTCGCTGGGCGTCACGCAGAAGCCGAACGCCGAGCGCGTCTTCGCTGCCGAATATTTCGCCGAGGAAGTACGCCGCGAGCTGTTCGATCGCTATGGCGAAAAGAAACTGTACGAAGGCGGCCTTTCGGTCCGCACCACGCTCGACACCAAATTGCAGGCGATGGCGCGCAAGACGTTTATCAACGGCATTATTCAGTACGACGAGTCGCAAGGCTGGCGCGGCGCCGTCTCCACCATCGATATCGGCGGCGACTGGGGCGTGAAGCTCGCCGAGGTTCACGCGTTGTCCGATGTGGCGCCGTGGCGGCTCGCGGTGGTGCTGGAGGTCAGCGACCAGTCGGCGCGCATCGGCATGCAGCCGGGGCGCGAACCGGGCGGCTATGTCAGCAAGGAACGCCCGATCGGGATTCTACCGCTCGACGGCGTGAAGTGGGCCAAGGTCGGCGGCAAGCCGGTGAGCAGGCTCGGCCAGGTCGTCAACCCCGGCGACGTAATCTACGTCGAACAGGTTCGCGATGACGGGCTGTACCGGCTGCACCAGGTTCCGGAAGTCTCCGGCGCGATGGTGGTCGAGGACCCCTGGACCGGCCGTGTGCTCGCCATGGTCGGCGGCTTCTCCTACGACCAGAGCCAGTTCAATCGCGCCACCCAGGCGCTGCGCCAGCCCGGCTCATCGTTCAAGCCGTTCGTCTATTCGGCCGCGCTTGACAATGGCTATACACCCTCGACCCTCGTTCTAGACGGTCCGATCGAAGTCAACCAGGGTGCCGGGCAGGCTGCCTGGCGGCCGGAAAACTACGAAGGCAACTTCTACGGTCCCTCGACACTCCGCTTCGGCATCGAGCATTCGCGCAACGTGATGACGGTGCGGCTGGCGCAGGACATCGGAATGCCGCTGATCGCCGAATACGCCAAGCGCTTCGGCATCTACGACGAATTGCCGCCGTATCTCTCCTTTTCACTCGGCGCCGGGGAGACCACGGTGCTTCGCATGGTCACCGCCTACGCCATGCTCGACAATGGTGGCCGGCGCGTGAAGCCGACGCTGATCGATCGCATCCAGGACCGCTACGGACACACCGTCTACAAGCACGACGAACGCGAATGCATTGGCTGCGATGCCGCCAAATGGGGCAACCAGCCGGAGCCCTCGCTGGTCGACCGCAGCGAACGCGTGCTCGACCCGATGACGGCCTACCAGATCACCTCGATCATGGAAGGCGTGGTGCAGCGTGGAACTGGCACCGCCCTGCGCGAACTGGGCAGGCCGGTCGCCGGTAAGACTGGCACGACCAATGACGAGAAGGACGCTTGGTTCGTCGGCTATACGCCGGACATCGTCGTCGGCGTTTACATGGGCTACGACAAGCCGCGCCATCTGGCGCGCGGCGGCACCGGTGGTGCGCTGGCCGCGCCGATCGTGCGGGATTTCATGAAAATTGCCCTCGCCGACAAGCCGGCGGCGCCGTTCCGCGTGCCACCCGGCATCAAGCTAGTCCGCGTCGACCTCAAGTCCGGTGTGCGCGCCGGCCCCGGCACCGAGCGCGCAATCCTAGAGGCGTTCAAGCCCGGCACAGCGCCACCCGACAATTATTCGGTGGTCGGCTACGGCGATGGCGAGGGCGGCGGTGGTGGAGGCGGCGGTGGTGGACCGCCGCCGTTCTTTGGCGCGCCCCCCGATGGCGGCGCGGTGCGCCGCTCCGGCACCGGCGGACTGTACTGATCCGCTGGTTGCGCCGGCGCGGTTGCAACGCTAAATCCCCTTCACACGGAATTGAAACGCTGCGTTTGCAGCATTGGACTTTACATGCGCGCGGAAACACAGAACCTCGTCGAAGAAATCAAGCGGTCGGTAGGTCTGCTGAGGAGGCATCTTTGACGTCGATACCGCGACGCGCCGCCTCGCCGAACTGAACAAGGCGGCCGAGGACCCCGCATTCTGGAGCGATCAGGCACGCGCGCAACGCACCATGCGCGAGCGCGACGCGTTGGACGATCAGCTCAAAGCCATCGGTCGTATCGAGCAGGAGCTTGACGATCAGCTCACCATGATCGAACTGGGCGAGGCTGAGAAGGACGACGCAGCCGTCGCTGGCGCGGAGGCGGCTCTCAAGGCGCTGCGGGCGGAAGTGGCGCGGCGCGAGCTGGAGGCCCTGCTGTCGGGCGAAGCCGACGCCAACGACTGCTATCTCGAAGTCCACGCCGGCGCCGGCGGCACAGAGAGCCAGGACTGGGCCAATATGCTGATGCGCATGTATGTGCGCTGGGCGGAAGCGCACGGCTACAAAGTCGAGTGGATCGAGGAAAGCGAAGGCGAGGGCGCCGGCATCAAGTCGGCGACCGTGCAGATCAAGGGCCGCAACGCCTATGGATGGCTCAAGAACGAGAATGGCGTGCATCGGCTGGTGCGCATTTCTCCGTTCGACGCCAATGCGCGGCGGCATACTTCGTTCGCCAGCGTCGTGGTCTTTCCGGTGGTGGACGACCGCATCAAGATCGAGATCAACGAGAACGACGTGCGCACCGACGTGATGCGCTCGGGTGGCGCCGGCGGCCAGCACGTCAACAAGACCGAGTTGGCGGTCCGCCTCACCCATATTCCCACCAACATCGTCGTGAAGTGCCAGCAGGACCGTTCGCAGCACCGCAACCGCGCCATGGCCTGGGACATGTTGCGCGCCAAGCTGTTCGAAGCCGAGATGAAGAAGCGCGAAGCAAAGGCCGAGGCCGATCAGGCTGCCAAGACCGATATCGGCTGGGGCCATCAGATCCGCTCGTACGTTTTGCAGCCCTATCAGATGGTGAAGGACCTGCGTACCGGCGTCTCCACCTCCGATACCGGTGGCGTGCTCGACGGCGATCTCGACCCGTTCATGCAGGCGGCGCTGGCCCAGAAGGCCTTCGGCGGCGGACCGGAGACGGTAGAGGATGTGGAGTAGTGTAACCGCCGCGTCTGCTGGCAAAAATATTCCGATCATTCCCGCGTAAGCGGGAGTCCAGATTTTCGATTTTGGCCAAGCTTCTCCTGGGTCCCCGCTTGCGCGGGGACGAACGGGCGACTAGGAAGCTGCCTCAATCCGATTTCCCGTCTCCGCCTGCCACGCCGCCAGCCACTGACGAAAACGACTGCCACCACTTTGTGCGGTGCCGCCGTGTAGCGCCACGAACACTGGGCCTTCCGCGGAAAACATCAGCACCGCATCGAGCCCCTTGGAGCGGCGCAGCGTATCGAGCGCCTGCGCCGGGGTCTGCGCGATCGGGCCGGCGACATTGAATGAGGTATTGACCGCGACCTCGACGCCGATGCGGCGGCCGAGCGCTTTCAAATAGGCGTAGGTGAACGGATCGGCATTCTCGCGCACGATCTGCAGGCGGCCGGTGCCGTCGGCATGCACGACCGAGGGAATGCGCGCCTGCGCCTCCGGTTTGGCATGCGCGGTGAGCACCATGTAGTTGTAGGCGTTGTAGCCGACGTCGCTGGCGCCTTCCGACAATTCGAAAAACTGTTTGGCGGCCTCTAGCGTCATCATCGGGGCCAGCGGACGGATCGCCTCGCGGTATTTCACTTGGGCATTAAGATTCTCGCGCGTCTTCGGATTGCACGGATTGGCCAGGATCGAGCGATGGCCGAGTGCGCGCGGGCCGGTCTCGGCAGAGCCCTGGTAGAGCGCGACGATGGCATCCTGCGCCGTCATGTAGGCCATGAAGTCGGCGAACTGCGCAAGCGTGAGCGCGCTATTGGCCGGGATCATCTCGATCCATTCCACATCCGGCTGCGCTTTGAGGGCCGCGCGAATGTCGTTCTCTGCCGGGGCTGAGCCACAATAGAATGCGTGCTCGGCGATCGCCCCGATGCCGTAGCCGGCGAGGTAGGCGCCCATATATGCCGCGCCGATGGTGACGCCGGCATCGTTCGGCACCGGCGGCACCCAGAGATGCAGCCGGCTATCGAGCCCCAGTTCGCGCCGGTAGAAACTTTCGTCGAAATTCTCCAGCAGGCGCATGTTGCCGAGCGCGTTGAGACCGATGCCGCCGGTGAGCACCAGCCGGTTGCTTTTTGCGATGCGGATGAAATGATCGATGACGTGCATCAGCGCGTCCTCGAACACCATCTGCGTTGCCGCCGCCTTGTCGAGCCGCTCCTGCGTGTTCTCCTTGTGCTGGATGTCTTCGACGCGCAGCACGGCGTCCGGATTCCACATGTCATGAAGGGCGATCGGTTCACCCAGAATGCGGATCAACTCGGCGGTGTAGGGCTCGTGCAGAATGTCGCGTGGCCAATTGGCCAGATCGCGGTTGATATAGATGCGGCCTTCCGGCTGCAGGCTGAAGATCGTCTTGAGCGCGGCGTAATATCGATTGGTTTTGCGATCGCCATTGCCATAGGCGGTGGCGCCCATGTAGCGGCCCTCGCTCGACAACCAGGTCCAGCCGCCTTGGGTCGATGAGATCACCGCATAGAAAATGCCGAGCGAGTCGAACACGCTGTCATTGCTGTAGAGCTGCCGCATGCGGCCGCCCTCGACGAGGTAAAGCGAGATTGCGCCCATGTCGCCAAGCCCGTCGAGTACCGCCACCATCACCGGGCGCGTGTCGTTCTTGTCTTGGGCAAACGGCGAGGCGGCGAACGAGTACCAGGCGTGATTGTCGTGATGCGGCGTGCCGATGAGCGGGACCGGTTTGTCTGTTCCGAGCTGGCGTCCGATGTGGCGCGCGGCGCGCGTGCCGCGATCGAGATCGCGTAGATTGAACAGCGGCGTCGGTTCGCCGCGGATCATGCTGAAGCTTGCCGGGGCTTCCTCCAGCAAAGTGCGGAACAGCGTGGCGCCGAACGCGACATAATCCCAGGAGGTAAACCAGGCGTCGATGCGGTCGATCGACAGACCCATGCCGGCCATCGCCGCCCGCATGTCTTCGATCGACTGCCTGGGATATTCATTGGTGTGCTTGTTGGCCGAGAAGCGTTCTTCTTCATTGTTGAACAGCAGCCGCGGGCCGTCGCCGCGGGTGACCTCAACCAGCGCCACGCCGGAATTATGGGTGCCGGCTGCCGACACGCCCGCGAGATAGACAGTCTCGCCGCGCTCGATCTTTTCCTTGATGGCAGCGATGCGCGCGCGCGCGAACGCGCTGGTGGAGCGATAAATGCTCCGCCTGCGGTAGAAGCTCTCGAGCACAGGCAGGGCTAGGCGAAAGCCGGCCGCGCCGAGCCATGGGTGGCGTGGCCCAATCCGCATGATGCGGTTGTGTCCCCCGGTCGGATGAACGGACTTCATGGATTAAGGCGGGCCGGATGGCAACTGCCGCGGGAAACTGGAGGCGCTAGATGTTGCTGCCGAGCCTCAATCCCGCGCGCAGGAATTTCTGCGGATCGACCGGCTCGCCGTCGACCCTTGTCTCGTAATGCAGATGCGGGCCGGTGGAACGGCCGGTCGAGCCGATCCTGCCGATGGTCTCGCCGATGCGAACCGTTTGTCCGACCTTCACATCGATCTGCGATAAATGGCCATAGCGCGTGGAGAACCCGTTGCCGTGATCAACCTCGATCATATTGCCGTAGCCGCCTTGCCAGCTCGCAATGGCGACGGTGCCATTGGCGGTAACGCGCACCGCATCGCCTTTCTCGCCACGCAAATCGATTCCGGTATGAATCGCCGGGCCCTTCAGGAACGGGTCCATCCGCATGCCGAACGGCGAACTCATGTCAACTTCGCCGACCACCGGTTTGCGCACCGGCACGGCGATCAGAGTCTGGGTATAGCGGTCGACCTGCGCGCGCGCGACATTGATGCGGTAGAGCTGGCGCTCGAATGCGCTGGCGCCCGATTGCGGCGGTTTTGCCATAACGAGCGGCCCGCCGATCCCGGATTTGGCCGGCATATTGTTGATATCGACGCCGAGATCGGAGAGCACGCTTTGGATGCGGCGCGCCTTGCTATCGATCTTTTCCTCCAGATCGGTCAGCACCGCGGTCTGCCGCACCTCGACCTTGTCGAGCGAGAGCGAGACGCGCGAAAGTACCCCGTCGAGCCCGCCGGTATTGGCGCGCGCGGCGGTGCGCGTCGCGCTGCCGGGTAGATCGCGCGATTTAAGCCGGGCCTCGCGATCCGGCGGTGCAACGAAGATCACCGTGTCGTTGATCTGGGACGGCCTGACCGGCTTGCCGGACGGCGCTTCCATCGACGGCGCGATGCGCGTCGGGCGGACCGCGCCGGTGGACGAGCTATCGCCGCCGAATACTGACGAGCGCGATTCAAGCGCGGATTGCCGTTGCAGCAGCACGTTGAGCTTTTGCTCGAACTGTTCCTGATCGAGCAATTGCCGGCTGGTGATGCGGTCGATCTGGGACCGCAGTTCGGCGATGCGGTCTTCGTAGGCGAATTGCAGTTCGGCCTGACGGCCGATCAAGCGGGTGAGCACATCGTTGCTGAAGGCAAAGTATGTTCCCGTGCCGATCGACCACAAGCCCATGACTACCAGGGTGCCGACCACGATCCAGAATGCGATGGGGCCGATGCGAACCTGGCGGCCGTGATGCACCAGCGTGTAGTCGTCGTGCGACCGGTGTACATGGCGGGAGACGGTGGCGGCTGATTGCAGGCGTGGCTGCCCGTAGCGACCGGCATGTTCGGCGTTCGAATAATACGATTGGGACGAATGCGACATCGACGCTCCGCGCCAGTTCGGCCGTCGTGCAGCGGGGGCCGTAACCAGCGCGCCGATATCAATCTTATATAGTTAAATAACCGGTAAATTTGATTCGGCGCCGGCATAATTCTGCTGCAAAAGCAGGAGATTAGCGCAGAACTGAGAAGCTAGAGGGCGCGCGCCGCCTCCAGTACCTCCTCGGCATGGCCAGGCACGCTGACTTTTGGCCAGACCCGGGCGATGCGGCCGTCGGCATCGATCAGAAATGTCTTGCGGATGACGCCCATGTACTTGCGCCCATACATCGATTTCTCGCCCCAGGCGCCGTAGGCTAGCAGCATCTCTTTGGTCACATCGGAGGCGAGCGCGATCTTGAGCTTATGCTTGGCAATGAACTTGTCCTGCGCCAGCACAGGGTCGGCAGAGACACCAAGAATCTCGGTTCCGGCCTTGGCAAAGGCGGCTCGCGCGCCGGAGAATGCGATGGCCTCTTTGGTGCAGCCGGGCGTGTCGGCCTTCGGGTAGAAATAAAGGACGAGGTTACGGCCCTTGAAATCTTTCAGCGATATGCTGGTTCCGCCATCGCGGGGCAGGGTGAATGCAGGAGCCTTCCCGCCCGCAACAAGCTCGCGTGCCATGTGCCTTCCTTTCGTCGTTTTCCGCCGGTCAATGTTCACAAATGTCCGTTTCGTCGGGGTGGCGCAACGGGCTTCATAGTATGGTCGGCAAGATAGTGCGGTGCCGCACCAGGGGTGCCAAGGGGCGCCAAGTGCAAGATTCCGCTGCACGGGCAGAATAAAGGCGCAAAATAAAGCTGTATGACAGGCAACGACCACCAGCACCGGTATCCAGGACACCATGCGGCGGCGGCCGGCCACATGCCGCATCCGCATGCCGCCCGACCGCCGCGCCGCCGGCGCTGGAGCGGATTTCGTCTCGGTCCGAACAACTTCCTGCGCCGGTCTTTCGTGCGCCGGTCGTGCTGGGGTCTGGGGATCGGCCTCACCGTCGCGGGCCTCGCCGTGCTTGGCCTGTGGTGGCGCCTCTCGAACGGCCCTATCGCCCTCGACGTGGCGACGCCCTGGCTGACAGCGGCAATCGAAGCGAATTTCGGCGGCAAGCAGACGGTGGTCGTCGGCGGTACCCAGATCGAGCGAGACGAGAAAGGGCGCACCCGGTTGCGCCTGCGTGACATCGTGGTGCGCGACGCCGATGGCACCGTGGTGGCGAGCGCGCCGAAGGCCGAGGTCGGTATTTCAGGCTCGAGCCTGTTGATGGGCCAAGTGCGCGCGCAAAGTCTCAATCTGGTCGGCGCCGAATTGTCGGTGCGCATCGAGGCCGATGGCCAGGTGACTGTGTTCGCCGGCGCCGACAAGCGGCCGATCGCGACGGCGGCCGCCGTACCGGCGCGGCCTGGCCGGCCGGTCAACCCGAGCGCGCCTCCGGGATCGTTGCGCGCGGATTTCGACAATATCGCCGGCATCATGGCCTCGCTCGACGGCGTCGGCGAGACCGGGCTCGACGGTCACGACCTGCGCGAACTTGGTCTCAAGAACGGCAATCTCATTGTCGACGACCGCCGCAACGGCAAACGTTGGACGTTCGATCACATCAGCGCCACGCTGCGGCGGCCCGAGCAGGGCGGCGTGATGTTCAACCTCGAATCGGGAAATACCGAACGTCCCTGGACGATCACGGCCGCGATGCGCCCGCTCGCCGACGGCATACGCGCGGTCGGCATCGAGGCGCGCAAAGTTTCCACGCGCGACATCCTGCTTGCGCTACGCCTCAATGAAAGCACCATCGACGTCGATTTGCCGCTGTCGGCGAGCATTCGCGCCGACATCCTGCCCGATGGCACGCTGCAAGTGGTGCAAGGCCAGGTATTTGTGGATGCCGGCGCCATCGTCGATCACGATAAGGAAATCAGCCGCCTGGCAATCGACCACGCCGAGATCCGGTTCAATTGGGACTCACGGCGGAGGTCTTTGGTCGTCCCGTTCCAGATCCAATCGGGCGGCAATCAGTTCACTATGGCCGCTACGGCGGAGGCTCCCACCGACCAAAGCGGCGTGTGGCAGATCAACATGACGCGCGGCGATCAGGTCATTGATCCGGTGATCCTGATCTCCAACGGGTCGCCCGACGATGAAGGCGTCGCACTCAACCGGGTGACGGTTCGCGCGCGGTTCGACCCGGTGCGCAAGCGCATCGATCTCGATCAAGGCGATTTCAGCCGCATCGATACTCGCGCTGCTTACAATTACGGCCTCGCCATCACCGGGAGTCTGGATTATTCCGGCGAACCGCGTCTGGCGTTCGGCGGAGCCGGCACCCGCATGCCGGCATCGGTCATGAAGCACCTGTGGCCGGTGTTTGCCGCGGCCGATGTTCGCGCGTGGGTGGAAGAACATATTTCCGGCGGCGTTGTCGAGCGCGTGGTGGTTGCCGGCAATGCGCCGTTGCACGTGTTCAAGGCCGGAGGCCCGCCGACGCCGGAAGATGGACTGTCCGTCAATATTGAAACCAGCGGCACGACGTTGCGCCCGATCTCCAAATTACCGGCCATCCGCGACGCCGATCTCACCGTCCGCATCACCGGCCGCACCGCGCTGATCAATGTCGGGCGCGGCACCGTCGAGGTCGCGCCGGGACGAAGGCTCAATGTCGCCGGCGGCGTGTTCGAGGTGCCGGACACCCAATTAGTAAAGCCCGCGCCGGCGCGCGCGATGTTCCGCATTGACGGCACGGTGCCCGCGGCGGCCGCGCTGCTGGCCAGCGACGCGTTACGCGACAGCGTCGGCATCTCGCTCGATCCGGCATCGAGCCGCGGCACAATCGCCGCCCAGGTCACGGTCAATGTGCGGCTGCAAAAGAATATGCCCGAGAGTGCCGCGAGCTATGCCATCACCGCCGACCTGACCAATTTCGCCGCCGACAAGATGTTGCTGGGACAAAAGGTCGAGGCGTCCGCGTTGCGGGTGAACGCATCCACCGACGGCTATCAGGTCAAAGGCGACGTCAAGATCAACGGCACGCCGGCCACCATCGATCTGCGCAAGCTGAAGAGCGATACCGACGCCGATTTGCGAATGGTGGCCGTCATCGACGAGGCCGCACGCAAACGAGTCGGCATCGATTTCGGCAGCACGGTGACCGGTGCCATCCCGGTCAAGGTCGCGGCCCGCATCGGGGATTCGAACAAAGACGACCGCATGAGCGTGGATGCCGATCTGACTGCGGTAAAGATCGACAACCTGCTGCCGGGATGGCTGAAAGCCGCCGGCAGGCCCGCGCGCGCCACCTACACTTTGGCGAGGACCGCCAAGTCGACGCGCTTCGACGATCTGAGCATCGACGGCTCGGGCGCGACGGTGAAGGGCTCGGTCGAGATCGACAGTGCCGGCGACATTGTGGCGGCGAATTTCCCCGTGTTCGCGCTCTCGGACGGCGATAGGGTCGCGCTCAAAGCCGATCGCGGCGGCGACGGTGTCCTGCGCGTGGCGATGCGCGGCGACGTCTACGACGGGCGGAATTTCGTCAAGGCCTCGCTTGGCGGCGCGCAGGAAAAGCCCAACCAGAAGCAGACCGATCTCGATCTCGACATAAAAATAGGTGCGGTGGCGGGCCATAACGGCGAAACTTTGCGCGGTCTCGATCTGCGGCTGGCGCGCCGTGCCGGACGCATCCGCAGCTTTGCGATGACGTCCAAGATCGGCCGTGACACGCCGTTCAACGGCGATTTGCGATTGCGCGCCCGCGACAATCACCAGGTAGTCTATTTCGAGACCGAAGATGCCGGCTCCTTGTTCCGGTTCACCGACACTTATCCGCGCATGTTCAGCGGGCAGTTGTGGGTCGCCATGGATCCGCCGACCCAGGAACAGACGCCGCAAGTCGGCCACCTCGATATCCGGAATTTCTCCGTGCGTGGTGAGCCGGCGCTCGACCGCGTGGTGGCGGGCGCTCCGGGCCTTGCCAAGAATGGCGTGGAGTTTTCCGAGATGACCGCCGATTTCACGCGCTTTACCGGCAAGATGGCGGTGCGCGACGGCGTCGTGCGCGGGATACAGGTCGGCGCGACCGTCGAAGGGCAAATCGACTACGCCGCCAACGACGTGCATCTGCGCGGCACCTTCGTGCCGTTCTACGGGCTGAACAACATGTTCGGGCAAATCCCGATTGTCGGTTTATTCCTTGGCGGCGGCAGCAATGAAGGCCTGCTCGGCATCACCTACGAGGCGGTGGGTCCGCCGAGTGCGCCGCGCATCTCGGTCAATCCGGTCACCGCGATCGCGCCCGGCCTGTTGCGCAAGTTTATCCCGTCGCCGGGCACCTTCGATCCGAATTTCATCCCGCCAACGCGGTGACGTTAAGCGGCGCTATTTCCGCTTGAGCTGGAAATGGCGTTTTTTGCCGGACGATAGAATATGCAGGCCTTCGGGCGTTGCATTGCTGTTGGTGAGTGTCGTCTTTTCGTCGGTAACGACCGTGCCATTCAATTTGATGCCGCCATTCTTGATTTGGCGGCGCGCCTCGCTGGTTGACGAAGCAATGCCGGTCGCTACCGCTGCATTGAGAATGCCAATGCCATTTTCGATTTCGACCGTCGGCAGATTCTCGGCGAGCTTGCCTTCCTCGAAAGTCTTGCGCGCGGTGTCTGCCGCCTCCTCGGCGGCGGCGCGGCCGTGCACCAATGCCGTCGCTTCCGTAGCGAGCACCTTCTTGGCTTCGTTGAGCTCCTGGCCCTTGAGCGCGGCCAGCCGCTCGATCTCGTCGAGTGGCAGGATCGTGAATAGCTTCAAGAAGCGGCCGACGTCGCCGTCCTCGGTGTTGCGCCAATATTGCGAGTAATCGTAGGGGCTGACCAGCTTGGGATCGAGCCACACGGCGCCGGCGGCGGTTTTGCCCATCTTGGCGCCGGACGAGGTGGTGATCAGCGGCGAAGTCAGCGCGAACAATTGCGCGCTCATCATGCGGCGGCCGAGATCGATGCCGTTGACGATATTGCCCCATTGATCCGAGCCGCCCATCTGCAGGATGCAGCCGTGGCGCTTGTGCAGCTCGACGAAGTCGTAGGCCTGCAGCACCATGTAGTTGAATTCGAGGAACGAGAGTTCCTGCTGGCGATCGAGCCGCATTTTCACCGAGTCGAAGGCGAGCATGCGGTTGACGGAAAAATGCCGGCCGACGTCGCGCAGGAAATCGATGTAATTGAGCGTGTTCAGCCAGTCGGCATTGTTGGCCATGACGGCATTGCCGCCAGCACCCTCGAATTTCAGGAATTTCGAGAACACCGAGCGGATGCCGGCAAGGTTCTCGTTGATCATTTCGTCTGTGAGAATGCGGCGGCTTTCGTCCTTGCCGGACGGGTCGCCCACGCGGGTGGTGCCACCCCCCATCAACGCGATCGGTCGGTGCCCGGTCTGCTGCAGCCAATAGAGCATCATGATCGGCAGCAGCGAGCCGACATGCAGCGATGCCGCCGTGCAGTCGAAGCCGATATAGGCGGTGATGGCGCCTTCCTTGGCGCGCGCGTCCAGCACCTCGGGTTCCGACGCCTGATGGATAAAGCCGCGCTCAGCGAGAATATTAAGGAAGGCGGATTTATAGGCGCTAATGGCCATAGCGGCTACGCCGCTGTCGGCTTGCGCTCGGTCTTGAGCCGCTTGTCGAGATAGCCGGTGATCGAGGTGAGCAGGGTTTCGACCTTGCCATCGAAGAAATGGTTGGCGCCCTGGATGACCTTCTGCTCGATCACAATGCCCTTTTGCGTCTTGAGCTTGTCCACCAGTGTGGTGACGTCCTTGTGCGGCACCACCGCGTCCTTGTCGCCATGGACGATCAGGCCGGACGAAGGGCAGGGCGCCAGGAACGAGAAGTCGTAGAGATTGGCGGGCGGACAGATCGAGATGAAACCCTCGACCTCGGGCCGGCGCATCAGCAACTGCATGCCGATCCATGCGCCGAACGAGAAGCCGGCGATCCAGCAACTCTTTGCCTCGGGGTTGATGGTCTGCGCCCAGTCGAGCGCGGCTGCGGCATCGGATAATTCGCCCTGGCCGTGATCGAACGAGCCTTGGCTGCGGCCGACGCCGCGGAAATTGAACCGCAGGGCCGAAAATCCCCGGTGCACGAAGGCGTAGTAGAGCTGGTAGATGATCGGGTGGTTCATCGTCCCGCCGAACTGCGGGTGCGGATGCAGGATGATCGCGATCGGCGCGTTCTTCTGCCGCGCTGGGTGATAGCGGCCTTCGATGCGTCCCGCCGGACCGGTAAAAATGACCTCAGGCATTGCTCTCGACCTCGAACCAAGCTTGCCGCGAAAGGGTGTCGCGGCATCGGGATTTATACGGACGTCCAGGGGAACTGACCGTTCCGGACACTAGTTTGGAATTATTCTAATTATATGATTTCCGCTGGTCACTGGCCCAACTCAGGTTATAAGTTGCCCATGAATGCGGGCTTCTAACACGATCCCCAGGGCAAAAAGCAAGCTTTTTGCGGGGTCTGGAGCCTAAACGGTAAATGGATATGGGCAGGCCAAGTAGCAAGGCGAGCGGCAAGACCGATGGCTGAGCGGACCTATTTTGACTGGAATGCCACCGCGCCCCTGCGGCAGGAGGCGCGCGCCGCCATGGTCGCAGCGCTGGACCGGACCGGCAATGCCTCCTCCGTCCATGCGGAAGGCCGGGCGGCCCGGCATCTGGTCGAGCAGGCCCGCGGTCAGGTCGCCGCGCTGGTCGGCGCACAGCCTAAGAATGTCACCTTCACCAGCGGCGCCACCGAAGCCAACATGCTGGCGCTGACCCCGGCACTCGAGATTGGCGGGCGCAAGGAGCCGCGCGAGCGGCTGTTCGTATCGGCCGTTGAGCATCCATCGGTGCGTAGCGGCGGCCGTTTCCCCGCTGGCGCCTTCGAGGAATTACCGGTCGGTGCTGATGGCCGCCTCGATCTCACCGAGTTGCGCCGCCGCATCGTCAAGGCGCAGCGGCCCTTGGTGTCGGTCATGCTGGCCAATAACGAGACCGGCGTGATTCAGCCGATTTCGGACATCGCGCGGATCGTGCACGCGGTTTCCGGCGCGCTGCATGTGGACGCGGTGCAGGGGGCTGGCCGCATCGATTGTTCGATCGAGGATCTCGGCGCCGATTTGCTCAGCATTTCCGCCCACAAGCTCGGCGGGCCGCAAGGCGTCGGCGCGCTGGTGCGGCGCAGCGACGTTCATGTCGGAGAGTCATTAATCCGGGGCGGCGGCCAGGAACGTTCGCTGCGTGCCGGCACTGAAAACGTCGCCGCGATTGCCGGCTTTGGCGCTGCCGCCAGCGCCGCTTCTGCCGCAAGGCAGGCGGACGCGCTCCGCATGGTGGCGTTACGCGACCGCTTCGAAGCGGGCCTCAAGGCGGCCACGCCGCAGGCGGTGATTTTCGGCGAGAGCGCGCCACGGCTACCCAACACCACACTGTTTGCGGTCCCCGGCATGAAGGCGGAGACCGCCATAATCGCGTTTGATCTCAATGCTGTAGCGGTGTCGTCCGGCTCCGCCTGTTCGTCCGGCAAGGTGCAGGCATCGCATGTGCTGGCCGCGATGGGTGTGGAACCCTGCCTTGCGCGCGGCTCCGTGCGGGTCAGTCTCGGCTGGAACACGACGGAGGCCGATGTCGAACGCCTGCTAACTGCCTGGAATACCGTCGTTTCGTCACTACTTAAGAAGCATGCCGATGCCGCATGAGGCGGCGTCAAAAGGAATGATCGCGACGCGATAAGTGATCCGACCATAACCGACAAATCCAACCCGCGGTCCTTGAAACCGTGAGGGGAGGGAAGAATGCCGGCCGTACAAGAGACCGTCGAACAGGTCCGCCGAATTGACGTTGACCAATACAAATACGGGTTCGTCACCGATATCGAATCCGAGAAGCCCCCGAAGGGTCTTTCCGAAGACACCGTTCGTTTCATCTCGGCCAAGAAGAACGAGCCGGAATGGATGCTGGCCTGGCGGCTGGAAGCCTTTCGCCGCTGGCTGACCATGCGCGAGCCGACCTGGGCGCGCGTCGACTATCCCGAGATCGATTATCAGAACGCCTATTACTATTCGGCGCCGAAGAAGAAAGCGCTCGCCTCGCTCGACGAGGTCGATCCGCAAATTCTCGAGACCTACAAGAAGCTTGGCATTCCTCTGCGCGAGCAGGAGCTCCTCGCCGGCGTCGTTCGCCCCGAGGGCGAACGACGCGTGGCGGTGGACGCGGTTTTCGATTCCGTTTCGGTCGCCACTACTTTCAAGGAAGAGCTGAAAAAGGCCGGCGTGATCTTCATGCCGATGTCGGAGGCGATTCGAGAACACCCCGAGCTCGTCAAGAAGTACCTCGGTTCTGTCGTCCCCGTGACCGACAACTTCTTTGCTACGCTCAATTCTGCGGTGTTCTCCGACGGCTCTTTCGTCTACGTGCCGCCGGGCGTGCGTTGCCCGATGGAACTGTCGACCTATTTCCGTATCAACGAAGCAAACACCGGCCAGTTCGAGCGCACGCTGATCATCGCCGACAAGGGCGCTTACGTGAGCTACCTGGAAGGCTGCACCGCGCCCATGCGCGACGAGAACCAGCTGCATGCCGCCGTGGTCGAACTGGTCACGCACGACGACGCGGAAATCAAATATTCGACCGTGCAGAACTGGTATCCCGGCGACGCTGACGGCAAAGGCGGCATCTTCAACTTCGTCACCAAGCGCGGCGACTGCCGCGGCGCGCGCTCGAAGATCTCCTGGACCCAGGTCGAGACCGGCTCGGCCATCACCTGGAAATATCCGAGCTGCATCCTGCGCGGCGATCATTCGCGCGGCGAATTCTATTCGATCGCGATCTCGAACGGCCGCCAGCAGGTCGACAGTGGCACGAAGATGATCCACCTCGGCAAGAACACCACCAGCCGCATCATCTCCAAGGGAATTGCTGCGGGTAAATCCAACAACACCTATCGCGGGCTGGTCACCGCGCATCGTAAGGCGACCAATGCGCGCAACTTCACCAACTGCGACTTGCTGCTGATCGGCAACAAATGCGGCGCGCACACGGTGCCATATATCGAGGCGAAGAATTCCTCCGCCGTGTTCGAGCACGAGGCCTCAACTTCGAAGATCTCCGACGACATGCTGTTCTATTGCCGTCAGCGCGGCATGTCGGCGGAAGAGGCGACCGCGCTGGTGGTCAACGGCTTCGTCAAGGATGTGCTGCAGCAGTTGCCAATGGAATTCGCGGTTGAGGCGCAGAAACTGATTTCGATCTCTCTGGAAGGAAGCGTGGGTTAATCTGATGCCGTTGCTTGAAATAATAAATCTGCATGTGGAGGTCGAGGACAAGAAAATCCTTAACGGTCTGACGTTATCGGTCGAGAAGGGCCAGGTCGCGGCCATCATGGGTCCGAACGGCTCCGGCAAGTCGACGCTCGCCTATGTGCTGGCCGGCAAGGACAATTACAAGGTCACCGAGGGCGATGTGCTACTCGACGGCAAGAGCATCCTGGGAATGCCGCCGGACGAGCGCGCCGCCAAGGGTATCTTTCTTGCGTTTCAATATCCGGTGGAGGTGCCGGGCGTTGCCACCATGACTTTCTTACGCACCGCGCTCAACGCACAACGCAAGACGCGCGGGGAGAAGGAGTTCTCCACGCCGGATTTTATGAAGTTGGTGCGCGATACCTCGGCGCATCTCGGCGTCAGCCAGGAGATGTTGCGCCGCGCGGTCAATGTCGGCTTCTCGGGCGGCGAGAAGAAGCGCAACGAGATTTTGCAGATGGCAATATTGCAGCCGCGGCTGGCGGTGCTCGATGAGACCGATTCCGGCCTCGACATCGACGCACTGCAGATCGTGGCCGAGGGTGTCAATCGCCTGCGCTCGCCGGAGCGCTCGATGATCGTCATTACGCATTATCAGCGTTTGTTGAATTTCATTGTGCCCGACGTGGTGCATGTACTGGCCAAGGGCCGGGTGGTGAAGTCCGGCGGCAAGGAGCTCGCGCTCGAGCTCGAAGCCAAGGGCTACGCGCAATTCCAGGACGAGGCGGCCTAAGCAATGAACGCAGAAGTTCGCGCCATCAAGACACCGGCCGAGCAGGCGCTGAGTGCTGCCTATACGAGCGTGCGCGACCGGCTGCCTGGCAAGGGTGCGGTCGCGGCTTTGCGCGATGACGCGTTCCGCAGCTTCGATGCGCGCGGACTGCCGCATCGCCGAGTCGAGGAATGGAAATACACCGATTTACGCGCGTTGATGCGCGAGTCGTATCCGTTGGTGGTGCCGCCCGATGCGGCCGCGAAGGCGCGGGCTAAATCCGCCGGCAATGTGTTGGCGGGCGTCGATTGCCGGCGGCTGGTGTTTGTCGACGGCACATTCGTGACCGAATTGTCCGATCTTGCGCCTGAGGCCGGGCTTGCCATCGGCTCGATGGCGGATGCCCTCACCAAAAGCGATCCGCTGGTCGCCGCCTATGTCGGCAAGACGGTAGCGACTAACGATGTCGGCGTCGCGCTCAATACCGCCATGATGGGCGATGGCGCCGTGATTAAGATTTCCGCCGGCGTTGCGCTGTCGCGGCCAATCCATCTGGTATTTGCCACGGGGACTGACACGCCGAGTTCCGCCTTCATCCGCTCGCTGATCGTGGTGGAAAAGGGCGCCAAGGCGGTCGTCATCGAAAGCCACGAAAGCGGGCTATCCCAGGTCAACACCGCGCTCGAATTGGTGATCGAAGATGAGGCGCAGGTCGATTACTTCAAGATCACGCAAGGCCGCGCGCTGCATATCGCGAGCCTGCTGGCTCGCATCGGCGCGCGCGCGACTTTCAACAGCTTCGCCTTCACCAGCGACGCCCAGCTTGTGCGCAACCAGAAATTCATTCGGTTTGCCGGCGAGGGGACCAAAGCCGGCATTCGCGGCGTCAGCCTGCTGCGCGGCAAGGAGCACGTCGACACCACGCTGCTGATCGAGCATGCCGCGCCTGGTTGCGAAAGCAGCGAGCAATTCAAGGCGGTGCTCGACGGTGAGAGCCACAGCGTATTTCAGGGTAAGATCGTCGTGCAGCCGCACGCGCAAAAGACCGATGCCAAGATGCTCACGCGCGCCTTGCTGCTTTCGGACGATGCCGAGGCCGACAACAAGCCCGAGCTGGAGATTTTCGCCGACGACGTGGTCTGCAACCATGGCGCCACTGCTGGGGCGCTCGATCCGGGCCTGAAGTTCTATCTGATGTCGCGTGGCATTACCGACAAGGAAGCCGAAGCGCTGTTGATCGAGGCCTTCATCGACGAAACGATCGAAGAAATCGCGCACGAAGGGATTCGTGACGCGCTGAAGTTTGCCGCGCTCAGATGGCTGGGGTCGCGGCAATGACCACACATCCTGCGGTTAGCAACGGTTCCTATGACGTCGCCAAGATCCGCGCCGATTTCCCTGCGTTGGCGATGCAGGTCTATGGCAAGCCGCTGGTCTATCTCGACAACGCCGCCTCGGCGCAGAAGCCGAAAGCCGTGCTCGACCGCATCCAGAAGGCATATACGTCCGAATACGCCAACGTGCATCGCGGCCTGCATTATTTGGCCAATGAAGCGACCGAAGCGTACGAGGGCGCGCGCGAAACCGTGCGCGGCTTCCTCAATGCCGGGCGCAAAGAAGAGATCGTCTTCACGCGCAATGCGACCGAGGCGATTAACCTGGTCGCGTATAGTTTCGGCGCTGCGCGGATCAAGCCGGGCGATGAGATCGTTCTCTCGATCATGGAGCATCACTCGAACATCGTGCCCTGGCATTTCCTGCGCGAGCGCCATGGCGCGGTGATCAAATGGGCGCCGGTCGACGATGAAGGCAACTTCCTGATCGACGAAATCGAGAAGCTTCTGGGCCCGCGCACCAAGATGGTCGCGATTACCCAGATGTCGAACGCGCTCGGCACCGTGGTGCCGGTGAAGGATGTTATCAAGCTCGCGCATGCTCGCGGCATTCCGGTTTTGGTCGATGGCGCGCAAGGTGCCGTACATCTGGATGTCGACGTGCGCGATCTCGATGCGGACTTCTACGTTTTCACCGGCCACAAGCTCTACGGTCCGACCGGCATCGGCGTTTTGTACGGGAAATACGATCTGCTCGCCGCCATGGAACCGTTCAACGGTGGCGGCGAGATGATCCGCGAAGTCTACCAAGACCGCGTCACCTATGGCGAGCCGCCGCACCGTTTCGAGGCAGGCACGCCGGCGATCGTGCAGGCGATCGGGCTCGGCGCGGCGATCGATTACGTCAATTCCGTCGGCAAAGCGCGCATCCGCGCTCATGAAGGTGAACTGGTCAAATACGCGCATCAGCGGCTGGGTGCGATCAATTCGCTGCGCATCATCGGCAAAGCGCCCGACAAGGGCCCGATCGTCTCGTTCGAGATCAAGGGCGCCCATCCGCACGATGTCGCCACCATCATCGACCGTTCCGGTGTCGCTGTGCGCGCCGGCACCCATTGCGTAATGCCGCTGCTGGCGCGCTTTGGCGTCACCGCCACCTGCCGCGCCTCGTTCGCCATGTACAACACCAAAGACGAAGTCGATATACTGGCCGCCTCGCTGGTGAAGGCGCAGGAATTCTTCGCATGACACAAGAAGTTACCAAAGATACGCCTGAGACACCGGCTGTCACTGGCAAGTCGCCGGAGAATGCGGCCGTAAGCGGCTCCTCGACGCTGCCGCAGGACGAGCTCAATCGGCTGACCGACGATATCATCGCGGGCATCAAGACCGTCTATGACCCGGAAATCCCGGCCGATATTTACGAACTCGGGCTGATCTACAAGATCGATATCGGCGACGACCGGGCGGTCAAGATCGACATGTCGCTCACTTCGCCCAATTGTCCGTCGGCGCAGGAACTGCCGATCATGGTGGAGAATGCCGTCTCCAGTGTAGCCGGCGTCAAGGAAACCAAGGTTTCGGTGGTGTGGGATCCGCCTTGGGATCCGAGCCGCATGTCGGACGAGGCGCGTTTAGTGCTGAATATGTGGTGAGTGGCGATTAGGGTTCCGAATCGCCATATAAAGAACCAAGAGGTTGCCATGGCCACTGCACGACCCAGACCCCAAGTGATGCGGCTCACCGATGCCGCCGCTGTGCGTATCAAGGACGTGATGGCGCGGGCTGAGCGGCCGGTCGCCGGCGTGCGTGTCGGCGTCAAGAACGGCGGCTGTGCCGGCATGGAATACACCATGGAATATGCCGACAGCGTGAAGCCGACCGACGAAGTGGTCGAAGACAAGGGCGTCAAGATTTTGGTCGATCCGAAGGCCGTGCTGTTCCTGCTCGGCACCGAGATGGACTACAAGACGGAAAAGCTGTCCGCCCAGTTCATCTTCAACAATCCGAACCAGACCGGCTCCTGCGGCTGCGGTGAATCGGTGCAACTCACCCCGGCCAAGAACGCGGCGGAGTAACGCTGGGCGCGTCCCGGGCGCACCACTACACTGCGCTACGTGCTGCGCCGCGTCTGGGGCACGATTTGGCTTACGCCACCTGCGCCGAAGCGTCGTTGACGGATACTTCCGGATCGGTCTCGCACATCACGCGGTTGCGGCCGTGCCGCTTGGCGGCATAAAGGCAGGCGTCGGTGCGCTCGATCAATGTCTGTATAGTGTCGGACTTGTGCAAGGTAGCGACGCCGATCGAGATCGTCACGCGTCCGAGATGCTCGCCGGTCGAGCGCTTCATCAATTCCTTGGTCATCACCGCGCGGCGGATGTGATCGGCGACCGTGATCGCCGAGCGCAGCACCGTGTTTGGCAGCACGATGGCGAACTCCTCGCCGCCGTAGCGCGCCACGGTGTCCTGACCTTTGACGTTCTGTTTCACCGACATCGCCACCAGGCGCAGCACCTGGTCGCCGGTGAGGTGGCCGAAACTGTCGTTGAAATTCTTGAAGTGGTCGATGTCGGTCATCATCAACGACAGCGCTTCGTTCTTGTCGCGCGCATCGGCGATGGCTTGTTCGAGCGTGGTGTCGAAGAATTTGCGGTTGGAGAGCTGGGTTAGCGGATCGGTCAGGCTCTCGGTGCGCACCGTCTCCAGGTTTTCCTGCAGTTCGTTGATTTCCTGCTTGGAAGCGTTCAGCCGCTCTTCCAGCTTATGGTTGGAGAATTCCATCTCCTTGGCAGTCTGCACCAGGCTCTCGACGATGGCGCGCAGTCCCTCGCGGTCCTTCGAGTTGCCGAGCTTCGCGCTCATGTCTGCAAGGCTCTCGGTGTAGCTAGTGGCGGAGCCGGCGGCGGCGTCGATCATTGCCATCACCTGCTCGATTTCGCCCATCACCTGGCTGCCGACCATGTCGATGCGATCGGTCAACCGGGTCGGCGACAAGTAAGTCTCGTAGATATGCTCGATATCGGCGTCCGAGAGGCCGCCGCTCTGTTGCAGCACCTCGTTGATCTTCTGATTGAGCGAGGGGTGATAGCCTGTGGCGTAGGCGTACCAGACCTCGTAATTGCGCGGGGTCGCTGCCTGATGCAACGCCTTGATCTGGCCGAGCGCGATTTTCGCGAACGCCATCGTGCGTTCGTGCTCATCGGCATGCCCGGTCATCGGCAAGATCCCCGTCTACAGGCGCATATGCCTGGCAATAACGACGCACGCGGCCCAGCCGGCCGCGATCCGCGCGCCCGTGGGACGGTATTCGAGGGAGGTGAATCGGCGGTAAATTTGACAGCGACGGAACTGTAAAAATCGCCATCTGGCGGCCGGCGAACCCGAAAATTCAGCCGTATCAGGCCTTCAGGGTCACCGGGCGGAGCAGAAAGGCGGGCAGGTGGCTGCCATCGGAATCAGCCTCGAGGTCGCGTTGCGGTCGCGGCTGCTGCTGCGGCGGGCGCGGCATATTAGCCCGATCTTGTTGCGGTTGTGGTTGGGCTTGGTGCGGTTGTGCCTCTTGCCGCCCTTCTTGGCGCGTTTGCGGCTGGCGGCCGCGATGGCGTTCGCCACGGCCGCGTTGGGGGCCACGTTCGCCATGATTTCGCTCGCCGCGCGCCCGTTCGGTCTGCGGCGGCCGGCTATCATGAGGCTCAGTTGCGGCCGGAGCGCCGGCCCAGGGAATGGTCTGGCCGATGAGCTTCTCGATCGCGGTCACCGCCTTACCGTCGGCGGGCGCGACCAGGGTGATGGCGGTGCCGCTCAAGCCCGCGCGGCCGGTGCGGCCTATGCGGTGAACGTAGTCGTCCGGATGATGCGGCACGTCGAAATTGAAGATGTGGCTGACGGCGGGAATGTCGAGACCGCGGGCGGCAACGTCCGAAGCGATCAGCAGCTTAGCTTCTCCGTTGCGGAAAGCATCAAGCGCCGCGGTGCGCGCCGACTGATCGAGATCGCCGTGCAATGCGACCGCGTTGAATTTGTGGCGCACCAGCGAGCGGTGCAGTAGCGCAACCTCGCGCTTGCGGTTGCAGAAAATAATGGCGTTCTTGAAGTTGTCGGCCGAGCGTATCAAGCGGCGCAGCGTTTCGCGCTTTTCGGCCGGGTCGCGGCCGGTGGCGACTTGCAGTTGGGTGATTGTGGTGGCGGCGGTGGCTGGCTTGGAGACTTCCACGCGCACCGGATTGTGCAGGAAGTTGTCGGCGATGCGCTGGATTTCCGGCGGCATGGTGGCCGTGAAGAACAGCGTCTGGCGCGTGAATGGCACCAGCTTGCCGATGCGTTCAATATCGGGAATAAATCCCATATCGAGCATGCGGTCGGCTTCGTCGATCACCAGCAGCTCGACGCCGGAGAGCAGCAGGCGGCCGCGCTCCGAATGATCGAGCAGGCGGCCGGGAGTTGCGATCAACACATCGACGCCGCGCACCAGCTTGGCGTCCTGATCGCCGAACGAAACGCCGCCGATGATCAGCGCGACGGTGAGCTTGTGGTTCTTGCCGTATTTCTCGAACTGCTCAACGACCTGCGCGGCGAGTTCGCGCGTTGGTTCCAGGATCAGTGTGCGCGGCATGCGCGCGCGGGCGCGGCCCTTCTCCAACATGGTCAGCATCGGCAACACGAAGGCGGCGGTCTTGCCGGTGCCGGTCTGCGCGATGCCGAGGACGTCGCGGCGCGCGAGAACATGGGGAATGGCTTGGTCTTGTATCGGGGTGGGTGTCTTGTAACCGGCCAACTCGATGGCGGCGATAACCTTGTCGGACAGGCCGAGATGGGTAAAGGACATATAACCTCAGGCAATGACCATTCCGGGTCCGCGCCGGACATGAAAACCAGTTGCAATGCGCGGGGGACGGTCGAATCTTCGGATCGAACCGGTTGGGCGGAACATAGGCCCGAAAGGGCCAAAGTCAATGCTCCGGCTGTCCAATAAGTCGTGTTAATCTTAGTCTTTTGGCTCACCGGAGGACGCAAATGGCGCAATCGCTACCGCTCGTGCTGGTCCCAGGGCTGCTATGCAGCGCACGCCTGTATGCCCCGCAAATATCGGCACTATGGCCTTTCGGACAAGTCGCGGTTGCCGATCACCGGCGCGATGACGACATGGCCGCGATCGCCACGCGCATCCTGAGCGACGCGCCGCCGCGCTTCGCGCTCGTTGGACTATCGATGGGCGGCTACATCGCCTTCGCCATGATGCGGCTGGCGCCCGAGCGCATCGCCAAGCTCGCGCTACTCGACACCTCGGCGCGTCCGGACATGCCCGAGCAGAAGGCGGGACGCGAGAAGTTCATTGCCATGGCGCAAACCGGCAAGCTCGCCGACGTGGTCGACGCGCTGATACCACGTTTCTTGCACAGGAACCGACAAAACGACGAAACGCTCAAGCGCGTAGTGCGCGACATGGCGACCGATACCGGCGCCGAGGCGTTCGTGCGCCAACAAAAGGCCGTGATGTCGCGGCCGGATTCGCGGCCGCTGCTGGCGACCATTCGCTGCGCCACGCTGATGCTGGTCGGGGAGGGCGACGAGCTCACGCCGCCGGAACTGGCAAGGGAAATCGCCGGCGGCATCGCCGGATCGAAACTCATGGTGGTGCCCGGTTGCGGGCATTTATCCACGATCGAGAAGCCCGATGCGGTGAACGCCGCGCTGGCCGAATGGCTCAGTGCCTAGGCGTTCCCGCGAAACCCACGGCGTAACCGGGCGTTCTATGTGTGCATGACCATGACTGAAAATCGCGATACCGCAGGCGTGATAGCGCCGCCGCCGCTCCTCTTCGCGGCTGCGATCGTGCTCGGCTTGCTGCTCGACTGGCTGCTGCCGGCTTATGTGCTGATGTTATTGCTGTCACTGACGGCGCGCATTGTCATCGGCGTGATCTTCATTGGCGCGGGCGCCGCGATCACGATCCCCGCGATCCGGGGCTTTCGTTCGGCCGGCACCCATGTTGAGCCTTGGAAACCGTCACTCACTTTGGTGACCGGCGGCATTTTCGGTCGGCTACGCAACCCGATGTATGTCGGCGGCACCCTGTTTCTCATCGGCCTTTCCATCCTGCTCGCGTCGGACTGGATGCTGGTGATGACCGCGGTTTCCGTGGTGGTTCTGCATTTCGGCGTGGTCAAGCGCGAGGAGCGCTATCTGACGGCGAAATTCGGCGATTCCTACAGGCAATATATGGAAACGGTGCCGCGTTACGGCTGGCCGCCGTAACCCAAGAAATTGTCCAAGCCTTTCCGGCCTTCGTCCCTTTGCCTGCTTGAAGTCCAGCCACTATACCGAACCTAACAATTCATCGCCCTGGGGGGCAGAAAATGCGCACGCAGGTCGGTATTGTCGGAGCGGGGCCGGCGGGTTTGATGCTGTCGCATCTGCTGCATCTGGCCGGCATCGAATCCATCATCATCGAGAACCGCAACCGCGCCTATTGCGAGAACCGCATCCGTGCCGGCCTGATCGAGCAGTGGGTCGTCGATATGCTGATCGAAACCGGCGTCGGCGAGCGCATGCAGCGTGAGGCGATGTTCCACAGCGGCATTCACCTGAATTTCGCGGGCGCCCTGCATCATCTCAATTTCAAGGAGTTGGTCGGCAAGGGCGTCGCGATCTATGGCCAGCAGGAAATCGTCAAGGATCTGATCACGCGGCGGCTCGCCGACGGAACGCCGATCCTGTTCGAGGTATCCGACACCAGCGTGCACGACATCGACGGCAAGGCGCCGAAGATCCATTTCAAGCACAACGGTGAAGAAAAAGAGATCGCCTGTGACTTCATCGGCGGCTGCGATGGATTTCACGGCGTCTGCCGGCCGAGCATCCCGGCTGGCGTGCTCACTACCTACGACCGTGAATATCCTTTCGGCTGGCTCGGCATCCTGGCGGAATCGCCGCCGCCGGAAGATGAACTGATTTATTCCTACAATGACCGCGGCTTTGCACTCTACACCATGCGCTCGCCGGTTCTGGCGCGGCTCTATTTCCAATGCGCGCCGGACGAGGATATCGAGAAGTGGCCAGATGCGCGGATCTGGGAGGAATTGCATCTGCGGCTCGGCGGTGTACGCAAGCTTGCCGAAGGCAATATCCTGCAAAAGGGAGTCACGCCGATGCGCAGCTTCGTCACCGAGCCGATGCAGCACGGCCGGCTGTACCTTGCCGGCGACAGCGCGCATATCGTGCCGCCGACCGGCGCCAAGGGCATGAACCTTGCGTTTGCCGATGTGCGAATGCTAGCGCGCGCGATTGCGGAATATTACAAGTCCGGCAAGACCGAAAAGCTCGATGGCTATTCGCAAGCGGTGCTGCCGCGGGTATGGAAGGGGCAGCGCTTTTCCTGGTGGATGACGTCATTGCTGCACCATTTCCCGGACGAGAATGCCTTCGACCGTCGGCGGCAGGTTGCCGAGCTCGAATATCTCACCAGCTCGCGCGCCGCGGCGACGACGCTGGCGGAAAACTATGCCGGACTGCCGATCGATTGATCGTTCAGGATCGTGCGTAGGGGGCGGTTGAGCAACGCAATCGCAAGGCCGGCGATGGCCGAAATGATCGCCAGCATCAAAAAGAAATGCGGCTTCGTCATGCTTGACCAGAACGTCCCCAGATAACCGGCAAGAAAACCGGCGATGAAGCTCGTTGACAGCCACACGCCCATCATCATTGACAGCAGGCGCATTGGCGCGATCTTGGTCACCAGCGAAAGCCCGACTGGCGACAGATAAAGTTCGCCTATGGTGATCACGACGAAATAGCCGAACAGCCAGAGCCAGCTCGCCTGTCCGCCATCGGCGCGCCAGGCGGCGGCGACCATCACCAGATAGCCGGCGGCATTGAGAAAGCAGCCGATCGCCATCTTGGCGACAGTGCCCGGCTCGCGTTGGCCTTGCCGGTGCCACAGCGCGACGATGAACGGCGTGAAGGCAAAGATCATGAACGGATTGAATGCCTGGAACCAGGTGACCGGAATTTCGCTGCCGAAAAAATGCCGGTCGGTAAATTGATCCGCCCAAAGCGCGATGGTGTTACCCTGCTGCTCGTAGGTAGCCCAGAACAGGCTGACCGGAAGCATCAGCGCGAAGATGGCTCCGATCGCCTGCCATTCCTCGCGCCGCAAGGAGGCCTTTACCGCTTCCGTTCGTGTGAAGGCATCCGGCGGCAATGTCGGGGCGGCCAGCAGATATATCACAAGTCCGATGGTCATGCCGACGCCGGCGGCGGCAAAGCCATAGTGCCAGCCGAGTTCCTCGCCGAGCGTGCCGCAGATCAAGGGAGCGAGAAAGGCGCCGAGATTGATCCCGACATAGAAGATCGAAAAGGCGCGGTCGCGGCGGCGGTCGCCCGGCGCATAGAGCGCGCCGACCTGGGTGGAGATGTTCGGCTTGAAGGCGCCGTTGCCGAGAATGAGGATGAGCAGCGCCAGCAGAAACAAATGCTCGAACGCCATCAGGAAATGGCCGACGGCCATGAGCGCTGCGCCCAATACGACCGTGCGGCGCTGTCCCAGGATGCGGTCGGCCAGCAATCCGCCGAAAATAGGGGTGAGATACACCAACCCGGTGTAGAAGCCGTAGATCTGCGAGGCGAGCGGTTGCAGCGCCAGCGGACCGAACACGAATTCCAGAGCATGCCGGAACGTGGCAAGGCCGAGCACGCCTTCGGCGCGATGCGGCTCAAGCAGATACTTGACCATGTAGAGCACAAGCAGCGAGCGCATTCCGTAATACGAGAAGCGCTCCCACATCTCGGTCGCGAACAGATAAGTGAGGCCGCGCGGATGGCCGAAAAGGTCGCCGCTTGTGGTTTGCCTATCAGGAAGCATCGAGGAGGGGGCGCTCATGCTGGCTTTCGGACTATGCGTTGATTTCGCGAGGCTAGCACATCATGACAAAGGGCATTTCCGATTGGGAAGGTTCGGTGTACGCTTTTGGCAGAACGGCCAAAAAACACGGGTGGGGGAAACCATGATGAGGATTCGAAGCATTTTTGCCTTGGCGTTTGGGCTGGCGCTGCTGTTCGCCGCGGACGCGCGCGCGCAAAGCGACTATCCGAACCGGACCATCCGTTTCATCGTCGGCTTCGCCGCCGGCGGCGGCAATGATATTTTCGCGCGTCTGGTGGTGAATAAATTCCAGCAGAACACCGGCTACACCGCCATCGTCGAGAATAAACCTGGCGCCGGCGGGCGGATTTCCTCCGACTACGCGGCGCATCAACCGCCCGACGGCTATACCGTGCTGGTTGGCGCCACCGGCCAGATGTCGATCGCGGTCGCGATCTACGCCAATCTCAACTATCATCCGACCAAGAACTTCATTCCGCTCAACATGATCGCATCGTTCCCGCTGGTGCTGGTTGTGCCGGGTAATCATCCGGCCAAGAACGTGAAAGAACTGGTGGCTTGGGCAAAGGCCAATCCCGACAAATCGAACTACGGCTCGTCCTCGCCGGCCTTCACCATCGCCAGCGAGACGTTGAAGCTCAAGACCGGCATGCCGGGCGTTGCGATCCCCTTCAAGGGCACGAACGAGTTCGAATCTTTGCGTGCTGAGCGAACAGTGCCTGTTCACGATATCCGACGGTCCACCCGCAATTCCGCTGGTGAAAAGCGGGAAGACCCGCGCCTTGGCGGTCACCGGCTCCGAGCGCTCGTCCGAACTGCCCGACGTGCCGAGCATGGCGGAGGCCGGCTATCCGGAGGTCAATACGAAATTGTGGAGCGGCTTCTTCGTACCGGCCGGCACGCCTGAGCCCGTGGTCAAGAAGTTGACGGCGGAACTCGGCCGTGCGATCGCCGATCCGGACGTGCAAGACGGATTGAAAAAGATGGCGGTGACGCCGGGTGGGCCAACCGGCGCGGCGTTCGGTAAGATCATTGACGCCGACATCAAGTCGTTCGCCGATGTGGTGAAGGCCGCGAACCTGACGTTCGAGCAATAATAAACTCTAATACGAAATCGGCACGGCAATGTTTGCCGTGCCGATTGCCGTTGAACGCCCGGCTGCTAATGTGTGTTCGGCGACATCAGCGGTGGGGCGGCAAAGTCATGCGGATTGCGGCAGTTTTCGTGCTTGCGCTTGTGACTGCCGCAAGCGCCGCTGCCGAATCCGCAACGATTGAAGAACTGTTCCAGCAATTCGGGCTGTTCGGAACTTGGGCGAACGACTGCAAACAGCCCGCCACGCGCGCCAACCCGCATGTCACCATCTTTATGCCGAGCCCGGGGCTGGTGCTGGAGGACCATAATATAGGCGCCGCCTTCGCGCGAAATCGCTATAGCGTGCTGCAGGCCGCGCGAGTTTCGGAGACGCGGCTGGCGGTGAATGTCATTTTCCTGCCCGGCACGCCGGACGAGGAACGGCAAAAGCTGGTGTTCGAGGTCCGTGACGGCACGCGGCGCACTATTTTCAATCAGCCGGACGGCGGGGAAGTGCGCGTCAGGGACGGCATCGCGCTCGCAAGCGACGCCAAGACGCCGGTATTGAAGAAGTGCGAGTAGGGCGGCCTTCCAGCGACGTCACACGTCCAACAACTGCTCGCTCGCAAACTCCGCATTCTCCTGGATGAATTCGAAGCGCGCTTCGGCCTTGGTGCCCATCAGTCGCTCGACCGCCTTGGCGGTCGTCTTAATGTCCTTGTCCGCCAGCATGACCTTGAGCAGCGTGCGCTTGCTTGGGTCCATGGTGGTCTCCTTCAATTGCGCGGCCATCATCTCGCCCAAGCCCTTGAAACGAGAAACCTCCACCTTGGCATTGGCGTTGAAGTCCGACTTCAACAATTGCTCTTTGTGCTTGTCATTGCGCGCATAGGCGATCTTGCCGCCGTGCTGGAGACGATACAGCGGCGGTACCGCGAGATAGAGCCGTCCGGCGTCGATCATCTTCGGCATCTGACGGTAGAAGAAGGTGATCAACAGCGAGGCGATATGCGCGCCGTCGACATCGGCGTCGGTCATGATGATGACCTTCTCGTAGCGCAGGTCCTTCTCGCTATAGTGCGTGCCAGTGCCGCAGCCGAGCGCCTGCACCAGATCGGAAAGCTGGGCGTTCTGCGCGAGCTTGTCCTTGCCGGCGGAGGCGACGTTCAAAATCTTGCCGCGCAACGGCAGCACCGCCTGCGTGCGCCGGTCACGCGCCTGCTTGGCTGAGCCACCCGCGCTGTCGCCCTCGACGATGAAAATCTCGGAGCCTTCGGAAGCCGAATTCGAGCAGTCGGCAAGCTTGCCGGGCAGGCGAAGTTTGCGCACCGCGCTCTTGCGCGCGATGTCCTTTTCCTGCCGGCGGCGCAGCCGCTCCTCAGCGCGATCGACGACGAAATCCAGCAGTTTGTTGGCCTGCATCGGATTGCCCGACAGCCAATGGTCGAACGGGTCCTTGATCGCCTGCTCGACGATCTTCTGTGCCGCCGCGGTGGCCAGCCGGTCCTTGGTCTGGCCCTGGAATTCCGGCTCGCGGATGAACACCGAGAGCATACAGCCGGCGCCGACCATCACATCTTCGCTGGTCACCGGCGCCGCACGTTTTTCCTGGCCGACGCGCGCGGCGTGATCCTTCAGCCCGCGCAGCAAAGCGGTGCGCAGTCCTGATTCATGCGTGCCGCCATCGGCGGTTGGAATCGTGTTGCAGTAGGATTGCAGGAAGCCGTCGGCATCGGCGGTCCAGGCGATCGCCCATTCAACCGTACCGTGGCTGCCGGTCTTGCCGACGGCGCCGGTGAAAATGTCCGGATGCACCAAGGTGGCATCGGCGAGATTGGCGGCAAGATAATCCTTTAGCCCATTGGCGAAGTGGAACGTCGCCTTTTCGGGCACGTCGGTCACGCCGCGCAGCAGTTCTTTGGCGCAATGCCAGCGGATCTCGACGCCGCCATAGAGATAGGCTTTCGAGCGCGCCATCTTGAACACGCGTTCCGCCTGGAACGCGGCCTTCGGCCCGAAGATCTGCGGGTCGGGCTTGAATCGGATCCTGGTGCCGCGCCGGTTCGGCGCGCGGCCGGCCTTTTCCAGCTTGCCCTTCGGCTTGCCGCGTTCGAACGCCATCTTGTAGAGCTGTTGCTCGCGCGCGACCTCCACCTCCATGCGTTCGGACAGCGCGTTGGCGACCGAGACGCCGACGCCGTGCAGACCGCCGGACGTCTCGTAAACCTTGGAGTCGAATTTGCCGCCGGCATGCAAAGTGCACATGATCACTTCGAGCGCGGATTTGTTCTTGAACTTCGGATGCGGATCGACCGGGATGCCGCGGCCATTGTCGGTGACGCTGACGAAACCGTTCGCCTCCATCTCCACTTCGATCCAGTCGGCGTGGCCGGCGAGCGCCTCGTCCATCGAATTGTCGATCACCTCGGCGAACAGATGGTGCAGCGCCTTCTCGTCGGTGCCGCCGATGTACATGCCGGGGCGGCGGCGCACCGGCTCCAGCCCCTCCAGCACCTCGATATGTTTGGCGGTGTAGCCGAACTCAGCGCTCGCGCCGTGGCCGGCGGGCTTGGCCCGCGCGGGTGTCTTCGCAGTTTGACGGGCAGCCGGCTTGCGCGCCTTCGATTTGGCTTTGCTGCGGCCAGTGTCGAACAAATCGGGCTGTTTCGGCGGTTTCTTTTTGGTCGCGGTCTTGGCCATGCGCTGGGTTCGGTCCGGGGCGGTGGGGTTTAAGGCCGATAGATAGGCCTTCGGCGAATCGATTGCCACCAACTATGCCACGGCTTGCCGGGACAGTGATGGTGGGGCGGCGCGTTTATGGGCAATTGCGTCCCGCTGGCATCGGCCAGAAGGGCAGGCTAGATACGGGAACTGCTTGCGTCCGGCACGAGCCCCCGATGGAATCTCCGTTCTACGTCGATCAGGTTATCGCCTTCGTGCGCGACCACGCGGCATGGGCGCCGCCAGTCGTATTCGCGCTGGCGTTCGGGGAATCGCTTGCCTTCATTTCGCTGTTGATCCCGGCTTGGGGCGCGCTGGTGGCGATCGGCGCCTTGATAGGACCGAGCGGCATCAACTTCTGGCCAGTGTGGATCGCGGGATCGCTCGGCGCCGCCTTTGGCGACTGGCTGTCTTACTGGATCGGACTGAAGCTCGAACATTCGGCTGCCCATATCTGGCCGCTGTCGCGCCATCCGGATCTTATTCCGCGCGGCGAAGTCTTCATGAAGAAATGGGGCATACCTGGAATTTTCATTGGCCGCTTCTTCGGACCTCTGCGCGCCGTGGTACCACTGATCGCCGGAATATTCGAGATGCCGTTCTGGCGTTTCCAGATCGCGAATTTCAGCTCGGCTTTGGTATGGGCCGCGACGCTGCTCACAATCGGGGACGCAATTGCGGTTGCGCTGAAATACTTGTTTGGCTGACGGCTAAAAAAATTCCGCCGAAATTCTAGTCCAGGCGAAATTTGTAGCATTTGTGGTTCGTTTATTTGCCGAACTGCACGAAGCGCAACTCGCCCTTGACCGGATCGGGCACGACTACCAGGAGGCCCGTTTTGTTGGGAACGACACAGAAATCGGCCGGGCCCTTGAAGTCGGTCGCCAGCTTCTGCATTCCGTCCTTCTTGTTCCAGCGGAACAGCGAGCCGGAGGCCCAGTCGGTCGCCAGAATATCGCCGTCCGTCATTTGATAGAGACCATCCAACATGCCGATATTGTCGGATAGGAGGGTCGGGTCTTTACCGGACGCCATCGAATAGATGCCGTGCGGCTTGTCCTTGGACTCGAAGCCGACCATCAGCAGCGAGCCGTCTTTGGCGGGATAGAGCCCCTTGGGGAAAACGCCTTTTCCCTTGTACACCACGGTGATCTTGGGCGCGTTTTTTGATTTCAGGAAATCCGCCGGCTCGACGCGGAACAGTTGATCGGAGCGGTTGTCGCTGACGTAGAGCGCGTCGTCCATGATCGTCGGATCGTTGGCAAACTGGATGCCGGGCAGCTCGAGCTTTTTGCCTTCCTTGGTCTTGAGATCGAACACCCAGACCGAGTCGATATCGGTCACCCAAAGCCGGTTGCCCTTGATCCAGATACCCTTCGGCTTGTTGAGGGTCTGGCCGGCGGCCGGGAGAAACCTCGGATCGATAATTTTTCCGTCCAGCGACACCTTGCTAATCTGGCCCTTGCCGTCTTTGTCGGCCGGCTTGAGGTCAGGGCCGAAGTCGCTGGTGTAAAGGACCTTGCTCTTGGGGTCATAGGCGACGGATTCGACATGGCCGAATCCGGTGGTGGTCTGTTGGGAAAGCACTTTCATTTCCGCCGCCGATGCCACGCCGGTGGCGGCAAATTGGGAAATGACGACGCAAGTCCCGATCGCCAAGCTAAGCGAAAGATTTCTGATCATGAGGTTGCTTCCCGATGCAAATGCGAAATGCCGCCGGGACTTTCGCCCCGGCGGAATTCGTATCGAAGATGCAAGCCTAGTTGAGCGCCGCGGCGCCCGCCTGAGAAACCACGTCGTCTTGCGAGCCGGTGCCGCCGCTCACGCCGATGGCGCCGATCACTTTGCCGCCGACCACCAACGGGTTGCCGCCGCGCGACATGATCACATCATCGAGCGTCGACAAATAGGCGAAGAACGGCCCCTTGCCGAACAGCCGTTCGAACACCACTGTCGGGCGCCGATAACGCGCTGCCGTGCGCGCCTTGTGCTGCGAGATCGAGACCGACGCATACTGGCAATTGTCCTGCTTCTCGAAATAGACCAGATCGCCGGATGGACTGACAACCGCAACACACAGGCCATTCCAGTTTCGCTTCTTGGCTTCCGCGATGGCGCCCGCGGCCGCCTTCTTGGCGGTTTCGATGTTAATCGTGCTCGCCATAAGGCGGCGGAGTCATCCGCGTCCGGGATGGCTTCGTTCGGATTGTTCGGATCGGGCGGCACCTGGGCGAAGGCCCCGGTGCTCATCATCAGCGCGACGCCGAGGGCGCCCGCCATCATAGTCAAACGACGCATGTATTCCTCCCAAGGAATGTATGCCGGTCATGCCGGCTTTTTTGCCCCCGCCGATTGGGTGAGGCAGTTCCACAAGCTTAGCCCACCGGTAGGCGCTCGCAATACGGCTTGCGCCAAGTGATGCGGGCGGAGCCTATGGCGGGAATAAAGGGTGACAAACGGGGTTATTCGACGCGCCGCATTCTTGACCGGCGATGCGGTCCAGCCTATATCGCGGCCCATGATGATGTGCGTTGCAGCATTCCGGTTCTACCGCCGCCGTGCCACCACGGCACGGGCGCGCACTCGCGTGTAATCGTCCCCGTGCCGCCGGATATTGGCCGCGGCACCTTAACTATCCAAAACATCCGCGCTGTTGGCCTTGGTCCGGTAGTTCTTTAAAACTTTGGATGAGGATCGATTATGGCCACGAAAGCAAAGATCGGCGTATTGGGCGCCTCGGGCTATACCGGCTCAGAGTTGGTGCGCATGTTGCTGCGCCATCCGCGGGCGGAGATTGTGCTGCTCACCGCCGAGCGCAGCGCCGGCAAGCCGATGCGCGAGGTTTTTCCGCAATTCTCGCCGTTCGATCTGCCGAAGCTGGTCGCTATCGAAGGTCTCGACTGGGCCAAGGCAGGTCTCGATGTAGCATTCTGCGCGCTGCCGCATGCGACAACGCAGAAGGTGGTGAAGGAATTGCTGGCCAAGGCGCCGGCGACCAAGATTGTCGATCTGTCGGCCGATTTCCGCCTTGCCGATACCGGATCTTACGCGAAATGGTATGGTCATGAGCATCACGCGCCGGAGCTTCAGAAAGAAGCCGTCTACGGCTTAAGCGAAATCCACAGGCGCGAAATCAAGAAGGCGCGGCTGGTCGCCAACCCAGGGTGCTACACCACCTGCGCGCAGCTTCCGTTGGTCCCGTTGATCAAAGCCAAGGCGATCGACCTCGATGAGATCGTGGTCGACGCCAAGTCCGGCATGACCGGAGCAGGGCGGGCGGCCAAGGAAGCTATGTTATTCTCGGAAGTTTCGGAAGGCTTCAATGCCTATGGGGTCGGCGGCCACCGGCACATGGCCGAGCTCGACCAAGAGTTTTCGCTGGCCGCCGGGCGGGAAGTGATCGTCAGCTTCACCCCTCATCTTGTGCCGATGAACCGGGGCATCCTCTCGACCATCTATGTGCGGGGCAAGCGCGGGCGAACGCCTGAGGATCTTCATGCGATGCTTTTAAAGTTCTACGCGAAGGAACCCTTCGTGCACGTAATGCCGTTCGGCGAGGTGCCGCACACGCGGCATGTGCGCGGTTCCAACATGACCTTCATCGGCGTTGCCAAGGACCGAATCGAGGGCCGCGCCATTCTCATCTCGGCCCTCGATAATCTGGTAAAAGGTGCCTCCGGCCAAGCCATCCAGAACATGAACCTTGTCATGGGCTACCCCGAGAGCATGGGCATCGAGCAGGTGGCGCTGTTTCCCTGATTCGGCTGTAACATTGATCGCCGATGGAGACCCGAGCCATGTTCGAGGTCAGCAATCAGCCGCCGCCGCTCGAGCCCTACAATCTGTATGCCGGCGACGTCGTGTTGCGCGAGGCCGTAGCGCGCGAAGGCGCCCCCTGGGCGAACGGCCAACTGACCGCGCTGGGCCAGACCCTCGGCAAGCCGGAGACGATCAAGCTCGGGTTCGATGCCAACCGGTATCCGCCGGTGTTGCGCACGTTCGACCGTTTCGGTCATCGCATCGACGAGATCGAATTCCACCCGGCCTGGCACGAGCTGCTTGCGATCGCGCTGGGCGCCGGTTTGCACTCCAGCCCATGGGCAAAGCAGCAACTTGGCGCGCATGTGGCGCGCGCGGCCGGCTGCTACATGCTCACGCAGATTGAGGCCGGTGTTTATTGCCCGATCGCCATGACTTACGGGTCGGTCCCGACGCTGCGGCAGGCGCCCAAAATTGCCGAGGTGTGGCTGCCGAAGATTTGCGCGCCTAACCACGATCCGCGCTTTATTCCGATCAACGAAAAGACCGGCGCGCTCATCGGCATGGGCATGACCGAAAACCAGGGCGGCTCCGACCTGCGCACCAACACGACGCGCGCGGAGCCGGCCGGTGGCGGCAGCTTCCGTCTGCACGGGCACAAATGGTTCATGTCGGCACCGATGTGCGACGCATTTCTTGTGCTAGCGCAGGCGCCGAAAGGCCTGAGCTGTTTCCTGATGCCGCGTTGGACACCCGACGGTGGACGCAACGCCATCTATATCAATCGCCTAAAGGACAAGCTCGGCAATCGCTCGAACGCCTCGGGCGAAGTGGAATTTCATGGCGCCTATGTGCAGTTGATCGGGGAAGAAGGCCGCGGCATTCCGACAATCATTGAGATGGCCGCCTACACGCGGCTCGACTGCGCCATCGGCTCGTCGGGATTAATGCGCCAGGCGGTGGCGCAAGCGGTCTATCACGCGCACCACCGCACGGCATTCCAGAAAGAGCTGATCGATCAACCGCTGATGAGCAATGTGCTGGCTGATCTCGCGCTGGAATCGGAGGCGGCGACGGTTCTGGCTCTGCGGCTGGCGCGCGCCTATGACGAGAGCGATGAGGCATCGCTGGTGTTGCGCCGTGTGCTCACCCCGGCCGCGAAATTCTGGATCTGCAAACGCACGCCATTCGTAACACAAGAAGCTTTGGAGGTGCTGGGCGGTTCCGGCTACATCGAGGACGGCATCCTGCCGCGACTTTACCGGGAGGCGCCGGTGAATTCGATCTGGGAAGGTTCTGGCAACGTCATGTGCCTCGACGTGCTGCGCGCGATCGAGCGCACGCCGAACGCTGTCGATGTCCTGCTCCATGAACTCGACGGGGCGGGCGATGCGGGCCTGAAGGCGTTTGCCGAGCGCTTGGCGCAGCGCTTGCGCGCGTCCGACCGCAACGACGAATCACAAGCGCGCGCTCTGGTGCGCGAACTCGTGCTTATGCTGCAGGCGGCGCTTTTGGCCAAGCATTCGCCGCCGGCGGTGGCCGATGCATTTGCGGCCTCGCGCCTTGCGGGCGAGGGCGGCGGCGCATTCGGCATGCTGCCGCGCGGCCTCGATCTGCGTGCTATTGCCGGGCGCGCGATGCCGATCTCCTAAAGCTTCCCGAAAATTGCCAGCACCAGGGCCGCCTGTGCCAGGAAGCCGACGGCGAAGGCGAGGGTGCGTAGCACAGGCACGCCCATCGCATAGACAATGACGTGCGCCAGCCGCGCCCAAAAATAGACCGCGCAGGCGATCGCAGTGGTCTGGGTAGAATGGTTGATATCGTCGAGGATCAGCACCAGGGCTGCGAAGATCACCAGGTTTTCGACCGCGTTGGTGTGGGCAAAATAGAGCCGCTGCGCCCATGGCGACTGCGGCTTGTCATTGCGCGACGGATTGGCCATTGCCCCCATCAAGCCGCGCACCATGATGCGATCGAGGATGTAGGGCACCCACAACAGTCCGGTCAGCGCGACCGTCAGCGTCAGCCACATCAGCTCCTTGGACATCGCTATCCCCCGTTTGAGTTTCTTGGACCGGAGGGAGAATAGGCGATGCGGCCGCGGCTGTCTCCCCTTGCTGGCATTAAGAAGCCGTCATCGAAATCGCGACGCCGCAAACGATTGGAACCCCGCGGCCGGCCGTTAGCTCCAGCTCCTGACTTTCACGTAGGAGCCGGGCGCATCCTCGATCGGCGCAAGCTTGCCGGTGCCGATGGCGCGTGCCGGCACCATGGTGATGTCCTGGGTCTTGATCCAGAGCAGCCAATCCGCCCACCAGGAGCCAGGGTGCTCCTGCGCCTTTGCGACCCAGGCATCGATATCTTCGGTGCCGCTCGGCGGCTCGCCGGTCCAGTACTGGTACTTCGGCTTGGCTGGCGAGTTGATGACGCCGGCGATGTGACCTGAGCCTGCGAGTACGAAGCGCACGGGCCCGCCGAAAAATTGCGAGCCGTATAGCGCCGATTTCGCGGGCGCTATGTGGTCCTCGCGGGTGGCCAGATTGTAGATCGGGAGCGTTACCTTGCGTAGATCGAGCGTCACGCCGCCGATTTCCATCGTGCCTGTCGAGAGTTTGTTGTCGAGGTAGCAATTGCGCAAATAGAACGAATGGTTTTTCGCCGGCATGCGGGTGGCGTCGGAATTCCAATAGAGAATGTCAAACGGGAACGGCTTCTTGCCGCGCAGATAATTGTTAACGACGTAAGGCCAGATCAGATCGTTGGAGCGCAGCATGTTGAAGGTATTCGCCATGCGCGAGGCTTCGAGATAGCCCTGTTCCTTCATGTGCGCTTCTAACTGTTCTATCCGCTCCTCGTCGACAAAGACCTTGAGATCGCCGGCATAGGTGAAGTCGACCTGCGAAGCGAACATAGTGGCCGACCGCACGCGTTTCTGTTCCTTGGCCGCGAGATAGGCGAGCGTGATCGCGAGCAAAGTGCCGCCGACGCAATAACCGATGGCGTTGACCTCGCGCTCGCCGGTCGCCGCTTCGATGGCATCGAGCGCGGCAACCGGGCCTTCGGTCATGTACTGCTCGAAAGTCTTGGCCGCCAAATGCGCGTCGGGATTGACCCAGGAGATCACGAACACCGTGATGCCCTGGTCGACGCACCATTTGATGAAGGATTTCTCGGGCGTGAGATCGAGAATGTAGAACTTGTTGATCCAGGGCGGCACGATTAGCAGCGGAAGTTTGAGCACCTCTGGCGTGCTCGCCTCGTATTGGATGAGCTGCATCAGGTCGTTCTGGAAGATCACTTTGCCGGGCGTAAGCGCGAGATTTCGCCCGACCTCGAACATCGTCGGGTCGGACTGGTTGATCCTGATGTTGCCGTCGCCGGCCTGGATGTCCTCGCTGAGCATGTGCATGCCGCGGACGAGATTTTCGGCATTAGAGCCCAGCGTTTCGCGCAGCAGCTCCGGATTGGTCAGCACGAAATTCGACGGCGAAATCGCATTGGCAATCTGCTTGACGTAGAACTCGGCTTTCTGCCGCGTGTGCTCATCAACCCCGGCGGCGCCTTTCACCAGATGGTCGGCCCAATGCGCGGTGAGCAGATAGGCCTGTTTTAGGAAATCGAAGAACTGGTTCTGAGTCCATTCCGGATCGGCAAAGCGCTTGTCCTTCGGGTCCGGTGTGACAATCGGCGGCGAGGGCTCGCCCGCCATGCGCTTGACTGCGCCAGCCCACAAATCGAGATAGGCGCGGCCGAGGTTGGTCTGCAGTTCGAGTGTGCGCTGAGGGTCGGACAGCCAGTATTCTGTCACCTGGCCGATGGTCTTGACCACGTCGGTGACGTCTTCGGCCAATTCGCCTTTGATCTTGCCTTCCTCGCGCGGTCTCATGTAGGCGGCGAGCGCCTTGCCGCCTTCCTCGACCATGCGGCCAATATTGCGCGCGAAAGTCTCGACATCGACTTCGCCGATCTTGGCCGGTTCTTTGGCCAACTCTTTGACCGGTGCTTTGGCCGGCTCAGTGGTGGGTTTTTGCATGCCTTCGCCGTCGCTTTCCCACCCAAAGAAGTGGCCTGAAACGCACTGCATCGCAAGGCGCGGTTTCGCTGGTTCTTGAGACGCGGATCGGGCCTATGGCGCCCGAGTGACCTTGCTCTGGCCATATTAGCTGGATAGCGGGCCTATGCTAAAACTCATTGAGTCTGGGCGATTTTTCCCCTTTCCAACAGGCCTTTGCCGGCATGCTGCGAGCGCTTCAAAAATCGATATTGGTGGCCATTGCGATTTTGGCCGCTATTGGCTTTGGCCTGGTCCTGACCGGCTGCTCGGCAGGGCCGCTGATCGACAAGCTGCCGCCGGAAGTAGGCTTGCCTAAAGACACACCAGCGCGGCCGGAGACGCCTTATCAATACCCCGCCGTGCACGACATGCCGCCGCCACGCGGCGGTGCTGAACCCTTGAACGAGGACGACCAGGTCAAGCTCGAAAACGACCTGAAAGCCATCCGCGACCGTCAGCCTGGGCGCCCGCCGGAGAAAAAGGACGCCAAGGATACGGCTAAAAAGGCTGCAACGGACGCCAAACCGCCGAAAAAGACGAAGCCGAGCACCGCCGAGACGGGCCAGCCTGCTGGCGCCAAAGCCAACCCGTGATAAAAGCCATGCGGGGTTACCCCTGCCGGCCGGAGAAGGCGGTCGAGCGCATGATCCGTAAGCGGTCTAGGCGCTAAGCAGGACGAAGCCGATTTAAAGGTCTGAGCCGATGGAAGAATTCTACCGCATCCGCCGTTTGCCGCCCTACGTATTCGAAGAGGTGAACCGGGCCAAGGCGAAGGCCCGCATCGGCGGCGCAGACATCATCGATCTCGGCATGGGCAACCCGGATCTGCCGGCGCCGGCGCATGTGATCGAGAAGCTCAAAGAGACCTTGGGCAAGCCGCGCACCGACCGCTACTCCGCCTCGCGCGGTATTCCGGGCCTGCGCCGCGCGCAAGCGGCTTATTACGACCGCCGTTTCGGCGTGAAGCTCAATCCGGAAACCCAGATCGTCGCCACGCTCGGCTCGAAGGAAGGCTTCGCCAACGTCGCGCAGGCCATCACCGCGCCGGGCGACGTCGTGCTGGTTCCCAACCCGAGCTATCCGATCCATGCCTTCGGCTTCCTGATGGCTGGCGGCGCGATCCGTTCAGTTCCGTCGGAGCCGACGCCGAACTTCTTCCACACGCTGGAACGCGCGATCACGCATTCGATTCCGAAGCCGACTGCGGTGGTGGTCTGCTATCCGGCCAATCCGACCGCTTACGTCGCGCCGCTCGATTTCTACAAGGACCTGGTTGCCTTTGCCAAGAAGCACGAGATTCTGATCCTGTCCGATCTTGCCTATGCGGAAGTCTATTTCGACGGCAATCCGCCGCCTTCGGTGCTGCAGGTGCCGGGCGCCAATGACATCACGGTCGAGTTCACCTCGATGTCGAAGACCTACTCGATGCCGGGTTGGCGCATGGGCTTTGCAGTCGGCAACGAACGCATCATCGCGGCGCTCGGACGCGTGAAGTCATATCTCGATTATGGCGCCTTCACGCCGGTGCAGGTCGCGGCAGCGGAAGCCCTCAAGGAAAAGTATGACGGCAGCATCCAGGAGATGCGCGACATCTACAAGAAACGCCGCGACGTGCTGGTGGAGAGTTTCGGTCGCGCCGGCTGGCGCGTTCCGTCGCCGCCTGCCTCGATGTTTGCCTGGTCGCCGATCCCAGAGCCCTTCAAGAGTCTCGGCAGCGTCGACTTCTCGAAGCTGCTGGTTGAGAAGGCGGATATCGCAGTCTCGCCGGGTATCGGATTCGGCGAGTACGGCGAAGGCTACGTGCGCATCGCGCTGGTGGAGAATGAGCAGCGCATCCGCCAGGCCGCGCGCAATGTCCGGCGCTTTCTCGAAACTGCGCCGGAACAGCTGCACAACGTCGTCCCGCTCGCCACCCGGCGCTGATCTCATGGCCTCATCTTTGAAAGTTGGTGTTGCCGGACTGGGCACGGTCGGCGCTGCGCTGGTCGCCCAAGTGGCGGGCCAGCGCGAGGCGCTCGCGGCGCGTTGCGGCCGCGCCATCGAGATCGTCGCGGTCTGCGCGCGTTCGAAAGCCAAAGATCGCGGCATCGATCTGAGAAAAATACAATGGTTCTCCGATCCCGTCGCGCTCGCTCTCAGCTCCGGCATCGACGTATTCGTGGAGTTGATTGGAGGTGACCGCGATCCGGCCAAGGCGGCGATCGAGAAGGCGCTTGCTTCGGGCAAATCGGTGGTGACCGCCAATAAGGCGCTCCTCGCCAAGCACGGCGTAAAGCTGGCCGCGCTCGCCGAAAGCAAACATGTCGCGCTCAATTTCGAGGCGGCGGTCGGCGGCGCTATCCCCGTCGTCAAGACGTTGCGCGAGGGCATGGCGGGCAATTCGTTCGAGCGCATCTACGGCATTCTCAATGGCACCTGCAATTACATCCTGACCAAGATGGAGCAGGACAAGATGCCGTTCGCGGAGTGTCTGAAGGAGGCGCAGCGCTTGGGCTACGCCGAAGCCGATCCGACTTTCGACATTGAGGGCCACGACACCGCGCAGAAGCTGGCGATCCTCGCGAGCCTCGCATTCGGCAGCAAGGTCGATCAAAGCGCGATCTATGTGGAAGGCATTTCGTCGATTACGCCGGCCGATCTCGCCGCCGCCGACGAACTCGGCTACCGCGTAAAGTTGCTGGGCGTGGCTGTGAAGACGCCGAACGGCATTGAGCAGCGCGTGCATCCCACCATGGTGCGCAAGGATTCGGCCATCGCGCAGGTGATGGGCGTCACCAATGCGGTGACCATCGATGCCGAGGGCATCAATCCGCTCACGCTTGTGGGTCCCGGCGCCGGCGGTGCTGCGACCGCCTCGGCGGTGCTTTCCGACATCGGCGACGTGGCTCGTGGTGTGCGTACCGCACCGTTCGGCCGGCCGACTGCGCGGCTAACGAGCGTGCGCAAGGCGCCGATGCAGCGGCACGAGGGCGGCTACTACATCAGGCTGCTGGCACGCGACAAACCGGGCACCGCGGCCACCATCGCCAAACGGCTCGCCGAGCAGGAAATATCGCTGGAGTCGATCGTTCAGCGTCACGCCAAGGGAAGTTCCGGCGTTGTTACGAAAAGCGGGTCGGTCCCCGTTATCCTCGTAACCTATGCGACCAGCGAGGACCATGTCCGCAAGGCCCTTGCCGCGGTGGGGCGCGATAGGGTGATCTCTGGCCGGCCACAAGTAATCCGGATTGAGAAGAACTAAACAACGACCGGACGGGTATTGACCGGAGCCAAAAGAGCCTGGTTTTTTTGGGGAGCGCCAATATGGCATCGATTACCGTCCAGCCAGAACTGTTGCTGGAACGCATTCTCACCCTCGAGATCGTGCGCGTGACCGAACGCGCCGCGGTGTCGTCGGCGCGCTTGCGCGGGCACGGCAAGGACAAAGCCTCCGATCAGGCCGCGGTAGATGCCATGCGGCGCGAACTCAACAAGCTGCCGATCGACGGCACGGTGGTGATCGGCGAGGGCGAGATGGACGAGGCGCCGATGCTGTTCATCGGCGAGAAAGTCGGCACCAAAGCGGGCCCAAAGGTCGACATCGCGGTCGATCCGCTTGAGGGCACCACGCTGTGTGCCAAGAACATGCCGGGCGCTATCGCCACGCTCGCGATGGCCGATGCGGGCACTCTGCTGCACGCGCCCGACTGCTACATGGACAAGATCGCCATTGGTCCCGGCTGCCCGAAGGGCACCATCGATCTCGACGCGCCTGCGGCCGAGAACATTATCAACCTCGCCAAGGCCAAGGGCGTGAAGCCGTCCGAGATCAATGCCATCCTGCTCGATCGTCCGCGCCACGCGGACATCATCGCTGCGGTGCGCAAGGTCGGCGCGGCGGTCACTCTGATCAGTGACGGGGACGTTGCCGGCGTGATCCATTGCGCCGAACCGAAGACCGGCATCGACATCTATATAGGTATTGGTGGCGCGCCGGAGGGCGTGCTGGCTGCGGCTGCGCTGCGCTGCATCGGCGGCCAAATGCAAACCCGACTCATCATCGACACCGAGGAATTGCGCGAGCGCACCTTGAAGATGGGCATCAAGGACCCGAAGAAGAAATACGAGATCGAGGACATGGTGCGCGGCGATTGCCTGTTTGCCGCCACCGGCGTGACCGACGGCGCCATGCTGCGCGGCGTCAAGTTCGGCAAGCACGTGATCGAGACAGAAACGGTGGTGATGCGCTCGGCCACCGGCACCGTGCGTCGCGTCATCGCCGAGCACCGGCAATTCGCCAAGTTCCATCTGGGTTGATGGCCGGCAAAGTCTCGGCACCACAGACTTGTAAGGAGTGTTTGCATGAAACGCCTGTTGGCGCTTGCTTTGTTGTTCGGCTGCCTGACTTCGCCGCTGCGGGCGCAGGAAGCCCCTACCGCGGAAACGTTGAAGGCGGCGCGGGACCTGGCCGCGATCATGAGCGGCGACACGACGCAACAAATGACCGGCGCCATGACCGCCCAGATGTGGCCGGCTATCGAAAAGCAGCTCGGTGGCAAAGTGGACGCAGCGACGCTCGCCGAATTGCGTACCGAATTCGAGCGGACGCTCGCATCATTCACCGTCGAATTGATGAAGGATGCGCCGGAGATCTACGCCAAGTATTTCAGTGTGCAGGAGCTTCGCGACATGCTGGCGTTCTATAAGTCGCCGACAGGCGTGAAAGCCTTGCACGTGATGCCCCAAGTCATGGCCGACGTCACGGCGCGCATGTTTCCGCGGTTGGAGAGTTTTCAACGCGATCTGAATGGGCGCATGATCGCCATCATGCAAAGGCATGGTTACAAGAACTAGGCCTCAAACAAAGACCGAGATTTGATATGGCGCGGAATGTTCATCTCGTCGGCAGCGTGCCGCTGGCTAGCGCGCGCGACGTATTTGCCGATGTCAGTGCCGCGCTCGGACCATATCTCAAGCGCATCCCCGACGGCGAAACCGGCGAGCGCTCGGATTGGATCACCTGGCTGGAGCCGGTTTTTGCCGACAATCCTGCACTTGAAAAGTCTAGCGAGTTGTTCCGCGTCCATGCCACGGGCACGGCGCGCATCCGCTACCGGCTCAAGCCGGGCAAGATTGCCGGCGATGTTTCCTTCGGCAATCTGTTTTATGCCGATATCGCCAGGCAATCTTATGCGGAATTTGCCGAGTTCAAGCGTCAGGGCAGGGTGCCGAAGGATTGCCGTTTCCAGATCGACCTGGTACCGGCGCACTCGGTGATCTGGCTGTTTTTGCAGGACGACCTGCACCAGCCTCTCGATCCCGTTTTCAACGCGGCGCTCAAGCGCGAGATCGACAAGATCGCTGCGGCGCTCCCGCACGACCAGATTGCCATCCAATTCGATGTGGCGTCGGCTGTTTTCGCGCGGCTCCAGCGCAACGAGCCGAACGCCTACGGAGAAAACCGGGCCGAAATGCTGGCAAGCTTTTCGCGCATCCTGACCGACCTGGCGATGTACGTGCCGGCCGACATCGAACTGCTGTTTCACTTCTGCTATGGCAATTCCAACCACAAGCATGTGATCGAGCCGCGCGACATGGGCGACATGGTCGATATGGCCAACCGGTTGTCCGCCGACATCAAGCGGCCGATCCATCTCATCCACATGCCGGTGCCGCGTGACCGCTCGGACGATGCTTATTTCGAGCCGCTGGCACGGTTGTGCCTTCACCGGGAAACCGAGTTGAGCCTCGGGCTCGTACACTACACCGACGGTGTTGCCGGCACGAAAAAACGCTTGGCCGTCGCCGAAAAGCACGCGGCGCAGTTCTCGATCGCAACGGAATGCGGCTTTGGCCGGCGCGACCCGGCTACCATTCCGGAATTGTTGCGAATTCACAGTGCCGTAGCCATTTAAGTTGCCGCTGGCGCGGCGGGGCGCATTCATTCACACTCCAAGGTCCTTCTGACATTCAATTCCGCGCGGGTGGTGCGGCCCGCGATTGAGGCCAGTGCAATGGCGGCTTTGCCCGCAACGGCGTTGAAAAGCGACGCACGTTTTTTCCTCGGCGTCGAGAAATCGGCGAGCGGGCGCGCGTGGCGTGACCGGCTAGACGAGCGGGGCAACGCGCGCGCGCTCACCATCGCGCAGCGCTTGGGGCTACCCGAACTGCTGGCGCGCGTGCTCGCCGGCCGTGGCGTCGAGGCCGAGGACGCGGAGGCCTATCTCGACCCTACCATCAAGCGGTTGATGCCCGACCCGGACACGCTGACCGGCATGCGAGAGGCCTCCGCGCGCATTGCCGACGCCGTGATCAAGGGAGAAAGCGTCGCGATTTTCGGCGACTACGACGTCGACGGTGCCACCGCGGCGGCGCTGCTGGCCGATTACCTGCGGCAGTGCGGCAGTGCGGCAGCCATCCATATTCCGGACCGGATTTTCGAGGGTTACGGCCCCAATGTCGACGCGATCCGCTCTTTTGCCGAACGCGGCGTCAAGCTGCTGGTGACGGTCGATTGCGGCACCACCAGTTCGGTAACCCTCGAAGAGGCCCGCAAGCTCGGTCTCGAAGTGGTGGTGATCGACCATCACCAGGCCGACGAGGAACTCCCGCCCGCGGTCGCGATCGTCAACCCGAACCGCGCCGACGATCTTTCCGGACTTGGCCATTTGGCGGCCGTTGGCCTTGTTTTTGTCACCTTGGTCGCCGTCACCCGCGCGCTGCGCCAGCGCGGATTCTGGACCGGCACGAGAGCCGAACCCGATCTGCTGTCGATGCTGCATCTGGTCGCGCTCGGCACCGTCGCCGACGTGGTGCCGCTCAAAGGCCTCAACCGCGCCTTTGTCGCCAAGGGGCTGATCGCGCTGCGGCGGCGCGATCATCCCGGCCTGACCGCGCTGATGGATGCCGCGCGCCTGTCCGGTCCGCCCGAATCTTGGCATCTCGGCTTCCTGCTCGGGCCGCGTATCAATGCCGGCGGGCGCATCGGGCGCGCCGACCTTGGCGTGCGGCTGATGCTGGAGCAGGACCCGAGCGAATGCTGCGCGCATCGCCGGCGAACTCGACCGGCTCAACCGCGAACGCCAGCAGATCGAGCTTGCGACGGTGGCGCAAGCCGAGGCCGAGGCCATGGCCGCGCTCGGAGTCGAGGAAAAGGGCGCCGTCGTCGTCACCGCGGCGGAAGGCTGGCATCCGGGCGTCGTCGGCCTGGTGGCGGCGCGGCTGAAGGAACGCTACGGCCGCCCCGCTTTTGCGATCGCGCTCGAACCCGGCGGCACCGGCACCGGCTCCGGGCGCTCGATTTCCGGCGTCGATCTCGGCCGCGCGGTGCGCCAGGGCGTGCGCGATGGCCTGCTGCTCAAAGGCGGCGGCCACGCCATGGCGGCCGGCGTCACGATCCGGAAAGATGCGCTCAGCGCCTTCCGCGCCTTCCTCGAAGAGACGCTTTCCGCCTCGGTCGAGGTCGCGCGGCGCGATACCGCGCTGATGATCGACGGCGCGGTCAGCGCCGGCGGCGTCAATCTGGCGCTGGTCGAGATGCTGTCGCGCGCCGGTCCCTTCGGCGCCGGCAATCCGGAGCCGTTGTTGGCCTTGCCCGCGCATACGCTGAGCTTTGCCGATCCGGTCGGCGAGAACCACATCCGCGCGCGCTTCCGCTCCGGCGATAGCAAGCAAGTCAATGCGATTGCGTTCCGTGCCGCCGGCACGCCGCTAGGCCGAGCGCTGCTCGACAACCGCGGCCGCCAAATGCACGCGGCTGGCTACCTCGCGGTCGACCGCTGGCAGGGCGAGGAACGCGTGCAGATGCGGCTCACGGATGTGGCGGTGAGTTGAGGCGGCGCCAGCCACTAGGCGAAAATGAAGTCGCCCTGGTGGTCGGTCATTTTGCTGATCGTGCTGTGCAGGGTCAGCGTATCGCCGCCGGCAACGCCATCGAAATCGATCGGCACCGTGTTGAAATTGACCTGGGTCAAATGCAGATCGCTGAACTGGTGAACTGTCGTGACGCCGGTGAGGTCGACCTTGTCATAGCCGGATTTGTAATCGGTGATCGTGTCGGCGCCCCAAGCATCCTTCATGAAGAACGTGTCGCGGCCGCTTCCGCCGGTCAGAGTGTCGTCGCCCTTGCCGCCTTCGAGGAAGTCGTTATTGCCGCCGCCACGCAGCACGTCGGCGAAGTCCGAGCCGATCAAAATATCGTTGCCGGCCGAGCCATCGACGTAGGCGAGGCCGGTGACGGAAGTAAGGCCGCTGAGATCGAACAACTCGCTGGAGTGCAGGCCGCTCACGCCGTGGCCGTTGCCTTGCCAGATTTCGATCGAGTCGGCCGTGGCGTTGAACCCGGAGAGGAAGACATCGCCGCTTCCCAGCACCTGGAGCGTGTCGGTGCCGGTTCCGCCATGAAACGTATCGCGCTGGCCTTCGTTGGACGCCACTTGCAGAATGTCGTTGCCTTCGTCGCCAAACAAGACGTCGATGCCCTTGCCGCCGTTGAGCGTATCGTTGCCTTGGAGCCCGTGCAGGGTGTCGTCGCCGTTGTTGCCGTTGATGATGTCGGCTACGTCGGTCGGCAAAGGCTGGCCGGGCGCGGTGTGGGTGGCATCGATGGTATCGCCGCCGCTGGAGCCGACGATGGTGTTGCCGACGTTGACGTCGATCGAGCTTGTGACGTTGTTTGTAGCAGCGTCCGTCACGGATATGTGCAGCGTGCGGGTGAGGGTCGGCGTGGCTGAAGAATCGGCGTAGGTCAGGTCCTGGATCAGCGCGTCGATCGCGCCCGCGGTGGCGGCCGCGTTGAAGGTGACGTCGAAATCCGCGCCCACGCCGCCGGTGGCTGTGCCGATCAGCGTGCCCCCAAAGGTCACATTGCCGCCCGAAAATCCGATTTGGCCGGCGCCGGTGCCGATGTTCTTGATGCTGACGCTGTCCTCGGCCAGCAGACCGGACACGACGAGCGTGCCGGTGTCGTAGTCGTTGTCCGGGTCGGTAAAGGTGACGTCGCTATCGATGATCTGCGGCGTGACTTTGACGATGTTCGCGAAGAACGTCACCGACGCGTCGAGACCGGTCAAGGTGGGTGCTGTCATGTGTTTCCGCTGCTGGCTGGCCTTGTGAGTTCACAGGCCGCGCTGCTCCAAGGGCCAAAAGAAAGTATATTCCGCCCCGGAATGCAACCGGACATCGGCAATTGACCCTGAAATACAACGCAATTTCGGTTCCCGAGGCAAATCGGCCACTTTCGGGGTGCATTTGGAACTAGGGCGAACAAAAGGCGGACGCTGCCACATTTTTTCCTAAAATCTGTCCCGATTTGATTAGATAAGCTCCACCAAATAAGGGGCAGTCTCCTTACGCACGGCTGCCGATCCGCGTAGCCCAATCGAGGACTTAGCGAATGCGGCACCTATTCGTTCCGGCGTGTCTTTGCTTGATGACCCTTGCCGGGACGACCGCGATCGAGTTCGAACAAGATGTCGTTCGACGAATATTTCGGCGCAGCAAGCGTCGGCAAGGCGCCTGCACGTGTTAAATCGCCCAGCAGTGCCGAATTGGACGCGGCCATCGAAATCCCTTCGAACAGCCTCGCCGGACTACCGGTTCCGCTTCCGCCCATCGTCAAGCCGGTTGTCAGCCGCTCGCGCGAAGAGGTTTGCGATACGCTGGAAGAGTCGGCGCAGTCGAACAATCTGCCGCTGCCATTCTTCATCCGCCTGCTGTTTCAGGAGAGCCGTTTCCAGCCCGAAGCGGTGAGCGCGGCCGGCGCCGAAGGCGTCGCGCAATTCATGCGCGAGACCTCCGCCGACAGGGGGCTGGAAAATCCGTTTGATCCGGTCCAGGCGATACCGGCCTCCGCGCGTCTGCTCAGGGACCTGAAGCAGCAGTTCGGCAATCTCGGGCTGGCCGCCGCCGCCTATAATGCCGGACCGAAACGCATCCAGGATTGGCTCGCCAAGAAAGGCAAGTTGCCGGACGAGACGCAGGGCTACGTCAAGACCATCACCGGACGGCCGGCGGAAAACTGGAAAGCCGCCGCCGCCGTGGCGCCCGGTATGAAACTGCCGCGCCATGCGCCGTGCCAGGAAAAAGCCGGCCTGTATGCTTGGAACGGACCCGACCGCATTCCGATGCCGACGCCGTCGCCGCTTGCGCGTGCTGCCGCAGCGCCGGTTGGGATCGCTGCGCCGGCAGTCGTTGCCGCGACCGCGCCAGTAAAGCCGACAGTGGCTGCGAAAAAGCCGACAGTGGCTGCGAAGGTGACGGCCGCGGAAACCGCGTCGACCGCACCGGCAAAGCCGCACGTCGTCGCCCCCGTGGCCGCCGCTGTCGCGAGCGCCAAAGTCGAAAAGCCGTTTCATACCGTGTCTGTGACGACAGCTACTGCGTCCGAGGGCAAGACTCCCAAGAATTCAAAGGGTGTCGTTCAACTGGCGGCCCGCACGGCGAGCAAGCCGATCGCCGCCGACAAGCCAAGCCCCTCCATCAAGCCGAAGACTGCCGCGAAGCCGGACAAGGCGCCGACCGCCGGAATGCCGGTCGAACTTGCGGCAGTCGCTCAGCAATAAATTCACTGGCGCGACAGCTCCCGCGTGAGCCAGGCCATAGCTTGCGCACGCGATCCGTCTCCACGGCTTGCCTTGTCATTCCTTGGGCAGGATGAAACAATTGTCGCCTTCGCGCCGTCTTGCACAGAACAAAAGGGCGCGATGGGGGGATTGTCATGCCGCGCCTGCGTTTCTTCACCAATGCTTTCGTCGCCGTCGCCGCGCTCGCTTGCGCACTCAGCACTCGCCACGCCGAAGCGCAGACCTATCCGGATCGCGACATTACATTCATTGTCGCTTTTGCGCCGGGCGGCGTTGCCGACACGGTGGCGCGCATGGTCAGCCAAGGCGTCGGCGCCAGGCTCGGGCGCACTGTCATTGTTGAAAATCGCGGCGGCGCCGGCGGCAACATCGCCGCGGCCGCGGTCGCGCGCGCCGCGTCCGACGGCTACACTTTGCTGGTAACTACCACCGCGGTGGCGATCAACGAGACCTTGCGCACGAACAACGGATTTTCCGCCAAAGACCTCAAGACCATCGCCGTTGTCGCCTCCAGTCCGGAATCGCTGATCACCAGCGCCGACAATCCTGCGAACAATCTTGCCGAGTTCCTAAAAGCGGCGAAGGGCAAAAGCATCAACTTCGGCACCGCCGGCGTCGGCAGTGGCTCGCATATCGCGGCCGAGTATTTCTTCAAGGAGATCGCGAAGATCTCGGCGGTGCATGTACCGTTCCAGGGCGGCGCGCCGGCGATGAACGCGACCATGGGCAACCAGATCGATCTGCTGGCGACGACCTTGGGGGGCGGTGCGGCCGGCCAAATTGCCGGCGGCCGCGTCAAGGGTCTGGGCGTTGCCAGCGAGAAGCGTGCCACGGTGGTGCCGAATGTTCCGACTTTCGCCGAGGCTGGTTATCCCGGGTTCGAGGCCGCGTCCTGGGTGGGAATTTTTGCGCCCGCCGGCACCAGCACGGAAATCGTGGCCAAACTGAACGCGACCGTCGACGAAGTTATGAAGGATCCGCAGCTACGGGAGAAACTCACATCCATCGGGTTCGATCCGATTAACGGCACCCAGGTGCAGGCGGAGTCTTATTTTCGGGCCGAGGTGGAAAAGTGGGGCAAGATGGTCAAGACGCTGGGCCTATCGATCAATTGATTTAAATCGAAAACACCGGCCGTTCAGGAACTTCTGGCGGGCGGGCATTCGTTAACTTTTTGTATGCAAGAATTCTCTCCGGAAACGAAGCGATTTTCGTCTCCCGGAGCGCAGGATGCAAATCAACGTTACCTATGATGCGAGCGTAAGCAGTGCGCCTGCCGGGTTCATGACGGCGATCGACTACGTCGTCAATTTTTTCGACGCCGCCTTTACCAACAACGTTACCATCAACATCAATGTCGGATGGGGCGAGGTCAACGGCTTCGCGCTGGACAAGAACGCGCTCGGCGAAAGCATTGAGTCCAGCGCCGCCCAGTACCATTACGCGGATATCATTTCGGCTCTGGCCAACGAGCCGTCCGCCGTTCAGCAAATTGCCAATGCCGGTTTGCCGCTTGCCGACCCGACGAACGGCCACACCTTCGACATTGGAAGCGCCGACGCCAAGGCGCTCGGGCTGATTGCGGGAAACTCGGCCGCGGTTGACGGCTGGGTCGGGTTCGACGGCACCGCGGCCGACTGGTCCTTCACGCCCAACGTCGTTCCGTCGGCCACTCAGTACGACATCATCGGCACCATCGAGCACGAATTTACCGAGATCATGGGGCGCGATGCGCTGGTCGGCACGCAATATCATTATCCGAAAAGTTTCACCGTGATGGATTTGTTCCGCTACTCGGCGCCGGGCGTGCGCAGCCTCACGCCCGGTGCGGTCAACAGCACCGCCTATTTCTCGCTCGACAACGGGGTCACGAATTCGGGCACCTGGAACAATCACAGCGGCAACGGCGACCTCGGCGACTGGTTTCCGATGGGCCCGGGGACTGGCGGCAACGACGCCTTCAACGATTATAGCAATTCCGGCGTGCTCAACGTGCTGTCGCCCTCCGATCTTCTCAATATGTATGCGATCGGCTGGAACCCCTCGGCGCCTCCGCCGGTGATCACGAGTATCACCAGCACGCCCGCGAGCGGCGCGGTGCCGCTGTTTGGGCACGTGGTCATCGATCTGATCACCAGCGCGCCGGTGCTTTTTGAACCTGAACGGCAACGCTAACGCCGAAGCGACCCTGCGGCTGAGCGACAATGGTACGGCTTTTTACAACGTCCTGACCTCCACGACGACCGATCTGAAGTTCGATTATATTGCGCAAAGCGGCGAGAACACAGCAGACCTCAAAGTAACATCGCTGCAGCTGACGCTCGGTGCCGAAATCCAGGATATTGGAAACGGAGCCGATCTCTATCCGGGCTTGCCCTCAGGCTCCGACTTGCATCTGGTCGTCGACACCATTGTTCCGACGGTGAGCAAGATCTCCGTCACGCCAAGCGGCGCGGTGGCGAATGGCGGCGACGTCATCTTCACGCTCACCATGAGAGAGGCGGTCACGGCCGCCGCCGGTGCCAAGCTCACGCTCAACGACGCCGGAGTCGCGAACTATGTTAGCGGCTCCAATTCAAACGTTCTGGTGTTCGATTATCATGTCGGCGCCGAGAGTACGACCGACCTCAAGATCATCGGCCTCGATCAAACCGGCGGACAGATCACCGACCTTGCCGGCAACGACATGTCGTCGACACTGGTCTACGACACGACCTTGCTGGTCAACGTGTTCCGCTTCGTCAACACGATGAACGGCGGCGGAGGCAGTTGGAACAATGGCGCGAACTGGTCGCCGGCGAGCGTGCCGGGTACCAACGACACCGCATTGCTGATGGCGAAGGGAACCTACGCGGTCAGGTCGATGCAGGACAACAGCGTCGGCATCCTGAACATAGCAAAGACCGCCACGCTCGATATCCGGTCGAACGAGTTCGACATCACGGGCGGCACGGGAACCGGCGCCATCGCCGGCAATATCAAGGTCAATGACGGCGCGAGCCTAAGCATCGCGAACACGATGAACAACACCGGCATCGTCACCCTCGGCTCGACCGGCGACGCAACCGCGCTCATTATTGCAGGCGCGGTCGTGCTCAGCGGGGCAGGGCACGTCGCGCTCACCGACAATCTTGCCAATGAGATCGTGAGCGACGGCGCGGCTGCAACACTCACCAATGCGGGCAACAAGATCGTCGGCGCGGGCACGATCGTCGATCCCAACCTGACGCTGATCAACGGGTTCAACGGCGTGATCGACGCGCAGGGCACGCATTCGCTCACCATCGACGTGGCCGCATTTACGAATAATGGCCTGCTGGAATCGACCGGCGATTTGGTGATCTCGCATATGACGGTCGCCAATTCGCCGGGCGGTCTTATGGCGGCGGAGAAGCTAGGCGCGCATATCGATCTCGACACCGCGACTATCACCGGCGGCTCGGTGGTCACGATCGCGGGTTCGTTTATCGACACGCTCAACGGCAATGCCGGTACGATCAGCTTTGCCGCCATAACCAATGGCGGCACGATCAGGGCCGATCACGGCGATCTCAGCATCACCGGCGCGGTCACCAATAACGGCGTGCTGGGAGCGGATAACGGCAGCACTCTCGACATCGCCGGCGCGGTCGGTGGCAAGGGCAGCGGCACGATCGCGCACGGCGGCATTCTCGAATTTGGCGCCGCCTCGAGCGCCAAGGTCACCTTTCTGGATCAAACCGGAACCTTGCAGTTCGATGCGGCGACGACCGTCGCTTCGCAATTTACCGGCAGGATCGCGGGCTTCGCGCATGGCAGCAATAACGTCGATCTGGGCGCCATCGATTTCACGACTGGCAATGGTCAACTGAGCTTTGTCGAGGCCAGCAATCACAAAACGGGTGTGCTGACGGTTGTCGATGGCGTCCTCACCGAGACGCTTACCTTCCTGGGCAATTTCACGGTCAACGATTTTTCGGCCGTGCAGGACACATTCCACCACGTCGATCTGCTTCATGTATGAAAAGTAAACAGCGCCCCGGCTCGCCGAATTTTTCGCCATTTTGCTCAAAAACGGCCCATGAAATTGTCACACGAATCGACTATACTGAAAGGCAATGACGGCCTGTAAGATTGCGCCACGATGAGAAGATCGAGGTATCCCCAAAATAGGATACCGTCGTTCGCTGCGCCCGCGCCGTTGTCTGCCGAAACCCCCGTTAGCAACGAACCATCTACTCGCTCCGGGCTGCCGCGCGGGGTGAGCGCTTGCGTCTGACTGTTCCTCTTGGTCCAGCAAAGGAGTTTGCCCTTGGGTAAACACTTCAGCCACAAACACTTCAACAACAAACATCTCAGCAAAAAGCGCCGGCGCAACGGCCGCGCCTTCGAGACCGCCGAGATCATAGAGTTTCAAGGTTCGAAGTTTGAGGCTGAACGCGCGCTCCCTCCGATCAAGGCGCTTAACCCGACGCAGGCGGCTTATCTCGACGCCCTTCGCACCAGCCCGCAGGTAATCGTGCTGGGGCCAGCCGGTACTGGCAAGACCTGGCTTGCCGCCAGCCATGCCGCCGACCTGTTCCGCGCCCGGCTTATCGACAAGATCATCCTGACCCGGCCGAACGTGCCATGCGGCCGATCGCTTGGATATTTTCCGGGCACGCTAGAAGACAAGTTCGCGCCCTGGGCGGTGCCGGTGGCGGAGGCGATCAAGGAGCGTATCGGCAAGGCGGCCTATGAGATTGCGCTCCGAAACGGCGATATCGAACTGGTTCCGTTCGAAGTCATGCGCGGGCGGTCATGGAAGAACGCCTTTGTGCTGCTCGACGAGGCGCAGAACGCGACGCCGGCCGAGATCAAGACGTTTCTCACCCGCATTGGAGAGGCCTGCACCGTGGTGATCAACGGTGACGTCAGCCAATGCGATCTCGATCAGGCCAGCGGTCTGCGTACGGTGATCCACATGATCAAATCGCAGATGCTGCCGGTCCCGCTGGTCGAATTCAAACGCGAGGACATCGTTCGTTCTGGAATCTGCGCGATGTGGGTACGCGCGTTCGACGCGGCGAACTTGTAGCGGGAGGGGATAAGTTCGCGCGTCAGCGCTTGCGCAGCTTCTTGCAGAACACGTCGTAGATCGCGCCGATGACGACGCGCGCTTCCTCGCTGGCGAGCTTGTAATAGATCGCCTTGCCGTCGCGCCGCGTCGACACCAGGCCGTCGGCGCGCAGCCGCGCCAGCTGCTGCGACACGGTCGGCTGGCGCAAGTTGAGGATATCTTCCAATTCGCTCACCGACTTCTCGCCCTCGGCGAGAATGCAGAGGATCATCAGCCGGCTTTCATGCGCGAGCGCCTTGAGAAAGTCGCTCGCGCGCTTGGCGTTGTCGACCATGCGATCGAGCTCGTGCGAGCGCTCGCGGCTGTCGAGCTGTTGCAATTCCATTCGTACACCAACGATCACGCGGGCGGCGCCTGAATACAGACGATCAGTCGGTCGCGTGCAATGTTTTTCGAGCAATTGCGCGCGTTCTTCACCCGTTCCGGTGTCATCGAGCTTCTTGATGAGCGCGCCGAGCAGGCCCCAGAAATTGTCCTCGCCCGGATAGCCGCGAATGCGGCCGATCTCGCGGCCCTTGTCGACCAGAACGAACAGCGGCGTCAGCCGTTCGACCTCGATGAAGGCAAGATCGGCCGGCAGCGCCTGCGCGATATCGACACGGCGCAGCGGCGCGCGCAGGCCTTCGTCGGTCTTGTCGTAGACCGGCGCGATCTCGCGGTCGAAGGCTTCGCACCAGTCGCAGCCGGCCTGTTCGAACATGACGAGTTCGGCGGCGCGCGCGTTCGCAGCGTCGACGCTATAAACATCGCGCCGAACAGCGCGGCACGAGAAAAAAATTCCAATAGCGTGACTTGCTCGCCAACTTCATTCTCTCGTGGTCGAAATGCCGGCTGGCATATCGACATAAGTCCGCTTGAATCATCGGAAGCAATATATCAAAGAAGACGAATATGTCGATGCGAGGGTGCCGACCGATGAGCCTCGACGTGAGTGCCGGCGGGGCCTTCGTGGCCGGCCTGTTGTCGTTTGCCTCGCCCTGCGTGCTGCCGCTGGTGCCGCCTTATCTCGCCTATATGGGCGGTGTCTCGATCGAACAGTTGCGCGACGGCGAGCGGGCCGCGGCACGCGGCTCGCGTGCTGCTGGCGGCGCTTGTGTTTCGTCGCCGGCTTCAGCACTGTGTTCGTGGCGCTCGGCGCCACCGCGTCCTGGATCGGGCAGGCGGTGAGCGCCCATCTGGGCATTCTCGGCTATATCGCCGGGATCGCTGATCGCGCTGATGGGGCTGCATTTCCTCCACGTGATCCGAATTCCGCTGCTCGATCGCACCGCGCGCGTTGGCGTTGCGACGAAGCCGGCCGGATCTGATCGGCGCCTATGTGATCGGGCTTGCCTTCGGCTTCGGCTGGAGCCCCTGCGTCGGTCCGGTGCTGGCGGCGATCTTGCTGATGGCGGGCGCCGAGGAGAGCGCGGGCGAGGGCGCGCGGCTGTTGTTTGTTTATTCGCTCGGCATCGGCCTGCCGTTTCTGATTGCGGCGGCTTTTGCCGGTGCCTTCATGCGCTGGAGCGCGCGCTTTCGCGAGCGGCTCGATTGGATCGAGAAGGCGATGGGCGCGTTCCTGATCGTCGCCGGTGTGCTGATTTTCACCGGACAGATGCCGACCATTGCCTATTGGCTGATCGAGGTGTTTCCGGCGTTGGGGAGGATTGGGTAAGCGGCCTGCGAATTCACCCAAATCGAAACGCCAGCAGATTATCGAACGAGCGCAACTCGATCAGCACGCGATGCAGCAAGGTCGGTGTCGCGGGTGGCGATTGCCTTCGGAATGAACGCGAGGCCTGCGAGGGCGCCGTCGATCAGGCGGCGGAATTCCGGTTCCTTGCGCACCGCGTCGCTCGCGATGCCGTCGCAGCGGTCGAGCAGGTGACCGTAGATCGATGCCTTGTGCAGCGATGGCGTAGCGTGTCTCCGGCTTGCTCCAGTCGAGCGCGCGATCGTCGTAGACCATCGAGCGCGTCCATTGTGGCGTTGGCGTCGCGCACGCAGTCGGCCAGCACCACGATGCCGCTGGCCTTGCGCAAGTGCGTAGAGATCGCCGCGCAGTGGCTTTGAGCGCATTCGCTGCGGCATCCGCGCGGCCGATCTTGAGCATCAGGTCGGCGCCGACCAGACGCGCGCTCACCGCCGGTCCATAGACTGGCATAGAGCGGATTGCCGTCGAAGGCGTCCGGCCGCTTGCCGGCAAAGCGCTGCGGCGAACTTGACCCCAGGCCTCGCGCAGCCGGTCGATTTCGAGCGTGGCCAGGTCGATATTGCCGGTGCGCAGATAGCCGATCGCCACCCGGTTATGCGCGGAGGCGCGCTTCGATCGCCGCATTGAAGTCGGCGAGATCGCCGGCCAAAGCGGGGCGCTATGGCGATGCCCGCCCACATGGCAAGAACAAGGACTGTAGACGCGCGCAGAAGAAGCCCACATAAGGTTGTCACCGACTCTAGGCGGACGATATGGAGACTGGCACCTCGCGGCTGAGGAACGATACTTCTATGCGCATGAAACTCACGCGGCGAAATCTGTTGCTTGGCGCAGCCGCGTTGGGCGTGTGCTCGGCGCCTGCGCCGATGAACCTATTCTGACCGACGATGGGCTCTACAAACAGCCGTGGTTTCTGGAGAGCTTTCCTTGAGCTTAGCGACGATCTTGAGGCCGCCCACAAGGAGGGCAAGCGTTTCGTGGTCAGTTGGGAACTCAAGGGCTGCCCCTATTGCAAGGAAACCCATTTCGTCAATTTCGCGCAAAAGCGCATTTCCGACTACATGAAGGCCAATTTCGAAGTCCTCCAACTGAATATTATCGGCTCCCGCAAGGTCACTGATTTCGACGGCACCGAATTGGCGGAAAAGGATCTGGCGGCAAAATACGGCGTGCGCTTCACGCCCACCTTTCAGTTTTTCGGCGAGCGGGCCGCCCCGCTCAAAGCGCTACCGCCGCCAAAGCGCGAAGTAGCGCGCGCGCCCGGCTATCTGCGGCCCGACGATTTCCTTGCCATGTTCCGCTACGTTCGCGAAAAGGCCTACGAGAGCAAGAGCTTCCGGGATTTCGTCAAATCGCCGCCAAGCTGAATATTCTTCTCCAGACAGCGCGCCGGCAGTACGAATATTCTATTTTTGAATACGATTTGAACCGGCGCGTGCCGCCGCTATGGTCCGCGACAGGCGGGGCTAAACTGCCCCTCGGTCATAATTCGGGAGGAAATACCGATGCGGCAGCTATCCCGTCGCGCAGCGCTGGCCCTCGGCGCCGCGGTGCGGCGCTTACCCTCGTCGGCTGGAGCGAGGGCGCCTCTGCCGCCGCCAAGGAAGCGGCCGACGAGATCGCCAAGTTCACCGGCGGCAAGACGCCCGAGCAGGGCAAGATCGCCATCGAGCTGCCCGAGATCGCCGAAAACGGCAACACCGTGCCGCTGTCGATCTCGGTCGACGCGCCGATGACGGCCGACAACTACGTCAGTGAAATTCTGGTGGTTGCCGAAGGCAATCCGCACCCGGGCGTGGCCCGCTTCCATTTCTCGCCGATGTCGGGCAAGGCGCTGGTCTCGACCCGCATCCGGCTCGCCGCCACGCAGAACATCGTCGTCGTCGCCAAGACCAGTGGCGGACAATTCTTTACCGGCCAAAAGCTGGTGAAGGTCACCATCGGCGGCTGCGGCGGCTGACCGTCAGCAAAAGAAATTCAGGAGAAGACAAATGGCGGAAACTCCACGGCTCAAAATTCCCAAAGAAGCCAAGAAGGGCGAGACCATCGAGATCAAGACGCTTGATGCCGCACATCATGGAGTCGGGTCAGCGCAAGGATAAGGACGGCAAGACGATCCCGCGCAAGATCATCAATAAGTTTGCTTGCGAATTTAACGGCAAGCCGGTGTTCAGCGCCGACGCTCGAACCGGCGATTGCCGCCAATCCCTACTGCAGTTCTTCGCCAAGGTCGAAGAGAGCGGCACGTTCAAGTTCACCTGGACCGACGACGACGGCACTGTCACCACGGCGGAAGAAAAAATCACGGTAAGCTGATGACCGTTGGCCCGTCGGTGGCGCGGCATACGAAAACAATTCGTTCGGGAGGATTCGATAATGGGATCGATTCGGCGAGCAGAGCCGCCGCGCTGATCGTGGCCGGCGTCTTCGTCGTTGCCATCGGATCGACGCCAACGCGCAGACAAGAAGCAGACGCGCAGCTCGAGACCAAGGACGACGCTTCGGTGCGTCCATGGAAGCGCTATTCCGGCTGGCCGGCGCGCGACATGTCGAAATTCAACACGCTCGGCAATCTTGCGTCGCCGCCTGCGCCAAGGAAGCCGCGCAAGCTCACCGGCCCGATCACCGGCGATGCCGCCAACGGCGCCGAACTGGTGGCGGATCGCAACCGCGGCGGCTCCTGTCTTGCCTGCCACGTCATGGGTCCGGCCGGCGACGCTAATCTGCCGGGCAATGTCGGCTCCCGATCTGTCCGAAATCGGCAATGCCGGGCGCCCGGACGAGTGGCTGTTCAACTACGTCTTTGACGCGCGCGTCTACAACCCGGACACCGTGATGCCGCCCTGGGGCAGCCACGGCGTATTCAACGACCACGAAATCAAGGACATGGTGGCGTTTCTAAAGACCTTGAAAACGCCGGCCCCGTTCAAGACCGTGCTCGACGATCCGAACAAACGTCCGGCGCCGGTCGAGAAACGCGAGAATCTCGATCCGATCGAAAACCCCGGCATGTGGGCGGTCGACAAGGCGCAGGATCTTTGGAAGCAGGCGGGTGCGTCGGGTTTTGCCTGCAACACCTGCCACAGCGATCCGCAAGTGGCGTTCAAGACCTGGGCGGCCGCGATGCCGAAATGGGAGCCGCGGCTCGACAAGGTGTTGGGCGTTGAGGAATTCGTCACGCGCCACGCCAAAGCCACCACAGGCGCCAACTGGCCGATGGAGACCGACGAGAACCGCGCGATGTCGGTCTATCTGCACTTCCTCGCCAATGGCACGCCGATCAAGGTCGACACCACAAGCGCGGCGCCAAGGCCGCGATCGAGCGCGGCAAGGCGCTCGCCAGCCGCAAGCTCGGCCAACTCAACTTCGCCTGCACCGACTGCCACGGCATTTTGGCCAATCACTGGATCCGCGGCCAGTGGCTGGGTGAGCCGAAAGGCCAGTACGATCACTTCCCGACCTGGCGCACCAGCCTGCTGGCGATCTGGGACATCCGCCAGCGCTTCCAGTGGTGCCAGGTCAACATTCGCGCCGACGAACTGCCGCCGGACGCCAAGGAATACGGCGACCTGGAGATGTACCTCGCCTCGCAGAACGACGGACAGAAGCTGAGCGTGCCTGGGATCAGGCATTGAACGTCCCGTCACCTTGAGGTGCTCGGTGCGCGAGCGCCGAGCCTCGAAGGGCGACGGCTAATACTTTCCAGACCTTTGCCGTTCATCCTTCGAGGCTCGCTCGCCAATGCTCGCTCGCACCTCAGGATGACGGATCAAGCGTCATGATCACCCGCCGCGAAATTCTCCAGGTAGGCGCCGCGACCGCGGCGCTATCGGTGGGCGGAGGCAATTTCACGCGCGCGCTGGCGCAGCAAAAGCTGACGCAGACCGAACTGCTCAAGTTCGACGCCCTCGGCAATGTCACGCTGCTGCATGTCGCCGACATCCACGGCCAGCTGATGCCGGTCTATTTCCGCGAGCCGTCGGTCAATCTCGGGGTAGGCGAGGTGAAGGGGCTGCCGCCGCATCTCACCGGCGCCAATTTCCTCAGGCGCTTCGGCATCGCGAGGAAATCCGCCGCGGCCTATGCGCTGAGCTCGGAGGATTTCGCGGGGCTTGCAAGATCGTACGGTCGCATCGGCGGGCTCGACCGGCTGGCGACAGTGGTCGAAAGTACGCGAGCGAACGCGGCGACAAGGTGCTGTTTCTCGACGGCGGCGACACCTGGCAGGGCTCGCTCGGCGCCAATGCCAGCCAAGGCCAGGACATGGTCGACTGCATGAGGTTGCTCAAGCCCGACGCCATGACCGGTCATTGGGAATTCACCTACGGCGAAGCGCGCGTACAGGAACTGGTCAAGAGCCTCGATTTCCCGTTCCTCGCGCTCAACATCCGCGACACCGAATGGAATGAGCCGGTGTTCGAGGCGAGCAAGATGTTCGAGCGCGGCGGGGTCAAGATCGCAGTGCTCGGCCAGGCCTTTCCCTATACCCCGATCGCCAATCCGCGCTGGCTGATGCCGAAATGGTCGTTCGGCCTGCGCGAGGCGGATGTGCGCGCCAATGTCGAGAAGGCGCGCAAGGACGGCGCGCAACTGGTCGTGCTGCTCTCGCACAATGGCTTCGATGTCGACCGCAAGCTCGCTCGCGCGTAGCCGGCATCGACGTGATCCTCACCAGTCATACCCATGACGCGCTGCCCGAGGCGGTGAAGGTCGGCAAGACCTTGCTGATCGCGTCCGGCAGCAGCGGCAAGTTCGTCTCGCGCCTCGATCTCGACGTGCAGAATGGCGCGGTGAAGGCCTTCCGCTACAAGCTGATCCCGCTGTTTTCCGACGCCATCAAGCCAGATGCCGAAATGGCAGCGGCAATCGCGAAAGTGCGCGCGCCTTACGCCAAGGAACTGGCGCGGGAGGTTGGGCGGAGCGACTCGCTGCTTTACCGGCGCGGCAATTTCAACGGCAGCTTCGACGACCTGATCTGTGCGGCGCTCATGAGGGAGCGCGACGCCGAGATTGCGCTCTCGCCCGGCTTCCGCTGGGGCACCAGCGTGCTGCCGGAGTCGGCCATTACGGTGGAGGACATCCACAACGCGACCGCGATCACCTATCCGAAAGTCTATCGGCTGCCGATGACCGGCGAGCGGCTGAAGGAGGTGCTGGAGGACGTCGCCGACAATCTGTTCAACCCCGACCCGTACTACCAGCAAGGCGGCGACATGGTGCGCTGCGGCGGGCTTGGCTATGCGATCGACGTAAGCAAGCCGGTCGGCCAGCGCATTTCGGCCCTGACGCATTTGACGACGGGCAATCCGATCGATCCGAGCCGGGAATATATGGTCGCCGGCTGGGCGAGCGTGAACGAAGACGTCCACGGCCCGCCGGTGTGGGAAATCGTCGAGAGCTATATCGCGGCCGAAAAGTCGGTGCGGATTGCGCCCAACTCGAGCGTGAAGATTTCGGGGATATAGCCGCCTTCGCTATTACATTCATAAAATAGAATGTGATAAAGCTGGACTTAGAAGGCCATCCGCCGGGAGCCGCCGATGACTGAGCCCACCAACAAGACGCAGCGCACGCGCCGCCGCTTTCTTGCGGGCGCCGCAGGTCTTTCTGTAACAAGCTTGGCCGGCGCGACCGCGCGGCCGGCGCTCGCCGATAACGCCAAAAACCTGCCACCGAATGTCGCGGACTGGACGCGCCAGCTCGGCGATGGCGTCGGCGTTCGCGCCTATGGTAATCCTTCCAAATACGAGAAGGACGTCGTGCGGCGCACGGTGTCGTGGCTGACCGCCACGCCGGAATCCTCGGTGAGCTTCACGCCGCTGCACGCCCTCGACGGCATCATCACGCCCAACGGTTTGTGCTTTGAACGCCACCATTCCGGCATCGCGGAGATCGATCCGAACGATTACCGTTTGATGCTGCATGGTTTGGTTGACAAGCCGCTGATCTTCACGCTCGACGAACTCAAGCGATTGCCACGCGTCAATTGCATCCACTTCCTCGAATGCGCCGCCAATTCCGGCATGGAGTGGCGCGGCGCCCAGCTCAACGGCGCTCAGTACACGCACGGCATGGTGCATTGCGTGCAATACACCGGCGTCTCGCTGCGGACGCTGCTCGAGCAAGCCGGCCTGAAGCCGAATGCGAAATGGATCCTGGTGGAAGGCGGCGACGCGGCGGCGATGAACCGGTCGGTCCCGCTTGCCAAGGCACTCGACGATTGCATCGTCGCCTATCGCATGAACGGCGAGATGCTGCGCCCCGAACAGGGCTATCCGGTGCGGCTGGTGGTGCCGGGATGGGAAGGCAATATCTGGGTCAAGTGGCTGCGCCGCATCAAGGTCGGCGACGAGCCCTGGTACACGCGCGAGGAGACCGCGAAGTACACCGACCTCTTGAAAGACGGCAAGGCGCGCAAATTCACCTTCGTGATGGATGCCAAATCCGTCATTACCTCGCCGTCGCCGCAGGCGTCGGTGAAGCAAAAGGGTTTCACCGTGATTTCCGGTCTGGCCTGGTCCGGCCGCGGCAAGGTCGCGCGCGTGGATGTGTCGCTCGACGGCGGCCGCAACTGGCGCACGCTCGCATCGATGGCCCGGTGCTCGACAAGGCCTGCGTGCGTTTCTACTACGAGTTCGACTGGAACGGCGAAGAGCTGCTGTTGCAATCGCGCGCCATGGACGACAGCGGCTACGTGCAGCCGAGCAAGGATGCGTTGCGCAAAATTCGCGGCGTCAATTCGATCTACCACAATAACGGCATTCAGACCTGGGCGCTTCGGCCCGACGGGGAGGTCGAAAATGTCGAGGTGGGGTAGGCGCGCGCTCGCCGCATTCTTGCTGCTGATGTTTACTGCGCCTGCACTGGCGCAGGCGCAGAAACGACCGATCCGCAATTTCGGCATCGGCCACACCGCCACCCCCGATCAGATCGCCGGCTGGGACATCGACGTGCGCGCGGACGGGCAGGGCGCGCCGCCGGGCCAAGGCTCGGTGAAGACGGGCGAGACCGGTCTACATGGAGAAATGCGCCGCCTGCCACGGCGAGTTCGGCGAAAGCGCCGGGCGCTGGCCGCAACTCGCGCAAGGGAAAGGCACGCTCGCTTCCAGCGATCCGGTGAAGACCGTCGGCTCGTATTATCCGCATCTGGCAAGCGTGTTCGATTACATCCGCCGTGCCATGCCGTTCGGCGACGCGCAGTCGCTGTCGAACGACGACCTCTATGCGGTCACCGCCTATGTGCTCTACCTCAACGACATCGTCGACGACAAATTCGTGCTGTCGAAAGCGACCTGGGGCGAGGTCAAGATGCCGAACCAGGCGGCTTCTTCGACGACGACCGCGAAACCGCCGAAAAGGCGTTCTGGAACAAGAAGCCCTGCATGAAGGATTGCCGGCCGCCGGTGAAGATCACCGGCCGCGCGCAGGCGGTCGACGTTACCCCGGACGACAAGGCCAAGAAGCGGGGCGGGGTGGAGTAGACACGTTTTGCGTCCGGTCCGGCTTTCGCCTATGACTTTCGGTGAAAATCTTTGGCAAGCCCGGGATACTCCATGGCCAAACTCAATCTTATCCGTCGCCGTTCGCGACTATGACCGCACCCGCGCGCTGTCGGACGGCATCGTGCAGATCGACGGCGTCGATCCGGTCTGCATGACGCTGTCGCCGGAGGAGATATTCTTCCGCGCCTTCCGCCATGCCGAATTCGACATTTGCGAATTGTCGCTGTCGAGTTTCACGGTCAAGACCGCGCAGGGCAACTGCCCCTATGTCGGCGTGCCGGCCTTCGTCTCGCGCGCCTTCCGCCACACCTCGATCTATGTGCGCACCGACCGCATCAAGAAGCCGTCAGATCTCAAGGGCAAGAAAGTCGGCGTGCCGGAATATCAATTGACCGCGAATGTCTGGGCGCGCGCCATTCTGGAAGACGACCATGGCGTGAAGCCCTCCGACATCCATTGGATGCGCGGCGGCATCGAGGATGCCGGCCGGCCGGAGAAGATCGCGATCAAGCTGCCGAACGACGTGAAGCTCGACAACGCGCCGGAGGGCAAGTACGATCTCGGCACTGCTGGCGGAAGGCGAGATCGACGGCTTCATCGGCGCCGCGCGCCGCCGTCGCTGCCGAAGAACACGCCGAATATCGGCTGGCTGTTTCCCGATCCGGTGGCGGCTGCCAAGGACTATTTCAAGCGCACCGGCATCTTTCCGATCATGCATCTGGTCGGCGTGCGGCGCGAATTGGCCGAGCAGCATCCCTGGCTGCCGGGCGCGGTGCTCAAGGCCTTCGAGCAGTCCAAGGCCGTCGGCGCTGGAGCAGTTGAGCGACACGTCGGCCACCAAGGTGACGCTGCCGTTCGTCGAGGAGCGCTTGATGGAAGCGCGCGCGCTGATGGGCGAGGATTTCTGGTCGTATGGCGTTGCGCCGAACCGCAAAACGCTGGAGACCTTCCTGCGTCACCATCACTCGCAAGGGCTGTCGTCGCGGCTGGTGTCGGCCGACGAAATGTTCCATCCCGGCACGCACGAAGTCCTTCAAGCTGTAACCATGACAATAACGATCACCAGCATCGCCGGCGGCGCGCCCAAGCCGGTGTTCGACCGGCTCGGGCCGGTTTACGAACAGCGCACGCGGCAACAAGCTCAACGCGCTCTACGACAGCATGAGCGGCATTCAGGCGCGGGTGGCCACGCATGAACCGCTCGACGTGCTGCTGATGCCGACGTCGATGATCGACGATTACATCAAGGCGGGTATCGTGCTGGCGGGTGGCCGCACGCCGCTGGCCAATATCGGGCTTGGCGTCGGCGTAACAGTCCGGCGCCAAAGTTCCCGACATCTCGACGTCCGAAGCGCTGCGCGCAGCGCTGAAATCCGCGCGCGCGGTGGTGCATGCGCCGCCGACGGCCACGCCGAGCGGGGCGCAGAGCGACAAGGTCATCCAGCGAACTCGGCCTTGCCGGGACGATAACCGGTCATCCACAAGGTCGGTCTGGCCGGCGGGGTGGCGGCGATCGCTTCGGGCGAGGCCGAAATCGGCATCTTCCCGAAGAGCGAGACTGGTGAACGTGGCGGGCGTGACGCTGGTCGGCGCGCTGCCGCCTTCGCTGCAGCTCAACATCGTCTATTGCGCCGGGGTAACCGTTGCGAGTGCGGTCGCCGCGCCGGCGGAAGAGTTCATTCGTTTTTTGATCGAGCCCGACAGCCGCAAGGTCTGGCGTGACTGCGGGTTCGACCCTTTAAGCGATTAAGCCTTCGCCGGCTTCAGCTTCACGTGGATGTTCTTTTCCTGCGTGAAGGCGAGCATCTCCTCGAAGCATTCCTCGCGGCCGAGGCCCGACTGCTTGAAGCCGCCGAACGGCGCGCCGAGGAAGTGCTTGCCGAACTCGTTGATCCAGACATAGCCCGCCTCCACGGCCATGGCGGTGCGATGCGCGGTGTTGAGATCGTTGGTCCAGATCGAGGCGGTGAGGCCGTATTCGACCTCGTTGACGTCGGCCAGCATCTTGGCCTCGTCGCTCCATTTGAACACGCCGAGCACCGGCCCGAAGATTTCCTCGCGCGCGATGCGGTTCTTGCCGGTGACGGCGAACACCGTCGGCTCGATATAGAACCCCTTGGCGAGCGCCGGATCGGACGGCGGGCCGCCGCCCGAAATGAGCACGGCGCCTTCGCTCTTGGCCGACTCGATGATAGCTCATCACGCGGTCGAACTGCACCTTGGAGACGATGGCGCCCATGGTGGTGGCCATGTCGGTCGGAATGCCCGGCTTGAAGTGCTTGATCTTCTCTTTCACCGTTCGCCACCACGGCGTCGTAGATCTTCTCGTGGATGAAGGCGCGGCTGGTCGAGCCGCAGGATTGCCCGCACCAGGTGAAATTCATGCCGCCGATGACGGCGCCGGCGACCTCGTCCGGATCGGCGTCGCCATAGGCGATCAGCGCGTTCTTGCCGCCGAGTTCCAGCATGGTGCGCTTGACGGTGTCGGAGGCGGCCTTCATCACCGCGCGCCCGGTCGGCACGCTGCCGATCAGCGCGATCATGGCGACGTCGGGATGGCTGGCGAGCCGCTGTCCGGCCTCGCGCCCGCCCGGCACGACGTTGAACACGCCGGGCGGCAGCAGGCCGCCGATCAGTTCGGCCAGCCGCAGCGAGGACAGCGGCGCCTGCTCCGGCGGCTTGACGATGACGGTGTTGCCGGCGGCGAGCGGGGCGGCGGATTTTCCGGCGCAGAACATGAAGGGATGATTGAACGGGATGATGCGGCCGACCACGCCGAGCGGTTCGCGCACCGAGAAATTGACCACATCCGGCCCCATCGGGATCGATGAGCCCTTCATCTCGGTGACAAAGCCGGCGAAGAAATCCATCTGCGCCGCCGCGATCATGGCGTCGCTGATCATTTCGCGCACCGGATTGCCGCAGTCGGCGGCGTCGATCATGGCCAGTTCGTTGGCGTTCTCGCGCAGGATTTCCGCGATCCGCCGCAGGATCTTGGCGCGCTCGAGCGGCAGCACGCGCCGCCATTCCTTGAACGCCGTCTTGGCGGCCGCCACCGCCGCGTCGATGTCGTCGGCGCCGCCGTCGGCGACCTTGCCGAGCGACAGCGCCCGTGCCGGGGTTCATGCGTGTCGACGAAGCGGCCGGATTTCGGCTCGTGCCAGGCGCCGCCGTAATAGGCGCCGCGGTTTTTCGGCAGCACGACGGCGTTGCGCGGAAGCGGCTTGCGGAGAGACGGCGGTGGTCATGTCACGTCACCTGTGGTTGACATTATTTGCGCGGCGGAATCTGGATCAGCTCGGCGATCTGCTCCTTGGTGAGCGGCGCGGGAATGAATTTCAGGTTCACCGCCTCCGACATCAGCGAATCGAGGCCGTTGATCTCGTCCGGATTGACCAGCGTCTTCGGGAAGAACTCGTCGCGCACGCGCTTGGCCATCGGCTCCGGGCACTTTCACGAACTCGGCGTAGTCTTTGATCACCTGCGGATTGTCCGAATACATGTAGTCGATCGCCTCGCGATAGGCCTCCATGAAGCGATCGATCACCGCCTTGCGGTTCTTCAGCGTGTCGGCATTGGCGACGAGCACGCGGATGGTCTGCCCGCGCACCAGCGTGGCATCGGTCGCCTTGGCGACGATGTGGATCTTGCCTTCCTCGATTTCCTTCAGGCCGAACGGCGGCGAGGCCCAGCCGACATCGACCTGGTCGGTCATCACCGTGGTCAGCGTCGAGGTCGGGTTGCCGGTCGCCTGCGGTCTTGGCGTCGGTCAGCTTGAATTCGTTGATGAAGGCGCGCACGACGCTGTGGGTCGAGGAGCCGTTGCTCGAATAGGCGATGGTCTGGCCGTTGGTGTCCTTGAGCGTCTTGATCGCCGGGTTCTTGGCATACCAGTAGTCGGCGGCGCCGGTCGCCTGCGCGCCGATGATGCGCACCGGCGCGCCCTTCGAATAGGCCGCCATGGCGCCGAGCGTGCCGACCGCGAGACCCAGATCGACGCTGCCGGAGATCACCGGCTGCAGCGTCTCGCCGCTGCCCGAGGTGTAGATCATCTCGAGCTCGAGGCCGTGCTTCTTGAAGATGCCGGCCTTGGTCGCCGAGATGCGGTAATGGCGGTGTCCCAATTGCCGCGCTGGCCGATGGTCATCTTCAGGACATCGTCGGCAGCCGCCGGGGAGGCGAGGGCAATTGCGCCGGCGGTGACGACGCCTGCGAATGTCTGGAAATGTTTCATGGCGCGTTTCCCTGTTTGAGCTTAGTTTTTTATTGTCGTTTGATGGTGTGCAGGCCGCCGAGGTGGCCGACCGCGCATTGGCGCCGATCGAGAGCACGAACAGCACGATCAGCATGGCGTACATGCGCGGCATGTCGAAGGTGCTGTAGGCGTTGATGATCAGAAAGCCGATGCCCTTGTTCGACAGTTTGGTTTCCGCCAGCAGCGTGCCGATCAGTGCCACGCCGAGGCCGAGCCGTATGCCGTTGATGATCGGATGGCGCATGGCCGGCAGATAGATCTTCACCACCATCTGCGCGGTCGATGGCGCGGAAGCTTTTGCCGACGCGGATCAGCACCTTGTCGATGCCGCGCATGCCGGCGGCGACGCTCAGCGCCACGGGGAAGAAACAGGACAGCGTGCCGAGCGCGATCTTGGAGCCGGGCCGACGCCGAACCACATGATCATGACGGGAAGAAGATGATCTTCGGCGTCGGCCCGAGATAATAGAGATAAGACTCGAAGGCCTTCGACAGCGAACGGTTGGCGCCGAGCAGGATGCCGACCGCCAGTCCCGACAGGCCGCCGATCATCAGCGCGGTGCCGATCTCGCCGGCGGTGACGCCGAGGTTGAAATAGATAATCGCAGTTCGACAGCAGCTCGATCGAGCGCTGGCCGATCGCGACCAGCGACGGCACCACGTCGCGATAGAGCCAGCCGGAATGGGACAGGAATTCCCAAACCGCCAGCACGCCGAGAATGATGGCGATGCGCAGCAGCGTCACCGGGCTAAACCCGGGCGCGGCAGCCACCGGCTGTCTCAGTGTTCGACCGGTCTCAGCCATCGCTCAGCCTTTTCCAAGTGCCATGAAGAACAACACGCTGACCAGGATCACGAAACAGATCGCGGCATAGGTGCCGGCGAGATCGTAGCGTTCGGCAAGTTCGTTGATGAGCTGGCCGAGCCCGCCGAAATTGATCAGGAATTCGACGCCGACGATGTTGATCAGCGCGAAGATCAGACCCAGCCGGATGCCGACGAAAATCGTCGGCAGCGCCGCCGGAAACAAGATCTTCCAGAACTGCTGCGTGGCGTTAAGATTGAAGCTGCGTCCGACATTGACCAGCACCTTGCGGGTGCCGGAAATGCCCTCGATGGTCTTCAGGATCACCGGCGGCAGCGCTGCGACGAAACCCATCATGATGATGGTCCAGGCGCTGCGTCCGAAGATCACCAGGAACAGCGGATACATCAGCACGAACGGCGCCGAGGCCAGGGCTGCGACCCAGGTCTCGCAGGCCTGCTGCAACAGCTTGAAACGGTGCATCAGCACGCCGCCGGCGACGCCGAACACGGTGAGCATGACGCCGGCGGTCAGGCATTCGGTCAACGTCAGCAGGAAGCGGTGCAGTACGTTTTCTTCGACGATCACGCGCGGGAAGCTGGCGATGATTTCCGATGGCGGCGGCACGATGAAGCGGTTGATGACGCCGGTCTGGATGAGCAACTCGACCGCCAGAAAAAATACCAACAGCGTGCCGACGCCGACCGCTGCGGGCGGAACCCCGCGCGAGGCCGGATTGGGCATGGGCATGACGTCGGTCATGACGATGCTCCGGGGTGATGATCGAGCACGTGCTTTTCCTCGTCGCGCATGCCGCGGCTTGCCTCCTCGCGCAGGTCGCTCCAGATCTGCGCCACGTAGCGGCCGAAGGCCTCGCTGCCGACGATCTCCGACGTGCGCGGACGCGGCAGGTCGATATCGACGATGCGCTTCACTTTGCCGGGCCGGTAGGTCATCACCAGGATGCGGTCGGACATCTGCACCGCTTCGGTGATGTTGTGGGTGATCAGCAGCGTGGTCTGCTTCAGCTGCTGCTGGATCTGCAGCACCTTGTCGCCGAGCAGAAGCCGCGTCTGCTCGTCGAGCGCGGCGAACGGCTCGTCCATCAGCAGGATTTTCGGCTCGGAGGCGAGCGTGCGGGCAAGCGAGACGCGCTGGCGCATGCCGCCGGACAGTTCGCCCGGATAGCGGTTCTCGAAGCCGTTCAAGCCCGACCATGCCGATGAAATGCCGCGCGCGCTCGATGCGCTTGTCCTTCGGCATGCCGATCAGTTCGAGCGGGAAGGCGACATTGTCGGTCACCGTGCGCCAGGGGAAAGTGGATTCTTCCTGGAACACCATGCCGATCGATTTGTGCGGGCCGGAAATGGTCTCGCCGGCGACGCTGACCACGCCCTGATGGTTGCTGAGCAGGCCGCCGATTACATTGAACAGAGTCGATTTGCCGCAACCGGAAGGTCCGATGACCGAGAGGAACTCGCCGGGCCGGACACTGAAGGAGACGTCGTCGACCGCGGTAATCGGGCCTTCCTGCTGTCTCGAAACGCACGACGATGTCGTTGACGGCGAGCAGGGCGTCGCCGGCTTGGCTGGGGGCTGCTTTGGGCAACGCAGGCGACATCGAATTTCTACTCGCTCTCTATTCGCTTTTGCGGGTCATCGCCGCGGTCATTGCGGCGGTGTAGCCGGGTTCGACCCGCACATCGACCACGACGACGTTGCCTGCCTCGACCGCCGCGATCGCTTTGGCGAAGGTCGCATCGAGATCGGCCGTCGCCGTCACCGGTCCAAAGCCCACCGCGCCTTGTGCCCGCGCGATGCCGGCGAGATCGATGTCGGGCTCCGAGATGCGCTGGCCGATCCAGCGGTTCTCGATCGGGCGGTTGCGCATGCGGGCGACCCGCTCCTGGTGCAATTCGTCGTTGAAGAAGGAGCGATTATTGGCGACCACGATCAGCAGCGGAATGCGGTAATGCGCCGCTGTCCAGAGCGCGGTCACGCCCATCATGAAGTCGCCGTCGCCGCAGACGGCGACCGCCAGCCGGCCGGAGCCCTTCAGCGCCAGCGCTGCGCCGACCGAGATGCCGGGGCCGCCGCCGACGCCGCCGCCGCCGTCGGAGCCGAGATAATCGAGCGGGTGGCGAAACTGCCAGCTGGCGCCGTTCCACGACAGCGAGACGTGGGTGAGTGAGGTCGGCCGTTCGCCGACCGCGCGGCGCAGCGCATCGGCCAAATGATCGACGGTGAGCTTGCCGTCGGCGAGCTTGGGGAATTCGCGCGTAGCCGTAGCGACAATGCGCGGACCGCCTGGTCCGAGCGCTTCGAGCAGATGCGGCACCGCCGCATCGGGCTCGCAGGAGAGGAACACGTCGACCGGCGGCAGGCCCTGATAATCCATGCTCCAGCCATTGTGCAGGCGGTGATCGACCGACACCTGCACGACTTTGGCCGTTACATTGCCGACGGACTTGAAGGTGCCCGCGACATCGACCCAATCGAGGCTGAGGATGACGTCGGCACTGCGAATAGCCTCCGCCGCTTCCGGCGCCAGCACGGTGCCGCCGGGCGCCCCGGCGTGCAGGCGATGATCGGTCGGAAACGATGCGCCGATCTTGAGATCGGTGACGACGCGCGCGCCCAGCCGCTCGGCCAGCGCGACGCGTCTATTCCAGGCGTCGAGATCGCGCGAGACGCGGCCGGCCAGCAACACCGGAGTCTTGGCGGCACGCAGCAAGTCGGCGGCCGCCGTGACGGCATCGGCGGCGGGCGCGCTTTCGACCGGCGGCATGAAGCGCTGCGCATCGATCGGGGCGACCGGCTCGGCGAGCTTGGATTCCTGCATCTCGGCGTCGAGATTGATATAAGTCGGCCCGCGCGGCGCGGTATTGGCGATCCAGCCCGCGCGCAGCACGGCTTCGCGCGCGGCCACGGGAGAGGCCGGCTGGTCGTCCCATTTGGTATAGCCGCGAATGAGCGCGCCCTGATCGCGTGCGGTGTGGATCCAGTCGATCCACGGCCGCCGCTTGCTCGCATCGACCGGTCCGGTGGCGCCGAGAATGACCATCGGCATGCGGTCGCACCAGGCGTTGAACACCGCCATGGTGGCGTGCATCAGGCCGACATTGGAATGCACCGCCGCCGCCATCGCCTTGCCGGTGACCTTGGCATAGCCGTGCGCGATGGCGATCGCGGCTTCCTCGTGCAGGCAGAGCAGCATCTGCGGCCGCTCATTGCCGAGATAATTGACCAGACTGTCGTGCAGGCCGCGGTAGCTCGCGCCCGGATTGAGCGCGATATAGGGAATATCGAGCGCGCGCAGCGCGTCGGCGACCACGTCGCTGCCAAAGCCGGCGGCATTGACGCCGGCCGGGACCGGGCGGTCGAGCGCGGCGATGGTGGCGTCAGGGCTGGCTTGTGTTTTAGCGTTGTCACGTTTGGAATAAGGCACAATCGGGCTCCAGCAGCCCGCCTAGCATGACCCCGAGAAGTGGGTACCGGTTTTCGGAGAAAATCACGCTCAATCGAACGGGCGGGTGGCGGCATCCAACCGGATCACGAGCCCTGACGCAACCTTGCCAGAACCTTTAAGCCCGCATAGCCATCGGCCGGGTCCATGCCGACTTTCTTCTGAAATGCCTGTACGGCCTTGACGGTATCGCTGCCGCTGCGCCCGTCTATGCCCTCGGTCTTGAAGCCATGCTCGTTGAGGCGGCGCTGGATTTCCTTGACCTCATCCTGCGTCGGCACGCGTTCGCCGCCGGGAAACTGCTGATGGAACGGCGCATCGCCGCGGATCAGGTCGCCCAGATGCAGCAACGCCAACGTGTAGCTGGAGGAGGGGTTATAGGAATAGACCGCCTTGAAGTTCTGCCCGAGCAGGAACGCAGGACCGCCGGCGGCCGGCAGCCAGAGTTTTACGGAATCGCCCGGCCGCGCAAAGGCCTTGCCGTCGGCGCGCCGCACGCCCAGTTGCTGCCATTTGGCGTAACTGCGCATGGTGCGGTTGTTGGCCAGGCGGGAATGGCCGCCGGACAATTTCACCTCGCAGCCCCAGGCTTCGCCGCGGCGATAGTGGCCGCGCTCGACCAGATAGCGCGCGGTTCCGGCAAATGAATCGTCCGGCTTGCCGAATGGCGAGGCGCGGCCGTCGTGGTCGTAATCGACGCCCATGTTGAGCCAGACTTCCGGCATCCACTGCGTGTGGCCCATGGCGCCGGCCCAGGAACCGATCATTTCGTTGGGCTGCGCCCAGCCGCGATCGATGATCACTAGCGCGTTGAGCAGTTCGGCCTCCCAGTAGGAGCGCCGGCGCGGCTCGCCCCAGGCGAGCGCCGCCAGCGCGGGCAGCACCGGCCGCATATATTTCGGATTGACCATAACGTCGCCGAAGGAAGATTCCATGCCCCACAGCCCGAGCATGACGTAGCGATCGACGCCGTAGTCCTTTTCCATCCGCCCAAGCAGATTGGAATATTCGGCCGCGCGCTGCTTGCCGACATTGACGCGCCAATCCGAGCAGCGGCGGTTGATGTATTGCCACATCGGCTCGGTGAATTCGGGCTGCGCGCTGTTTTCCGCGTATACGCTGGTGTCCGGTGTTATCGCGTTCATCACGCGATTATAGGTTTGCTCCGAAATGCCGCGCTGGACTGCGCGCGCACGAAACGAGTCCACCCAGCTGGCGAATGTCGGTTGCGATGGTGCCGCTCCCGCCGGTCGGCCACAGGCGAGCGCAGCCGTGCTTGCAAGCGCGCCGGACATCAGGGCGCGGCGGGTCAAAGTTCCAAGACTGCCGAAGCGAGAGAATCGCTGCATGGCGGCATAGTAGTGATTGCCGACGAGCACACAATCTGGCGCCGCAAGCACTTTCGTGAGCGCGGCTATTTGTCGCCGCGATTAAGCCACGTTCAGTCGTCGTGCGAACGCCGGTGGCGGACGCGCGTATGATGGCGGCGCCGGCGCGGTCCGTCGTCGTCATCGGTTTTTTGCGCTTTGTTGATCGCGGGCGGCGTTGCGTCGGCCATGGAAGCATTGCGCGGCCGCTCGGGCGGCGCGGGCGCGGAGACGCCGTCCGGCAACAGCAGCGAGGAGGTCGATGACGGCTCCAGCGTCGGATGCAATATCACCGGCGGCTTTGCCGGTATCGGCGGCGCCGGCTGACCGGGAAGGATTTCGGTGCCGTGGCCGCCGATTTGGCGTTCGTAAGCGGCGACCAGCGTCATGTAGGGATTGACCCAAACCCAGCCGATCTTGGTGAACACCTGAAGATTGAAATGAATGTGGTACGAGGTTCCCTTCTCGTAATCGCCCCAGGTAGCGACCTTGCCGATGATTTCGCCTTCGCTCACCCGTCGGCCGTTGAGCAGCCCTTCGGCGTCCATGAATTTCGGATTCATGTGCAGGTAGCGAAACCGCACATGCTCGTTCTCGTTATTGACGACGATATAGGCGCCGATGTCGCGCGGCATGCGCCGGATCAATCCATCATGCACGGCGGCGACGTCGTGCATGTAGGGCATGCAACGGTCGGCTTCGGCGTTGAACAGTACGCAATTGCCGGGACGGATGTCCTCGCCCTGGTGGCCATAGCCGCCGGGGCACTGACCGACCAGAAAGTCGCGCAGCTCGCAGAAATTGTCGCGCCACGGATAATTGAAATTCTCCGCGGCCGATTCATCGAAAATCAGCGGCTTGTCGTTGAGTTTGCAGTGATACTCGGCGCCCTTCTTGCCGCGGCGGCCGGCGGCGCCGGTTTTGTAGCAATCCCCCCATGGCATGAAGGATTGCGATTTCACGTAACCCGGCGCTTGCGCGATCGGAAAGCGCATGCGGGCATAGACGTGATAATCGACGCGGCCGGGCATCTTGTGCCAGCCGGTGTTCTCGATCAGATCGCCGGGGCCGTAATAGGTGAAATCGGATTTGGCTTGCGGTCGGTCCAATTCGAATTTGGGCTGCTGGATTTTTGCCGGCGCGCCGCCGGCGGTGCGCAGTTGCTTGAGAAATCGTTCCGCCAGCGGATCGGCTTCGCGGCACGCAAGATGCCGCGACGACGGCCGCATGTCGTAGCACTGGATCGAAAGCACATAGGGCACGCCGAAGCGATCGAACACATAGCGCACATGCGCTTCGCTTAAGACGCGGCGGATGCCGGGAAACAACTCGTCCAGTCCCTTGATCGGGGTAGGGGATTCCAGTTCCACCTTATTGGGCAGATCGAGCTCGTAGATGAAGGCCGCGCCCGATATTTCCAGCACGATCGGTTTCGAGAAGCGGGTGTCGACCTTCGCTTCGTCGGAATTCACGATGAAGGTGGCATCATAGCCGGCCGGGCCTGCGAGGAAGAATTTGCTCGGGTGGAAGGTGCCGAAATACTTGTCCGAGGTTGCTGCCTCCTGCTTGCCGTCGGCGTTGTCTTTGCGGAAGGCCTCGAGGTCGAACGGCAACAGCACCGGAACCGCGCTTTTGCCGATGCCGGCAAAGCGCTTTTCGGCAAGCGCGTTGAGGCGGGCAAAGGCCTGCGCCGGCGCCTCGCCGGCCCGATCGGGCAGACTGGCGGCGGCCGCTTCCCAATTGACGTCCGTGAGGGTGATGGCCGGGCTTTCAAACTCCCCAGCGGCTGCGGGACCGCCGGCGAGCAACGCAAGGCCTAATAGAAACGCACGTTTCAACCGTTACCCCTTACTCAGCCGGCCATCCCCGGTTACGAGTTAAAGGCATCGGAGTTCCGCATACAAGGGTCGGGGCCTTGGGATAAGATCGCGGCAACGGGAGCAAGATGAATGACGATTAATCAAGCGAACCGGATCGGGCAGGCGGACGCCGATAGGGAACCGGAGATGATCGAGAGCGGCGGGACGGCGCGGCTGCATCTGACCCTTGCCACCACCGACTATGAGCACGTGCGCGATCTAACCAATGGCGTGGTGCGGGCCGACGGAATAGCGCTCACCGCCTTCGTGCTGCCGGTCGAGGAAATCTTCTTCCGGTTTATCAAGAATCGCGAATGGGACATTTCCGAAATGTCCTTCGGCAAGTTCATCGCCTTCAACGCGCTGGGAAATTCGCCCTTTATCGGCATTCCTGTTTTTCCATCGCGCGTTTTCCGCCACTCGGCCTTTTATGTGCGTGCCGACCGCGGCATCGCTTCGCCGAAAGACCTGGAAGGAAAGAGCGTCGGCATTCCGGAATGGGCGCAGACCGCCGGCATCTATGCGCGCGGCTTTCTGGCGGAGACCGCCGGCGTCGACCTGCGCAAGATCCGCTGGGTGCAGGCCGGCACCAACGAGGCCGGGCGCGACGAAAAGGTCGAGTTCAAGCTGCCGAAGGGCATCGACTATCAGCAACGGCTCGACACCAGTATCAGCGCGATGCTGCTGTCGGGCGAGATCGATGCCGCGCTTTGCGCGCATGCGCCGGACGCCTTCGACAAGGGTGGCGGCCGGGTGGTGCGGCTCTATCCGGAATATCGCGGCGAGGAGAGGCGCTATCACGAGGCGACCGGCATCTTTCCGATCATGCACGTGATCGCCATGCGCCGCGCCGTGTTCGAGCGCTATCCGTGGGTGGCGATGAGCCTGTTCAAGGCCTTCGAAGAGGCCAAGCAACGCAGCCTTGAGCGCATCCGCGATCTCACCGCCTCGCGCCTGCCGGTGCCGTGGGCGTCCGCGATCGTGGACGGAGTTCGGCAAAGGTTTCGGCGCCGATCCGTTTCCCTATGGACTGGAAGAAAACCGCAAGACGCTGAATGCGTTCTGCCGTTTTGCGCATGACCAGGGCGTTACCGCCAGACGGTTGACGCCCGACGATCTGTTTCCGAAGGAAGTGCGGGCAAGCGTGCGGGTGTAACCAGCCGACCTCATCCTGAGGAGGGCGCCCTTGCGCCTGTCTCGAAGGAGGGACGGCCACATGATTCGAGACGCGCAGCTTCGCTGCGCTGCTCGCCTTGAGGGAGGGTATGTCAATCCTTCGCGCGCTCGACGTAGGCGCCGTCGGCGGTCATCACCACCACGCGGGTGCCGGCAACGATGTGGGTCGGCACCATGGTGCGTACGCCGTTCGACAGGATTGCCGGCTTGAACGAACCTGAGGCGGTCTGTCCCTTCATGGCCGGTTCGGTTTCCTTGATTTCCAGCGTCACCTTTTGCGGAATTTCGATCGAGATCGCGTTGCCCTCGTGGATGGCAAGCTGGACCTTCATGCCTTCCTGCAGATAGGCCGCCTGATCGCCGACGATATCGGTCTGCAGCGCGACTTGGTCGAAGGTCTGGTCGTTCATGAAATGGAAGCCGTCGGCGTCCTGATAGAGATAGGAGTACTCGACCTCCTCAACATGGGCGCGCTCGACTCCGTCGGTGGTCTTGTACCGCATCTGGGTCTTCACGCCGTCCGAAATCCGGCGCATATCGATTTGCGTGGTGGGTGTGCCCTTGCCGGGATGAAAACTTTCCGCGTTGAGCACGACATAGAGGTTGCCATCCATGTCGACGATGTTGCCCTTGCGGAGTTGGCTAGCGATGACCTTCACGATAACGATCCTTGATTTTGGGGGCGCCCCGGATACGAACTTGGGGGGCAGCGGCGGTTTCGGGCCGCACCATAGCGATCTTCTCGCGCGATGCCAGTCCTTCCAGCACACCCCGGCCGCGAGGTAAATATTGAGCCGAAGCCCGCCATTCTGGCTGCCAGACGCCCATGCCGCCCGCAGGCCTTATCTATTGGCACGCGGCCGCATTGCCGCCGCTTTGCGGGCCTGGTTCGCAGGCTCGGATTTCCTCGAGGTGGAGACTGCCGCCTTGCAGGTCTCGCCCGGAAACGAGACCCATCTGCATGCCTTCGCGACCGACCTGATCGGGCCGGGCGGCGAGCGGTGGCCGCTTTATCTGCGCACCTCGCCGGAATTCGCCTGCAAGAAGCTGCTCAGCGCGGGCGAGACCCGCATTTTCGATTTCGCCCGCGTGTTCCGCAACCGGGAGCGGGGCGCGCTGCATCATCCTGAGTTCACGCTGCTGGAATGGTATCGGGCAAACGAGCCCTACGAGACGCTGATGCAGGACTGTGCGGCACTCATCGCAGAGGCCGCGCGGGCGGCCGGTGCGAAGCAGTTTTCGTTTCGCGGCAAGACGATCGATCCGTTCGCCGAGCCGGAACGCGTCACGGTAGCGGAGGCGTTCGAGCGCTATGCCGGGGTCGATCTGCTGGCAACGGTGAGCGGCGGGCAGGGCGACGGGGTGAAGTTTGCCGCGGCCGCCGCCAAGGCGGGCGTGAAGACCGCCGTTGACGACAATTGGGGCGATATCTTCAGCCGCATCCTAGCCGAGAAGGTCGATCCACACCTTGGGATCGGCCGCGCGACAATATTATATGAGTATCCGCTGCCCTTGGCGGCGCTGGCGCGTGCCAAACCGGGAAGCACAACTGTCGCCGAACGCTTCGAGCTTTATGCCTGTGGGGTGGAACTCGGCAACGCGTTTGCCGAATTGACCGATGTGGCCGAACAGAGCGCACGCTTTACCGCGGCTATGGTGGAGAAGCAGCGCATCTATGGCGAGAGCTACCCGGTGGATGAGGATTTTCTCGCAGCGCTTGGCGCAATGCCGCCAGCCTGCGGCATTGCGCTCGGCTTCGATCGGCTGGTCATGCTGGCAACGGGTGCGCAACACATCGAGCAGGTGATATGGACGCCGGTGGCCGAACTGTAGACAAACGCGACGAAGAGGGACAAGCGATGCCGACAATCCGCACATTGGCGCAACTCTGCGACCATGGTCTGGCGCCGCCCGAGCAGCGCGCCGATCTCGAAGCGGTCGCCGCGCGCTATGCAGTGGCGTTGACGCCGAGCGTGGCCGCACTAATCGATGCCGGCGATCCGCAGGATCCGATCGCACGCCAATTTGTTCCTAACATCGCGGAGCTCGACCACCAACCGGAAGAGCTCAGCGATCCGATCGGCGACGATGCGCATAGCCCGGTCGAAGGCATTGTGCATCGTTACCCCGATCGCGTGCTGCTCAAGTTGACGCACGTCTGCGCGGTGTACTGCCGGTTCTGTTTTCGCCGCGAAAGGGTCGGCCCCGGCAAGACAGGGGCGCTGTCGCCGGCAGCGCTTGCCACCGCGCTCGATTATATCCGCGCGCATTCCGAAATCTGGGAAGTGATCCTGACGGGCGGCGATCCGCTGGTGCTCTCGGCGCGCCGATTCCGCGCGGTGATGAAAGCTCTAAGCGAGGTCGATCACGTCAAGGTCGTGCGCATCCACACGCGCGTTCCAATCGCCGATCCAGCGCGTATTACGCCCGAGCTGGTGCGCGCGATGACAATAAAGGGCAAGGCCACCTACGTGGCCGTTCACGTCAATCATTCGCGCGAGTTGACGCCGCAGGCACGCGCGGCCTGTGCGCGGATGGCCGATGCCGGCATCCCGCTGCTCGCGCAATCGGTGCTGCTCAGTGGCGTAAACGATACGCCCGAAGTGTTGGGCGAGTTGATGCGTGCCTTGGTCGAATGCCGGATCAAGCCGTACTATCTGCATCACGGCGATCTGGCGCCCGGCACCAGCCACCTTCGCAGCGACATCGCGACCGGACAAAATCTGATGCGTACTCTGCGCGGCCGCTTCTCGGGATTATGCCAGCCGGCTTACGTGCTCGACATTCCCGGCGGGCACGGCAAATCGCCAATCGGTCCGAATTATATCGCGCGCTGTGCCGGCAGCGGACAGGTTGTGGTCGAGGATTTCAACGGGCGGCGGCATCGCTATCCGCCGAAAAGCGCATGATCCCCAGAATTGGGGAGGTGTTCAGAGAATGCTAATTGCGGATCGACGCCAGATCGAGTACCGCCGCCGCCACCGCGAGACTGGCAAAGCCAATGAAAACAACCGCGATCACGGCGTTCCACACGAACGACGCATCGCGCCGTAGAGCCGACACCACATTCTTGGTTTTCATCATGACCTGACGCTCCCGAGGAGAGACGACTGCAGGACAACCCCAATGTACCCGCAGGGCGTCGCTCCGCCCATAATTTCTATGTTAAATAACGCGTGAAATAAGCTTTACCTGCGCATAGCAGCCATGACGGCGCAGGCGCGGCACAGTGGCGCAGCGAGCCGGCGTTTCGGGCCAGAGGAGTGTCTGGAACCTTGTGAGATTATTGCGGCCAACAGGTCGAGTCGGTGCCGCGAGTTTTGCAAACGTAATTTGGTTCTGACGTTGCGGGTGCCGGCGCCGGCGCGGGGGCACCAAATCTACTGCGATGGGCCGCGACGTATTTCAGACACTCACTGTATACCACTGAACCCCTCGGGTTGGCGCGCACGTGAACTCACCTTGCTCGGCGACGGTGTTTAACTCAGGTTTGTAGAGTTCGCAGCCACACAGCGCGAACGTCAGCGTCATCGCGGCGAATGCCATACCGGGCACGCGGTTGGGGTGCATTTTGCCTAAAGTCATGGGAGATGGCAGCTGCATGGGCAATCACATTAGTGCATGCACGTACTCGCGCTATTGGACATCCGTTGGACACCCAAACCGTCCGGCATTCTAATTGATTAATTTTATTGGCGCGCCCTACGGGATTCGAACCCGTGTTACCGCCGTGAAAGGGCGGTGTCCTAGGCCTCTAGACGAAGGGCGCGCAATTCGGGGACGTATAAAGAGCTTCGCCGCTAGCGGCAAGGCGGTTGCAATTTACCACTTGCCGGTATTGGGCATCGACTTCCACGGCTCCTGCGGCGGCTTTGGGATCGCCCTTCTGCAAAAGCTCGATGGAATGCTTATCGGGCGAGCGGACGAAGGCCATGACGCCGTCGCGCGGCGGGCGATTGATCGTCACGCCGGCCTTCATCAGTCGGTCACAGGCCGCGTAGATGTCGTCGACCTCGTAAGCGAGGTGGCCGAAATAGCGCGCCTCACCATAGTCCTCGCTGTCCCAGTTGAAGGTGAGTTCCACCTCCGGGCCCGGGCGGCCGGCCTTCTTGCTGGCTTCGAGGGCCTGGCTGTCATCGGGCCCGGCCAGGAAAACCAGGGTATATCGGTTCTTCTCGTCCACCCGCCGGCGGGTCTCCTTGAGGCCGAGCTTGTTGCAATAGAAATCGAGCGCGGCATCGAGATTGCGCACGCGCAGCATGGTGTGCAGAAATCGCATGGGGCTGACCTCATGAACAAGGAGTGGGCGCGCCGGTGCCGGCGACAATATAACAATGATTGCAACCGATCTTCAAACCGCGATTTCCCATCTGCGTGAGCTCATCGAGGGCGCCGATCGGATACTGCCGTTCACCGGGGCTGGCATCTCCACCGAATGCGGCATTCCGGATTTCCGCTCACCCGGCGGCGTCTGGACCAAGAACCAGCCGATCGCGTTCGACGCCTTCATGGCAAGCCGCGAAATGCGCGACGAGGCCTGGCGGCGGCGTTTCGTGATGGAGGAGAAATTCGGCGCGGCCAAGCCCGGCCGCGGCCATCGCGCGCTCGCGAGCCTATACCGCTCCGGTAAGGTGCCGGCGCTGGTGACGCAGAACATTGACAATCTTCATCAAGCCTCCGGCATTCCGCCGAACGATATCGTCGAGCTGCACGGCAATACCACCTACGCCACCTGCCTCGAATGCGCGGAACGTTACGAGTTGCCGTGGGTGCGGGAAAAATTTGAGGCCAGCGGCCAGCAAGCGCCGGATTGTGCCTGCGGCGGCTATATAAAAACCGCGACGGTGTCGTTCGGGCAGGCGATGCCGGCCGATGCGATGCGGCGCGCCGAGCAATTGACCAAGGCTTGCGATTTGTTTCTTGCCGTCGGCTCGTCGCTGGTGGTGTGGCCGGCCGCTGGCTTCCCGTTGATGGCCAAGCGCAACGGCGCGGCTCTCGTCATCATCAATCGTGAAGCGACCGAGTTCGACGAACTCGCCGATCTGGTCGTGCGCAACGACATCGGCGAGTCGCTCGCACCCTTCATTGCGCACTGATTCGCAAGGCTTTCCGCTGTGTACAGACCTGTGTGCAAGCACATTTTGCTCTTTGCGGCGGAAGCGCGGGTGTTATCTTGAATCCACAGATTCGTTGAAGCGTCCTTGAAGAGGCGCCAGAAAATCGGCGGCGCGCGGGATCATGGCGTCGGACGGGATTGAATCAAAAATGCCTGGGACCAATCTCCGATCGGATTCGGTCAGAGAACTCATCGACGAAACCGGCACACTCATCGAGATGGCGGGTGTCATAAAGTGGTTCGACGTCTCCAAGGGTTTCGGCTTCATCGTTCCCGACAACGGTATGCCGGATGTGCTGCTGCACGTGACCTGCCTGCGTCGCGACGGTTACCAGACCGCCTACGAGGGCGCGCGGGTGGTGGCCGAGGTGCTGCAACGGCCTAAGGGCTTGCAGGCGTTCCGGATTATCACCATGGACGAGTTCGACCGCGCTGCACCCGGCGCAGATGCCGCCGCCGCGCACGCACGTCACAGTAACGCCGACCAGCGGGCTTGAGCGCGCCCAGGTGAAATGGTTCAACCGCTTGCGCGGCTTCGGATTTCTCACCCGCGGCGACGGCACGCCCGACATTTTCGTGCACATGGAGACGCTTCGCCGCTATGGCTTGGCCGAGTTGCGGCCGGGTCAGACCGTGCTGGTGCGTTTCGGCCCTGGGCCGAAGGGCCTGATGGCGGCCGAGGTTCGTCCGGATGGCGGGCCGCTCGGCTTGGCCTCGCACTGATCCCCGACTGACCGCCGGCGCCGGGTTTAGCCGTTTTTCCCATTGCCGGTTGGCCTTTGCGCGCGTAAAGGCGGGCTCATGCGCGCCTTACGCCTATCCGTCCTCGCCCTTTTTGGATTGCTGCTCGCCGCCGGCCCGGTCCGGCCTGACGAGTTGCAGACCCTGGAAATCGTCAGCAAGTCCGGCGTGCACGTTTTTACGATCGAGGTGGTCGATAACGATGCCGATCGGTCGAGAGGCTTGATGTATCGCAAGGAATTGCCGGAAGGCCGCGGCATGCTGTTCGATTTCCACCGCGAGGAGCCGGTGTCGTTCTGGATGAAGAACACCTACATCCCGCTCGACATGATCTTTATCCGGGCCGACGGGCGGATCCTGCGCATCGCCGAGAACACCACGCCGCTATCAGAGGCGCTTGTGCCCTCCGGGGGGCCGGTGCTGGCGGTGCTGGAGGTGATCGGCGGAACCGCCGGCAAACTGGGCCTGGCGCCGGGTGACCGGGTGGCACATCCGATCTTTGGAGCACGCTGATCTGCTTAAACCGGCTGCAAAATCAAACAGGTAGTCGGCTCGCTAGGCACGAAGCTCGAAGGCTGGTCGGGGCGGCAGGATTTGAACCTGCGACCTACTGGTCCCAAACCAGTCGCGCTACCAGACTGCGCTACGCCCCGCTGAATGATGCGGTCGATACACGCTTAGGCTAATCCCAGCAAGCAAGCCGATAGCCTCCGGTCACGACATATTGTCTGCCAGCCAGTCGGCGGCGAAATCGACCCCGACCTGCCGGTTGTCGACATGGGCGTGCTCGGCGCCGCCTTCCTCGGTGGTGAATATCTTGATCGTCTTGTTTTTCGAGCCGACCGCGTCATAGAGCTTGCGGGCGTTCTCGACCGGAACGACCCGGTCATTGCCGCCGTGGGTGACCAAAAACGGGCAGGTGATGTTCTTCGCCACGTCCTTGAGCGAGAACTTCTTGGCGATCTCGATGCCTTCGTCTTCGTCCTTGGCGCCGGCAACCCAGCGCCACTGGAAGTTCGACTGGGCGACCGACTTCGGCGCGCTCCGGTTGGCGTCTTTGATCTTCTGTTGCCAGGCGGCGAGATCCCAATGCAGCGCCGAAAGCGCGATGCAGGCGGCGTAGCGCTTTTCGCCCGACGCGACGCGCGAGGAGTAATAGCCGCCGAAGCTGTAGCCCATGATGGCAATGCGCTTGGCATCGACATCGGGGCGCTTGGCGAGGAAGTCGAAGGCGGCTGTACCCGGCACCTCGTAATCGAAGCGGCTCGGCATGTCGCGCATCCGGCGGGTCTCGCCCATGCCGGGGCCATCCAGGCAGAGCGTGTTGTAGCCGCGGCGCGCGAATTCGAGGCCGCAGAAGAAGATGCTCATCTCTTTGGCGTTGTCCATGCCGTTGAGCACGACCACGGTCGGCGCAGCCCGGCCGGTCTGCGCCTTCATGAACAGCGCTGGCAGCGTGGTGCCTTCGTAGGGCACTTCGACAAATTCGACGTTCGGGCAGCGCAGCCGGATACCCTGGTGCCAGACTTTGTAGGCGTGCGCGCCCTGCGCCTTCTTGTCCGCACCCGGAAGGATGAAGCGCTCCGCGTTGTAATGATAGATGCCGGCGCGCAGGTAATAGTCGCCGGCGGTGATCTTGTGACCTTTGGCGAGCGCCACGTCGCCTTGTTTCTCGATCTGCTCTCCGATCGCGCGCCACTCTTCCTTCCAGGCTTGCCCGCGATCCGGCTCCGCCCCCCGCGCGCGCAGCTTTTCGCAGACGCGATCGATCTCTTCGAGCGCGACGACGCCATAGGGCGCCATGCCCTTCAGGATTAGAGTGGCATTCGACCACAGAAAGTTATCGTCGAAATGATCGATCCACGGTCCGCGGCTCATAAGAAGTCCCTTTGCATGGTTTTCGATGAGGGGTGCGTCAGCCCGCAAACGGCGTGGCTTGGTGTGGACGGTGAGGATTGGCGAAAGGCACGCTATCGCGACGTGATGCCTTTGGCCTCGATGAAGGTTGTCCAGTTCTTGATCTCGGATTGCAGGCGAGCGGTGCAGCGCCGCTGCCGGCGCGAAATCCGGCGTGATATCGAGCGCGACCAGCTTTTCGCGGACATCGGGCGATGTCACGGCGGCTTGGATCGCCTTCGCCAGCTTCGCCTTCACCGCATCCGGCATGCCCTTCGGCCCGAACACGCCGAACCAGAACCGCAGATCGACGTCAGCATGGCTGACGCCCGCTTCCGCCAAAGTCGGCACCTGCGGCAGGGCCGGCGAGCGCTCTTTTCCGGTGACGGCGAGCGCCTTGATCATCTTGCTCTCCACGAATGGCTTTGCAACTTGCGTGGACGCCATGATGAGGTCGACTTGGCTCGCGACCATGTCGTTCATGGCCGGTCCGCCGCCGCGATAGGGCACGTTGACCGCGTCGATTTTCGCCCCGTCCTTGACCGCCTCCCAGACGAGCTGCGCGACCGAACCGACGCCGGCCGACGCATAATCCAGCTTCTTCTCGGTTTTATGCGAGAGCGCGATCAGTTCCTTGACGGTGTTGGCCTGCACTCTGTTGGACACGCACAGTGCGAGAGGCGAGTAGGCGACCGAGGCGACCGCATCCAATTGGGTGACCGGATCGAAGACCGGAGTTTGGTCCTTGAAGCCGGGCCGGATCGCGATGGCGTTTTCGGCCATCAACAAAGTGTAGCCATCCGGATCGGCCGCGGCGACTGCTTTCCAGCCGAGATAGCCGCTGGCGCCGGCAATGTTCTCGACAAAAACCGACTGCCCGAGCTGGGCGCTCAGCGCGCCGGTCATCAGACGGGCCAGCGTGTCGGTCGCGCCGCCGGGGGCAAAGCCGACGATGAGCCGGATCGGTCGGGCCGGAAAGTCTTGCGGCTTGGGCCAAAACGACGGGCGCACTCAGAATTGCGCCGGCAAATAGAACCGACAACAATCGCCGCATGTTGGTTTCCTCCGGATATATTGTTCTTTTGGATGCAGCATAGACGCATCGTTGCCAGCACGTCACCTAACCATTATACCGTCGTCATCAGGCCAATCGGGTTCCGCTCATGACCGCGCGCATCTACAAACCGGCCAAGACTGCCATGCAGTCGGGCCAGGCCAAGACCAAGGATTGGGCGCTCGACTTCGAGCCGGAGCAGCCGCGCCAGGTCGAACCGCTGATGGGCTGGACCTCGTCCGCCGACATGCGCCAGCAGGTGCGTTTGCGCTTTGCCAGCAAGGAAGAGGCGGTCGCCTATTGCGAGCGCAACAAGATTGCCTATCAGGTGTCCGAGCAGGCGGCGCAGCCGATCCGGCGCGGCATGTCTTATTCGGACAATTTCGCCTTCAAGCGCCGCGACGCCTGGACGCACTGATTTGACAAGGCCGTGAATTCATAAGCGCGGCAAAGAGCGACCTTTCATTGACCAACGGACTTCAAAGCGCTCACTGCCGCCTGCGGTATTTTGCGGATATCGCTCAAAGGCACGCGCGTGAGCGATTTTTGACGAAGTTTTAATGCGATTTTTGGGTGCTTTGGACGCCGCACAACAGAAAACTTAAGAAGTCATTAACCATACGCGCCCAAGAATGCGGCATTTACTCACGTGCCTCAAACCTGCATGCAACTTGCGCCCCGACATCAATCAGGAGATTTGACCATGCAAATTCAGCGCGGTCGGCGAGGCATATTGGCGGCTATCTTGTTAGCTGCTTCCAGCATCGTAGCGCTGGCGGATGACGGCGTTTCCAAAGACAAAATACTTTTCGGACAAGTTGCAGCGCTAAACGGCCCGGCACAGGCGCTCGGCCAAGGGATGCGCGAGGGCATTGTCGCCGCGTTCGAAGAAGCCAATCGTGCTGGCGGCATTAACGGTCGCAAACTGGAACTCAAATCAGTCGACGACGGTTACGAACCGGAAAAAACAATCGAAGCCACAAAAACAATCATCAACGACGAAAAGATTTTCGCTCTTGTCGGCCCGGTTGGTACACCAACTTCGCGGGCCGGGCAGCCAATTGCAACGGAAGCGAAAGTCCCATTCATCGGCCCATTCACGGGCGCCGAATTCCTTCGCGATCCGTACAATCGCTACGTCGTCAATATTCGCAGTTCGTATTTCCAGGAGACTGAAGCCTGGATCGAACATCTGACCAAAGATCTTGGTATCACGAAGATCGCAATCCTCTACCAAGACGACGCATTTGGCCTTGCCGGTTTGGAAGGCGTTAAGAGGGCTATGACCAAGCGCAACATGTCGCTGGTGGCTTCCGGGTCATTCAAACGCAATACGACTGCAGTTAAGGCGGCCTTGCTTGATATCATGAAGGGCGAGCCCGAAGCGGTAGTGACCGTCGGCCCTTACAAGCCGATCGCCCAGTTTATCAAGCTCGCACGTACGCAGAAAATGAACGCGGTATTTGTCGCTATTTCATTTGTTGGATCGGATTCGTTGGCCGAAGAGCTCGGAAACGAAGGCGCCGGCGTCGTTATTAGTCAAGTCGTTCCCTTCCCTTGGGACAAGTCACTGCCAGCGGCTGTGTCCTATCGCGCCGCGATCGCTGCGGTTAATCCAAATTCGAAACCCGGTTTTGTGTCGTTTGAGGGCTATTTGGTAGGCAGACTTGTGGTCGAAGCCTTGAAGAAAATTCCCGGTGAGCCTTCACGCGAAGCGCTTCTCGACGCAATCGCAAAAACGCCGTTCGATCTCGGCGGCGTGAAACTCAGTTTTGGGCCTACGAAAAATCAGGGATCGGATCAAGTCTATTTTACGATCCTGCAGGCCGACGGATCATTTAAGCCCGTTCTGAAATTCGTAAAGACTGCCGGGTAAAAGAAATAAAATGGATATACGCCGAACGCGCAACGCGACGTCCAAACTTTTGGCGCTGGCCAATCGCATTTGTCCAAACTGCGTTGGCTGGTTCTCGACAATTCGCGCGAGACTTTATTGTGCGTTTGGCTTTGCTGCAGTATTGACGATGGTCGGGTCGCTGACCGCTGTTTATGAATTTACGACGATCGGTACGACCACAAATGAAATCTTATCCCGCAGTTTCCCGGCGACGGTCGTGTCGTTACGGCTCGCCGAAGAGGCAAGCAGTCTGGTGTCCTCAGCCCCGCGTTTGATGACAGCGCCGGATGACAAGACGCGCCTTGAAATAACCAACGGAATCTATCGGCAAGCGCAGGGTCTCGAAGAAGGCATAGCGCGCCTGCGTAAGCTCGACATTGCTGCAGCCGATGATATCGATCTCACACGCAATACGCTCGTCCAACGGCTTGGCTCTCTCAATCAAGCCGTCAAGGATCGGCTTGTGATATCGAGCGAACGGTACCAACTGGCATTGTCGATCCGAACCGCGCACGAGGCGCTCATCGTTGGGCTCGCCCCCGCCATCGATGACGCGAATTTTGACGTTATGACGATGAGCAAGCAGGCGGGGATGAATGGCGCGCTCAATACGACACTTGAGTCACTCCGCCGGTATTTGGAAACGCAATCCGAGGCAAACCTTCTCGCCGGGCTTTTGACGGAGGCCTCTTTGGTCAACGATCCAAGCCGGCTCGAGCCGCTGCGCGATCTCATCGGAGCTGCAAAGCGAAAAATCGGCACGAACCTGAGCCAGATCGCCGATCTGGCACAACAAACAAAGCTTACCGGCCTTTATAAGCAACTCGGCGATATAGGGGCGGACGATGGCATAATCACCCTACGTATTTACGAGCTCAATCGCCAACGTGATGCACAAGTTGCATTTGCAGCAGTGCAATTGGAAGCCGTCGATCTCAAGCGGGCTGTCGATGCGTTGGTGGATGAGCAAGGTGAAATCGCACGGCAACACTCGGTGCGCGCCGCTCAACAGCTTCGCGCGGGCAAAATCCTTCTGATTGTGTTGGCCTTTGTGGCCATAATTGGTGCGGGTCTCATTGCATGGCTTTATGTCGGCCGGAATATCGCCCACCGACTAGGCGTGCTCAGCGACGCTATGCGACGCATTGCCGATGGCGATTTGAGTATCCACATCCACGATAATCGCCGCGATGAAATTGCAGAAATGGCGCGGGCTCTTCTGTTCTTTCGCCAAGCGACGGCCGATGCGGCCTCCGGCCGTCAGAAAGAGATCGAGCAAGCGCGCGCCTCGGAGTCCCGACGGGAATTGGTCGAGGCCGCGACGCAAAGTTTTGAGCAGGCGGTATCAAATGTAGTGCAAACGCTCGATCGTGCCGCGATAGCAATGGACGGCTCGGCGCGCGACATGGCCGACAACGCAGACCGCAATCAGGAGCAAGCGCTGTCGACGGCCGCGGCTTCCAACGAGGCGACTACGAATGTCGAGGCTGTCGCGACAGCGGCGGAAGAAATCGCCCGCTCGATTGAGCATATAGCGGCACGGGTTGCAGAATCCGCCGAGGTCGCGCGCCAGGCCACTGGTGAAGCACAAGCGATCACCGGCGCCGTTGAGAGTTTGTCGGCGTCGGTCGAGGAAATCGGCGAAGTTAGCAATCTCATTCGTAATATTGCCGCGCAAACCAATCTTCTCGCGCTCAACGCGACGATCGAGGCCGCCCGCGCCGGTGATGCTGGACGTGGCTTTGCCGTCGTCGCGCAGGAGGTGAAATCGCTCGCTGCGCAAACCGGCAAGGCGACTGAGGAAATTACTCGGCAGATTCATTCTATTGAACAAACAACATCCCGATCCGTCCAAACTATGAAAACGATCGCCGCGACCATCACTCAGCTTGACGACCTTGCCAATGACGTAGCGGTGGCGGTGCGCCAACAGGATACGGTAGCCCAGGAAATCGCTCGCAACGCCAACTCCGCGGCCAAGGGAACCCGCGATGTGTCTGCTAGCGTCAGTGAGGTTTCCAGTAGCGTGGTCAGGACCGGCCAGGTTGCCAATACGGTTTTGGCCTCGGCCAGCGAGCTGGCAGGACAATCCCAGTTGCTGCGACGTGAGGTCGAGCGCTACTTGGCTCAGGTCCGGGTGGCATAAGAATCTATTTGTAAGGCTGAGCGCCTTCAGGCCGAATGTTGCTCTGGAGCGCGCGCCGCGCCGCCCGGCAGTTCGCGGCCTTGCGTCGCCGCGCGCTGCCGCAGCAACGAGATGAAGCGCTCCTCCGGCATCGGCTGGCCGAGCAGAAAACCCTGGCCAAAATCGCAACCCATGCTCACAAGGGCTACCGCGTCGGTGGCCTTTTCGATGTTCATCGCGACCGCGGCACAGCCAAAATTATGCGCGAGGTCGATCACCGTCTTGCACAGCGGCGCGTTGACCTTGTCGGTGCCGCAGTCGGCGACAAAGGCGTGGCCGATTTTAAGTTCGGCAAAGGGTAATTCGCCAAGCCGTGCCAACGACGAGCATCCGCGGCCGCAGTCGTCGAGCGCGAGCCGCACGTTGTGAGGCCCCAGCCGCTTGGTGAGTTCTTCGGCAAGTGTCATGTCGGTTACAATCTGCTCTTCGGGCACGCCGATAATCAACCCCGCCCATTTGTCCGCGTTCGGGTGATGTGACTTTACGATCTCTTCGACCGGGAGCTTAATCAATATGTTTGCCGGAATGTTGACGGCGAGCCGCAAGCTGATGCCGAGCTTGGAAAAATTGACGCCAGCCTTGAGCGCGCCGGCCAATGCCAGTTCGGACAATCTTGAAATGCTCGCGTCCGTCGCGCCCGGCATGAACGCGTCGGGTAGCACGATGCCGTGCTGCGGATGGCGTGCGCGCGCAAAGGCTTCGGCGCCGGCCAGCTGTTTCTTGCGCAGGTCAATTTTCGGCTGAAACCAGAACTCGATCCAATTGTTGTTGAGTGCTTCGTCGAGGTCGATGCGGGTGGCGACCGCGGGCGGCATTCCGAGCTTGAGAATCTGGATGATCTTGACGATCGCGTCGGTTTCGAATGGCTTCTTGAGCACCGGCAGCATGTTGAGCTTGCTCTGCACACCGATGGACTTGACGTGGTCGAGCACGGCTGCCCCACGATTGCTCATCAATTGCACGGAGCCGCGAAAGCCACTCGTGCCGAGCGCCACCACCGACTCGATCGCGTCGGCGGATTCGAGCGAGACGTTGTGGAACACGACGTCGGGCGCACGGTGCTCGATCGCCTGGCGCAGCGCTGCGCCGTCGGCAAACTCCATGGCATCGACGCCGACGCCATGCAGCACCAGCGACAAGAAGTGCCGGATGCTGGCTTCCTCGTCGACCACATAGCAAAGGGGGGTGCCTGCCGGTGCAATCGGCGGCGCATCGACGACGACGCGTTCGGCAGCCGTGCTTGGCGATGGTGCGGGCGTCGCGGTCATGGGATTAAATCGCGCTTCAATGGTCAGTATGCAATTGTTCCGTTGCCGGTATTGGTGTGCCAAACTGGTTAATTATGGGTTTCGCGCCCCGCGCCGGGGCCGCCCAGGCACTCTAAATTCACTGCAAACCTAAGGAATTTCCGCAGCAAGGCTTGCGATCGCGCCGGCATGGCATGCTCGATTGACCCACTTTCGAAAAAATGGGAGCGAAGCTGGGGATAAACCTGAGGACTGCGAAGATTATTCCGCCGGTTCGAGGGTCCAGATAGGGCCGTGGAACCCATCATATGAGTAACGCAAGATGAGCGAGATTCGCGAAGCGCTGCCGGGGGGCGACGCCGACCTGATCGCGCGCGTGCGGGGGGCTGCGCGACAGGAGCAGTTCCTCGAGGTGGTGTCGGCGGAGGAAGCACGCGCGCGCTTCGAAAAGCATCTCGATCTTTCCCCACTTCCGGCCGAGACGGTAACGCTTTCGGATGCGCTTACGCGCGTGCTTAGCGGCGATGTGGCGGCGGCGGTCGACGCGCCGCCGTTCGACCGTTCCAATGTCGACGGCTTCGCACTGCGCGCGGCCGACACCGTCGGCGCCAGCAATTCGAGTCCGAAAAGGTTCCAGCTCAATGCCGAGGTGATTGCCTGCGGCCATGCGCCGGCACTCGAAGTCGTGCCGGGAACCGCCACTGCCATCGCTACCGGCGGGGTGATCCCGCGCGGCGCCGACGCGGTGGTGATGATCGAGCACACCGAGTTGGTCGAGCAGGGCGCTGCGTCCATCGAGTTGCGCCGGGCGGCGGCACCGGGGCAGTTCGTCTCCTATGCCGGCTCCGACATTGCGCGCGGCGAGACGCTGATGCGGCGCGGCACGCGTATCGGCTCGCGCGAGATCGGCCTGCTGGCGGCCTGCGGGCTGGCCAACGTCGATGTGGTGCGGCGGCCGAAGGTTGCGGTGCTCTCCACCGGCGACGAATTGGTCGAACCGGGCAAGCCGCTCAAGGCCGCGAGCGTCTACGACAGCAATGGCGCCATTATCGCCGCCGCCGTTGTTGAAGCCGGCGGCGAGCCGCTAGCGATGGGCGCGTTTCCCGACGACGTCGGCGTTCTGGAAAAAGCCGTGCGCGAAGCCTTGGCGAAGAGCGACATGGTGGTTCTGTCGGGTGGCACCTCGAAAGGCGCCGGCGATCTGTCGCATACAATTATCTCGCGGCTGGGTAAGCCGGGCATCCTGGTGCATGGCGTCGCGCTCAAGCCCGGCAAGCCGCTCTGCCTCGGCGTAATCGGGACTAAGCCGATCGTGGTGCTGCCCGGTTTCCCAACCTCCGCGATCTTTACTTTTCACGCATACGCTGCGTCGGTGATCCGCGCCCGCGCCGGGCTGCCGCCGGAAGCCGCCGAGACGGTCGCCGCCCGCTTGCCGCTTCGCATTGCCTCCGAACTCGGCCGCAAGGAATACGTGCTGGTGTCGCTGATCGAGGGTGCGGATGGCCCGCTCGCCTTTCCGACCGGCAAAGGCTCCGGCTCGGTGACGAGCTTCTCGCAGGCCGACGGATTTCTCGAGATCGACGCACTCGCTTCATCGCTCGACGCCGACAGCGAAGTGCAAGTGACCCTAATCGGCAGCGCCGCGCGCGCGCCCGATCTGGTGATCATGGGCAGCCACGACGTGGCGCTCGATGTGGTGGTTGGCCAGCTTGCCGCGCATGGCTTTTCGGCGCGCACGTTGGCGGTCGGCAGTCTCGGCGGTGTGGCGGCGGCCAGCCGCGGCGAATGCGACATCGCGCCAGTGCATCTGATCAACCCGGCGAGCGGAGAATATAATAAGCATCTGGTGACGGCGGGTCTCTCGTTGATCCCCGGCTGGCGGCGCATGCAGGGCGTGCTGTTTCGCCCCGGCGACAAGCGTTTCGAGGGAAAGAAGGCCGACGCCGCGCTCAAGGCGGTGCTGGGCGATCCGTCGGCGCTGATGGTCAACCGCAATGCCGGCGCTGGCACCCGCGAGCTGATCGACCAGTTACTCAAGGGCGCGCGACCGGCCGGCTATGCCAACCAGCCGAAATCGCACAACGCAGTGGCTGCGGCGATCGCGCAAGCGCGCGCCGATTGGGGCGTCGCCATCGAGCCGGTGGCCAAACTCTACGGCCTCGGCTTCCTGCCGCTTTCGCCGGAACACTACGATTTCTTGCTGGTCGAGAGCCGACGGGAGCGACCGGCGGTGCAGGCCTTCCTGGCCGCCTTGCTGGACGATACCACAAAAGAACGCATCCGCGCCCTCGGCATGAAATTCTCATGAGGTTTAGTTTCAATCGCCTTTACATATTACTGTTGCTGCTGCCGCTCGTGACCGGAGTGAGCTACGCTCAATTGCGCGGTCATGGCGGGCCGGTGCGCGCGCTGGCGATTTTTCCGGACGGCAAACGCGCGGTGTCGGGCAGCTTCGACACCTCGGTGATCCGCTGGTCGCTGGAGCGCAACGCCGCCGAACAGGTGATGCGGTTTCACGACGGGCCGGTAAATGCCGTCGCCCTGCTCAAGGACGGGCGCGTCGTCACCGCCGGCGAGGACGCCCGCATTGCGATCTGGACGTCGGGCAACACCAAGCCCGACAAGGTGCTCGAAGGTCATAGTGGTCCGATTTCCGCGCTGGCGGTGTCGCCGGACGGCGCGCTGATCGCGTCGGCGTCGTGGGATCACAGCGTGCGGCTGTGGCCGCTCGATGGCGTCCCGCGCGTGTTCGAAGGCAACAGCCAGAACGTTAACGGCGTTGCCTTTTCGCCGGACGGCCGCGAGTTGATCAGCGCTGGCTATGACGCGACCTTGCGCATCTGGCCGCTCGCCGGCGGCGCGCCGATCATCCGCGCTTTGCCGACGCCGCTCAATACCGTTGCGGTCGCGCTCGATGGCGAGATCGTCACCGCCGGCGCCAGCGGCAAGGTGTATTTCCTGTCGCCGAAGGGTGACGTGTTGGCCGATGTCGAGGCCTCCGCCATTCCGGTCATCGGCGTTGCAATCTCGGGCGACGGCACGCTGGTGGCCGCAGCCGGCATCCTCGGCTCGGTGGCGGTGATCGAGCGCAAGGAGCGCAAGCTAGCGCATACGTTGGTGGGCCCTGGTCTGCCGGTGTGGTCGGTGGCGTTCTTTCCCGACAGCCGCACGTTGTTGACCGGCGGCACGGACCGCATGATCCGGCGCTGGAACGCAGCGAGCGGCGAGCCGATCGACACCATGGTGGTGGGCGCCGCGGAAGATCCGCTCGCTGCCTTCGCCGGCGATCACGGCGCCGAAGTGTTCCGCGCCTGCGTTGCCTGTCACACGTTATCGCCGGACGAAGGCAACCGGGCCGGACCGACGCTTGCGGGGATTTTCGGACGCCGCATCGCGACTTTACCGGGCTACAATTTTTCGCCAGCGCTCAAGCAACTCGACATCGTGTGGACGCCGGAGACGGTGGCGAAACTGTTCGAGGTGGGACCAGCGACCTACACGCCCGGCACCAAGATGCCGGAGCAGACGCTCAATTCGGCCGACGACCGCAAGGCGTTAGTGGAGTTTCTCGGCAAGGCGACCGGGAAGTAGGCGGCGTTGGGCGCAACGATCAGGATTTTTGGCTTTCGTCGAACGCTTGCTTAAGACTTTTGCGCTCGCGCAAATAATCTTCCGTCGTGCGTACATTCGGCCGCGCCGGGGCGCCGTACGGATCGAACTGCTCCTCCGCCATGGCTTCGACGCGGCAATTCTCGCACATTCGGATGACGTCGAGCCTTTTCTTGGAGTCCTTGTACATCCAGTGCTTGCCTTCGAGCTTGGCGACCACGCGATCGACCGTGCTCTTCACGCCGAACGGCCTGCCGCAGCGGATGCACTCGGCCGGCTCCTCCTGTTTGATGATCCGGCTCATCGCGGTCGCGGCGTGGAAGTCGAGCTGCGGCTTGAGGCTGATTACTTTTTCCGGGCAGGTCGCCTTGCACAGGCCGCACTGAACGCAGGCGTCCTCGGCAAAGCGCAGCATCGGCCGCTCGGGATCGCCCGACAGCGCGCCGGTCGGGCAGGCCGATACGCAGGACAGACACAGCGTGCAGCCTTCGACATTGACCTCGACGGTGCCGAACGGCGCCCCTTCCGGCAGCGCCACCACATCGACGGGGGCGGGGGCCACCGCATGCATCTCGCGCAAGGCGAGGCGCAGCACGTCGCGCTTGGCGCCGACGGCAGAGAAGGTGGCCGGCTTGGCCGCGCCGTCCATCGGGGCGATCGCGCGCAGAACGGTGCCGAGCTCATCCGGATCGTCGGTCTCGATGGTCGCGACGCGCGCACTGGCAAAGCCGATGCCGGCAAGGATCGGCTCTGCCAGCGCGATTGTTTTGGCGATACCGGTCACGTCATGGCGCGGCTTGGCGCGCAGTAGAAAGCGCAGTGCCGACGCGCCATAGGCAAATGACGCCGCAACCGCTTCCAAGCCGACTTGCGTCACCTCGTTGACCTGCACCGGCAGCACGTTGGCCGGCAATCCGTCGCCGTGGCGGGCGAGCACGTCGATCAACTGGCCGCCGTGTTCGGCGTCGTGAAACATCACAATCGCTTGCTTGCCGCCAGCCTCGCGGTAGGCGGAGAGCAGTGCGCGCAACTTGCGTAGCAGCGCGTCGGCAGGTGGCATCGCGTAGGCCGCGGCGCCCGTTGGACAGGCCGCGGCGCATTGCCCGCAGCCGGCGCAGACCGCCTCGTCGATGACGACGTGATCTCCATTCGGCGAGATCGCGCCAGTTGGGCAGAGGTCGAGGCAGCGGCGGCACCCGACAATCTCGGAACGCGAATGCGCGCACAGGTCCTCGGTAAAGGTAATGTAGCGCGGTTTGTCGAAACTGCCGGTGAGATCGCGCGCTTTCAGCACCGCGCGCAACACCGCCGCTGGATCGCCCGGATCGGCGCGCAAATATCCGTCGCGCAGATCGGCGGCGGGAAACAGCGGCGCGCCGCCCGTGAGATCAATCAGGATGTCACAGCATGAGATCGCGCCGTTGCGCGCCCGGCCGAAAGCGAGCGCGCCGCGCGAAGATGGATGCGGCGCGGCGTAATCGTCGATCGTTAGCTCGAACGCGCCGAGATGGCCCTTAGCCTGCTTGATCGTGCCCTTCACCACCGGAAATTCTGTTACCGCCAAGGGCTCGACATTGGCGGCTTGCTTGATCAGCACGGTGAGGTCGAGGTGGTCCTTTAGCAGTTTGGCAGCCTCGACCGCCCGCTCATCTTTGCCATAGATAAGCGTCACGCCTTCGCTGTTGAGGCTGACGAACGGATAGTCGGGGCCGGGCTCTCTTGCCGCTGCGATCAGCGCCGCCACTTTCGGCCCCGCTGCCTTGGCATCGCTCGACCAGCCGGCGTTCTCGCGAATATTGACGAAGCTGATCTCGCTTGCGTTGTTGATTTCGCCGGCCACCTCCTCGAACAGCGGGGTTTCCTGCGTGCAGGCGACCAGGAGCGCCTCGCCACTTCCCGCCATCGCCCGGAACCGTTCGAGCTCGGCGCGACATAACTGACGCCCCTCGACCACCACGGAGTCGCGGCAGACGCGGCGCACCGCCTCGCCGTCAAGCGGCATGGTGTCTTCGCAGGAACAGATCAGGATGTTACGCGGCCGCTCCGCCATCGGGTACGATAACCTTTGTGCTAACCCGCGCGTTTACTGGCGAAATACCTGCTTTGGCACCGCTTTGTCACGATCCACGATGGCCGCGGGACTGGCCTCGGGAGCTTCTGACCTATAATTATAGTAGTTCAAACAAGAAATTAACAGCGAGGAGGGATGCTCCTGCAGACGCCGCCCCGAACGCGAACGCCGCAAGCGCCGGAACTGGCGTTGCCGCCGCCGTTTTCGGCGGTGCGCTTGCGTGAATTGGGCGATGCTTTCGCCCATGCCAGCGAGATCGCGGCCGAGCAGGGCGCCGGCACGCTGGTCTATGTCGGACGTTTCGATCTGGCCGAATTCGCTGTGGTGCTGGAACCGGAGGAGCCTTTGCGCCAAGCGCGGCTGGCATTTTATGCCGGCATGGTGGCGCTCGCCGATGCACTGGCGGCAAACGCGCAACCGGAAACGAGCATCACCATCGACTGGCCGGATTCCCTACGGGTCAATAACGGCTTGGTCGGCGGCGGGCGGCTGGCTTGGCCGCAAGGAATCGAAGACGACGAGACGCCGCCATGGCTGGTGTTCGGCGCCATGATCCGCACGGTTTCGATGACCGGCGTCGAGCCGGGCCTCAATCCGCTGGTCACGGCGCTGGAGGAGGAGGGCTTCACCGACGTGCTTTCCAATGAGCTGGTCGAAAGTTTCGCCCGCCATTTCATGGCGGCGATCGATTGCTGGCGGGAGGGCGGATTTTCTACGGTGGCGAAGAGTTATCTGGCAAGGCTGCCGGTGGAGAAGGGACTGCGCCGCGATATCGACGAAAACGGTGATCTGATAGTCCGCCGCATGGGCAAGGTCGAGGTCGAGCGCAAGATGCTGTTGCCGCAGTTCGCCAAGAACAGCTGGCTCGATCCCGTTACAGGGGGGCCGCGCGCATGAAGTTGCTGCGCACCATTCGGCTCGATCCGTCCGACACATTCATTTTCGAAGCGGCGGCCGAGCCAGGCGAGTGGGCGGTTTCCGGCGCCTTCGTGTTTTGGAACACCGATCCGGCCACGATCGAGGGCAAGGCGCGCTCGGCCTTTCGCGGCGGATTTCTCGGCGTCGGCTCGCTCGGCTGGTCGACGCTGGCGCAGATCGTCGAGTGCAACGAAGATGACCGTGAGGCAGCGCTCGACATGTTGGCTAAGCAACTGGTGGCGCGTTTCGGGGCGCCCAGCATGGAAGACGCACGCACGGCGGCGGAGGAGGAATTCGCGTTTGCCGCCTCGCTCTGCAATCATCCAGCCGACACACTGGTTGCCGTGCACCGCACTTCGGAGGACGACGGCATTCACGAAGCCTTCCGCACGCTGCGTCCACGCAACGGACCGAAGCCGCTGCGCGCGTTTTCCTTCCTGGAGGTCGAGGACGAAACGCAGCCCGTTGAATCCGTCGATCTGATCGAAATGACCGAACGGGATCGCAAATGAGGGACTTTTGGGTCTCTTGCGGCCATCATCTGCTCGACCGCGGCCAAGGCGGCGGGCTGGTGGTGACCGATGAGTTCCTGAAAGTTTATCTGGCGCGGCCGGAGCTGATCCCGCCGCCGGAGGCCTGCGCGGTGGAGCGTACGCTCTATGGCGCGCTATTGGAAAATCCGCGTATGGCCGTGCCCGCCTCCGATATCGCGGCGATCGCCGATGCCGACGCGCGCGAGAACTGGCAATTGCTGATCGCATTCCGAGATCATCTGCTGTGCCACAAGACTCTGGAGGCGGCCTATGCCGGGCTAGTGCGCAATGGCGTCGGCAATACGCCGCCACTGTTCGTCAATCAGCTGGTGCACGTGATTCTGCGGAACGCGCTCGACGGCATCGAGGATGCCCAGGTGGCGCGCGCGGCCGAGCTGTTTTTCCGCACCCAGCGCGTGACTTTGCATGAGGATTCGCTGATCGCGGCCGATGAGGAAACCATCGGCGGCATCAATCCGACGCCGGTGACGCCGCTGGTCTCGATGCTGGGGATTCCGGCCGAGGCCGAGATCGATATCATCAACGAGAAAAATGCCGAGAGCTATTGGGAGCGCAGCGACCAGTTCGATATGGCGATCGATCTCACCGCCGGGCATGCCGGGCTTGTGGCGCTGGCGCAGGCGATGCAGCGCTGGGTCGCACATGTGCTTGGCATCGAGGTCGCGATCGAGCCGCTCACCGAGATGCGCGAACTTAATCTCGCCTGGTATGTCGGGCTAGATGCCGACGCCACCCGGATCGGCGACATGATGTGGAACGGCGAGGAGATCGACGAGGCCACAATGGCGCGGGTGGTCGGGCTGTTTGCGCTCACCTTCCGCGATCCATCAGTCGTCATGGATAAGGTCAGGGACGAACCGGTCTACTTGATCCTGGCAATGAACGGCGACAAGACGATCCGCATGAAGCCGCAGAATCTGGCGACCGGTCTCCCGATCCGGCATCTGGAGGCGGTCGGATGAGCGCAACGAGCATTCCGGTCGGTGTCGTGGTGGAGCGCAGCAAGAGCGCGAGCCAATGGGCGGATTTCTACTGGCGGCCAGTCAGCGTGCTGGCCGGCGTGCCGGCCACCGCGCCGTGGACCAAGCTGTCCGACGACGGCGACCGCGCGACATTTTATGCCGGCGCCGCCGATGTCGAATTGCATTCGGCGGACACCGGAAACTACCGCGACAATCTCCAATTGGAGGTGCCGCTGCTCTGGATCATCTTGCGGCCGGTCGACGGCGATCCGCCTTATGAACTGGCGGCGGTCACGGCCGACCCCTCCGAGGGCGAGGCCATGACCGAAGCCGGCTCCAATCTGGTGGAGTCGGTGACGATGCCGCTGCCGATGCAGGAAACCATTGCGGCCTTCGTCGCGCGGCACCATGTCGAACAAGCGTTCGTGAAGCGCAAGCGTGACAAGGCCGACCCGGAAGCGATGGCGCGCCGCGTACCGCCGATACGCGAGGGTCGTAAATGAGCGATCAGGAAAAATTCCTCAGCCGTTGGTCGCAGCGCAAGCTCAAGCGCGCGGACGAGATCGCCGACAAAGCGGAGATCGCGGGGCAACCGGCGCCGCAAGGCGGCGACACTGGAAAATCGGCCGCTGCCGGTGTGCCCGACGCCAAAGCGCCGCCGCCGGAATTCGACCTGACCAAGCTGCCCTCGCTCGACTCGATCGGGGCCGCTTCCGATATCCGGGCCTTCCTGCAAGCAGGCGTCCCGTCGTCGCTCCGCCATGCAGCGCTTCGCCGCGCCTGGACGGCCGATCCGGCGATCCGGGGTTTTGTCGGCTTGGCCGAATACGCCTGGGACTTCACAGCACCCGACAGCATGCCGGGATTCGGCGAACTCGGTGCCGACGTGGACGTAAAGAAACTGCTCGCGGAGATCTTCCGCGAGGCCGCACCGGAAGCCCCATCGCGGCCGGATGCGCCCGATGCTGCGCCGGGATCCGAGCAACCGGCACGATTGCCGGATCAATCCGACATCCCTGCTGACATTCCGGCGGCGGACGAACCGGCGGCAACCGAGCCGCAACAGGTCGCGGATTTCAAAAACGAGCCGTCGTTGCGACGCGAAGGAGATGTTGCGACGCACCATAGTGATTTAATTGAATCATCTGCCGGAATAAAACCGCGCCGCCACGGTAGCGCAACGCCTCAATGAAACGCCCGAATTATCGGCTGTTATAGCCTCAAGCTATTGACCCACTCTTCGGTGGGCCGCTAGGCTTTCATTGTAACCATTCGAAAGAGAGTCGGATGCGGGACCCGGGCCTGAACGAAGCTATTCGCGCCGTTGGCGGCGTCGGCGAGCTTGCGCGTCAAATCGGAATCTCGCAGCCTTCCGTCTCTAACTGGAATCGCATTCCTGCCGAACGCGTGGTCGCGGTAGAAGCCGCCAGCGGCGTCGATCGCGTCGTGCTGCGGCCCGATCTGTACGGCGGACAACAGATGGCCGGCGATATCGATGAAGTCGACGTCGCGCGCGCACAGGAATACGCGTTGCTCGCGGCGCTTCTCAGTCGTGCACCGGATGCAAAATTGCTGTCGAAGCTGTCCGAATTGCGCGCCGACGCGACGCCACTTGGCGTTGCCCATGCTGCGCTCGCGCAAGCCGCCAGTTCCGCAAACGTCGAACGCGTTGAGCGCGAGTATTTCGACCTTTTCATCGGACTGGGACGTGGCGAGCTGATGCCCTACGGCTCGTATTATCTAACTGGCTTCCTGCACGACCGCCCATTGGCGCGGCTTCGCGAGGACCTCGCGAAGATCGGCATCGCACGCGCCGAAGGAGTGGTGGAACCGGAAGATCACGCCGGCATTCTTTGCGAGATCATGTCGGGACTTGCGAGCCGCCGTCTGCCGGCGCCGGCTGGTTCCGATCGCATCATCTTTGACTCCCACATGACGCCGTGGATCGGCCGCTTCTTCACCGATCTGGAGAATGCGGAGGCTGCGGATTTCTACCGGCGGCTGGGTACGCTCGGCCGCATCTTCACGGATATCGAAGCGGAAGCCTTTGACCTGCCCAGTTGAGGCAGGCGAGGGGGACACAACGGAAATATCGAGGAGGGAACGGCGATGAAACAACAGGAAAAGTCGAAGCTGGGCCGTCGCGCCTTTCTGCGCGCGATGGGCGCCGGCGCGGGTCTTGCGGTGACGGCGGCTGCGCCGCTCGCCAGCGAGGCGGTCGCCAGTGAGTCCGACGCCGAGAAGACCAAGGCGCGCTACAAGGAAACCGATCACGTCAAGACCTACTACAAGGTCAACCGTTATCCGAGCTGAGGGAGGCTGAGCCGTGTTGATAAAGAGAGCAGAACGCCAGACGCGTCGCAGCAGTCTCGCAGCGAGCATCGGCAGTCAATCGGGCGGCGGTTATCGATCGCCGTACATTCTTGCGCAAGTCGGGCCTGGCCGCGGGAGGTCTCGCCGCCATCGGCGCGCTTCCGCTCGCCAGTGTTCGTAAGGCGGAAGCGGCCGGCCCCAATATGGCCGGCGCCACCATCCGCAAGAACATCTGCACGCATTGTTCGGTCGGCTGCACCGTGATCGGCGAAGTGTCGAACGGGGTGTGGGTCGGACAAGAGCCAGGCTGGGAAAGCCCGATCAGCCGCGGATCGCATTGCGCCAAGGGCGCGGCGACGCGCGAATTGGTGCATGGCGACCGCCGCCTGCGCTATCCGATGAAGCTGGTGAACGGCCAGTGGACACGGATTTCCTGGGACGTCGCGATCAACGAGATCGGCGACAAGATGTTGGATATCCGAGCCAAGTCGGGCGCCGATTCGGTTTATTTTTTGGGTTCGGCGAAATTCACCAATGAGGGCGCCTACCTCAACCGCAAGCTCGCCGCCTTCTGGGGCACCAACAATTCCGACCATCAGGCGCGCATTTGTCACTCCACCACCGTCGCGGGCGTAGCCAATACCTGGGGCTACGGTGCGATGACCAACAGCTACACCGACATCCGCAACTCGAAGACCCTATTCTTCCTCGGCGGCAATCCGGCCGAGGCGCATCCGGTGTCCCTCCAGCACCTGCTCGAAGGCAAGGAGCTCAATCGGGCGAACTTTATCGTCGCGGACCCAGAGACTCACCCGCACTGCCGCGCATGCCACGGAATATATGCGGCTGCGTCCCGGCACCGACATTCCGGTGATCTACGGAATGCTGTGGCACATCTTCAAGAATGGCTGGGAAGACAAGGAGTTTATCGAACAGCGCGTCTACGGGATGGACGACATCCGCAAGGAAGCCGAGAAGTGGAATCCGGAGGAAGTTGAACGCGTCAGTGGCGTCCCGGGTGCACAACTAGAGCGTGTCGCCAAGATGTTCGCGACCGAAAAGCCGTCGTGTCTGATCTGGGCGATGGGCCGAACTCAGCACACGGTCGGCACGGCCACCGTTCGCGCGAGCTGCATACTGCTGTTGGCCACCGGCAATGTCGGCGGCCCCGGCAAGGGCGCGAACATTTTCCGCGGCCACACCAACGTGCAAGGAGCGACCGATCTCGGCCTCGATATCGTGACGCTGCCTCTCTATTACGGCCTGGTCGAAGGCGCGTGGAAGCATTGGTCGCGCGTCTGGGAAGTCCCGTTCGATTGGTTTGTCGATCGCTTCGACAAAACGACCGCGGCGGACGGCAAAGTCACTAACACGATGAACACACCGGGCATCCCGTCGACCCGCTGGTTCGATGCAACGCTCTACGACAAGAAGGATGTGGCCCAGAAGGACAACGTCAAGTGCATGTTTGTCATGGGCCACGGCGGTAACACCGTGACGCGCATGGCGCAGGCGCAGAAGGGCATCGAGGCGCTCGAACTGCTGGTGGTGTGCGATCCGCATCCGACGACGTGGTCGGCGTTGGCCCCAGAGCGCAAAAACGGCACCTATTTACTGCCTATCGCAACCAGCTATGAAACCAGTGGCTCGCGCACGGCGTCGAACCGCGCGATCCAGTGGGGCGAGCAGATCGTCAAGCCGGTCTTCGAGTCGAAAGACGACAACGAGGTGATGTATCTCCTCGCCAAGAAGCTCGGCTTTGCCGACACGATGTTCAAGAACATCAAGGTCGAGAACAACGTGCCGGTGGCCGAGGACGTCCTGCGTGAGATCAATCGCGGCGGCTGGTCCACTGGCTACTGCGGCCAATCGCCGGAGCGGCTGAAGTCTCATATGGCCCACCAGGGCGATTTCGACATGCGCACGCAGAAGGCCACCACCGGACCGAACCAGGGCGACTATTACGGTCTGCCATGGCCGTGCTGGGGCACGCCCGAGTTCAAGCATCCGGGCACGCCGCTGCTCTACAATACCAACCTTTCGGTCAAGGAAGGTGGCGGCACGTTCCGCGCGCGCTTTGGCGTCGAACGCGAGGAAAAGCTGCCGGACGGCACAGCTCGCAAGGTAAGCCTGCTCGGGAACGGTTATTACTCCAAAGACTCCGAGATCAAGGACGGCTATCCCGAGTTCACGCTCGGCGTTCTCAAAAAGCTTGGCTGGGACAAAGATTTGACCGAGGCCGAATTGGCGATCATCAACAAGGTCAATCCGACCACTCCGGACGCGGTGTCCTGGTCGCTCGACTTGTCGGGCGGCATCCAGCGCGTGGCCATCACGCACGGCTGTGTCCCGTACGGCAACGGTAAGGCGCGCGCCAATGCGTTCGGCTTGCCCGACGCGATCCCGACCCACCGCGAGCCGATCTACACACCGCGGCCGGACCTGGTCGCGAAGTATCCGACGCTGCCCGACGCTAAACAGTTCCGGGTGCCGAACATCGGCTTCTCGGTGCAAAAGGCGGCGGTCGATAAGGGCATCGCCAAGAGCTTCCCGCTGATCCTCTCGTCTGGCCGTCTGGTCGAATACGAAGGCGGGGGCGAAGAAACCCGCTCGAACAAGTGGCTCGCGGAGTTGCAGCAGGACATGTTCATCGAGATCAATCCTGCCGATGCCGCCGACCGCGGCGTCACCGACGGCGGTTGGGTCTGGGTATCGGGCGCGGAGATGGAAAGCGGCAAGGCCTGCCGCATGAAAGCGCTGGTGACCGAACGCGTGGGCAAGGGCGTGACTTGGTGTCCATTCCACTTCGGTGGCTGGTTCCAGGGCACCGATCAACGCGGCAACTATCCGAAAGGCGCCGATCCGATCGTGCTGGGCGAGAGCGTCAACGAATTGACCACTTACGGCTTCGATCCGGTCACCGGAATGCAAGAACCCAAAGCCACCCTCTGTCAGATCAGAGCGGCGTAAGGAGCAACGATCATGGCACGTATGAAATTCCTCTGCGACGCCGACCGTTGCATTGAATGCAACGCTTGCGTCACCGCTTGTAAGAACGAAAACGAGGTGCCGTGGGGAATCAACCGGCGGCGCGTTGTGACTATCAATGACGGCAAGCCGGGAGAACGATCGGTATCGATGGCCTGCATGCACTGCACCGACGCGCCCTGCGCGGCGGTCTGCCCGGTGAACTGCTTCTACACCACCGCAGATGCTGTGGTGCTGCATTCCAAGGACCTGTGCATCGGCTGCGGCTATTGCTTCTACGCCTGCCCATTCGGCGCGCCGCAATATCCCAAGGTTGGCAACTTCGGTTCACGCGGCAAGATGGACAAGTGCACCTTCTGCGCCGGCGGTCCGGAGGCCGCCAACAGCAAGGAAGAGTTTGAGAAATACGGCTCAAACCGTCTGGCCGAAGGTAAGTTGCCGCTGTGCGCCGAAATGTGCTCGACCAAGTCGCTGCTGGCCGGTGACGGCGAGGTGATCGCCCAGATATACAAAGAGCGTGTGTCGAAGCGCGGCTACGGGTCCGGCGCTTGGGGATGGCAGACCGCCTATCGCGAGTCGATCGCGACCTGAACCAATTCGGCGGCGCGGGCCAGAATCCCCGCGCTGCCGGCTTCGATAACAAAAATATTTTGGGAGTGAATGCCATGGGGAAGCTTTTCGCACCAATCCGAGTGATTGCCGGCGCGCTCGCGCTCGCTGTCATAGTTGCCATGGTAGCGCCGGTGTCGGCACAGCAGCCGAATTCGGTCAATCCGACTGCCAGCGCGGTCCAGGAACGGCAGCTGCTTAACGAGCTCAACAAGATTTCTGGCCGCGGCACAATTCCGGACGTCAAATCCTATGTGCTTGAGCACCCGGCCGGCCGCGACTGGCGGCAGTGGCACGAGGTGACGCTGCGCTGGATCGGCGCCATTGTCCTGCTCGGCATGCTCGCCTTGTTGATCATTTTCTATTTGGCGCGCGGCATGGTCAAAATCGAGGCTGGCCGCTCGGGGCGCAAGATCGTGCGTTTCACGGCGTTCGAGCGTCTGGTGCACTGGATGACCGCGACCTGCTTCATCATTCTCTCGTTGTCCGGTCTCAACATCACCTTCGGCAAGCCGCTGCTGTTGCCGCTGATCGGGCCTGACGGCTTCACCACCTGGTCGGAAGCGGCCAAATACGCGCACAACTTCTTGAGCTTTCCCTTCACCATCGGCGTGGTGCTGATCTTCCTAATGTGGATCGGCAGCAATATCCCGAACGCCGCCGACGTCGAATGGGTCAAGCGCGGTGGCGGCATCGTCGGAAATGACCATCCGCCGGCAGGTCACTTCAACGCCGGCCAGAAGATGATCTATTGGATCGTCGTCTTCGGCGGCGGCGCCTCGGCGGTGACCGGCTATTTGCTGCTGTTCCCATTCTACGGCACGGGAATCTCAGGAATGCAGGTTGCCGAGGTCGTGCATGCCACGGTCGCCATGCTATTCATCGCTGCCATGCTTGGCCACATCTATATCGGCACGATCGGCATGGAAGGCGCCTTCGAGGCCATGGGTGAGGGCACCGTCGACGTCAATTGGGCCAAGCAACACCACAATTTGTGGCTCAAGGAAGAAATGGCGCGCGGCTCAGGCGAGACGCCCCGCCAGGCAATGACGAGGCCGGCCGAATAGTCCGCAGTCGTCACTAAGTTGAAGTGCGCCGACTCTGCGGCACCGTATTGCGCCTGTGATATCGCGATGGCGGAACGTTAAACGCCGAGGCGCACGGCGCTCGTAGTAAAGGCTTTATCCACGGGCTCCTGGATGACGTTGAGTGCGAAGCCGCCGATCAACGCAATCACAATGGCCACGACACAGGCCGAAAGAAAGCTTTTCATAATTTGGCTCCTTTGCCACAGACATCAACACCAAGGCCACATTCGAAGCACTAATTATACTATAACCTGCGGCTAGGGCCATTTACCACCGTAGCGGCATCTGCGAACAACATATCTCTCCGCCGCCGCTATCGAGCTGAAACTGGCTGGGCCGGACGGTGCCGTGAAAAGTGGCCGAACCAACTGAGAAGCGGTAAGGTGTGAACCCATAACACCGGGTCGGCATCCATTCGACGGGCGCCGGTTGACGGGGTGTCACGTGGCCCGTGCGGTTCGTGAGGTTTTGTCATGAATAAAGCCGGCGCACCCCGGCCTAGATCCGGCCATCATCGGGGATATCGCTGCCCTCTCGCTCCGCAAGCTGCCCTCGGTCGACGAGGTGCTGCGCCTGGCCGTTGCGAGCGAAGCCGCTGAACGTTTTGGCCGTCCTGCCGTCGTTAATGCGGTGCGCGATACGCTTGCCGCCGCGCGTGCCACAGGCGGCACGCAAGGCGATGCCATGCTAGTTGCTGCGGCAGCAGTCGAGCGGCTGGAAGCGCAGGAACAGTCGAACTTGCGCTCGGTGTTCAATCTCACCGGCACCGTGCTGCACACCAATCTCGGCCGCGCCGTGCTGGCCGAGGCGGCGGTCGAGGCGGCCGTCGCGGCGATGCGCAACGCGGTCGCGCTCGAATTCGATCTCGGCGGCGGCAAGCGCGGCGACCGCGACGATCTTGTGCGCGATCTGCTGTGCGAACTGACCGGCGCCGAGGACGCGACCGTCGTCAACAACAATGCCGCCGCTGTGCTGCTGGTGCTCAATACGCTGGCCAAGGGACGCGAGGCGATCGTGTCGCGCGGCGAATTGATCGAGATCGGCGGCGCCTTCCGCATGCCCGAGATCATGAGCCGCGCCGGCGCGAGGCTGGTCGAGGTCGGCACCACCAACCGCACGCACCAGAAGGACTATGTCGGGGCGATCGGGCCGAAGACCGGGCTGATCCTGAAGGTCCACACCTCCAACTACCGCATCGAGGGTTTCACCAAGGAAGTCGGCGCGCGCGAACTGGCCGCGCTGGCGCACGACGAGCAAGGTCCCGCTGGTCAACGATCTCGGCTCCGGCACGCTGATCGATCTCGCCCGCTTCGGGCTTGCGCACGAGCCGACGGTCGCGGAAGCGGTCGCCGAGGGCGCCGATCTCGTCACCTTCTCCGGCGACAAGCTGCTCGGCGGCCCGCAGGCGGGCTTCATCGTCGGCCGCAAGGATCTGATCGCGCGCATCAACCGCAACCCGATGAAGCGGGCGCTGCGCATCGACAAGATCCGGCTCGCCGCGCTCGAGGCAACGCTCAAGCTCTATCGCGATCCGGATCGGCTCGCCGAACGGCTGCCGACCTGCGGCTGCTGGCGCGGACCAAGAAGGACATCGAAACTGTGGCGCAGCGCCTGCTCGCCGGCGGTTGCGGAAAAGCTCGGCGACGGCTTCGAGGTGGCCGTCACGGCTTGCGCCAGCCAGATCGGCTCGGGCGCACTGCCGCTGGAGACGCTGGCGAGCGCCGGCCTTGCGATCCGTCCGCAGCGGCGCGAGGCAGCCGGCCGCGCGCTTGCCGCGCTGTCGATCGCGCTGCGCGCGGCTTCCGGTTCCGGTGATCGGCCGCATCGAAGACAGTGCGCTGATCCTCGACCTGCGCTGTCTCGAGGACGAAAAGGCTTCAGCGCCAATCTCGCTAGGCTCAACCGCCCCGTTGCCGGAGCCGCAGCAATGATCGTCGGCACCGCCGGCCATATCGATCACGGCAAGACCTCGCTGGTGCGCGCGCTCACCGGCGTCGACACCGACCGGCTGAAGGAGGAAAAGGCGCGCGGCATTTCCATCGACCTCGGCTTTGCCTATCTGCCGGCGCCGGACGGCTCCGTGCTCGGCTTCGTCGACGTGCCGGGCCACGAGAAATTCGTTCACAACATGCTGGCCGGCGCCACCGGCATCGATTTCGTGCTGCTGGTGATCGCGGCCGACGACGGCGTCATGCCGCAGACCCGCGAGCATCTCGCCATCATCGATCTGCTCGGCATCGAGCGCGGCCTTGTCGCGTCTGACCAAAACCGATCTGGTTGCGCCGGAGCAACGGGCGAAGGTCGTGGCCGACATCGCAAGGCTTGCTGGATGGCACCAGCCTTGCGAGATGCCGAGATCGTTCCGGTCTCGACCGTCACCGGCGACGGCATCGATGATTTGCGCGACCGGCTGTTCGATGCCGCGCGCACCATCCGCGCCCGAGCGGCGTCGGAACGTTTCCGGCTGGCGGTCGACCGTTCGTTCACGCTTCCCGGCACCGGAACGGTGGTGACCGGCACGGTGCTGTCGGGCGCGATGTCGGCCGGCGACCGCGTCGTCGATCAGCCCGTCCGGGCTCGCCGCGCGCGTGCGTTCCATCCACGCGCAGAACCGGCCGACCGAGCGTGGGCTCGCCGGCCAGCGTTGCGCGCTCAATCTTGCCGGCGACGGCGTCAGCAAGGATGCCATCGAGCGCGGCGAGGTGGTGCTCGATCCCGATCTGCATGCGCCGACCGACCGGATCGATGCGACTTTGCGGCTGCTCGCGAGCGAGACAAAAGCCGATCACGCAATGGATGCCGGTGCGCCTGCATCACGCCGCCACCGAAATCGGCGCCCGCGTCGTGCTGCTTGGCGATGCGCCGATCCTGCCCGGCGGCGAAGCCGCCGGTCCAGCTCGTGCTCGATCAGCCGATCGCCGCTGCGGCCGGCGACCGCTTCGTGGTTGCGCGACACCACGGCGCAGCGCACCATCGGCGGCGGAAAATTCCTCGATCTGCGCGCGCCCGCGCGCAAGCGCCGCACGCCGGAGCGGCTGGCGCAGTTGCAAGCGCTATGGCATCGGCGACCCGGAGCAGGCACTCGCGGCCTTGCTGAGATATGCCGCCGCATTTTGTCGATCTGTCGGCGTTCGCGCGCGATCGCGCGCTTGACCGAGCAGCAGGTCCAAGCGATCGGCGAACGCCTGGGCATTATCAAGGCGGCTGCGGACGGATCGCGTCTTTGCGCTGTCGGCGCAGGTCTGGCTGCGTTTCAAGCGCGACCTGTTGGCGACGCTGGCGAGCTTTCACGCCGAGAACCCCGATCTGCCAGGCGCTCGGCCTTGAGCGGCTGCGGCTGCAACTTGAACCGCGTCTGCCGGCGCCGGCGTTTCTCTCGGTGCTTCAGACTCTCGTGCACGAGCAAGGAGATCGCGTTGGACGGCGCCTGGGTGCGATTGGCCGGCCACGAAGTGCGGCTCACGCCGGAGGACGAAAAGATCTTGGAGCCGGATCGCGCCGTTGATCGGCGGCGCCGAGCGCTTCCGGCCGCCGCGCGTGCGCGATATCGCCGCGCTGCTTGGCGTTGCGCGAAGCCGGACGTGCGGCGCCTGTTCAAGCTGCTCGCGCGCATGGGCAAGGTCGACGAGGTCGCGCACGACCATTTTTTCCTGCGCGCGACGGTGGCGGAAATGGTCGACAATCGTCGCCGATCTTGGCGCCAGCGCGCCGAACGGGCAATTCACCGCCGCGCAATTCCGCGACCGAGTCGACAATGGCCGCAAGGTCGCGATCCAGATTCTGGAATTCTTCGATCGGCACGGCGTGACCCTGCGGCGCGGCGATCTGCGGCGCGTCAACAAGCATCGGCTCGACCTGTTCCGCCGTCCGGCGGATGCGGCGAGCCTCGATCAGATCGCAATTCAGGAAGAGAATCGTCCCCGGTGGGGCGTCCGGACTTCAAATCCGGGAGGGGCCGCGAGCCGGTCCTTGGTGGGTTCGACTCCCTCTCTCTTCCGCCACGTTAGCGCGTGATGCGGCGCGCTGGGCCGGTCGATACCGACATCGTGCTGCTCGGCGGCGGACATGCCCATGTGCATGTGCTGACGGCCTTGGCCATGCGGCCCGAGCCGGGCGTTCGGGTGACGCTGATCACGCGCGATCTGATGACGCCGTATTCCGGCATGTTGCCGGGCGTGATTGCCGGTCTTTATACGTCCGCGCAGGCGCATATCGATCTGGTGCGGCTTTGCGCCGCGACCGGCACGCGGCTCATTCATGCGCGAAGCGATCGGGTTCGACCGCGCCAACAAACGCGTGATGCTCGCCGGCCGGCCGCCGATCGCCTACGACCTTGTTTCGATCGATGTCGGCATCGCGCCCGCGATCTGACGGCAATCTCGGGCGCTGCCGAGCACGCCATCGCGGTCAAGCCGATCGGTTATTCTTAAGTAAATTCAACAATCTAGTGGCGAGTTGCCGCGTTGCCGGAGGGCCCGCGAAAAATCGCGGTGATCGGCGGCGGCGCCGGTGGCGTCGAATTGCTGCTGTCGGTGCGCACGCGGCTGTTGCACGAAGCGCGCAGCGCCGGGCAGGACCCGTCGGCATTTTCATTCGCGCTCGTCACCGACGGCGAAATTCTCGCCACGCATAACGCCGCGTCCGCGCGCCTTCCGCCGTGTCCTCGCCGCGCGCGGCATTGCCTTGCACGAACATCGCGCGCGGTGCGCGCGGTCAGCGCGCGCGCCATCGAACTGGAAAACGGAGAAAGTGTCGCCGCCGATGCCGTGCTGGTGACGACGGATGCGGCGGCGCCGCGCTGGTTTCATGCCGACCGGCCTGGCGCTCGACGCGAACGGTTTTCTTGCCGTCGGCCCGACGCTGCAAGTCGACAAACGATCCAGACGTGTTCGCGGCCGGCGATTGCGCTTCGCTGATCGAGAGCCCACGCGAGAAGGCCGGGGTCTTCGCCGTGCGCGCCGGGCCGCCGCTCGCGGAAAATCTGCGCCGGCGCGCGCGCGGCGAAAACCTTGCAAGCCTGGCATCCGCAAGCAAGACACCTGGCGCTGATCTCGACCGGCGAACGCTATGCGGTTGCCTCGCGCGGTGCCTTCAAGGCGGAAGGCGCCTGGCTATGGACCGTCAAGGATTGGATCGACCGCCGCTGGATGCGGATGTACCAGGACGTCGATGCGATGGCCGCGCGCATGTCGGCGCGGCCGCACGCGACCTCCGTCGCCGACAATGCCGAGAGTGAAATGCGTTGCGGCGGTTGCGCCGCCAAGATCGGCCCCGGCCCGTTGTCGCGCGCGCTGGCGCGGCTGACGCCGGCGCCGGGCTCACCCGATGTGATTATCGGGCTTGCCGCACCCGACGACGCCGCGGTGCTGGTCGCGCCGGCCGGAAAGAACCTGGTGCAGACCGTCGACTTTTTCCGTGCCTTCATCGATGACCCCTATGTGTTCGGCGAGATCGCCGCCAATCATGCGCTCAACGACGTGTTCGCCATGGGCGGCGCACCGCGCTATGCGCTCGCCACCGCGGTGGTACCGGCAGGCGCTTCGGCAAAGATGGAGGAGGATCTGTTCCAGCTTCTGGCCGGCGCGCGCGCCTGTCTCGATCGCGAGGGCGTGACGCTGGTCGGTGGCCATTCGAGCGAAGGCGCGGATCTGGCGCTCGGGCTTTCGGTGACCGGCGAGGTCGCGCCCGACCGCATTGTGCGCAAAGGCGGGCTCAAGTCCGGACGATGCGCTCATTCTGACGCGACCGATCGGCACCGGCATTTTGTTTGCCGCCGCCATGCGCGCCCGCGCGCAAGCAGATTGGATCGAATCGGCACTGGAGGAAATGCGAAAATCGAACGCGGGCGCGGCACGTATTCTGATCGCGCACGGCGCCACCGCGATGACCGATGTCACCGGCTTCGGGCTTGCCGGCCATCTGGGCGAGATGCTTGCGGCCAGCGGTGCGAGCGCCGCGCTCGACCTGTCCGCGCTTCCTGTTTATGAAGGCGCGCTGGCGCTCGCGCAGGTCGGCATCGCGTCGACGCTGCTGCCGGAAAATCTTTCGCTTGCCGGCCTGTTGCGCGGCGACGCCGATGCCGCGGCGCGCGCCATCCTATTCGATCCGCAGACTTCGGGCGGATTGCTCGCCGGCATTCCGCGCGAGCGGGCTGCCGCTTGCGTCGCCGAGCTTCGGGCAGCGGGCTATAGCGCGTCGAGCGTGATCGGGCAGGTGGGCGCGGCCGTATCGTCGCCGCGTGATGTGGCAATCGAGATTTGCGGCCAATTTGGCAGCTGCGACGCTTAGCTAAGTCCTTGTTTTTAATGGCGACCCCGACAGGATTCGAACCTGTGACCCCCGGCTTAGAAGGCCGGTGCTCTATCCAACTGAGCTACGGGGTCTTTGCGAACACCGGTTTACCCGCACCGCGCCCCCAATGAAAGGTGCGCGCGAGCCTTATGGACGTTAACTTGGGCGGCCTGAGGCCCGCCATGACTTCAATCGCCACTATGGATTGCGCCGCGTTGACGCTTGCTTACCGGCGCGGCGAGCTCTCGCCGGTGGAGGCCGTGCGCGACGTGCTGGCGCGTATCGAGCAAAGCGCCAAATTCAACGCCTTCGTGGCGGTCGACGCCGAGGCCGCGCTCGTCTCGGCCAAGGCATCCGAACAGCGCTGGCGGGCGAACGCGCCGCTTGGCGCGGTCGATGGCGTGACGGCAACGATCAAGGACAATATCTGGGCTAAGGGCCTGCCCACCCGGCGCGGCTCCAAGACCACCGACGCTGCGCCGGCCTCGGCCGACTCGCCGGGGACGGCGCGGCTGCGCGAGCAGGGCGCGGTCATCTTAGGCAAGACCTGCATGCCCGAACATGGCTGGATCGGCACCTGCAACAGCCCGCTAACCGGCATCACCCGCAATCCCTGGAATCCCGATTACACGCCTGGCGGCTCGACCGGGGGCGGGGCGGTGGCGGCATTGCTGGGCCTGGGCCTGCTGCATCTCGGCACCGACGGGGCCGGCTCGCTGCGCATCCCGGCCGCGTTCAGCGGAGTGTTCGGCATCAAGCCAAGCTTCGGACTGGTGCCGGTCTATCCGGCCGCGTTGCTCACCGTGCTCTCGCATCACGGCCCGATTGCCCGCAGCGTGACCGACGCCGCACGGATGCTGAACGTCATCGCGCAGCCCGATGCGCGCGATATGGCGGCTTGGAATCGGCCGCCGTCGGATTTCACCGCCGGACTGGATGCCGGCGTGCGCGGTCTGCGCATCGCGCTCTCGACCCGGCTCGGCTATTTCGCGGCGATCGATCCGGAGATCGAAACCGCCGTGCGCAAGGCGGCGCGCGCTTTGGAAGAGCAGGGCGCCATCGTCGAGGAGGCCGATCCCCCGCTTACCCGCACGCCAGATATGATCCGGGCGATGTGGTGGCCGGTGGCAGCGGCGGCTGTCGATGCGGTGCCGCCAGAACGGCGCGCGGAGATGGATCCGGGCTTCCTCGGAATTGCCCAACGCGGGCGGCGCTTCTCGGTCCCCGACTACCTGGCCGCCTATACCGCGCGGGCCGAACTGCACAACGCCATGCGCGCCTTCCATGAGCGCTTCGACCTGCTGCTGACGCCAACCATGCCGGTCACCGCGCTCATGGCGGGGCGCGACATGCCGGCGACCGGCGATTTCGACGACGATTGGGTCAACTGGTCGCCCTACACCTATCCGTTCAACCTGACGGGACAGCCGGCAGCCTCGGTGCCATGCGGGCTGGCGCGTAACGGCCTGCCGATGGGCGCCCAGATCGTCGGCCGCCTGGGTGACGACCCGATGCTGCTGCGGGTGGCCAGAGCCATCGAACAGGCACTGCCGATGCCGGGACCGCCAGGCGCGGATATGATCCATTCGGTTTGAATATTCGTGAGATAATTGAATAGTTTAGACGGCGTTGTTGCAGAGCTTCACCTAACTTCTCAGCCGATGCGCACATCCGTCTGGCAGAAAAGGTGCAGGTGGCAATGGCTGCGCTCCTGGGCGCGCCCGGCTGTTGGATATTTTACCGCGGCCACGCCCTCGACACCTTCGCGCGCTGAACTAATAGTGGCGGCAGCCACACTAAGAATGGCCGCTCGCCGCCTGACTGGGAGGTCTCCCCGATGCTTAACTTCGTCCGCGCCGGCTTTACCGCCGCGCTCATTTCCCTGTCTTTGGCCTTTGCGCTCGCGCCTGCCAATAGCCCGGCCTTGGCCGCCGAGAAGGTCTTCAGCAACAGCGATCTCGACGAATCCGCCATCAAGCTCGAAGCGCAGATCAAGAGCGATGCCGGGACGGTGACCAAGCAGGCGGCGGCGCTGCGCAAGGACGTCGATGCCGCCTTCCAGCGGAGCGATTTCCGCACCGGCATGCTGGTGCTCGGGCAAGTGGTCGCGATCGCTCCCGACGATACGGCAAGCTGGCTGCGCCTGTCGCGTACGGTGTTGCAGATCAGGCCGCGCGACGACGGCGAACGCGCGCTGCTGCTCGACCGCGCCTCGACCGCGGCCTATATCGCCTACAAGCGCACCACCGACCGCACGGTGGAAATCGACAGCCTGGCGGTGCTCGGCCGCGCGCTCGCCGACCGCAAGCTATGGCGTCCAGCACTCGATAGCCTGCGGCTGTCGCTCGATATGCGCGAAACCGCCGATCTGCGCGGCCAATACGAGCGCCTGCGCGTCGAGCACGGTTTCCGTTATCTGGATTACTCGGTCGATTCCGACGCGATTTCCCCGCGCGCCTGCTTCCAGTTCTCCGAGGAACTGCCCGGCCGCCGCACCGATTTCTCGCCCTTTGTGGCGATGGCGGGCGTCGACAAACCGGCGATCTCGGCCAACGAAAAACAGCTTTGCGTCGAAGGTCTCAAGCACGGCGAGCGCTACACGATCACGCTGCGCGCCGGCCTGCCGTCGGTGGTGCGCGAGACGCTGGCGAAATCGGCCGACTTCACCATCTTCGTGCGCGACCGCAAGCCGTTCGCGCGCTTTTCCGGCAAGGCCTATGTGCTGCCGCGCACCGGCCAGCGCGGGATTCCAGTGCAGAGCGTGAACACCGCCGTGGTCGATCTGTCGATCTACCGGGTCGGCGACCGCAATCTGCTCGACACCGTTTTGGGCTACGACTTCCAGCGCAATCTCAGCCGCAACGAGGCCGAACGCATTGCGAACGAGCGCGGCGTCAAGTTGTGGAGCGGCGAACTCGCCGTCGAACAGAAGCTCAATACCGAAGTCACCACCGCCTTTCCGGTCGAGCAGGCGCTCAAGGATATCGGCCCCGGCGTCTATGTGATGATCGCGACGCCGAAAGGCATCGTGACCGACGATTACGACCAGCTCGCCACCCAATGGTTCATCGTCTCCGACTTGGGGCTTACCGCCTATAGCGGCGATAACGGCGTCGACGTCTTCATCCATTCGCTGGCGAGCGCCGCCCCGCGCGGTTACGTCGACGTCAAGCTGGTCGCGCGCAACAACGAAGTGCTGGCGACCCAGCAGACCGACCGGAACGGCTTTGCGCATTTCGATGCGGGCCTGGCGCGCGGCGAGGGTGGGCTTTCGCCCGCCGCGATCGTAGCCAGCGAAAAAGCCGACTACGCGTTCCTAAGCCTGAAATCGCCCGGCTTCGACCTCTCCGACCGCGGCGTCGCCGGCCGGCAGGTGCCCGCCGGCCTCGATGCCTTTGTCTATACCGAGCGCGGCGTCTATCGCACCGGCGAAACCGTGCAGGTGACCGCGCTGCTGCGCGATGTGCGCGGCTCGGCCGCACCCAACGTGCCGCTCACCATGGTGATCGAACGCCCCGATGGCGTTGAATATCGCCGCGCGATGGTGGCCGATCAGGGTCTTGGCGGCCGCTCTTTGAGCGTGCCGATCATCGCGTCGGCCTCGACCGGCACCTGGCGCGTGCGCGCCTATACCGATCCCAAGCGTCCGCCGGTCGGCGAAGCCACTTTCATGGTCGAGGATTATGTCGCCGACCGCATCGAATTCGATCTCAAATCGGCGGCCGAGACGATTTCCCGCAACGATCCGGCGCAGCTTAGCGTCGACGGACATTTTCTCTATGGCGCGCCAGCCTCCAGCCTCGAACTGTCCGGTTCGGCGATCATTGCCGCAGCCTCCGAGCGGCCGGGCTTTCCCGGATATTCCTTCGGGCTGTTCGACGACGAGGTAACGGCGGTTCGCCAGGAACTCGACGAATTGCCGGCCACCGACGACAGCGGCAAGGCGAACTTCCCGGTCAAGCTCGACAAGGTCCCGGAGACGTCACGCCCGCTGCAGGCCCAGATCACGGTGAGCATGGCGGAGTCCGGCGGACGCGCGGTTGAGCGCAAGATCACGCTGCCGATCACGCCCGCTGCGCCCATGATCGGCGTCAAGCCGGCATTCGCCGGGCGCTCGCTCGCCGACGGCGCCAATGCCGATTTCGACGTGGTGATGGCCGCGCCCGACGGCAAGAAAATCGCGCGCAACGGCCTGCGCTACGAGCTGCTCAAGGTGGTGACCAGCTATCAATGGTATCGCCAGAACAGCTCGTGGAATTTTGAGCCGATCAAACGCACCGAACGCGTCGCCAACGGCACCATTGACCTTGGCCCCGACAAACCGGCGCGGCTGTCGCTGCCATTGAAGTGGGGCCGCTACCGCCTTGAAGTGTCTTCCCCCGAGGCGAACGGACCGATCACATCGTCGAGCTTCGATGCCGGCTTCTACGCCGAGTCGAGCGCCGACACGCCGGACCTGCTGGAGATCGCGCTCGACAAGACGGATTACAAATCCGGCGACGCCATGAATGTGGCGGTGACCGCAGCCGCCGCCGGCCGTCTCACCATCAACGTCTTCACCGATCGGCTGGTCGCCACGCAATCGCAGGATGTCACCCCCGGCACCGCGAAGATAAAGATGAGTGTCGGCAAGGATTGGGGAACCGGCGCATATATCGTCGCCACCTTGCGCCGTCCGCTCGACGCGCCGGCGCAGCGCATGCCCGGCCGCGCCATCGGCGTGCAGTGGTTCTCCATCGATCGCGGCGTGCACACGCTCGCGCTCGACATGAAGCTGCCGGGAACGTTGCGGCCCAATTCGTCGCTCGACGTGCCGGTGCGCATCACCGGGCTTGCATCGGGCGAGGAGGCGCGCATCGTGGTGGCAGCCGTCGATGTCGGCATCCTCAATCTCACCAATTACAAGCCGCCGGCGCCCGACGACTATTATCTCGGCCAGCGTCAGCTCACCGCCGAGATCCGCGACATCTATGGGCAATTGATCGACGGCATGCAGGGCGCGCGCGGGCAGATCCGTTCGGGCGGCGATGGCTCGGGCGGCGAATTGTCCGGCTCGCCGCCGACGCAAGCCCCGCTCGCGCTCTATTCCGGCATCGTCACCGTTGGCCGTGACGGCGCAGCGCAGGTGCATTTCGATATCCCGGCTTTCGCCGGCGCCGTGCGCGTGATGGCGGTGGCCTGGAGCAAGGACAAAGTCGGCAAGGCGTCCGGCGACGTGGTGGTGCGCGATGCCGTGGTGCTGACAGCGACGCTGCCGCGCTTCCTGCGCACGGGAGACCGCGGTGCAATCCAGCTCGAACTCGACAATGTGGAAGGGGCTGCCGGCGACTACAACATCGCGGTCAGCACCGACGGCGCGGTCAAGCTCGGCGACAACAAGCCGCAGACGCTGAAGCTTGCCGAAAAAAAGCGTGACCGCGTCTCGGCAGCGGTATCGGCCGAAGGCTCCGGCACCAGCACGATCAAAGTGAACGTGAGCGGGCCGAATGGCTTTGCCCTCGAGCGCGCCTATGCGCTCAACGTGCGGCCGGCGAACCAGCTCCTCACCCGGCGCAGCGTGCGCACGCTCGCCAAGGATGAAACGCTCACGTTGTCGAACGATCTGTTCGCCGACTTCGTGCCCGGGACCGGGCGGGTCGGGCTTTCGGTGTCGGTGTCGACCTCGCTCGATGCCGCCACACTGCTCAATGCGCTCGACCGCTATCCGTTCGGCTGCTCCGAGCAGATCACCAGCCGCGCGGTGGCGATGCTCTATATCAACGAACTGGCCACGCAGGCGCGGCTGGCTCCTGACGGCGAAATCGATCAACGCATAAAGGACGGCATATCGCATCTGCTGGCGCGGCAAGGCTCCAACGGTTCGTTCGGGCTGTGGTCGGCCGGTGGCGACGATGCCTGGCTCGACTCTTACGTGACCGATTTCCTCACCCGCGCGCGCGAGCGCGGTTTCGAGGTGCCGGCGGCTTCGTTCACGCTGGCGATCGACCGGTTACGCAATTTCGTATCGGGGGCGCCCGAGCCCGGCAAGGACGGCGGCCGCGAACTGGCCTATGCGCTCTACGTGCTGGCGCGCAATGGCGCGGCGCCCGTCGGCGACTTGCGCTACATCGCCGACGTCAAGCTCGCCGATGTGGTGACGCCGATCGGCAAAGCGCAAATTGCCGCGGCGCTCGGCATGCTCGGCGACAAGGAGCGCGCCGAACGCGTCTATCTCGCCGCCCTCGAGTTCGATCGCGCCACAGCCCAAGCTCGATCTCGGGCGTCCCGATTTCGGCTCGGCCTTGCGCGATTCGGCCGCCCTCGTGACGCTCGCCTCGGAAGGCCGCGCCACCCAGCGCACGATCGACGACGCGGTCGCCCGTGTCGATGCCGCCCGCAAGCTGTCGATTGCGACCTCGACACAGGAAGACGCCTGGCTGGTGCTCGCCGCCCGCGCGCTTGCCAAGCAGACGAATGCGATCGCGCTCAATGTCGCGGGCGAGGCAAAGCAAGGCACGCTCTATCGCACGCTGCGCCCCGACGATCTCGCCGCCCCGCTGCCGATCACCAATCGTGGCGACGGCAATGTGCAGGCGGTGGTCTCGGTGAGTGGTGCGCCGACCACGCCCGAACCCGCCGCCGAAAGCGGCTTCAAGCTCGAACGTAAGTACTTCACGCTCGATGGCGAGCCGTCCGATCCGGCCAAGGCGAAGCAGAACCAGCGCTTCGTGGTGGTGCTGAAGATGACCGAACCGCAGCCGCAGTACGGCCGTGTCATCGTGGCCGATTACCTGCCGGCCGGCTTCGAGATCGACAATCCGAAACTGGTGTCGTCCGGCGAAGTTGGGACACTGGCCTGGATTACCGATGCCGTCGAGCCGGTGAACACCGAGTTCCGCGACGACCGCTTCACGGCGGCCTTCGACCGCAAGTCGGATTCGGCCGTGGTGTTCAGCGTGGCCTATGTGGTGCGCGCGGTATCGCCCGGCCGTTACGTGTTGCCGCAGGCCATCGTCGAGGACATGTATCGCCCGGATCGTTTCGGGCGCACCGCCACCGGCACGATCGAGATCGCCGCAGCCAAATGAAACCTTTGCGCCGCACACTCGCGATCTTCGGCGGCGCGGTCGCGTTGATCGCGCTCGCCGGCGCGGGCTGGATCTATGCGCTGGGCACGCCACCGCTCGGCAAGGATCTTGAAATTTCGCACGTCGTACTCGATCGCGAAGGAAAGGTGTTGCGCGCCTATGCCACCAGCGAGGGCCGCTGGCGGCTGCCGGCGACGGAGAAGGATGTTGATCCGCGCTTTCTTCGGCTGCTGTTTGCCTATGAAGACAAGCGATTTCGCACGCACCACGGCGTCGATCCGGTGGCGATGGCGCGCGCCGCCGTCCAATTCGCCAGCAGCGGCCACATCGTCTCCGGCGGCTCGACCTTGACCATGCAGGTGGCCCGCCTGCTGGAGCCGCGCCAGCAGCGCAGCCTGCTCGCGAAATTGCGCCAGAGCACGCGCGCGCTCGAGCTCGAAGGCGCGCTCAGCAAGGACGAGATCCTTTCGCTCTATCTGACGCTTGCCCCCTATGGCGGCAATCTCGAAGGCATTCGCGCGGCCTCGCTATCCTATTTCGGCAAAGAGCCAAGACGCCTGACACTGGGCGAGGCGGCGCTGCTGGTGGCATCTGCCGCAGTCACCCGAGTTCCGGCGTCCCGATCGCTTTCCGGCGGCGGCGCAAGCCGCGCGCGACCGCGTGCTCGATCGCGCGGCAACTGCAGGCATAGTACCGCGCGACGAGATTGCCCGCGCCAAGTCGGAAACCGTGCCGCGTGCGCGCCAGCAATTGCCGATGCTCGCCCCGCATTCATCCGATCAGATCGTTGCCGCCGAGCCCGACCGGCGCATTCACCGCCTCACCATCGATGCCGCCTTGCAGAAGACGTTGCAGGAACTCGCGCGCGAGCGCGCGCATGCGCTCGGGCCGGACATTTCGGTGGCCATTCTGGCCGTCGACAATAAGACCGGCGAGGTGCGCGCGCGCGTCGCCTCGGCCGATTATTTCGATGCGCGCCGCGCCGGCCAGATGGACATGACCCAGGCGCTGCGCTCGCCGGGCTCGACCTTGAAGCCGTTCATCTACGGGATGGGCTTCGAGGACGGCTTGCTGCACCCGGAAACGCTGATCGACGATCGGCCGGCGCGTTACGGCAATTACACGCCGGAGAATTTCGACTTGACCTTTCAGGGCACGGTGACCGTGCGCCGCGCATTGCAGATGTCGCTCAATGTTCCTGCCATCGCGGTGCTCGGCCGCGTCGGCGTCAATCGCTTGAGCGCGCGGCTTACGCAGGCCGGCGCGACGCTTGGTGCTGCCGAAGGGCGAGGCGCCGGGTCTTGCCATGGGTCTTGGCGGCGTCGGCATCAGGCTTTCCGATCTGGTGATGCTCTATACCGGGTTGGCGCGGCAGGGCCTTGTGATGCCGCTGATCGAGCGCGACGGCACAACCGGCACCAGTCCGCGCCGGCTGCTCGATGTCGTCGCGGCCTGGTATGTCGGCAATATCCTGATCGGCGCGCCGCCGCCGGAAAATGCGCCGCATGGCCGCATCGCCTTCAAGACCGGCACATCCTACGGTTATCGCGACGCCTGGGCGGTCGGCTTCGACGGTCGCATGACCATCGGCGTCTGGGTCGGGCGGCCCGATGGCGCGCCGGTGCCGGGGCTGGTCGGACGCGCTGCCGCCGCGCCGATTTTGTTCGATGCCTTCGCGCGCTCGGGGCTTGCGCCGATGCCGCTGGCGCGCGCGCCCAAGGGTGCGATCTTTGCCGCCAGCAACAGACTGCCGCCGCCGCTGCAACGTTTCACACCCGTCACCGCGCCGGGCGAGGCGGCCGAGCCGCCGCGTATCATGTTTCCGCCCGACGGCGCGCGCATCGAATTGGCGGCGAGCAGCCAGCCTTCGCCGGTCGTGCTGAAGATCGCCGGCGGCCGCGCGCCGTTGACCGTGATGGTCAATGGCGTTCCGCTGGGCGCGCAAGGCGACCGCCGCACCGTATTCTTCCAGCCTGACGGACCGGGCTTCGTGCGGCTGACGGTGATGGACGCCCGCGGCTCAGCCGACAGCGTCACCGTCCGGTTGCAATAGCCAGCGCCCAAGCTTGGCTCTATTGTCCCTCGCGAGCGGGGCGGAATCGTTAACCATTAGAACGCGCTGACCGATGAGCACGACCACCAATGAAGCGCGGCAATCGATCGTCCAGGCGCGCACCCTGACGGCCGTCCTCGACTATGGCGCCGGCTCGCACCGGCGCGCGGCCGCGCTGCTGCTGATCTTTTCGCTGATCGCGTTCTTGCCGGGTTTTTTCCAGATCCCGCCGGTCGACCGCGACGAAGCCCGTTTCGCGCAGGCCACCAAGCAGATGGTGGAGCGTGGCGAATATGTCGATATCCGGTTCCAGGACGAGGTCCGCTATAAAAAGCCGGTCGGCATCTATTGGCTCCAGGCTTTGGCGGTGAAGGCGGGCGAGGGGCTCGGCGTTCCGAACGCGCGCACCACGATCTGGCTTTACCGGCTGCCGTCGCTGTTCGGCGCCATGGGCGCGGTGTTGCTGACCTATTGGGCCGCGCTCGCTTTTGTTGCGCGCCGCGGCGCGCTGGTGGCGGCGCTGATGATGGCAAGCTCGGTCCTGCTCGGCGTCGAGGCGCGGCTGGCCAAGACCGATGCCATGCTTTTGCTCACGGCCGTGGCGGCGATGGGCGCGATGGCGCGCATTTATCTGACGGCGCGGCGCGTGCCAAACGCCGACGTCGGCTGGACCTTGCCGGCCATCCTGTGGACCGCGCTCGCCGGCAGTGTCCTGCTCAAAGGCCCGCTGATCCCGATGATCGTGGTGCTCACCGCGCTCGCACTGTCGATTGCCGACCGCTCCGGCCGCTGGATCTGGAAGCTGCGGCCGGCGGTGGGTCTCGTTTGGTTGTTTGCGCTGGTGCTGCCGTGGTTCATTGCGATCATCCTCAAGTCCGGCGACAAGTTCTTCGCACAATCGGTCGGCGAGGACATGCTGGCGAAGATCTTCAGCGGGCAGGAAGCGCATGGCGCGCCGCCGGGATTTTATTTTGCGCTGTTCTGGGTGACGTTCTGGCCGGGCGCGGTCATCGCCGCTCTGGCGGCACCGATGGTGTGGAAAGCGCGGCGCGAGCCGGCCGCGCAATTTCTGCTGGCCTGGTTGATTCCGTCCTGGATCGTGTTCGAGGCGGTGATCACCAAGCTGCCGCACTACGTCCTGCCGCTTTATCCCGCGATCGCGATCCTGATCGCCGGCATTCTCGAGCGGGACGGCCTCGCCACCGCGCGCTGGATGGTGCGCGGGACGATCGGCTGGTTCTTTTTCCCCGGCGTCATCGCGGTGGCGGTGCTCGCCGGCTTCATCGTCTTAGGCCGCGATCTCGGGCTAATTGCATGGCCATTCGCCGCCGTTGCGGTGATCCTCGGCCTGTTCGCCTGGTGGCTCTATGACGTGGACGGTGCCGAGCGTTCCTTGGCGCGCGGCATGGTGGCCTCGGTGTTCGTCGCCATTACGGTTTACGCGGTGACCTTTCCGATGCTGCCGTCGCTGTTCCCGAGTGCCTTGATTGCCGAGGAATTGCGCGCAAGCGGCTGCGAGCAGCCGCACGTTGCGTCGACCTTTGCCTATCAGGAGCCGAGCCTGGTGTTCCTGGCCGGCACCGACACGCGCTTTACCGATGCGCTCGGCGCCGCCGAATTCCTCCAGCAAGGCGGGCCCTGTCATTTCGTGCTGATCGATCCGCGCAGCGAGCGCAGCTTCGTGCGGCGCGCGGATGCGATCGGCTTGCGCTACGCGCTCAGCCAGCGCATCGAAGGCTATAACATCAGCATCGGCCACGCCGTCGCGCTGGCCGTGTTCCGTTCGCCGGCAACGCCGTGAAAGCGCCATGACAGCAATAGACAAAATCAATCGCGGCGCAAGCAACGCGCGGCTGAAGCGCTTGCAGCATTGCGCTTGCAACGTGGGCGCGGCGCTGATGACGCTGGTGCGTCCCGTCCGTGCTCGCTCGCGGCCGGCGTGGGCGCCGGACTTGCGGAAGCTTGCGATCGGGGCGGCGATTGCCGTCGCAATATTCCTGTTCGGAATGCTTTTTATAGACGCCGCCGCGAGCAACGCGGCCAAGCGACTGCCGCTGTGGCTGATCTCCTTCTTTGACGAGATCACCGACTTCGGCAAGTCGGGCTGGTTCCTCTGGCCGCTCGGCATTTTGTTTGTGGCGCTCGCCGCGCTGCCGCACAGCCTGCTGTCGCGCATGTCGCAACGCGTGCTGGCGGCGATGATGGTGCGGGTAGGCTTTCTGTTCGCCGCGATCGGTGCGCCCAGCCTGTTCGTGACCATCGTCAAGCGCATGATCGGACGGGCGCGGCCGGGTGTCTCCGGCGTCGTCGATCCGACGCTGTTTAGCCCGTTCAAATGGAGCGCGGCCTGGGCCGGCATGCCGTCCGGGCATGCCACCACGGCCTTCGCGGTTCTGGCGGCGGTCATCACATTATGGCCACGCGCCCGCACGGTGGTGCTGATCTACGCGCTGCTGATCGCGGTAAGCCGGGTGGTGGTGTTCGCGCATTATCCGACCGACGTGCTGGCCGGCGCGCTGGTCGGGGTGGTGGGCGCGCTGATGGTGCGGCGCTGGTTCGCGCTGCGGCATCTGGGTTTTTCGGTCGGGCCGGACGGCGTTCTGCACCAGTATCCGGGCCCTTCACTCAAGCGGATCAAAGCTGTTGCCCGCGAGCTATTAGCTTAATAAGAAGCGGGTCAATTCGAGGCCTGCAGAATGAATACCAACGATCCGGCGGTGTCCGTCGTGGTGCCGGTGCGCAACGAGGCCGGCAATGTCGCAAGCCTGGTGGCCGAGATCGCCGCCGCGCTCGACGGCCAATGGCCGTTCGAGGTGGTCTACGTCAATGATGGTTCCAGCGATGGCACCGAGGCCGAGCTCAAGCGGCTGATGGCTTTGCATCCCTGGCTGCGGCGCATTCGCCATGCGCAATCCTGCGGCCAGTCGGCGGCGGTGCGCAGCGGGGTCGCGGCGGCGCGCGCGGCGATGGTCGCGACCATCGATGGCGACGGGCAGAACGATCCGCGCTTCATCCCGGCCATGTTCCGCGCGCTCGAAGCGGGCGCGCCGCGCGTCGGGCTGATCGCCGGCCAGCGCGTTGGCCGCAAGGCCACCGGTTTCAAGAGAGCTGCAATCGCGCGTCGCCAATGCGGTGCGCGGCTCGGTGCTACGCGACGGCACCCGCGACAGCGGCTGCGGGCTAAAGGCGATCCGCCGCGACGTATTCTTGAGCCTGCCATATTTCGACGGCTTGCATCGTTTTCTGCCGGCACTGGTGCGGCGCGACGGCTACGACATCGGCTATGTCGATGTGGTCGACCGCCCGCGCGGCTCCGGCGTGTCGAATTACGGGATGTGGGACCGGCTGTGGGTCGGAATCCTCGATCTTGCCGGCGTCTGGTGGCTAATCCGCCGCAAGAAGCGTGTACCGGAAATCTCGCAGGACTAGCGCGAAAAAGTTCACGCATAAAGCTACGCCTAAGCAAAGGAAAGACTTCATGCTGATCGACATCACGAATGCCATTGGCGGCTATTTGCACGACGTATTCCTCGGCAATGCCGATTGGGGAATTCTCGTGGGCTACGTCGCGCAATTATTGTTTGCCATGCGCTTCGTGGTGCAGTGGATCGCCTCCGAACGCGCCGGCAAAAGCGTGGTGCCGACCGCGTTCTGGGTGTTCTCGATCGGTGGCGGCCTGATGCTTCTGGGCTATGCGCTCTATCGCAAGGACCCGGTATTCATCATCGGGCAAGCGTTCGGCGTCTTCGTCTACCTGCGCAATCTGCAATTTGTGATGCGCAGCGGCGGGGCGGCGGCGATCTGAGTTGGGTGAGCGGCGTTTGGCCAATGGCCGCATCCTGCGAGTTGCGAGCGCCCCCTATTGCAAAACGCGGCGCATGCCCGATGATAAGGTTGCCAAGCGCTACGCCTGCATTGGCCAGAGGGGGGCATATGAAGAAACTCGTTTCGCTGCTTGTCGTTGCGGCTTTCGCCGCATCACCGGCTGAGGCTGTTACCTGGCGCAAGAAATCCAAAGAGAACGCAGAGGCCGCGGAGATCGCCAAACAGAACGACAATACCAGACGTGCCCTAAGGGACGCGCTTCCGCTGGTGCTGCCGGTCTGGGCGCTTCCCTTCTATTTCCACTGGCAGCAGCAGCAGGTACAGAACGAAAAGAAAAAGAAATAAAGGCCCTCGGGACGAAGGCCACGCCCCATCCTTGCGAATTCACTTGGCCGAGCCGAGCGCCGCAAAACCGCGTTCGAGATCGGCGATAAGGTCGCCGGGGTCTTCCAGGCCGATGTGGAACCGCAGCGTCGGTCCGCCCGGCGCCCATTGGGTCGCGGTGCGGTATTCGGCGCAGTCGAACAAAATCACCAGGCTCTCGAAGCCGCCCCACGAAAAGCCCATGCCGAACAGCGCCAGTTCGTTCATGAAGGCATGCACGGCTTTGTCGGATGCCGGTTTGAGCACAATGCTGAACAGCCCGCAGGCGCCGGTGAAATCCCGTTTCCAGATTTTGTAACCGGGGTCGCTTTCGAGCGCGGGATGCATCACGCGCAAGACTTCCGGGCGCTGTTCCAGCCAGCGCGCGACGCGCAAGCCGGATTCGTAGTGGCGCGCCAGCCGCACAGCCATGGTCCGCAAGCCGCGCAGCGCGAAGTACATATCGTCGGGCCCCACGCACAGGCCCATGGTGTAAACCGTCTCCTTCAGCTTCGGCAGCGTCGCTTTACTTGCCGCCACGCATCCGAACATGATGTCGGAATGGCCGCCGATATATTTTGTGCCGGCTTGGATCGACAGATCGACGCCTCGCTCGAAGGCGCGAAAATAAAGCGGTGTCGCCCAGGTATTGTCCATCAGCACGACCGCGCCCTTTTCATGCGCGACCTTGGCGATGGCCGGGATGTCCTGTATCTCGAAGCTTTGCGAGCCGGGCGCCTCGACGAACACCGCGCGGGTGTTGGGCTTGAACAGCTTGCCAATTTCGGCGCCGATCAGCGGATCGTAATAGGTGGTCGCCACGCCCATGCGCTTGTACACGCCCTCGCAGAAATTGCGGGTCGGCCGATAGACGCTGTCGGTGACCAGGATGTGGTCGCCGGAGCCTGCGACCGCGAGCAGGGCGGTTGAGATCGCCGCCAGTCCCGACGGCAGCAGCGCCGTGCCGGCGCAGCCTTTGCCCTCGAGTTCGGTGAGCGCGTTTTCGAGTGCCTCCGACGTCGGCGTGCCGCGGCGGCCGTATTGGTAGCGCGAGCGATGGGCGACCTGATCCTCGGCGGTGGGATAAAGCACAGTCGATGCGTGATAAACCGGCGGATTGACGAATCCGTGGTAGTCTTTCGGATCGCGGCCGGCATTGATCAGCAGGGTTTCGGGCTTGATCGGGGCGGTGGGCGTCTTCACCATGGTGTCCAGTCTCGTGAGGGGCGCGGATGCGCATATACGTCCGCATCGGGCGCGAGCGTCAACCCCTTGACCTTACAGCCTGATCGTTCTGTGATGTAAAACGTCGTGGGGTTCGGGGGAAAAGACCGGACACCGGTATTTGCCGGCGCGGGGCCAAGTGCCCGGTGACGGTAAATCGGGTTCGCTATTTCGCTAAAGGCGCCGGTTTCCAGGTTGCGTTGAAGAGGCCATCAGATGAAAAAATTCGCCAGTATTCTAGCGCTCGCCGTCGGCTTGGCTGCGCAAGTTTTGGCCGCGCAAGCTGCGTCGGCTCAGACGCTTAAGGCGGTGATGGACCGCGGCATCCTGAATTGCGGTTCCAACGGCACGCTGGCCGGCTTCGGCTTGCCCGATGCGCAAGGCGCATGGACCGGGCTCGATGTCGACTTCTGCCGCGCGGTGGCGGCCGCGATCTTCGACGATCCGACCAAGGTGAAATTCGTGGCGCTGACCGCCAAGGACCGCTTCACCGCGCTGCAATCCGGCGAAGTCGATCTGCTCGCCCGCAACACCACCTGGACCTCTTCGCGCGACACCTCGTTGGGCCTCAATTTCACCGGCGTGAATTATTACGACGGCCAAGGCTTCATGGTGCGCAAGGCGCTGAAGGTGAATTCGGCGCTCGAACTTAACGGCGCCTCAGTCTGCGTTCAGCAAGGCACCACCACAGAGCTCAATCTGTCCGATTACTTCCGCGCCAACAAGATGCAGGTGAAGTCGGTGAACTTCGCCACGTCGACCGAGGCGGTGAAGGCTTACGACGCCGGGCGCTGCGATGCCTATACCACCGACGCATCCGGTCTTTATTCCGAGCGGCTGCGGCTGGCGAACGCAGGCGACCACATCATTCTACCAGAGATCATCTCTAAGGAGCCGCTCGGCCCATTGGTGCGCCACGGTGACGACCAGTGGTTCGACATCGTGAAGTGGGTGCATTTCGCGATGGTCGATGCCGAAGAGCTCAACATCACCTCGAAGAATGTTTCCGACATGCTCAAATCGGATAATCCGGATATCAAGCGCATGCTAGGCACTGAGGGCAATTTCGGCGAGCAGTTCGGGCTGAGCAAGGATTGGGTGGCGCGCGTCATCAAGGGCGTCGGCAATTACGGCGAAGTGTTCGAACGCAACGTGGGGCAGGGCTCGCCGCTCAAGATCACCCGCGGCTTGAACGCGCTTTGGACCGCGGGCGGCCTGCAATACGCACCGCCGTTCCGCTGAGCGGCGCGATGACCGCCGCCGAGGCGAGCACCGGTTCGGCGCGATCTTTCCTGACCAATCCGAGCGTACGCAGCTTCGTCTACCAGCTTGTGCTGTGCGCGGTTGTCGGCTTTCTCGCCTACGCGGCGATCAGCAATGCCGCGGATAATCTGCGGCAGGCGCATCGCGCGAGCGGCTTCGGCTTCTGGGATAACACCGCCGGTTTCGACATCAGCCAGACGTTGATCCCGTACGCGGCGCAAAGCTCGACCTATGGACGCGCGTTTTGGGTTGGGCTGCTCAATACGCTGCTGGTGGGCGGTCTCGGCATTGTCTTCGCGACTTTGCTCGGCTTTGCCATCGGCATCGCGCGGCTATCGAGCAACTGGCTGGTGGCCAAAGTAGCAGCCGGCTATGTCGAACTGATCCGCAATGTGCCGCTGCTGCTGCAATTGTTGTTCTGGTACACCGCGATCCTCAATCGGTTGCCGGAAACGCGTGACAGTTTTGTCATCGCTGGCGGCGCCTTTCTCAGCAATCGTGGGCTAGTGCTGCCGCGCCCGATATTGCAAGCGGGCGCCGGTACCTTAACGCTCATGATCCTCGCCGGCATCGCCGCGGCTTTGCTGTATCGGGTCTGGGCGCGCCGCCGCCAGGCCTTGACCGGGCAGCAGGGGCCGGTGCTGGCGGTGACGGCCGTGCTGGTGCTGTTGCCTCCCTTGCTGTTCATCGTGCTGCGTGGCTTTCCGTTTTTGTTCGAATTCCCCGAACGCGGCCGCTTCAACGTCACCGGCGGCATCGAGGTTCTGCCCGAATTCGCCGCCTTGCTGTTCGGCCTTTCGATCTATACCGCGGCCTTTATCGCCGAAGTGGTGCGCGCCGGCGTTCAGTCGGTGCCGAACGGGCAGGTCGAGGCGGCGCATGCGCTCGGCTTGCGGCCGAACATCGCGCGCCGTTTGATCGTGATGCCGCAAGCGATGCGCGTGATCATTCCGCCGCTTACCAGCCAATACCTTAATCTGGTCAAGAACTCCTCGCTCGCGGTCGCCATCGGCTATCCGGATCTGGTGCAGATATTCACCGGCACGGTGCTCAACCAGACCGGCCAGGCGGTGGAAGTGGTGGCCATCACCATGGCGGTCTATCTCACCATCAGTCTTTCCGCATCGCTGTTGATGACGATCTACAGCCGGCTGATCGCGCCGGTGGGAGTGGCGTCATGACGATTGCCGAAGGCGAACTCGGGATTGCGCAGGCGGCGTTCGTGCAGCGCGCGCCGGTCGCCGCGTTGCCCCCACCGCTGTCGATGCGCGGCCCAATAGGCTGGCTGCGCGCCAATCTGTTGTCGAGCCCCTTCAATATTGCCTTGACGGCCGTCACGCTGGCTTTGATCTATTGGATCGCCACGACCGCCATCGACTTTTTCTTCGTCGACGCGGTGTGGAGCGGCAGCGACCGGCTGGCGTGTCTGGCCAGCGAGCAGCAGCGCGAAGTCGGCGCCTGCTGGCCCTTCGTGGTCGAGCGGCTGAATTATTTCATCTACGGCTCCTATCCGATCCCGCAGCGCTGGCGGGTCGATGTGTTCTTCGCGATGCTGACCTTTGGTGTCGTCTGGATGCTGTGGCTGAACGCGCCGCGGCGCGATATCGGTGCGGCCTATTTCTTCATCGTGCTGCCAATCGCGTCCTTCATTCTGCTGCACGGCGCGCCGCTGCTCGGCCTGCCGCCGGTCGATACTTCGCTGTGGGGCGGCGTGCTGGTGACGGTCGTGGTCTCGGCCGTCGGTATCGTGGTGTCGCTGCCACTCGGCATCCTGCTTGCGCTCGGGCGCCGTTCCATCATGCCGGCGGTGCGGCTGTTCTCGGTGATCTTCATCGAATTCGTGCGCGGCGTGCCGCTGATCACGGTGCTGTTCATGGCGAGCGTGATGCTGCCGCTGTTCGTGCCGGAGGCCTGGTCGCCGGACAAATTGCTGCGCGCGCTGATCGGCATTGCGCTGTTTGCCTCCGCCTACATGGCGGAAGTGGTGCGGGCGGGTCTGCTGGCGATCCCGCGCGGCCAGAACGAGGCGGCGATGGCGCTCGGACTAAAGTTCTGGCAGCGCACGGGGCTGGTGATCCTGCCGCAGGCGCTGAAGGTGACCATTCCGAACATCGTCAACACCACCATCGGCCTGTTCAAGGACACCACGCTGGTGTTCATCGTTGGCATTTTCGATCTACTGCACACCATCGAGGCGGCCCGTGTCGACCCGAAATGGGCAACGCCGGTCACCAGCACCACCGGTTACGCGGTTGCCGCGGTGTTCTATTGGGTGTTCTGTTATTCGATGTCGCGCTACGCCCATCACATCGAACTGCGGCTGTCGTCCGGCGGGCGAGGGCGGCAATGAGCGACTCACCGGCACTCCCGCCGACCATGCCGCTCGCGTCCGATGGCAACCCGGTGGTCGAGCTGATCGACGTGAACAAATGGTACGGCTCGCTGCATGTGCTGCGCGACGTGAGCCTGACTGTACAGCGCGGCGAGCGCATCGTGATTGCCGGCCCCTCGGGCGGCGGCAAATCGACGCTAATTCGCTGCATCAACGCGATCGAACGCCACCAGCGCGGCCGCATCATCGTCAATGGCACTGAATTGACCGACGACCTCAAGCGTATCGACGAAATACGCCGCGAAGTCGGCATGGTGTTTCAGCAGTTCAATTTGTTTCCTCACCTCACGGTGCTGGAGAATTGCACGCTGGCGTTGATCTGGGTGCGCAAGATGCCGAAGGCGCAAGCCGAAGAACTGGCGATGAAATATCTCAAGCGCGTGCGCATCCCGGAGCAGGCCGACAAATATCCCGGACAGTTGTCCGGCGGTCAGCAGCAGCGGGTGGCGATCGCGCGCGCGCTGTGCATGAACCCGAAAATCATGTTGTTCGACGAGCCGACCTCCGCGCTCGACCCGGAAATGGTCAAGGAAGTGCTCGACACCATGGTCCAGCTCGCGCATGGATGGAATGACCATGATCGTGGTCAGTCACGAGATGGGCTTTGCCCGCCAGGTGGCGAACCGCGTGGTGCTGATGGACGCCGGGCAAATCGTCGAGTCGAATACGCCGGAAGAATTCTTCGCGCACCCGCAGCACGAGCGCACGAAATTATTCTTGAGCCAAATCCTGCGCTAGCCGGACTAGTGCGCCAGCGCGCCGCCCGCCTTCTTCCAGGCGTCGATGCCGCCTTCGATATGGCGCGCCGAGATCAGGCCGGCATCCTGCGCCGCCTGCACCGCCATGGCCGAGCGCTCGCCGAAGGCGCAATAGAACACGATGCGCTTGTCGGTCTCGTACAACACACCGCCGTCGGCGATGTTGACTTGCAGGTCGCCATAGGGCGCATGCAGCGAACCAGGAATGCTGCCGTGTTTTTCGCGTTCGCTGGTCTCGCGCAGATCGACGAAGGCGACGTCGGGACGCCCCATCAATGGGATCGCAGCCGCTGCGTCGAGCGCCCAGCCGCGCTTGGCGATGTCGCGTTGTGCCAGGCCGATTTTCATGTTGGACGGCACGGCGACGTCCATCATCTTCGGGTTTGGCAGATTGAGACTGGCCATCAGCGCGACATATTCGTCGATCGATTTCACCTGCAGGCGCGGATTGTAGCGTTTCTCCTCGCCGATGGTGGAAACTGTATCGCCTTTGTAGTCATGCGCCGGAAACACCATGGTTTCGTCGGGCAGGCGCAACAGCTTTCCGAACAGAGAATCGTATTGCGCGCGCGCATCGCCGTTCTGGAAATCGGTGCGGCCGGTGCCGCGGATTAGCAGCGTGTCGCCGGTGAACACGCGGTCACCCATCAGGAAGCTGTAGGAATCGTCGGTGTGGCCGGGCGTATACAAGACATCCATGCTCACGCCTTCGATGGTGAGCTTGTCGCCTTCGCCCAGCCGCATCGACACCACGTCGGCCTTGGTGTTTTCGCCCATCACGGTGATGCAATGGGTGCGGTCGCGCAGCGCGCCCAAGCCGGTGATGTGATCGGCATGCAGATGGGTATCGATCGCCTTGACCAGCCGCAGGTTCAGCTCGGCGATCAATTGTAAATAGCGGTCGACCTTTTCCAAGACCGGATCGATGATCAGCGCCTCGCCGCCCGGCCGGCTGGCGAGCAGATAGGAGTAGGTCCCGGAAACGCTGTCGAACAATTGGCGGAAGATCATCGAAGCCTCCCGGCGTGGCGGCAAAGTCATATACAACATTCCAGATGTATAAGTGCCGGCGGTCTTTGTGGCTAGGGCGGACTCATGCACCGCAGCAATCGGCGGCTTTATTCGATTATCTCGTTGATAGGGGCTGAAACCCGCACCAAAGTCATGCCGCAGTGCACCGCTAATGTTTCTAACGCAATATCTGCTAATGCGGCGGCATCAGCCCGACCTTCAAGATCACCGGCGCCGCCTCGGGCGATGCGAGAAAGCGGATCAACGCACCGGCCGCCTCGGGCTGCTGGACCGTACTGGTGAGCGCACCCGCAAAAGAAAATATTGGTTGGAGCTCGGCCGGAATCGTGCCGACGTAGGTAATTCCAGGGACATGTATCAGTTCGCTGACCTGTTGGAAGCCGATCTCCGCTTCGCCCCGTGCGACGACAGCGGCCACCGGCTCGCCGGACGGAGGTCCTCGCACCTTTCGGCTCTTGCCCGCGACCTGGTCTGCGACGCCGAGCTTGGGGAACAAAGTGGTCGAAAGATAGGTGCCGCTGCCGCTGTCCGAGTACGCAATTGACTTTGCCGCCAATAGCGTGCTCCGGAATGCCTCGACGCTGCCGATGTCCGGCTTTGCAGCGCCGGCACGCACGACCATGCCGATCAGCGAGCGGGCGAACTCGATCTTGCTGTCGGCGCGCACCAATCCTCGCTTGCCTAGTTCGTCGGCGGCCCCTCCATCCAGGATCACGACATCCGCGGCCTCGCCGCGCGTGAGTCGAGTGGGAATGGCTTCCGGAGAGTCACCCATGGATGGGCCGCGCGTCGTGATCAGGTGGTGGCCGCTCGCGCTCTCGAACGCAGGGCCCAGCTCGGAATAGACTCCATAAAAGCCGGCCGAGATCATCACGTGCACATCGGCGGCAGATGCTGCCCCCGCCATCAACAGGGAGGCCACCCCAATCATGGACAACCATCGAACAAGCGATCTTGGTTTCATATGACTCCTCCTGCCAAGGCGCAGAGCAGACATCGTACCGTGTCGAATGAGTACTCTGGAAGGGGGCGCCAAATAGTAAGCTGATGTCCGTTCGCAAGTGGACGCGACGCGATCAACTCTTGACGCCGGCTCTTACCCCTAGTCCTTCTCCACCGGTAGATCGGGCCGCCCGCCCCATTCCGCCCACGAGCCGTCATAGATGCGGCCGGGCTTCTTGCCGAGCGCGTCGAGGCCGAGGGTGAGGATCGCGGCGGTGACGCCGGAGCCGCAACTGGTGATCACCGGTCTGTCGGTGTCGACGCCGGCTTTTTTGAACGCTTGGGCGATGCGGTCTGGCGACACCAGGCGGCCATTCTCGACGATCTCGGTGTAGGGGAGGTTGAACGCGCCCGGCATGTGGCCGGAGCGCAAGCCCGGACGCGGCTCGGGGTCGCGGCCGGCAAAGCGCCCGGCCGAGCGCGCATCGACGACCTGTACGCTGTCGTCGTTGAGCGCCATCTGTACGTCGGAGAGCATCGCCACGGCGCCGGTGTCCATCGCCGCATTGAATTTTGCGGCCGGCCGTTTGACCTCGCCGGCTTCGACCTTGCGGCCTTCCGCTTTCCACGCCGGAAAGCCGCCATCGAGGATGAATACGTTCTTGGCGCCGAAGATGCGAAACGTCCACCACACCCGCGGCGCGGAATTCAAGCCCACGCCGTCATAGACCACGATGGTGTCGGTATCGCTGATGCCGAAGCGCGCCGACTGCCGTCGCCGAACTGGGTTGGGCCGGGCAGCATGTGCGGCAAATCGGTTGAATCGTCGGCGACGGTTTCAAGGTCGAAGAACACCGCACCGGGAATATGGCTGGCGATATATTCGGCCTTGGCGTCGCGCTTCTGGGTGGCCAGATAAAATGAGCCGTCCACGACGACGACATTCGGCTTGCCGATCTGGCCGGCGAGCCATTCGGTGGATTTGAGCCATCTGCTGTTTGAATTTGATGTGTTCATAGGACTTGGTTTCTCAATTGCGTCCGCGTTAATGCGCAGCTTCCCCTAATCGTTCCGCTAGGCGAACGCCAGCCTCACGCGGCGGTTCTGCTTGCCCTTTTTCTCGATCTGCGTCACCCGCACCGCGCCGATTTCGCTCGTGTTGCGCACATGCGTGCCGCCGCAGGGCTGCAGATCGAGGCCGGCGATCTCGATCAGGCGCACGCGGCCGGTGCCCATCGGCGGCTTCACCGACATGGTCTTGACCAGGCCCGGATTGGCGGCGAGTTCGTCGTCGCTGATCCAGCGGCTGCCGACCGCGGCATTGCTTGCAATCATCTCGCCGATTTTGGCGGTGATGGCGTCCTTGTCGAGGCCGGCATCCGGTATGTCGAAATCGAGCCGGCTTTCGCTCTCGCCGACCGAGCCGCCGGTCACCGCATAGGGAAGCACGGCCGAGAGCAGATGCAGAGCGGTGTGCATGCGCATGCGGCCGTAGCGCTTGTCCCAGTCGATCGTCGCGGTCACCGTGTCGCCGACCTTGAGGGCAGGGGCGCCTGCTGCCGGCACATGCGCGATCTCGGTCTTGGCCGCGTCGGTATAAATCGCGTTATCGATCGCCACGCGCGTGCCATCGGGACCCGTGAGCGAGCCGCTGTCGCCCGGCTGGCCGCCGGAATTGGCGTAGAACACGGTGCGGTCGAGCACGATGCCGCCTTGCGCGGTGACGGCGAGCACACGCGCCGCGCATTCCTTCAGATAGGAGTTGTCGCGGAACAGGCAGTCGGTCGGCATGTTCAGGATTTCTCGAACGGCGGTTTGATGTCCGACTTGTGCTCCAGCCATTCCGGCACCGGCAGTTTCTTCGAGCGCAGGAATTCCGGATTGAACAGTTTCGACTGATAGCGCGTACCGGAGTCGGCACAGCACCGTCACGATGGTGTGGCCGGGCCCGAGATCCTTTGCCAGCCGGATGGCGCCGGCGACATTGATGCCGGACGAGCCGCCGAGACAAAGTCCTTCGTGCTCCAGCAGATCGAAGATGATCGGGCACGGCTTCCTCGTCGGGAATGAGATAGGGCTTGTCGACCTTGATGTCCGGCGACGATCGGCGTCACGCGGCCGAGCCCGATGCCTTCGGTGATCGAGCCGCCTTCGCTCGCTTTCGCTTCGCCGTGGGCGAAAAGATTGTACATGCCGGCGCCGCGCGGATCGGCAAGCCCGATCACGATGTCTTTTTTCTTCTCGCGCAGGAATTGCGAGACGCCGGCGATGGTGCCGCCGGTGCCGATGGCGCAGATGAATCCGTCGATCTTGCCATCGGTCTCGCTGCCAGATTTCCGGGCCGGTGGAGACGTAATGCGCCTTGCGATTGTCCAGATTATTCCACTGGTCGGCGAAGATGACGCCGTTCTTCTCGGTCTTCTTCAGTTGCTCGGCCAGACGTCGGCCGACATGCTGGTAGTTGTTCGGATTGGCGTAGGCAACCGCCGGCACCTCGACCAGTTCGGCGCCGCACAGCCGCAGCATGTCCTTCTTCTCCTGGCTCTGCGTTTCCGGAATGACGATCAGCGTGCGATAGCCGCGCGCATTGGCGACCAGCGCCAGACCGATGCCGGTATTGCCGGCGGTGCTCTCCACCACCAGGCCGCCGGGGCGCAGTTCGCCGCGCGCTTCGGCTTCCAGGATCATCTGGCGGCCGGCGCGATCCTTGACCGAGCCGCCCGGATTCATGAACTCGGCCTTGCCCAGAATGGTGCAGGCGGTCGCCTCCGACGCGCGCTGGAGCTTGATCAGGGGCGTATGGCCGATGGCCTCAACGATGCCGTCGCGGATCTGCATGCCGGTTCCGGGTGTTCACTAGGGGACGGAATCGACCCTAGCGCATGATCCCGAAAAGTGGGAACCGGTTTTCGGAACAAGATCATGTGCAGGCCAATTTGACACCTCGAGATGCCACAGACCGGGCCAACAGACGGTCCGAAAGACAGCCCTCGTGTCCCAGGCCGCGGCCGCTTCATTCGATTGTCGATGGCTTTGGCAACTTCCTCGAAACCATAACGGCGCATTGGCAGGCGGTAATCCGGCACATTCACCACTTCTTTGCCTGGCCGGGGTCTATTCGTAACGCGTGGGGACTTGAAGGCCCAAACCCAGGCCCCTGCAAATGGGCGATAGCGACCGATGAACCTCGACGTCAATACCCTCTTCATGGTGACGATCTATGTGGAGGCGATCCTCGGATTGCTGCTGCTATTTGCCTGGGCGCAGAACACCGCGATCCACGCGGTCGCCTGGTGGGGCTTTGCGCATCTGATCCGCGCCGCTTCGGTCGTGCTGTTCGGCATGTACGGCACGGCGCCCGACCTGATCACCATCGATCTTGCCAATGCGCTGCTGTTCACCGCCTTCGCGGTGACCTGGACCGGCGCGCGCGTGTTCGACGGCCGTCCGGTCGAACCGGTCTATCTGGTGACCGGCGCCGTGCATCTGGCTGCTGGTCTGCCGCCTGCCGGTGCTCGCCGACGCCGTCGATACGCGCTCGCTGATCGCCTCCGGCATCATCACCGCCTATACTTGGCTCACGGCCTACGAATTCTGGCGCGGCCGCAGCGAGCAGCTGGTGTCGCGCTGGCCGGCGATCTTCATGCTGTTCGCGCACGGCGCGCTGTTCCTGCTGCGCACGCCGCTGGTGTCGATGCTGCCGTGGTCGCCGACCAACAATATGTTCGGCAGCGTGTGGCTGACCGTGCTCAGCTTCGAAGCGCTGCTGTTCACGATCTCGATCGCCTTCATCCTGCTGGCGATGGCGAAAGAGCGCACCGAATTGCGCCATCGCACGGCGGCCATGGTCGATCCGCTGACCGGCATCGCCAATCGCCGCGCCTTCCTGCATGATGCCGCCCTGCTGGCGAAACGTCACAACAGCCATCCGCGCCCGACCGCCGTGCTGCTGATCGATCTCGACCACTTCAAGTCGATCAACGACCGCTTCGGCCATGCGCTCGGCGACCGCGTGCTGGAAATCTTCACCGAATGCTGCGCAGCATGTCGATCCGCTCGACCGATCTGATCGGCCGCCTCGGTGGCGAGGAATTCGCCGCGGTGCTGTACGACACCAGCCGCGACAAGGCGGTGGCGGTGGCCGAGCGGATTCGCGAAACTTTTGCGCAGGCCTGCCCAGGACGTCGACGGCCGTCCGGTCTGCGCGACCGTGAGCATCGGGCTGGTGCATTGCGAAGAGGCGGTGCTCGACGTGTCCGAGTTGCTGGCGCAGGCCGACCAGGCGCTCTATTACGCCAAGGAACGCGGCCGCAACCGGGTCGAGATCGCATCGCTCGACATGATCCTGAGCGCAAGGGCGGCGACGCGCGCGACGTCGGCGACTTCGGTGGCGGCGCATCGCCGCCAAAACCGCCGCCTGATTGCGGCGCTGCTGCGCCGCCAAAGCCGACACCTCCCACGTCCGTCATTTGCCAACCGCTGCGACCGCCCGTCCGGGTACCGCTTTGCGTGGCGGCGTGACGCGCTGTCGCGTCGGTGCGGATTGACCAAAGGCCGTGAATTAGTCCACTTTAGCGACCAGTGGGCCGGAATGCCGGCCCATCGATTAGTGGGATACCAAACTAATTCAAAATTGTAGGGGAGGATTGCGATGAAATTCATGAAATGGCTGGGGCTCGCCGCCCTGGCGCTGACGGTGGGCGGAACCGCCCAGGCGGCATAACGGTCAAGATCGGCGTCGTGCTGCCGTTCAGCGGCGCCAATGCCGACCTCGGCCATCAGGTCGACAAGGCGTTCGATCTCTACGTCAAGCTGCACGCCAAGGACATCGCGCCGCAATAAGGTCGAGATCATCAAGCGCGACGAGGGCCCGCCGACCGGCGCCGTCGCCAAGACCGTCGCCACCGAACTGATCACCAACGACAAGGTGCAGATCCTCACCGGCTTCGTGTTCTCGCCGTCGGCGATCGCGCTCGCGCCGGTCGTGACGCAGGCCAAGGTGCCGATGATCATCGCCAATGCCGGCACCGCCTGGATCACCAATCTGTCGCCTTACATCGCGCGGCTGTCGTTCAGCATGTGGCATCACGGCTATCCGATGGGCGCCTATGCCTTCAACAAGATCGGCTGCAAGACCGCGGCGCTGGCCTACACCGACTTCCCGCCCGGCAAGGATTCGACCGAAGCCTTCAAGACCGGCTTCGAGAAGGCCGGCGGCAAGATCGTCGACTCGATCCCGATGGGCAGCCCGGTGCAGGTGCCGGACTTCACGCCGTTCTTCCAGAAGATCAAGGACGAGAAGCCCGACTGCATGTACGTGTTCATTCCGTCCGGCGCGCACGCAACCGGCGTGACCAAGACCTACGGCGAACTCGGCATGCGCAAGGCCGGCGTCAAGCTGATCGGCCCGATGGACCTGATCCCCGACAACAAGCTGCAGGACATGGGCGACGCCGCCATCGGCACCATCGTGATGGGCAACTACGCGGTCGATCTCGACAATGCCGAGAACAAGGCGTTCAACAAGGCATGGCACGAAGCCTACGGCAAGGACTCCTATCCGGACTTCATGTCGGCGGCCGGCTGGGACACCATGCATGCCATCTTCGACGCCATCAAGAAGCTCAATGGCAAAGTCGAAGACGGCGCCAAGGTGATCGACGCGATGAAGGGCTGGACCGCCAACGGTCCGCGCGGCAAGCGTCACGATCGACGCGGCGACCCGCGACATCGTGCAGGACGAGCACGCCATGGAAGTCATCCGCAAGCCGGACGGCAAGCTCGGCATCAAGGTCCTCGGCACCACCAAGGCGGTCAAGGACGAGTGCAAGGAGCAGAAGATCGGCCGTTGCGGTTCTTGATCGCCTGACTGCAGTTTGACACCAAGCAGCGCCGCCGCGCATAAAGGCGCGGCGGCGTTTTCTTCGCATACGGGGTGGGGCTCGTGCCGCATTTTGCCATCATAGCCGTCAGTATTCTGTTCGACGGCCTGGCCTATGCCATGTTCCTGTTCATCACCTCCGTCGGCCTGTCGGTGACGATGGGGCTGATGGGCTTCGTGAACCTGGCGCATGGCGCTTTCGCCATGGCCGGCGGCTATGTCGTGGTCTCGCTGACCCGCATCCTCGGCGTCGGCTTCGTTCCGTCGCTGGTCATTGCCGCGGTCGTGGTCGGCGCGGTCAGCGTGGTGTTCGAGCGCGGGCTCTATCGCCGGCTCTATAAAGCCACCGATCTGGAGCAGGTGCTGCTCACCATCGGCCTGGCGTTCATGGCGATCGCCACCGCCACCTATTTCTACGGACCGATCCCGAAATCGGTGCCGCTGCCGGACTGGCTGCAAGGCGACATCAATCTCGGCTTCCGCACCTTCCCGAGCTACCGCGCCTTCCTGATCGTGCTCGGCGCCGTGTTGATCGCCGTGCTCTGGTACGGCTTCGAGCGCACCAATATCGGCGCCAAGATCCGCGCCGCGGTCGACAACCGGCGCATGGCGGAATCGGTCGGCATCAATGTCGACCTGCTGTTCACGCTGACCTTCGCGGTCGGCTCGGGGCTGGCCGCGCTCGGCGGCGGGCTCGCCATTCAATTGTTCGGCCTCTCGCCCAGCTTCGCGGTGCTCTATCTCGTGCTGTTCCTGATCGTGGTCGCGGTCGGCGGGCTCGGCAGCCTGAAGGGCACGCTGCTGGCCGCGCTGGTGCTCGGCATTTTCGACACCGCCGGAAAATATCTGCTGGCCGATGCCGGCGGCTTTTTCATCTACGCCATCACCGTGTCTGTGCTGCTGATCAAGCCGGCGGGGTTCTATGGCCGCGAGTGAGACCATAACCGCGCGGCCGACCGCAAGCTGGCGCGCGAGCGCGCGGCGGAATATCTGCTGCGGCGTCATCGTTTCCAGCCGGCCGAGGCGCTGCCGTGGCTGATCGCCATCGCGGTCTATCTTCATTTTCCCCGACCGCATGACCTTCGGCAGCCAGGTCCTGGTCATGGTGATGTTCGCGCTCTCGCTCGATCTCATCCTCGGCTATGCCGGCATCGTCACGCTCGGGCACGCGGCCTTCTTCGGCATCGGCGCCTATACGGTCGGGCTGGGCGCGGCGCGCCTGGGCTGGACCGAGCCGATCAGCGGGCTGTTTGCCGCGGCGATCGTCTCGGCGCTTGGTCGGATTCATCACCGGCTGGTTCCTGCTGCGCTATCGCGGTCTGACGCTGCTGATGCTGACGCTGGCGACCGCGATCATGTTGCAGGAAACCGGCAATCTGCGCTCGGATTTCTCCGGCGGCTATGACGGCCTGCCGGGGCTCGAGTTCAAGCCGCTGCTCGGCATCTTCGACTACGATCTCTACGGCCACACCAATTATCTCTATGCGCTGGCGGTGCTGGCGGTGGTGTTCTATTTCGTGCGGCGCATCGTCTATTCGCCGTTCGGGCAGGCGCTCACCGGCATTCGCGAGAACGTGCGGCGCATGCATGCGATCGGCTCGCCGGTGCACCGGCGGCTGGTGACGGTCTACACCATCGCGGCCGCCATCGCCGGCGTCGCCGGCGCGCTGTTCACCCAGACCAATGCCTACGTCACGCTGACGGTGTTCGACTTCGACAATTCCGCCAAGGTGATGGTGATGCTGATCCTCGGCGGCACCGGGCGGCTGTACGGCGCCTTCGTCGGCGCCGTGGTCTACATGGTGCTGGAGGATCACCTCTCGAAACTGAGCCCGACCTTCTGGCAATTCGGCATCGGCCTGCTGCTGGTGCTGGCGGTGCTGTTCGCGCGCCGCGGACTGCTCGGTCTGCTGGAAGACGCGGGCAGCTATTTCGCGCAAGAAAGAGGGCAAGCCGTGACCGCCGCTTTGCAAGTGCAGGGCTTCAACCGCAGCTTCGGCGCGCTGCAGGTGACGCGCGACGTCAACCTGACGCTGGAGCGCGGCGCGCGCCGCGCGCTGATCGGCCCGAACGGCGCCGGCAAGACCACGCTGGTCAATCTGATCACCGGCGTGCTCAAGCCGTCGTCGGGCCGCGTGCTGCTCGAACGGCGAGGACATCACCGCGATCGTCGCAGGCCGAGCGGGCGCGGCGCGGGCTCGCGCGCACCTTCCAGATCAATCAGCTGTTCCGCGGGCTGACGGTGCTGGAAAATCTCTGCATGACGATCGGCGAGCGCGACGGCAACTGCAACAATCTGTGGCGCTCCGCCGGCGCCAAGCGCGCGGTGATCGACGAGGCGCTCGATCATCTGGAATCGCTGCGGCTGGTCGACGACGCGCTCAAGCTGGTGCGCGAACTGCCCTATGGCCGCCAGCGTCTGGTCGAGATCGCCATTGCGCTGGCGCAGAAGCCGCGCGTGCTGCTGCTCGACGAGCCGGCGGCCGGCGTGCCGTCCTCGGAAAGCCACCTCATCCTCGACGTGGTGGCGGCGCTCGATCCCGACATCGCCATTCTGATCATCGAGCACGACATGGACGTGGTGTTCCGCTTCGCCAAGCAGATCACCGTGCTGGTCGCAGGGCGCGGTGTTCACGAAGGCACGCCGGACGAGATCATGAACAACGAGCAGGTGCGGGCGGTCTATCTCGGCCAGGAATGCCGCAAGCGGGCAAGCCGAGGTCGGCATGGCTGAGCGCGCGCTCGAACTCGACAAGGTCTTCGCCGGCTATGGCGAGACCGTGGTGCTGGAAGATATCCAGCTTGCGCTCGGTGTCGGCGAAACGCTGTCGATCATCGGCCGCAACGGCGTCGGCAAGACCACGCTGCTCGCCACCATCATGGGCCACACCAACGTTGCATGGCGGGCGCGTGCTGCTGCACGGCAAGGACATCTCGCAAGCTCGCGACCTACCGGCGTGTCACCGCCGGCTTCGGCTACGTGCCGCAGGAGCGCGAGATTTTCCCTTCGCTCAGCTTGCGGGAGAATCTGGACGTCGCGGCGCGGCCGGGCGCCTGGACGATGGAAAAAGTGTTCGAACTGTTTCCGCGGCTCGGCGAGCGCGCCGACAACCGCGGCAATCAATTGTCCGGCGGCGAGCAGCAGATGCTGGCGATCGGCCGCGCGCTGATCGGCAATCCGACCGTGCTGCTGATGGACGAACCGTCGGAGGGTCTTGCGCCGGTGATCGTCGAGGAACTGGCGCGCGCCGTGAAGCGGCTGACGCAGGCGGGCGGGCTGTCGATGATCCTGGTCGAGCAGAACACGCGGCTGGCGCTCGACATCGCGCCGCGCGCGGTGGTGATGGACCGCGGCCGCATCGTCTATGACGGCGCCAGCGAGACGCTGCGCAAGGATCCGGCCAAGCTCGAGCAACTGATCGGCGTGGTGAAAGCGTAGATTGCGGGGCTACTGCCCACGCATTGCCTTCGCCCGCGCGCTCGCATAGCAAAACGGCATGAAAAGAAGCACGAACCGCATTCTCACCACCCATGTCGGCAGCCTGATCCGGCCGCAGCCCTTGCAGGAATTCCTGCGCGCCAAGCAAGGCGGCAAGCCCTACGACCGAAAGGCTTACGACGACGTGCCTGACGGACTCGGTGGCCGAGGTGGTGCGCCAGCAGGCCGATGTCGGCATCGACGTGGTCGAGCGACGGCGAGTTCGGCAAGTCGATCAGCTGGTCGCAATATGCGCTTGGAGCGACTCAGCGGCTTCGAGCGCCGGCCGATCAAGCAGGACAGCCGCCAATCCGTTCAAGCGCGGCGCCGACCGCACGCGGTTTGCGGAATTCTATGCCGAGCTCGACGCGCATGAAGGCGTCGCCACCACCACCGAAGCGATTTGCGTCGGGCCGATCAAATATACCGGGCAGGCCGAGCTGCAGCGCGACATCGACAACTTCAAGGCCGCGCTCAAGAACCGCAAGATCGAAGAGGCCTTCCTGCCGGTGGCGGCGCCGGCGAGCGTCATCCCCGACCGCAAGAACGAGTACTACAAGAGCGAAGACGACATGCAGGCGGCAATCGCCGACGCGATGCGCACCGAATACAAGATGATCATCGATGCCGGCTTCCTGGTGCAGCTCGACGATGCGCGCAACGCCGTCACCTATGACCGCATGGTGCCGCCGGCGAGTTTCGAGGACTACCGCCGCTGGCTCGTCGAAGCAGGTCGACATCATCAACCACGCCATCGAAGGGCTGCCGGCCGATCGCATCCGCTATCACGTGTGCTGGGGCAGCTGGCCGGGGCCGCACGTCAGCGACGTGCCGCTCAAGGACATCGTCGATCTGATCCTGAAGGTGAAAGTCGGCGCCTATGTGATCGAAGGCGCCAATCCGCGCCACGAGCACGAATGGAAAGTGTGGCAAGGACGCCAAGCTCGGCGCCGGGCAGGTGCTCATTCCCGGCGTCATCAGCCATGCCACCAATGTGGTCGAGCATCCCGAACTGGTGGCCGAGCGCATCGTGCGGCTGGCCGGAATCGTCGGCCGCGAAAACGTCATTGCCGGCACCGATTGCGGCTTTGCGCAAGGGCCGTTCCACCGCCGCGTGCACCCCTCGATCATGTGGGCGAAACTGGAGGCGCTGGCCGAGGGCGCCCGGCTTGCGAGCAAGGAACTCTGGTCCTAGGCTCTTGCCCACCGGCGCAATAGACGCCGGAAGCCGGGAGCCTTGCCATGAACGTCAGCGCGCAGCATTCCAGCGGACTGAAGATCCCGTTCGACCACCAGCGGCTCGACCGCCTGATGGACGAGGCCGGCATCGACGTGGTGATCGCCACCTCGAAGCATAATGCCAGTATCTGCTCGGCGGCCACCGCGCCAATTTCTTCGACTACATGGATGCCACCGGCATCACCCGCTATCTGCCGGTCTTCATCTATCCCAAGGGTGCGCCGGAAAAGGCCGCCTATATCGGCCACCGCCTGGAAGAATTCCAGACCAAGAACAGTCCGCTGTGGACGCCGGAGACGCAGACCTCGACCGCCGGCTCGGTCGATGCCATGCAGAAGGCGGTCGAATACATCCGCAAGGCCGGCATCAAGACCAAGCGCATCGCCGCCGAATTCGGATTCCTGCCGTATGACGCATCGAAGGTGCTGCGCGCGGCATTTCCCGACGCCGAATGGGTCGATGCGCTCTATGTGCTGGAGCGCCAGCGCGCCAAGAAATCCGCCGACGAATTGGCGAAACTGAAAATCGCCTCCGAAGCGGTGCTCGCATCGATGCAGGCCGTGATCGCCAGTCACGGCCCGGGCGCGACCAAGAACGAAGTGGTCGAGGCGCTGCGCCGCGAGGAAACCAATCGCGGGCTCACTTTCGAATATTGCCTGATCACCTGCGGCACCAGTCTCAACCGCGCGCCCTCCGATCAGCGCTGGGAGAAGGGCGAGATCATGTCGATCGACTCCGGCGGCAATTATCACGGCTATATCGGCGACATCTGCCGCATGGCGATCCAGGGCGAGCCCGACGCCGAACTGGACGACATGCTGGCCGAGATCGAAACCATCCAGCGCGCCGCCATGAAGCCGGTGCGCGCCGGCGTCATGGGCCGCGAAATCTACGCCGCCGGCGAGCCGCTGCGCGACAAGTCGAAGCATCACAATCATCTCGACTTCCTCGCGCACGGCATGGGCATGGTCAGCCACGAAGCGCCGCGGCTCACCAGCCACGGGCCGGTGCCGTATCCGGAAGATTATGCCGATCTGCCGCTGGAAGCCGGCATGGTGGTGTCGGTGGAGACCACGCTGCTGCATTCGGCGCGCGGCTTCATCAAGCTCGAAGACACCATGGTGGTGACCGACACGGCCACGAGATCTACGGCGAGGGCGCGCGCGGCTGGAACAGGGCAGGGACGGCGGTTTAACTTCCCTCGCAGCACGCGCAGCGATCGCGGGGAGGGGAACATCTCACCCGCGCGCCGCGGCGTCCATCTTTTCGACAAGCGCTTCGAGTGCGTCGGCGACGATCACCGGATATTCCGCGCCCGGCTCCAATTGCCCGCAGCGGCTCCGGCAATCGCGCCAGATCGGCGCCGCGCGTTCGCGAATTTGCGCGAGCGTAGGCGACGGCGCGATGCGTTTTCCGCCGCGCATCACCGGCACGATCAGCGGCTCGCCCGGCTGCTTGTCGGTTTCGAGCGACAGAATATCGCCGCGCATGCGGCCGTCGCCGTCGTAGTCGCGCCAGACCTGCTTGCGGCCGGGCCAGGTCGCTTTGCCTTCCGACAATTTGCGCTTCGGCTTGCCGGCATATTCCTGCAGCTTGTAGGCGCAATCGAGCGCGGGCACGTCGATCGAGGCGGCAAGATTGACGCCGATGCCGAAGCCGTCGATCGGCGCCTTGGCTTTCATCATGCGTGGCGAGCACGTCTTCGTTGATGCCGCCGCTGACCAGAATGATGACGTCCTTCAAGCCGCCGGCATCGAGAATGCCGCGCACCTTGCGCGCCATCGCGGTCAGATCGCCGCTGTCGATGCGCACGCCGCGGATCGAAATGCCGTCGGCTTTCAGCCGCGGCGCCAGTTCGACGACTTTGCGCGCGCCCGCTTCGGTGTCGTAGGTGTCGATCAGCAGGATCACGCCGTCGGGCCGCGCGCGCGCGAAATTCTCGAACGCCGTCATCTCGTCGTCATGCACCTGCACGAAGGAATGCGCCATGGTGCCGACAATCGGAATGCCGTAGCGCTCGCCGGCGAGCACATTGGCGGCGCCGGCAAAGCCCGCGATGTAACTCGCGCGCGCCGAAAAAAGCCCGGCCTCGGCGCCGTGCGCGGTGCGCAGGCCGAAATCGGCGAGGTTCTTGCCCGGCGCCGCCAGCACCATGCGCGCGGCTTTTGACGCGATCAGCGTCTGGAAATGCAGAATGTTGATCAGTCGCGTTTCGACCAGTTGCGCGACCGGCAGCGGCGCGGTGATGCGGATGAGCGGCTCGTTGGGAAAGCAGACGGTGCCTTCCGGAATCGCGTGCACGTCGCCGGTGAAGCGGAAGGCGGCCAGATAATCGAGCAGGTTCTTGCGGAATCGTCCGGTGCTCTTGAGCCAGTCGATATCGGCTTTGGAAAATTGCAGCGTCTCGAGATAATCGAGCGCGTCACTCAAGCCCCGCCGCCAGCAGAAAGCCGCGCCGCGCCGGCAGCCGTCGCACGAAGAACTCGAACACCGCCTCTTTGTCCTCGCCTTGATCCAGATAGGCCTGGACCATGTTGAGTTCGTAGAGATCGGTGGTGAGGGGGCTGGTCAGGGGCGTCATGGTGACTTGCAAAGTGCTGGCCGTGACGGTCGCGGAGATCGTAGTCCGCGATTGGCCGTGCCGCGATGGCTGAAAAAGTTTGGCTCCTCGGGCTGGGATCGAACCAGCGACATTTCGATTAACAGTCGAACGCTCTACCGCTGAGCTACCGAGGAACGAGCCGATTGCGTCGGCAACGCGGCCTATAACAAAGCCAAACTGCTTTGCAAAGCGTGAAGGGCCTTCCCCGCCAAGCTTGTCCGCCTTCGCTAAAGCTACGATGGACACCGGCCGTTCGAAGGCCTTGCCCGCCGAAGCATCTGCGAAGGCGGGTGGAGGCCACGCCCGGAATCGAACCGGGGTGCAAGGATTTGCAGTCCTCTGCGTAACCACTCCGCCACGTGGCCGTTGAAGGCTAGCGCTCCGGCACGAATCGGCCGCTCGCGCCGCTCAAGGCCCAAGCCTATATAGGAGCCAACGCAGCTCGACAACGCTGCCATTCGCTTGCCTTTTGCCGGCGCTTGCCGCACAAAAGCCGCGCTTTCGCCCGTTTTGTCGAGGAACGCGATGACCGATTTTGCCGCCGCGCGCCGCCATATGGTGGACGGCCAGGTCCGCACCGCCGACGTCACCGATCTGCGTGTGATTTCGGCCATGCTCGAGGTTCCGCGCGAGCGCTTCGTGCCGCAGACCGCCAGCGCACTTGCCTATCTCGATCTCGATTTGCCGGTCGGCGAGGGGGCGTCCCGCCGCCTGCTCAAGCCGATGGTGCTGGCCAAGCTGATCCAGGCCGCCGATATCGGCGCCACCGACCGGGTGCTCGATGTCGGCTGCGCCACCGGCTATGCGGCGGCCGTGCTTGCCCGCATCGCCGGACAGGTGGTCGCGCTCGAACAGGACGCCGGCCTCGCCAAGGCTGCGCGGCGCGGCATTGTCGTCGCTGCCGAATGTCACCGTCGTCAGCGGGCCGCTGGTCGATGGCTGGCCACGGCTGCGCCCTATGACGTGATCCTGCTCGAAGGCGCCACCGAAATTGAGCCGCAGGCGTTCCGCCGGCAGCTCAAGGATGGCGGGCGGCTGGTCTGCGTTCTCGGTTCGCCCCCGGCGCCAAGGCCATGCTCTATCGCCGCAGCGGCGAGGAGATGGGCGGCCGGGCGATCTTCGATGCCGCGGCAACGGTCCTGCCGGGCTTTGCCAAACCGCCGGTATTCGCATTTTGATACAGCCGCGGCCGCCAAACGTGGCGCGAAATCCTCAGGCTTCGCTCATTCAGTGGACTGGAACCGGCGGGGGGTTTTAACCCCCAACCGCCGGGCATATGGTTTGTGATTCGGGCGCGGAACCCGGGCTCTGCCCGGTTTCCGAAGTTAAAGTGAGGTGCCAAGTCGCGTAACCGGCTTGCACGTTGGGGCAATCCTTGCGTTCTGCAAGGTCGTTCAAGTCAGGTGTTGATGTCGCGTCGTGGTAGTAGCGGTTTGGGGGTTGCGGTCGGTGTGATCGCGTGCGCGGGCTTTGGGCTTGTGGCCAGCGCCGATGTGCGGGCCGAGACGCTCGAATCCGCGCTGGTGCAGGCCTATCAGAACAACCCGTCGCTCAACTCGCAGCGCGCCGCCGTGCGCGTCACCGACGAGAACGTGCCGCAGGCGCTGTCGGGCTACCGGCCGAGGGTGACGATCACCGCCACCGGCGGCGAGCAATCGCTGTCGACCACCAGCCAAATAGTGCCGATCCCGTTCCCGCAAACCGTCAGGCTACCAGCGACCCGCGGCTTATCACACCGACAGCGGCTACAACGCGACTTACGGCGCCGGCGCCACCATCACGCAGACGCTGTTCAACGGCTTCCAGACCGCCAACCGCACGCGCGCGGCCGAGGCGCAGGTGCTGGCCGCGCGCGCGACGCTGCGGGTGACCGAGCAGCCGGTGCTGCTCAGCGCGGTGACCGCCTACATGAACCTGCTGCGCGACTCGGCCATCCTCGATCTGCAGCGGCGCAACGTCGAGGTGCTGCAGGAGCAGCTGCGCCAGACCCGCGACCGCTTCAATGTCGGCGAGGTGACGCGCACCGACGTGGCGCAGTCGGAATCGCGGCTGGCCGCCGGGCGCTCGCAGGTGCTGACCGCGGAATCCAACTTACAAGGCATCGCGTGCAACCTATCGCCAGGTGATCGGGGTCGATCCCGGCAAGCTCACGGCCGGCACGCCGGTCGACCGCTTCTCGCCGCCCAGTCTGCCGGTGGCGGTCGACTTTGCCAGCTCGACGCATCCCGCGGTGACGACCGCGCAGTTCAATGTCGACGTCGCGCAGCTGGCGGTGAAAGTGGCCGAAGGCGCGCTCTATCCGAGCGTGACGGTGCAGGGCAACGTTCAACCAGAGCTTCTTTCCCGCGGGCAGCCTCAATACCGACCGAGAGCTACAACGCCTCGGTGCTCGGCCAGCTCAGCGTGCCGATCTACCAGGGCGGCGCGGAATATTCCGCGATCCGGCAGGCCAAGGAGACGCTCGGGCAGAAGCGGCTCGATCTCGACACCGCGCGCGACCAGGTGCGCCAGACGCGTGGTGCAGTCCTGGGGCCAGCTCGATGCCGCCAAGGCCAATATCGATGCGACGAAGGCGCAGGTGCAGGCGGCCGAGATCGCGCTCAACGGCGTGCGCGAGGAAGCCCGCGTCGGCCAGCGCACCACGCTCGACGTGCTCAACGCGCAGCAGGAACTGGTGAATGCGCGGGTGGCGCTGGTGACCGCGCAGCGCGACCGGGTGGTGGCGTCCTACACGCTGCTGTCGGCGGTCGGCCGGCTCGCGCCCGAGGTGCTCGGCCTGCAGGTGCCGATCTACGACGCCGAGGTGCATTACCAGCAGGTGCGCGACAGCTGGGCCGGCGTGCGCACCCCGGACGGGCGCTGAGCCGGTCCCATCGTTGCCGGCGCTGCGCGTGTCCACAGTTCATTGCGGTTTCGCTGCTTTCCAGCCGCCACACTTGCATCCCACTGGCGTATAAATGGACTCATGTGATGATTCGCTCAGCCTTGCGCGGTTGAGCCTGATCCCCATGCGGGATGTGAGGACTGCGGTCGGGAATTCAGGAATGACCCAATCGGCGAAGGCCCAAGAGCCCTCGATGGAGGAAATCCTGGCCTCCATCCGGCGTATCATTGCCGACGACGATGCCACCAAGGCCGCCAAGGCGCCCGAGCCTGTGGTGCCCAAGCCGCCGTCCGCCGCCGCCGTCCCAGCCGTCCGCCGCCGCCACCGGTACGCGCGCCCGCGCCGCCGCCGGCCGCCGGCAATAATCAGGACGATATCGACGCCATGCTCGCCGACCTCGACGCGCTGCCGAAGGTCGCGGCAAAGCCGGCGCCCGTGCCGCCGCCGAAGCCCGCCGCGCCGCCGCCGGATGTGCTCGATCTGACCGAGGCGATGGCGGCCACGCCGCCGCCGGGACCGGCGCCGAGCTTCCGCACCATCGACGGCGCCTCCGATGTGGTGTTCACCGAGCGGCCGCCGGAGAAGCCGGCCGAGCCGGCAGCGCGCGCGCCATTTACGCTCAGCGGCACGGCGGACCCCGGCCTGATCTCGAACTCGACCGTTTCGGCGGTCGACAGCGCGTTCAATTCGCTGGCGCATACCGTGCTCGGCAACAACGCGCGCACGCTCGAGGATCTGGTGAAGGAAATGCTGCGGCCGATGCTCAAGTGCTGGCTCGACGACAATCTGCCGGGCCTGGTCGAGCGCATCGTGCGCGCCGAGATCGAGCGCGTCTCGCGCGGGCGGCCCTGAACGTTATACCGTGTCGCATCTTCGCGCGCCGCTTGAGCTGGCGCGAAAACCACAGACCCAATGCCAGCAGCACGATCGCCGCGACCAGGAACACCGGCACCGCGGTGAAGCGGTCGAAGATCGCGCCGTTGACGGCGACGCCGGCGGTCTGTCCGAGATAAAGCGCCGAGGAGAAGATCGCGACCGCGGTGCCGCGCGCTTCCGGCGTCATCTGCGTGGCGTTGGTCTGCAGCGTATTGTGCAGCATGTAGAAGCCGAGCCCGATGGCCGTGATGGCGATCGGCGCGAAGCAAGGCGGTCGGCTCGAAGGCGAGCGTGACGTAAGCCAGCGCCAGCAGCGCGCCGCCGCCGGCGGCAAGTCCGACCTGGCCGAAGCGGCTGACCAGCACTTGCACCGACAGGCTGTAGATCAGTCCGCCGATCGCGAAGGTGCCGACGAACAGGCCGACCAGCGTGAAGCTGACGCCGAAGCGCAGATGCAGATCGGCGCCGACATAGGTGAAGGCGCCGAACATCAGCGGCGAATTCGACGAAGGCGAGCGCGATCATCGTGCGCGCCCAGGGCGAGCGCAGCACGGCGGTATAGTCGGCGATGAAGCCGCGCGCGGGCTGCGCCGGCGCGTTGCGCGCGTGCGTGATCGGATTGCGCCACAGCTCGTAGAACAGCCCGAGCGTGGCGATGGCGAGCAGGCCGGCGAGCATGAAGAACACATTGCGCCAGCCGAAATAATCGCCGAGCACGCCGCCGGCGGCCTGGCCGAACATCTGGCCGAGGATCTGGCCGGACAGGAAACGGCCGAGCACCTGCTGGCGGCGCTCGTAGGGGATGACGTCGCCGACAAAGGCCAGCGCGAAGGGAATGATCCAGCCGGTGGCGAGCCCGCTGCCCAGCCGCGCCGCCACCAGCAGCGGCAGCGATGGCGCCAGCCCGCAGGCCAGCACCATCAGCGTCGAGGCGGCGGCCGCAATCGACACGCAGAGATATTTGCCGAAGCGGTCGCCGATCGGCCCGATCACCAGTTGCACCGAGCCGTGCGCCAGCAGGTAGACGGTGACCACGATCGAGGCGGCGCCGACGGTGGTGTTGAGATCGGCGGCGATCTGCGGCAGCAGCGAATCGGTCACCCGCACCATGGCCTGGGCGGCGAAGGCGGCGATGGCCAGGAGCGTGATGGCGCTGGTGGCGCTGCCGCGTGGGAGACGGGGTGGAGATTTCCGGCAAAGTTGACTCTACGGTGGCGTGGTGGGCTTTCTACCCCACCACGCAGCAAACAAAACGACAATGATCGATAAGACCTATCAGCCCTCCGAGGTCGAGGGCCGCATTTACCAGACCTGGGAGCAGGCGGGCGCCTTCCGCGCCGGCCGGCCCGAGCGCGCCGGCGCGCCGCCGTACTCTATCGTCATTCCGCCGCCCAACGTCACCGGCTCATTGCATATGGGCCATGCGCTCAACAACACGCTGCAGGACATCCTGTGCCGCTTCGAGCGCATGCGCGGCAAGGACGTGCTGTGGCAGCCGGGCACCGACCACGCCGGCATCGCGACGCAGATGGTGGTCGAGCGGCAATTGATGGAGCGCCAAGTAGCCGGCGCGCCGCGAGATGGGGCGCGAGGCGTTCCTCAAGCGCGTGTGGGAATGGAAGGCCGAGAGCGGCGGCACCATCGTCAACCAGCTCAAGCGGCTGGGTGCGTCGTGCGACTGGTCGCGCGAACGCTTCACCATGGACGAGGGGCTGTCGCAAGGCGGTGCGTGAAAGTCTTCGTCCAGCTTTACAACGAAAAGCTGATCTACAAGGACAAGCGGCTGGTCAACTGGGACCCCAAGCTGCTGACCGCGATTTCCGATCTGGAAGTCGTGCAGGTCGAGACCAAGGGCCACCTCTGGCACCTGCGCTATCCGCTCGAAGGCAAGACCTTCAACGCCGAGGACCCGTCGACCTACATCGTCGTCGCCACCACGCGGCCGGAGACGATGCTGGGCGACACCGCGGTGGCGGTGCATCCCGACGACGAGCGCTACAAGCGCGCTGGTCGGCAAGAACGTGCATCCTGCCGCTGGTCGGGCGCCAGATTCCGATCATCGCCGACGAATATTCCGATCCGGAAAAAGGCTCGGGCGCGGTCAAGATCACGCCGGCGCACGACTTCAACGACTTCGAAGTCGGCAAGCGGCACAATCTGCCGCAGATCAATATTTTCGAGCATCGAGGCCAAGATCGCGCTAAGATCAATGCCGTTCGCGCCGCGAAGCCGTCGGATCTCGAGCGAGACGCTGCCGCAATGCGAGGGCCTGGATCGTTTCGCAGCGCGCAAGCGCATCGTCGCCGACTGGAAGAGATGGGGCTGGTCGAAAAGATCGAGCCGCACGCAATGCCGTGCCGCATGGCGACCGCTCGAACGTGGTGATCGAGCCGTATCTCACCGACCAGTGGTACGTGAACGCCGCGAAGCTGGCGAAGCCGGCGATTGCCGCCGTGCGCGACGGCAAGACCAAGTTCGTCCCGAAGAACTGGGAGAACGACCTATTTCAACTGGATGGAAAACATCCAGCCCTGGTGCATTTCGCGCCAGCTCTGGTGGGGCCATCAAATTCCGGCGTGGTACTACATTAATATTGATGAAGAGGGCGTCGTCGTCTGGATATTGACGAGCTATCAACGCCCCGTTCGAGGCGAATCGTCCGATTTGGGTCAATTAGCTATGTGGTGGAAGAATTCGGAAGCTGCTGCTTCGGCGAAAGTCAGAATGAAATATTTGGTACGAAAAGCCCATTTACGACTCGGGCGAGCGCTTCATCAAGGACAGTAACGGAAATATCGAACCGTCGGGTTATCTCAGCCGATTCCTGAACAGTCTGATCATCGCGGTGACCAGCACTTTTCTTGCCGTTGCAATGGGCACATTGACCGCTTACGGGTTTTCCCGTTTCAGGATGCCAGGCGAGCAAGATTGGTTGTTCTTTATTCTGTCGACGCGCATGCTGCCGCCGGTAGTGGTGGCGATTCCAATGTTCCTGATGTATCGCGCGGTCGGACTGGTTGATTCGCATGTCGGTTTGGTCATTCTGTACACCGCGTTCAATCTGTCTTTTTCCGTGTGGTTGATGAAGGGCTTCATCGACGAGATTCCGCTGGAATATGAAGAGGCTGCATTGGTCGACGGCTATACGCGTATGCAAGCATTCTTCAAGATAGTCTTGCCGCAGGCAGCGACCGGGATTGCCGCGACCGCGGTGTTTTGTTTCATCACGGCGTGGAACGAATACGCCTTCGCGCTGATGATGACGAATCGCCGTGCGCAGACCGCGCCGCCCTACATCCCGGCGCAACTGGGATCCGGCATTACCGACTGGACTGTCATTGCGGCGGGCACCGTGTTGTTTCTCATTCCGGTGGCGGTGTTTACCTTCCTTCTTCGAAAACACCTGTTACGTGGCGTGACGTTCGGCGCGATTCGCAAATAGGATTCACCCATGTCCTTCAGAAATTTAAGCGCTCGAATTCTGGAACCGTTTTGCCAGTGCCTGATGATTTTTGGCATTGTGGCGCTGTGTCAGCCGTGGAGCGAGTTTCTGCACCGCTATGGTGTCACTTTGACTCTCGTCGGATTGATCGGATTTTCGGTGTTTTCGAAGATCAAGCCGCTGGAACAGGACGACTGACCGGCGCCTAAGATCATGGCAGATATTCAGCTCATCAATATCGAAAAGTACTTCGGTGCGAATTACATCATTCGCAAATTGAATCTTGAAATCAAGCATCGCGAGTTCGTGGTACTGCTTGGACCATCGGGGTGCGGCAAAACCACGACGCTGCGCGCGATCGCCGGACTGGAGACTATAGACAGCGGCGAAATCCGCATCGATGACAAGCCGGTGCAGACGCTGCAGCCGGCAGATCGCGATATCGCTTTCGTGTTCCAGTTATTCGCTCTTTACCCTCATTTGAACGTGTTTGAGAATGTTGCGTTCCCGCTCAAGGCAACCGCGCAGGGTGAGACGATTATTCGGGAGCGCGTGCAGCACGTCGCCAAGGTGCTGCGCATTGAGCACCTGCTTACCCGTAAACCGTCTGCCTTGTCCGGGGGCGATATGCAAAGAGTGGCGATCGGGCGCGCGTTGGTGCGTCGTCCCAAGGCACTGCTGATGGACGAGCCGATCGGAGCACTCGACGCAAAGTTACGAGAAGAAATGCGTGCCGAGTTGAAACACATTCATCTGCAAAACGAAGCGACCACTGTATACGTCACGCACGATCAAGTGGAAGCCATGTCGATGGCGGACCGCATCGCCATCATGAACGACGGCGTGTTGCAGCAAGTCGGTACACCTTCGGAGGTGTATCAGAAGCCGGCCAATTTGTTTGTTGCGCAGTTTATCGGCAGTCCGATCATGAATATCGTGAACGCCGCAGCGCAGGCTGATGCGGAGCGCACCACAGTGACACTGGGAGAAGGTGATGTTCGTTTACCATTCCCGGCGGCGCTGCACGGGCAGCTTGCGCAGAAGAAACTTCAATCAGACGGACTGTCCCTGGGAATTCGCCCGGAAGGCGTGCTGGTTTCGCGGCAACCGCAAGCCGACTATGTGGCGGTGGAAGCGCACATTATCGAACCGCTTGGACCCTACGATATCGTCGATCTGAAGTTTGGCAGCCAACTGCTGCGTGCGCGTACCTCCAGCGGGTACGTGGAAAAAGCGGGCGATCAGGTATGGGCGCGTTTCGACGAAAAGCAGACGCATTTTTTCAACACGCAAAGTGGCCAGTCGCTCGGAATTAACTTGTAGTCATGGCACGCGTCGCTCTCAACAGCATAACCAAACGATTCCGTCGTCACGTCGCGCTGGACAATCTCAGTCTGGAAATCTCGGATGGCGAGTTCTTCGTCCTGCTGGGCCCCACCGGCGCCGGCAAGACGACCACCCTGAGGCTGATTGCAGGGCTGGAACGTGCCGACAAGGGTTCGATTCACATCGGTGACCATGACGTAGGGTCGTGGAGCGCTGCGGAGCGCGACGTGGCGCTGGTATTCCAGTATTACTCGCTTTATCCGCACTACACGGTGCGCCAGAATCTGGAATTCCCGCTCCGATCCAGAGTGCGCCAGGTCACGGGCGAAGAAATGCAGCAACGGGTAGCACGCGTGGCGCGGACGCTGCGTATTGAGCACCTGCTCGAACGCAAAACGGACCGTTTGTCTGGTGGTGAAATGCAGCGCGTGTCAATTGGTCGCGCCATTGTGCGGGAACCGCGTGTATTTCTGATGGACGAACCCTTGTCCAACCTGGATGCCAAGCTGCGCGAGGTATTGCGTTCTGAATTAAAAGACCTGCAAATGAAACTGGGCGCGACCTTTTTGTATGTAACCCATGATCAAGTTGAGGCGATGAGCATGGGGGACAAGGTTGCAGTGCTCAACAACGGACGCATTATCCAGGTCGGGACTCCGCATGAAATCTACAATCGACCCCATGATACCTTCGTGGCCTCATTCGTCGGTTCGCCCGCGATGAATTTGCTGCAGGGCTCCGTGCGTGACGGGACGCTAAGTATGAATGGTGGTGGATTCGATCTCCCGCTGGATCAGGAGGCCCGGGCAAGACTCAAAGGGTGCAACGGGTCGGTTACCGTCGGCGTTCGCTCGGAAGACGTGCTGGTTGGAAGTGGCGCGGGGGTTGAAAGTCAGGTCTACGCGGTGGAGAATCACGGCGTGGAGAAGGTCGTTACACTGAAAGTCGGCGAACACAGGCTTAAAGCGACTGTCGCGGCGCGTATGGATATCAAGGTCGACAGCGCTGTCGTCGTTACCTTCAATCAGAGGAAACTCCAGTTCTTTGACGCACGAACCGGGGTGAACCTCACACAAGGCTAGAGGAGGAAGTAGCAATGGCAAAGATACTTTTCAAAAATGTAAACGTCCTCGACTGCAGCGGTGCGGCGCCGTTTGCCGGGCAGGTATTGATTGAAGGCAATCGGATCAAATCAGTCGGGCCAAGTGTCTCCTCCGACTGGTGCGGACGTGGTCGACGGCGGAGGGGCCACCCTGATGCCGGGACTGGTCGAAGCGCACTCGCATCTGACCTTCCTCGATACCGCGGACCTGGAGTCGCTGGGATTCGTCCCGCCCGAGGAACACATGCTTCGCACCGCGAAAAACGCGAAGAAATTCCTCGATCAGGGATTCACAGCGTGCAACAGCGCGGCCTCGGCGAAAGCCCGTCTCGACGTGGTGTTGCGCAATTTCATCAACGCAGGCGATCTTCCCGGGCCGCGCACGCGTGCCGCGAGTCCGGAGCTCGCGACCACCGCCGGACTCGGCGACGTACGCCTGATGCACATGCACAGGGAAACCTTTGCCATCGTGTGCGACGGGGCGGAAGAGTTTCGCAAGACGGCCCGCGAAATGGTACGCGAAGGAGTCGACACGCTGAAGATCAATCCGTCCGGCGACGAATTCATTCCGCATGCACGTGCGCATCACACTGTGATGACCGAAGCGGAAATCGCGGCCGTGTGCGAAGTGGCGCAGATGCACGGCAAGCGTGTGGCCGCTCATGCGCGCAGCGCGCAGTCGGTGAAGCTGTGCCTGAAACACGGCGTGGAGGTGATCTATCACGCGACGCTGGTAGACGACGAAGCCTGTGCGGCGCTGGAAGCAGCAGAAAGACCGCATCTTTGTTGCGCCAACAATCGGAATCACCTACACCACGCTCAATGAGGCAACCAAATGGGGCATCACGGTTCAGGTTGCGGAGAGCATGGGATTGCGCCGTGAGCTCGACATTGCGATCAAGAACATGAAAGAACTGAAACGGCGCGGGGTGCGCGTGCTACCGGGCGGCGATTATGGTTTCGCCTGGAATCCGAATGGCACCAATGCACGTGACATCGAGCACTTCGTCAATCTGCTGGGTTTCTCGCCGATGGACGCAATCCTGTCGGCCACCAAGCTCGGCGGCGAAATCATGATGATGGGCGGCGAGCTAGGACAGATTAAACCGGGATATCTCGCCGACATTTTGCTGGTCGATGGCAATCCGCTCGCTAATGTAAAGATTCTGCAGGACGCGAATAATCTGCTTGCCATAATGAAAGACGGTGTGTTCCATAAGGCGCCGCAGACCGCGCGGAAAATTCAACGTCAAACCGCGTAAATTACATTCCGTAAAACCAATGCATGGCCCGCTGTTGCGGGTCTTTTTTTTGCGAGCCCATGCGACGACTTTTGATTTCCAATTGCCGCATTCTCGACGGCAGCGGCGCGGCACCGTTTGCAGGGGAGGTCCTGGTCGAGGGTGCACGCATAAGGCAGTGTCAGCTACGCCACTGCGCACGGAGGGCGTGAGGGCAATCGACGCATGCCGCGTGCGACACCTGATGCCGGGGCTCATAGAGTCGCATTCGCATCTCACTTTTCTCGATCGGCCTAACTCAGTTGAAATGGGTTTCGTCCCGCCAGAAGAGCACATGCTGATGACCGCGCGCAACGCGCGTACTTTGCTCGACGCGGGTTTTACCAGTTGCGTAAGCGCGGCATCCGCCAAAGCCGCGGCTCGACGTCGTGCTGCGTAACGCAGTCGATTCCGGCGCACTCGCGGGGCCGCGCACCCTCGCGGCAAGTCCCGAATTGACTGTGACCGCGGGTCTCGGTGACGTGCGACTGCTGCACATGTTCCGTCAAAATTTCGCGGTGATCCTAGACGGTGCCGGAGGAGTACCGGAGTTACTGCCGCGTCATGGTGCCGTGAAGGGGTGGATACCCTGAAAGTCAACGTGTCCGGTGATGCCGGCACTCTTGCGTCGCCGTCGAATGCCACCGTGATGACTGAATCGGAAATCGAGGCTGTCTGCGACGTGGCGCAAGCGCACGGTATGCGTATCGCGGCGCATGCGCGCAATTCGGAGTCGGTGCAGCTTATGCGTCAAGCATGGCGTGCAGCATCATCTATCACGCCAACCTGATCGACGATGCGACCTGCGACCTGCTTGAAGCGCACCGCAACGAAATCTTTGTCGCACCCACCCTCGGACACACCCATGCCACGCTGCACGAGGCGGGAAGTGGGGCATCACCACCATGGCCGAGAGCCGCGGGCTGGGTGACGAATATCGCCGTGGCATCAAAACATGAAACCCTCAAGGCGCGGGCGTTCGGGTCCTGCCGGGTGGTGACTATGGATTCGCCTGGAATCGCAACGGCCGTAATGCTCGTGATCTGGAGCACTTCGTCAATCTGCTTGGATTCACTCCGATGGACGCAATCGTGGCGGCGACCCGGCGGGCGGCGAGATCATGAAGATGCCCGACGAATTGGGACAGATTCGCGCGGGCTATCCTCGCCGACCTTCTCCTTGTGAACGGCGATCCACTTGCCGACGTGGGCATCCTTCAGGATGCGGAACGGCTGGGGCCATCATCAAGAACGGCGAGTTCCGCAACCGCTCAGAGCGCCGAGTATCCCGTGATAACCGATCCGATGTTCTATTGCCTCGCAGTACCCGCGATCCTGATGACGGGTATTTCCAAATCGGGCTTCGGTGGTGCGCTGGGCGGCTTATCGGTTCCTCTCATGGCGCTTGCCGTCGCGCCGGACGTGGCGGCTGGCATCATGCTTCCGATCCTGTGTGTGATGGATATCATCGGACTGCGCTACTTCACGGGTCGCATCGATTGGCTAAACCTGCGCATCATTCTCCCCGGTGCGTTGGTCGGCATCGGCTCGGTACGCTGTGTTTTGGTCTCCTCGACGTGCGGTGGCTGCTGCTCCTGGTGGGTCTGGTGGCTGTGGGCTTTCCGCTTCTCAACTGGAGTGGGCTTTCCCGACGCACGACGGCGTCGTCGCCGTCTGTCCTCCGAGGGATGTTCTGGTCCTCGCTGTCCGGCTTCACCAGTTTCATCTGTCACTCCGGCGGTCCGCCGCTGCTGGCCTATACTGCTGCCGCAAAGACTGGAGCGCCAGGTGTTCGTGGGCACCACGGTGGTGTTCTTTCTCGTGGTGAACTACGTGAAGCTCGTGCCCTATTACTTTCTCGGACAACTGCAGATTGCGAATCTGGTGACCTCGCTCGCTCTGCTGCCGCTGGCTCCGCTGGGCATCTACCTCGGAGTCTGGTCAACCGGCGTTGCTCCAACGACACCGTCTACCGCGCGGCCAATGTGTTTCTGTTCGCCACCGGCATCAAGCTGGTGCATGATGCGGTCGCCAAATTGACCATGTTGCACTGACTTGCAGCAATTTTCTGTGCGACTGCGCGTGTCGCGGAAAGCGAATTCATCAATGCAGATTCTGAAATCACCCGTGACCGAACCCAGCCTGAAATCAGTCAAGGAAGGCTTCTATGGCGCCGCTGTGCTGCTCGGATTCGTGATTGTGATTGCGTGGGTAAAAGGCTATGTGATGACGTCGAGCGACTGGGCCCTGTACGGTGGCGCGTCATTTGTAGCAGGTGTATATACCGCGCTACAAATCTCGGTGGAGAAGCATGGCAAAAGAGTGATCTTGATTCTTCTCGCGATGGCAGTCGCGTGGGCAATGCTCGTGAAGCATTGGCTTGGGTAATGGCTTGCATGCGACGATTGGTATTGGCCAGGGTGGCGACTTGTGGTTAAACGGAACCGTATCGTCAGTCACGAATGGCGTAGCGTCGCGTCAAGAGTCAAGTGAAGCCCCGGCGGTTTGTTGACAGATAGATAGCAGAGGGTTGGGTAAGGAGAGACCCAGCCAACTGTTTGCTCGTGATCGCGTCGCAAACGGGAATGCTCGGACTCGCGTTGCGTCCGCGATGACCTTCCCGGGGCATAAATCGTGTGAGAAAAATCCACTTTTGAAAACTGGGCAACAGAGGGAAGGTTACCTCTTGGGGTAGACGGCATTAGATACCTTTACGGTACGTGACGAAGTCTGTAATGTGTGAGGCGGATTCCCGGTGAGCAGCACGTCGGCCGCATATGCGATTGGTGCGAAATGCCCTGGGGGTGTGGGCCAGGTCCCCAAGGAACGGGTACGGACCAGCCGTGAGACAGGTTCCGGGAGGGCGATGACGAACGGCAATGACAAGCGAGGCACAATTCTCATCTGTCGAGGTGTGCTCGTCACCTGCGCCATGGTTCTGGGTGATGGTGCCCTGGCGGGCGTAACGCTGGACGGTACGCTCGGCCCAGCCAAGTCACTTTCTGGGCCCGACTACGTCATCCCCGCCCGAGACGGTGAGACCCGCGGAGGCAATCTGTTCCACAGTTTCGGACAGTTCAGTCTCACTAGCAGAGAAAGTGCGAGCTTTACCGGACCAGCCGAAGTCCACAACATCGTCGGGCGAGTGACCGGGGGCGAAGTTCCAATATTGACGGTCTGCTGCGTTCGTCCATCACTGGTGCGAATCTCTATCTCATCAACCCGAGCGGTGTCGTATTCGGCCCTAAGTGCGCGGCTTGGACGTGAGCGGATCGTTCTATGCGAGTACCGCCGATTACCTGAGCCTTGCGGATGGCGGGCGATTCGACGCACGGAACCCGCGGCGCCAGCATTCTGACCAGCGCGCCACCGGCGGCGTTCGGCTTTCTCGGTCCGCCGGCGCCCATCACCGTGTCCGGTTCGCTGGGTGTTTCCAGCGGCAAGACCCTCGGCCTGATGGGCGGCAATCTCACCATCAGCGGACAGCCAGGCGTCTCTCGACGCCCCCAGCGGACGCATTGACCTCGTTGCCGTGAACTCCGCCGGGCAAGTCCCGCTGTCTTCCGTCGCCTCCTGACACTTCCACTTTTTCGACACTCGGCGAAATCGTCATCGCCGGCAACGCAGTGGTCTCCACTGCAGGAGATCCCGGCGGAACGATCTATATCCGCGGCGGCCGCCTGGTGGTCGAAAGCGCGCTGCTCGACTCCGGAACTCTCGGCGCATCCGATCACCCTGGTGTCGGCATCGATATCGGGGTACGCGGCGAATTCACTGGGCGTTTCCCCAGACCTCAGAGGGCGCGACGCACAGATCGATTCTTCGAGCTTTGGCGCCGGTCGGGCCGGCGACGTTCGCATCTCGGCCGGTACGTTTACCATCGACCGGGGATCCGACTGTAAGCGTCCTTGCTCCTGCCGGGCGATATGCATCGAGTCGATTCAGCGCGCCCTCGATGCGGGACGCGGCGGCAATATCGCGTAAATGCGGGGCAGATTGAACGTCGGACCTAACGCGAGCATTGTACGCAATCGACCGGAACGGGCGACGCCGGCAATATCAACCTCAACGCGGACTCTCTGCGCATGGACGGCAGTGGCGGGTTCGGATCGTTCATCTCGTCATCGAGTGACGGTCGCGGCGTCGCTGGCAGCCTCGATATCTCCGCAAGTGATGTCCTATTGCAGGGTGGCACGAATGCCTTGTTCATCGAAACTTACGACAATTCCGGGAGGGAAAGTGGTTCACTGACTCTGACCGCCCACCGTGTCCAGATACTCGACGGCGCGCAAATCTTGACTAACCACATCGGTGCCGGCTCGGGCGGAAATGTCTATGGTCACGGCAGACGACATAGTCATCTGCAGGGGAGGATACGCTGGGCAATAAAGCCGGCATCTTCTCGAACGCTCTTGCGTCCGGTACTGAAGCGGCGGGGAATATCACCGTGGCCGCTGGCAATCTTGTTATGAGAGACAGCGCAATGATCGAAAGCGAGGTGGATAGCAACAGTGCCGGCAACATTCGGATTACGGCGCAAAACGTCGAGCTGAGCAACGGGGCGCTTCTCAGCGTCTACGCCCTGGGTCCCGCATTCGGCGGGGTCTCGATCGATGCGACGCGGGTGCAGCTCACGGGCACGCGAGACCGGCATTGAAGTCGGGGCTGGCGTCCGCGGGGAGGACGTTGTTGGCGGCGGCATTCGCATCGACAGCGGCGACCTCCAGATTCTCAACGGCGCGACGATCGTCAGCCACACGTCGCCTATCGCGAAGGTCCCAATCCAGATCCACTCTGATCGGGTGCTGGTAAGTGGCGACGGATCCTCGATTAAAGCAGACTCGCTCGGAGTGTCGATGACCCACGACGCACCCCAGATTGTCACTGACATCAGCCTCGAAGCTGGGGACCTCGTAGTACGCGACTTCGGATCGATCGTGCTGCGATCCCTGTCTAACCAAGCCGGCCATTTGCATATCGCGGCGGACAACATTTCGTTAAGCAATGGATTCTTGTCGGCAGGTAGCACGTATACCACAACCGGCACAGGGAACATCGATGTCATTGCGCGGGGCGCGTTGAACATGCAGAACAGTGTTATCAGCGTAGACGGGGTCAATACGACCGGCGGCAACATCACCATCGCCGCGGGATCGGCGGTCAGTCTGGATAACAGCTATATCATCGCTTCGGTCCACGGTTTCGCGGAGTTCGGCAGCGGCAATGTCCACATCGCGGCGGACACCATCTCGCTCTCCGGCCACTCTTCGGTCGCGGCCGACGGCACCGGAGGCAATATTGAGCTCGTTGCGCGCGATGCGTTGACCATGCGGGATAGCGAGATCAGCACCCAAGTCAGCGGATTAGGTTTCGGCGGCAATATTACTGTCACCGCACATTCGGTGATCAACCTGAACAACAGCGCGATCACGGCTTCGGTGCAAGGTGGCGCCGGCAATGGCGGCAACATCTCGATCGATCCGGACTTCGTGGTGCTCAATCACAGCCGCATCGCGGCCGACGCGGTCGGCGGCAACGGTGGCAACGTGGTGATCGTCGCGGGAAACTTTCTTGCCTCGTCCGACAGCAGCGTGACGGCGTCGTCGGTGCTGGGCCTGCGGGGCAATGTCGTGATCCGTGCGCCGACCAGGGTTTTGAGCGGCGAACTTGCGGTACTGCCGGAGACCGCGCTCGACGCCTCTACTCGTTTCAAGAGCAGCTGCGCGGCAGTCGGCAGTCGTTTCAGCAGCTTCACTGTTTCCGGACCTTTGGCGGCCTCGCCCGGACGCGGATGGATGCCGAGCGTCTATTCCGGCATTGGAGCGGGAATCGGGGCTGTGAACGAAGCCACCACCACCACCCGGTCAGATTTTCTGCTGACCGATGCGACAAGGTTGCAAGCGCAGGGTTGCCGCTTCTAGTCTGAGCTGAGGACAAACAAAAAGAAGGAAGTGACGTGAAGCTGCGCCGCCATGGGATCGTGACGCTCGCCTTCGTTATTTCATTGCCCTGCGCACCTCTCGGTGCGCAAGTTGCGCGTCCGCCGCTGGATCGCCCCTCTGAGCGCCCCTTACCTCTGCCGGAGGCAGTCCCGGAACGACGCGCCCCGGTAATCGAGCTGCCGCCCCTCGAAATCCCCCCGGCGGAGACGCAGACCGTTTCCCGGACTGCATGTACGCGCCAATGAATTCCGCTTTATCGGCAATACGGTGATCACTACCGACGAGCTGTCCGCGATCGTGGCACCTTATCGCGGCCGCGATATCGGCAGCGATGACCTCGAGGCGATCCGCATCCAGCTCACCCGGCATTACGTCGAGCGCGGTTTCATCAACTCCGGCGCGCTTCTCCCCGACCAAGAAGTAAGCAATGGTGTGATCACCTATGAGATCGTCGAAGGCCGGCTCACAGACATCGAAGTGAAGGGCAATCGGCGGCTGCGCGAGTCCTACATCCGCGACCGCGTGACGCTCGGCGCAGGACCGCCGATGAACGTATATGCAATCCGCGACCGACTGTTCCTGCTACAGCAGGATCCACGCATTCAGAGGCTGGACGCGCAATTGCTGCCGGGCACGCGTCCGGGCGAGGCGAAGTTGAGAGTCGAGGTGGAAGAGGCACCGAGCGCGCGGGCGTACGTCACCGTCAATAATCACAGTCCAACGAGCGTCGGCGCTGAACGTGGCGAGCTTGAGCTGCTCGACTACAACCTGCTGGGTTACGGCGACAGCGTTGGACTGCGCAGCGGACTCACCGTGGGTAGCACCGACTACGATTTGAACTACACCATCCCGCTGAACAGCCGCGACACGGCTCTGCAACTTCGCTATGCCCAGACGCACTCGTCCGTGGTGGAGCCGCCGTTCGACCAGCTCGACATTACGAGCACTTCACATACGAGCAGTGTTGGAGTGTGGCACTACCCGCACAAGACACCGCAGGAGGAACTTGGGCTCGGTTTTACGCTCGAGCTGCGCGATAGCCAAACCTCCCTGCTGGGCGAGCCGTTCGCGTTTTCGCCCGGCACACCGCCGGATGGCAAGGTGCGCATATCCGTGCTGCGTCTTGCTCAGTCATGGCTGCAGCACGACCCGGACCGTGTGTTCGCCGCCCGTTCGACAATCAGCACCGGCATCGACGCTTTCGACGCCACCGTCAATCAAAATTCAGAACCAGACGGGCGCTTCGTCTCTTGGCTCGGGCAATTGCAGTGGGTGGAAAGACTGTTCGCACGGCGCGACGAACTGGAAATCCGGTTCGACGCGCAGCTCGCCAACGACCCGCTGCCGTCCCTCGAGCAGTTTTCGGTCGGCGGGCCAAGCAGCGTGCGCGGCTATCTCGAAAACGAGCTGGTGCGTGACAACGGCCTGTTTGCGTCGATCGAATACCGCCTGACCGTTTGGTCCGATCCGGGTCGCGGGCATCGAGTGCAGCTCGCAGGGTTTTACGATTACGGGCGATCCTGGAACCACGGGCGCCCGACTCCGGATCCCGAATCGCTTTCGAGCGTCGGCGTCGGCGTGCGCGCCACGTATTTTCCCTGGCTGGATTTCGAGTTGTATTACGGCTACCGCCTGCGCGATGAGGAAATGCCGGGTAGTAACCTGCAGGACAAGGGCATCAGTTTCCAGTTGCGCGCTCGCGTATGGTGACACGACCTTCCGCGCGCGCCAAGTCTTACTGCCAGTTGCCGATCAGCACGAACCCGGACCAATAGCCGGGATGGCGGTAACGCGTGATAGTGGCCAGTTTTTGTTGGGCTCGTTGCAGCGCCAACGCCTTGCTCACGCCGGGCGCGTGCAGTTGCCGATAGAACTCGCTCATGAGGAGCGAGGTGGCTTCATCGTGGATCGGCCAGAGAGAAGCGAGCGCGCTGCGTGCGCCGGCCTTGACGGTGATTCCGGCGAGACCCAGCGCAGCGCGTTCGTCACCGGCTGCGGTCTGACAGGCGCTCAGCGTCAGGAGATCGAGTGGATCGTCGCGGAAGCGATTGAAGCCGATGAAGCGCGCCAAGTCATCCACGCTTACCTTGCCATCGTAGGCGAGGACGAAAGAAGCCCGCACGTCGCCGGAAAATTCCCCGTGCGAGGCGATGTGCGCGATATTGTAGTGTTCGCGCGTCAACGCCTGCTCCAGCGCACCACGCAAAAACGCTTCGTTCTTGAGAGTGCGCCCGGAAAATTGGCTCGCAATGTTATGCAATTCGGATTCGACATACGGCAGCGCCGGGAATCCCTGCACCGACTCGGTGAGACCGATGAGCAGCGACTTAGCCGACTGTGAAGGCAACGGGCGGGGATCCGTCAGTTCGAGGCCAGGAGCCATGACGACCGCAAGGCGCTCCACCAGAAAATGCTCGCCATCGTGCAGTGCCGCCATCGGAATCGCACGCAGTGTTTGGTCGGGAACGGTTACCAGCGTGTTCACCCGGGCAGCGGCCAGATCCGCCTGGATGGGCGCGATCAGCCAGCGGTAGAGCGTCTGCGCAGGCTGCAGGTAGGCCCGCGTGCGCTGACCCTCAACTGCTTCGCGGAACTGACGCGCGGCCCCGATCACCGCCGCTTCCTTTTCCGCGACCGTGTAACGCTTGACCTCGCCTCCCAGATTCAGCAGCAACTCGATACGGTCAGAAAGCACAATCGGATAGAGCACTGCTGTTCCCGCTCCGAGACTCTGCACCAGCCCTTTGACGCGGGTGCGTGCCTCAGTAATGCAGGAATCGCGAAAGTAATCCTGCAACTCGCCTTGCTTGAGTTTCTCCACGGCATCGCGAGCTTCACCAAGGTATTTCTGCGTATCGCCCGCAGTAGCAAGCGTCGCGCTCCTCTGCAACAGCAGGTCCGCGAATTCGAGGTACACCTTGTGGCTCGGCTCGCTTGAAGGCAGGATCAATCCTGGTGTTACCGGCGCAAGGTTACTGGTCTCATAGGCAGTGAGCGCTCGACGATAGGAAGTGATTGCCTGGTCAAAATCGGGCTCGGCCCGATGTATGCGAGCCGCTTGCCAGTGCCAGCGAAACATGAGGTCTGTGGCTCCGGCGCGTTGCGCTTCGAGAAGCGCCTGCTGGGTGAGTTTGAGTGCATCGTTGCCGCGTTCGGCTTGCAGGTACAAGGCAGCAAGCGCACCGTTCACGGACGACATGAGGCGTTGGTCCTTAAGCGCATCGGCCAGACGGCGTGCGTCGAGCAAGGCGGCATAGGCTTCCAGTCCGGCCTCGCGCCGCGCGTCAGGATCGAGGCGCGCGACGTCGGAGAGAATCAGGCCGGCCCAGATCAGTCCTTGCGTCTGAAAATACGGCAGCTGTTCCAGATGAATCGCGCTGACATGTGCCGAGAGCGCGTGTTCACGCGCGCGAGCCCACTCATGCTGATCCAGTTCCAGCGTCGCGGCATTGAGCGACACACGCAAGAGGAGGGCAGAGTCGTCAATTTCCTGCGCCAGTCGTCGCGCATCGTCGTAACAGTCTCGCGCCGTGGCCAGGTCCTTCGTCATGCGGTGCAAGGTTCCAAGATCGTTGAGGATTGCCGCGGCGAGCGCACGATTGTGCTGAGCACGTGCGGTCTCCAGTGCAGAATTCAGCAGTGAGCGCGCCGCGCCGTCCCGGCCTGCCTGTAGGTAAGCGCCGCCGAGTTGAGCCTTGAGCAACGCGACTCCGCGCTGGTCGCTCCGCGATTCTGTCAAGGCCAGCGCCGAATTCAGCACCGCAATCGCCGATTCGGACTGACCGAGCGCCAGGCGCGCTTCAGCGAGCGCTTGCAGAGCAGTCACGCGCTGTTCATCGTTAGCGGATTTTGCAGATTGCTCGCCGGCCCGCTCGAACGCTCGCGTAGCTTCGTCGAAACGTCCGTGCGCCATGAATTCGCGACCGGCGCTCAGCTCATCTGCTGCAGGCCCGACATTCGCAGCACGGGCGTGCAGCGCAACGGCGGCCAGCAGCAGGAGGCACGCAGCCATTCGGTGTGCGCAAAAGTAGCGCGAACAATCATGCACGCAGCAAGTCATGGATGGAGTCGCGTCACACAACGAGTCAATCCCAGTAAAGCAGCCACGATGCAACGCGTCCTTCACGCAAGCAAAAAGTTATTCCGAGCGATGGATACGTTAGACTCTCTCCGACGGTCGTCGCCAATACCTGTCCCGGTGTTCCGTATTGCGTTTCCACGTCCACGCGCGACTGGCCGATGCGCACGCCGCGCCGGCTCGATCCCGTGTAAGACGGAGTCGTCACCAGCAAGCGAATTTCGCCTCCCTGCGAGACGGTCATGACTCCGTTAGGGAAGCTCGCCAATCGCGTCGGTGTTGCCTCATGCTGGAATGAATCGCTCACCGGGCTGCCCCAGCTCGCCGGTACTTCGTTGTCATAGGCACCGATCTCCAGTCCGGCCAGGATCTCCGGCCCCGGTGACGCCAATGAAGCACTGGTCGTACTCGCTGCGGCAGGCGCGCCACCGACAAAGCGGCGGCGTGCGACACGCGCCCAATCGCTGCTTGCATCGCGCTCCAAATATAACTTTCCGTAGCGCGCGGCTTCTGTGTTATCCCCTTGCGCCTGCGCGATGCTCGCCAAGTTGAACAGCGGTGCGTCGTACCTGGGGTCGATCTTGCGCGCCTCGCCAAGCTGGATGCGCGCCTCGGCCAAATTCGTGGCGTGAAAAAAGGCCACACCAAGATTGTTGAGGACTGCAGCGTCGCGCGGCGTGAGCTTGAGCGCGTCCTGCAGTACGGCGATCGCCTTGTACGGCTTGCCCTGCAGGATATAGGCGCTGCCGAGGTCGCGATACGCCGGGAGATAGGCGGAGTCCTGTTCAATCGCGATCTGGTAGTGGTCGATCGCGGCCGCGATATGGCGCTCAAATGCGCGCGATGTTGCTTCCGGCAAATTGCGGGTGGCGCCGCGGGCGCGCGAAAGAGGATCGACCGTTACCGAAAGCTTGAACAACGGTTCGCCACGTTTTTCCGCCTCCGGCCGCCAAAGACTCAGAGCCGCCTGATGGTGAGCCGCGCCGAGATTCTGGTGCACCTCACGTCCCGGGAAATAGCGGCGAAATGCCTCGAACGCCTGAATCGCACGAGCGTAGTCACCCGCCTGGTAGTAAAGCAGCCCGAGGTCAAACAGCTTGGTCTGTTCCGCCACCTGCTGCAGACGCGCTCTCACCGTGGCGGCGCGCTGCGACGGCTCCGGGTGAGTGTTGGTTTTCTGCGCCCCGAGCCGCGCCGGATCAAGCTGGGCGATCCATTCCTGAAAAAAATCGCCGTTTTTGCTTTCGCCAAGCACCGCGCGCGCATCAAAGCCGGCCATCGCAACGTACATCACCCCGAGTTCGTCGGCGCGCAGCTCCTTGGCCAGGACCTTGTCAGTCATCGAGGCAATGCTGCGAACTTCGTTCAGTAATTTCTGATCGCCGGAACCTTTCTCATAGGTCTCAATTGCCTGGAAGAATTTCATGTGCCAGAAATCATCGTCCAGAAGATGCGCGATCTCGTGTGCCAATACGAAGGCCAGGCGGTCATCGCCACGCTTCGGAGTTCGATAGCAGAATTCGATCACGCGCCGGGAAAGAACCACCCACCCATCCGGAATGGCGATTGGCAGAGCGAGGTTCGCATCCTCCCTGATGACGTGTAAACGCGGCTCGACTCCGGGGCGGCGGCCGGCGATGTGCACCAGGCGGGTGAAAATCCGTTGCGCCCGATCAACCTGGGGGTCGGAATCGGCCGTGAGTTCAGTGAAATTCCGTTGCCAGAAATCAATGCGCTCGCGTGGATTCAACTCTTCGGCTGCACTCACGCCTGGCCGTGCCGCGAGCAGCGAAATCGCGAGAGTCCATGAGATTGCGCAGCGCAAATCTATTGTCATGGCACGCACCCTACGCTATAGCCGATGTTCTACATCAGTATCAGTTGAACATCACGAATGAGCCGAGCGGCCAGCACGAAATCACGATCGGATAGCTTGCCGCCAGCCAGCAATTCGCCGAGAGATCGCAGATCGCGTATTGCTCCCGGCGCCGCTGTGTTCGCTTCGAGTTCATGCCGCAAGCGCAAGATTTCGGGCGCAGCGACTTGCATGGCGGCGTGGTCGCGCGCTGCCACGGCCAAGGCCAGATTCACCAGCCAGCCGCCAGCCCGGAACAAGGTTGTCCCGCCGTTGCTCGCAGCGATTCGAGCGAGCTCCGGCTCGAGCGCAGTGAGGTTCGGCAGAGATGGACTGCCGCGGGCAAGCGCTGTGAGACTATCCGGCGCGTTACCGAGCGACTCGGTGATCGCCATCAAACGCAGTCGCGCGGTTTCAGCGTCGCCCCCTGCGGCATAAGCGACGGACTCGGCGTAGGCGTGACCAATGCGAAAGAAGTTGATCTTGCCCGGTGACGAGAAACCATACTGGTTGTACCTTGGAAGGCCAATGACACCGCTCTGCGCAAGCGACTCCAGGTCTTTGCCGCCTTGTATTTGCGTCTGAAACGCGGCGATGCCCGACACGCTCGAGGTCTCACCCTTGAAGTACAGCGCGACTCCGACTGCCAGCACCAGCGCGGCCGCGGCAGACAGTCCCGGCCCCGATACCAGTAAGGCGTAGATGCGTGTAAAAATTTCCGTCGCGCGCATGCTCAGGCTTGACCGGGAAGCGGCGGCGTTTTCGGCATGATAAGCCTGCAACACTTGGTCCGGGAATTTTTCCCAGAACACCGCACCTGGATCCGGAACACGTTCGCCTCCGAGTGCCCCGCGCAAGGCTTCAATTTCCTGCAACTCAAGGTCACAGTTCGGGCAAGTCGCGACGTGCCTCTGCACTGCCCCGCGCTGTGCCGCGTCCAATTCACCTTCAGCGTACGCGACCAGTTGTGCCCTTGTCGCTGCACATTGCAATTCTTTCATCGGTCCGCTCCTCGCATGCGTTTGCGCAGGGACTCAATGGCGTGGTGGTAGTTGGCCTTGGCGGTACCGGTCGGACACCCCATCATCTCAGCAACCTCCGCGAACGTGCAATCCTGGTAAAAGCGTAGCTCCAAAGTGTGGCGCTGCTTCGGTGGCAACGCCTCGACCGCGGCACGCAGCAGCCGCGACTTTTGTGCGGATTCCACCGCGTCGTTCGCCGCGAATTCCTCTTGCGGTAAATTTTCGATTTCGACATCGTCCAGCCGTTCGCGCTCGCGCGAACGGAAATGATTCCTGCACTGGTTAATCGCGATCTGGTAAAGCCATGTCCGGAACGACGATTCGCCACGGTAACTTTTGACCTTAAGGAACACTTTGAGAAATACTTTCTGGCATAAATCCGCCGTCTCCGCGTGATTACGTAACTGCCGCCAGACAAAGCGATACAGCGGCGCTTGATGGCGGCGCACCAGCTCCTTGAATGCCAGCTCGCTACCTTCAGTAAACGCCTGGATCAACTCGGTGTCGTCTGGCTCTGTCGTCGCTGTCATGCGTGGGACACCGCGGTTTCCTGTTTGGTTTAGCGCTGTTTCTATGCACATCTCATTGTATCCGGCCTGCGCTCACTAAACCCTTTTCTTTGTTGTGGTGTCCCACGGTCGCACAGAACGCGTTTGAAGAATGCAAGGCAGTTTGGGGTGCGTCGAATCATCACTAAGACATAAGGAGTCGATCATGGATTTCGGGATGTGTCTGGATTTCGCCTTAACTGCGCACACGGTGCGCTTACGTGCGACACAGGTCGCTATCGAAGAATCGATGGGGTGCTTGTGGAAGCGCTAGCCATGGAGGCCGCCGTTCGGCGACCCAGCCCAGCACCATTTGGCGCTATCAACCTCGCTCACGGCATTGGGCGTGGGCCGACAGAGCTGGCTGCGTTCGACGCAGCCCTGCTAGACGCGGGTGTGGCGAATTACAACTTGATTTACCTATCGTCCGTGATTCCCCCGGGCAGTCGTATCGAGAGGCAGCGTTTCAACACGCCTCCGCAGGAGTACGGCCAGCGCCTCTACGTGGTGATGTCGCAGATGCGCGAGAGCCGATTGGGACAGACGGCGCATGCAGGGGTTGGCTGGGTGCGCGACGAGCGGCAACCAGCAGCCTCAGCCGCTGGCGCTCGAGCAGGCTCGCGCCCGCAGCTGAATTAAGGACGACGAACGATGTCCAAGCCACTCACCCAGACCACCGGTCGCCGCAAGCGGGCCGTCGCCCGGGTCCGGTTCCGTCCGGGCACCGGCGTGATCACCGTCAACAAGCGTGAGGTCGCCGACTACTTCCCGTCGGAGACCCACCGGATGATCCTCACCGAGCCGCTGCGCCTCACCGAGACCTCCGAGGTCTACGACATCGACGCCACGCTCGACGGCGGCGGGCCCTCGGGCCAGGCCGGCGCCCTGCGGCACGGCATCTCCCGTGCGCTCATCGAGCTCGACCCCGAGCTGCGCCCCGACCTCAAGAAGGCCGGCTTCCTCACCCGTGACTCGCGGGAGAAGGAAAGCAAGAAGTACGGCCTCAAGAAGGCCCGCAAGGCGCCTCAGTACTCCAAGCGATAGTCGCGGGGGCCATGTCCCTGCGCTTCGGAACCGACGGTGTTCGCGGCCCGGCCGACGAGCTCACCGACGAGCTGGTCTCGGCGCTCGGCCGCGCCGCGGCATCGGTGCTCGGCGCCGGCGTGCGACGGGTCGGGCTTCGTCATCGGTCGCGACCCCCGTGCGTCCGGGCCGCGGATCGAAGCGGCGCTGGCCCGGGGCCTGACCTCGGGTGGATCCGGTCGTCGAGGTGCTCGGGGTGGTGCCGACGCCGACCATCGCGTGGGTGTGCGCCGACCGCGGGGTGCCCGGCGCGATGATCTCGGCCTCGCACAACCCGTTCGGCGACAACGGCATCAAGTTCTTCGCGGCCGGTGGCGTGAAGCTGTCCGACGCGGTCGAGGCCGACCTCGAGGCCGAGCTCGACCGCCTGCTGGCCGCGTCGTCCCGGACTCCGACCGTCCCGGGCACCGACGACCGAGCGGTCCCGGCCGTCGAGCCGGCAGCCGCGGCCGACGACATCGAGCGCTGGTGCCGGTCGCTGCTGGCCTCGGTCGAGGGGCGGCGGCTCGACGGCCTGCACGTCGTCATCGACTGCGCCAACGGGTCGAGCTCGGCCATCGCTCCCGACGTGCTGCGCCGGCTCGGTGCGACCGTCGACGTGCTGCACGCCGAGCCCGACGGTCGCAACATCAACGACCGCTGCGGCTCGACCCATCCCGACGACCTGCAGGCGCGCCGTGGTCGCCTCGGGAGCGTCGGTCGGGCTGGCCTTCGACGGCGATGCCGACCGGGTGCTGGCCGTCGACGAGCGGGGCGAGCTGGTCGACGGCGACCACCTCATCGCCCTGTGCGCGCTCGACCTGCGGGCCCGGGGCCAGCTCACCGACGACACCGTCGTCGTGACCGTCATGACGAACCTCGGCTTCCGCCTGGCCATGGTCGAGCACGGCATCGAGGTGGTCGAGACCCAGGTCGGCGACCGCTACGTGCTCGAGGCGCTCGACAAGCGGGGCCTCGCGCTGGGTGGCGAGCAGTCGGGCCACGTGATCTTCCGCCGCCTGGCCACGACCGGCGACGGGCTGCTCACCGGCGTGCAGCTGCTCGACCTGCTGGTGCGGGCCGGGCGTCCGCTCTCGGAGCTGGCCGCGGCGGCGATGACCCGCCTGCCGCAGGTGCTGGTCGGCGTGAAGGTGGCGAAGAAGGATCCCCGCCTGGTCGACCTGCTGGCCCCGGACATCGCCGCCGTCGAGGCCGAGCTGGGCGAGCGGGGTCGGGTGCTGGTGCGGGCCAGCGGTACCGAGCCGCTCGTGCGGGTGATGGTCGAGGCGCCCGACGAGGACGTCGCCCGCCACGCCGCCGACCGCCTGGTCGACGCCCTGACCCGCCACGCCGCCGACCTCGAGCCGTAGCGTCGCGCGCAGCGTCATCCCACTGGTGCGTGATGCGTCACGCCGATCTGGTTGGGGTGGGTGGCGACACGGCAGGTCGCCTGGTGCCCCATCTGGTCGGGGTCGGGCCGGCAGGTCGCGTCGGGCTGGCCGCCGGTGGGTCAGGGGTTGCGGTAGATCGTCACGATCTGGTCGGACGTGCGCCAGGTGTTGGGGTTGGGCACCGTGGAGAAGGTGCCGAACGACGCCGCCGGGGCGGTCGATCCGGGCGGCGACCCAGACCGGGGTGCCGGGGGCGTAGGTGCCGGGCTTGAACGAGCCGGTGACGACGAAGTCGTAGTCGCGCGAGGTCGGCGGCGGGTCGGCGGCGAGCTGGCCCTTCGGCGCGCCCTCGGTGATCGAGGCCACGGTCACCTTGCCGCCGATCCGCTCGAGGTCGACCGGCAGGATCGCCAGCTCCTCGACGACCAGCACCTTGTCGTCCGGGCCGACCTGCTGCTCGAGCCAGTCGACCGCCTGGGTGCGGGTGTCGACGAGGTGTGAGCTCGAGCTGAGGTAGGGCCGCACGCCGCCGAAGAACATCGCAGCGACGAGCACCGCGGTGACGGCCATCGAGCTCGCGGCGCGGGCACGCCGGTCGAGCGGGATCCGTCGGCCGAGCAGCCGGACGCCCTCGATGATCGGTGGCTGCCGCCCCGACCGCGAGGAACGGCAGCAGCGGCATCAGGTTGCGCACCGGCTGGAACGTGCTGGGCCACGAGGTAGGTCGCGAACGGCGACGGCGAAGACCAGCCAGCCGATCGTCAGGCGCCGGGTGGCCGGGCGCCCGCACGAGCAGGACGACGCCCACGATCGCGACGGCGGTGAACAGCCACCCGATCTGGGCCGGGTTCGTCAGCCACGACCAGTAGTGGCCGTCGAAGTACTTGCCGTAGACCGAGGCCTCGTACTTGACGTCCCGGATGACCTGGCTGGTGTTGAGGACCAGGGCCGGCATGGTGACCACCGCGGCCACGACCGCGGCCCCGAGGGCGACCCCGCCAGGCGGACCGCGAGCCGCCACCGTCAGCTCCCGGCGCAGCGCGATGACCGTGAGCGCGACCAGGACGACCGCGCCGGCCGGGTACTTCGACGTGAAGGCCATGCCGGACAGGGCGCCCGCCAGCGCGGCCCACACGCAGCATCCGCCGGGACGAACGTCGGCACCGTGGCCAGGGCGCACGCCGCCAGGACGGCGGCCGCGGTGAAGAACGTCACCACCGCATCGGCGGTCACGACGGTGCTCTTGGCCACGAGCACCGGGAGGAAGGCCACGAGCGTCCCGGCGATCAGGCCGGCTCGGCGACCGATCAGGCGGGTGCCGAGCAGCACGGTCAGCAGCACGGTGCCGACGCTGAAGGCGAGGATGACGAGCCGGCCGATCAGGATGAGCTCCGAGGGCTGCATGAGGTCGTAGTACGGCGTCTGGTCGGTGGCGATCGCCCCCTCCTTGATGCCGGTGTCGCCGGTCAGGCGGTAGAGCTCGGCGCTCAGGGCGATGGCGTCGTAGGGCAGCGACGGGTGCTCGTAGGGGTTCTGGTAGTCGCCGCCGTGGTAGGTGTCCTCGGCGATCATGTGCGCCGTCGGATGCAGGTAGTGGCCCTCGTCGATGTAGCTCGAGTAGGGGAGCCCGGCGCCCAGGCCGGACACCCGGAGCGCGGTGGCCACCACGAGCAGGCCGATCACGACGGCGACGAAGGCTCGGGTTGACGGGCGCGGACGGGAGGGGCGTCCGGGTTCCCACGGTCCGGCATCCGGGCACAGTACCGGCTGCTGCCTGCAGCGCCGGAGAGCGGGGTCCGCCGCCTACACTCTGATGGCTCTGGCCGCCTGTCCGTGGTGGTCGATCGTCCGTCTTCGAGCGGACCGTCCGTCAACGGCGACGGGTGGGTCCTCCCAGGCACCGCCCCAGGAGTCGCTCCCCAGTGCCCAGCCCCGAGGGAAGGTAGCCGCCCACATGTGCGGGATCATCGCCGTCGTCCGTCGTCCCAGCGACCGAACGCCACCGTCGCCCGACGAGGTGCTCGGCCTGCTCGACGCCGCGGCGTCGCGCGCTGGCCGCCACCGGGTTCGCCTTCGACGCCGCCGCCGCTGTCCGCCGCCGCCCGCCAGATCGCGACCGCCGACCAGCTGCTGCGCGGGGTGCCCGGGCGTGCTGGCGCTCGTGCGCGACCGCGAGCTGATGGCGACGGTCGAGCACCGGGCCCGGGCCCTGCTCGACCAGGTGGCGGCCATCGACGAGGGCCTCGACCGGGTGGACGTCGATGCGGTCGCCGCCGACGGGGGCGCCGGCCTCGAAGCGGTCAACGCGGCGATGGTCGAGCTCAAGGACGCGGTCTGGGCCATCGACCGCGATCGGCTGCGCACGGCCCGCGCCGTCGACGAGCTGGCCGGCCGCGACGCCGGCGACGCCGCCATCGCGGTGTTCACCTCGGTGCAGCAGGCGCTGTCGGCCCTCGACCGGCTCGAGGTGCGGGGCCGCGACTCGGCCGGCCTGCACCTGCTGGTGCGGGGCCACGGTCTCGACCTCGACGCGCCCGACGTGGCGGCCGTGCTGGCCGACCGCGCCGCCGACGCGCTCTTCGGGTCGATGGCGGTGCGCACGCCCGACGGCAACCTGAGCTTCGTCTACAAGGCGTCGGCCGAGATCGGCGAGCTGGGCGACAACACCCGGGCGCTGCGCGCGGCCATCCTCGGCGACGAGCTGCTGCGCCGGGCCGTCGCGCGCGCCGACGGCCGAGGCCGTCGTGCTCGGCCACACCCGCTGGGCGAGCGTCGGCATCATCTCCCAGGCCAACGCCCACCCGCTCAACTCCGACGAGCTCGACCGGGTCGGACGGTCCGTACGTCACCGCCGCGCTCAACGGCGACGTCGACAACTTCGCCGACCTCAAGGCCACCGAGGCGCTGCGCATCCCGGCCGAGATCACCACCGACGCCAAGGTCATCCCGACGCTCGTGTCGCGCCACCTCGCCGCCGGCACCGAGGCCGTCGAGGCCTTCCGGCGCACCGTCGACGTGCTCGAGGGCTCGGTCGCCATCGGCGCCAGCGTCAGCGCGCTGCCCCGGCGACCTGCTGCTCGCCCTCCGGGGCAGCGGCCAGGCGCTCTACGTCGGCCTGGCCGACGACGCCTTCATCGTGGCCAGCGAGCCCTACGGCCTGGTCGAGGAGACCGCCACCTACCTCCGCATGGACGGCGAGACGCCGGCCGACCCGACCAACCCGAGCGCCACCCGCGGCCAGATCGTCCACCTCGTCGGGGCCGACGGCCGGCCAGCTCGACGGGCATCGAGCGGCTCGCCTACGACGGCACCGCGCTGCCGGTGCGCGCCGACGAGCTGGCCACCGCCCAGATCACCACCCGCGACATCGACCGGGGCGACGCCCCGCACTTCCTGCTCAAGGAGATCTCCGAGGCGCCGGCGTCGTTCCGCAAGACGCTGCGCGGCAAGCTGCGTCGAGGTCGACGGCGCAGCTCGACGGTGAAGCTGCCGACCGACACGCTGCCCGACGACCTCCGGGCCGACCTGCGCTCCGGCGCGATCCGCCGGGTGCTGGTGATCGGCCAGGGCACCGCCGCCGTCGCCGGCCAGAGCCTGGCCGTCGCCCTGCGGTCGGCCGTCGGCGACGCGCCGATCGAGGTGCGGGCCGTGCTGGCCACCGAGCTGTCCGGCTTCGACCTGCGGGCCGACATGTCCGACACGCTCGTCGTCGCCATCAGCCAGTCGGGCACCACCACCGACACCAACCGCACCGTCGACCTGGTGCGGTCGCGCGGCGGCCGGGTCATCGCCATCGTCAACCGTCGCAACAGCGACCTCACCGACAAGTCCGACGGCGTGCTCTACACGTCCGACGGTCGCGACGTCGAGATGAGCGTGGCGTCGACCAAGGCGTTCTACGCCCAGATCGCGGCCGGCTTCCTGCTGGCGCTGCGCCATCGCCGACGAGATCGGCCTCGACCCGACCTATCCCCGGGCCGAGGTGCTCGCCGCGCTGCGCGAGCTGCCCGACCTGATGACCCGCACGCTGGCGTGCCGGCCGGCGCTGGCCGAGGCGGCCCAGCGCTTCGCGCCCGAGCCGGCGCTACTGGGCCATCGTCGGCAACGGCGTCAACCGCATCGCCGCCGCACGAGGTGCGGATCAAGCTGTCCGAGCTCTGCTACAAGTCGATCGCCTGCGACGCGACCGAGGACAAGAAGCACATCGACCTCTCGGCCGAGCCGCTGATCCTGGTCTGCGCGGCCGGCCTCACCGGCTCGACCGCCGACGACGTGGCCAAGGAGATCGCGATCTACCGGGCCCACAAGGCCGCGCCGATCGTGATCGCCAGCGAGGGCGAGGAGCGGTTCTCGGCCGCGCTGCAGGTCATCGTCGTGCCGGCCACCCACCCGAGCCTGGCCTTCGTGCTGTCGGCGATGGCCGGGCACCTCTTCGGCTACGAGGCCGCGCTGGCCATCGACGCCCAGGCCCGCCCGCTGCGCGAGGCGCGGGCCGCCATCGAGGCGGCCATCTCGGCCGGGTCCACCGCGCGCCGGCGACGACCTGCTGGCCGAGCTCGGCCCGGCGCTCGAGCCGCCGGCCGTCGCGCTTCTTCGACGGGCTGCGCAGCGGCGACTACGACGGCCACCTCGAGGCCAGCACCGCGGTGCGCCTCGCCGTCGCTGTTCCGCTACGCCCTCGGCGTGCTGCCGCTCGAGGCCTACCAGGTCGAGCACGGCAAGGTCGGCACGCCGAGCGTCGTGATCGAGGACCTCACCGACGTCGCTCACCCGGGCCATCGAGGAGCTCACCCGACCGGTCGACGCCATCAAGCACCAGGCCAAGACCGTCACCGTCGGCATCTCCCGCAGCGACGAGAGCCTGCTGCAGGTGCCGCTCGTGCTCGAGGTGCTGGCCACCGGCGTCGCCCGCGACCAGCTCACCTACGGGTCGCTGCGCACGCTCGCCAACCTCGACCCGGCGGTCGACGAGGTGCTCGGCTTCACCCGCTACCGCATCGAGGGCCGGGTCGACGACGACCGCCACCCGGCCAGCGTGGTCGTGGTCGACCGGGGCGGGCTGGGCCGCGAGCTGCCGAGCCGCACCGAGACCAGCCCGAGCTGCGGGGCACCAAGCACCGGGTGGCCACCGAGCGCCTCGTGACCGTGGCCCGGGGCCGCAACGACGGTCGCACCGTGGTCATCGTCCCCGAGGTCAAGGACAAGCAGGCCACCGGCCTCACGCTGCTGCACGTGCGGTTCCGCGACCACCTGCCGGTCGGCGGCCATGCGCTCGGTGCTGCAGGGCTACCGCGGCCGGTTCTCGGCCCTCAAGGACGCGGTCACCGAGACCGAGCCGACCTTCCGCGACGACCTGCTCGGCACGCTGTCGGTGGTCGACCTGCTGACCGAGCCGGTCAACGACCTGGCCGACCGCTGGCGCGCGTGACCTCGATGCCCCGGTCGGCGGCCTGCCGATCGACCGGGCCGGCCGGGTCGGTGATCGGGATCGGCAACGACCTGGTCGACCTCGACCGGTTCCGCGCGGTGCTCGAGCGCACGCCCGACGATCGTCGAGCGGGTGTTCACCGACGGACGAGCAGCGCTACGCCCGCGCAGCGGCAGCGATCCCGACCGAGCGCTTCGGCGCCCGCTTCGCGGCCAAGGAGGCCACCATGAAGGCGCTGGGCGTCGGGCTGGGCGAGGTCGTCATCCGCGACATCGAGGTCGTGCGGGCCGAGTCCGGGGCGCCGTCGCTGCGTGCTGCACGGCGCGGCCGCGGCGCTGGCGGCCGAGCGGGGCGTGCAGCCGGTGGCTGCTCACGATCAGCCACACCGACCACCTGGCCCAGGCCGATCGTGGCTGGCGACGTCGGCATGATCCCGATCGTCACCCCCGACGAGATGGGCGGCGATCGACCGGGCCGCGCCCGAGCCGGTCGAGGTGCTGATCGGTCGGGCCGGCGGCGCGGTGGCCCGGGCCGCGCTCGACATGCTCGGCGGCGCCTACGGGCGGCGGGTCGTCGTGCGTGGCCGGCAAGGGCAACAACGGCAACGACGGGCGCGAGGCGGCCCGCCGGCTGCGGCCGCGGGGCGTGTCGGTGCACGGTGCTCGACGCCGCCGACCGGCCCGAGTCGATCGCGCCGTGCGACCTCGTCATCGACGCGGCCTACGGCACCGGGTTCCGCGGCGACTACCGGGCGCCCGGCGGTGGCGGCCGGGCACGCCGGTGCTGGCCGTCGACATCCCGAGCGGCGTCGACGGGCTCACCGGCGCGGTGCCGACGGGCGCCGACGCGGGTGCTGCGCGCCGATCGCACGGTGACCTTCGCCGCGCTCAAGCCGGGGCTGCTGCTGCAGCCGGGCGCGCCGGCTCGCCGGCGAGGTCGAGGTCGCCGACATCGGGCTCGACGTGTCGTCGGCCGACGCTCGTGGCTGGTCGAGGCCGGCGACGTGCGGGCCTGGCTGCCCGAGCGCGACCCGTCGACCCACAAGTGGCAGTCCGCGGTGTGGGTCGTGGCCGGCAGCCCCGGCATGGACGGCGCGGCCGCGCTGGTGGCCGCCGGGGCGCCAGCGGGCCGGTGCCGGCTACGTGCGGCTGAGCACGCCGGGCGGCGGGGTCGAGGCCGCCGCACGTGCCGGTCGAGGTCGTGCGGACCGACGCTGCCCGCCGACGGGCTGGGCCGCCGAGGTGCTCGACGGCCTCGACCGCTTCGCCGCGCTCGTGGTCGGCAACGGGCTCGGCATCGGCGACGAGACCACGGCGCAGGTGCGCGGCGCTGGTCGTCGGCTGGTCGCCGCGGTCGCGACCGCCGGCGACGGGGTCGCCGCCCGACGGTCGTGGTCGACGCCGACGGCCTCACCGCGCTCGGGCGCGTCGGCCGCACGACCTGGTCGGGCCGAACGTCGTCCTCACCCCCCACGACGGCGAGTTCGCGCGCCTGGCCGGCGGCGCCGCCCGGGCGCCGACCGGCTGGCCGCCGCCCGCGACCTGGCCGGCGCAGCTCGGGTGCGTCGTGCTGCTCAAGGGCGGTCCGACCGTCGTCGCCGACCCGGACGGGACGGTGCTCGTGGTCGCCACCGGCGATGCCCGCCTGGCCACCGCCGGCACCGGCGACGTGCTGGCCGGGATCATCGGCGGCCTGGCCGCGCAGGGCCTCGATCCGTTCCGGGCCGCGGCGGCCGGAGCGTTCCTCCACGGTCGGGCCGGCGACCTAGGCTGGCGCCACGGCCTCGTCGCCGGCGATCTCCCGGCCCTGCTGCCGGCAGTGCTCGACCGCCTCGACGCGGCATCGACGACGTCCGGCCCACCGGACACCTGACCAGGAGCACCGATGTCGCTTCGAGAGATGCGCGTGACCGAGGTGATGACGACCGATGTCGTCACCTTCACCCCCGACGAGAACGTGCAGACCGCCATGCAGCAGCTGGTCGACAGCGGCGTCGACGCCGGCCCGGTGGTCGACGAGTCGGGCGCGGTGGTCGGCATGCTCTCGACCGGCGACCTCATCGTCGAGGAGGCCCGCGTCCACTTCCCGACGGTCGTGAACTTCCTCGGCGTCAACGTCACCTGGCCGTTCGACCACAAGGAGCTCGACGACTCCGTGTCGAAGGCGCTCGGCGCCACGGTCGGCGAGGTCATGACGGCCGAGCCGATCACCGTCGACATCGTGGCGTCGGTCGAGGACGCGGCCACGGTCGATGCACGACCACGAGATCTCGCGGGTGCCGGTGGTCGACGGCGAAGGTCACCTGGTCGGGCTCATCGCCCGGGGCGACATCGTCCGGGCCATCGTGCAGGACCAGCGCCAGGGTCAGTCGGAGACCCCGGCCGAGGGATAGCCGGCGCGATGCGCGCGGCACGGGCCGAGGTCGACCTCGAGGCCATCGCGCACAACGTGCGGGTGCTGCGCGAGCTCGTCGCGCCGGCCGAGCTGTGCGCGGTGGTCAAGGCCGACGGCTACGGCCACGGGGCCATCGCCGTCGGGCAGGCCGCGCTGGCGGCCGGGGCCATCTGGCTGGGCGTCGCGCTCGTCGAGGAGGGCGCGGTGCTGCGCAAGGCCGGCATCGAGGCGCCGATCCTGCTGCTGTCCGAGCCGCGGCCGGCCGACATCGACGGCGGCGGTGCGCTACGGCCTGCGGCTGAGCGTCTACAGCCACGACGGGCGTCGAGGCGGTCGCCGAGGCGGCCCGGGCCCAGGGCGTCGTCGCCGACGTGCACCTCAAGGTGAACACCGGCATGAACCGGGTCGGCGCCGGCCGCGACGAGGTGCTCGTGCTGGCCAAGGAGATCGCCGGTCGGCCCGAGCTCGGCTCGAGGCGGTGTGGACCCACTGCGCGGTCGCCGACGAGCCGGGCAACCCGTTCACCGACGAGCAGCTCGACCGCTTCGACGAGGCCGTGGCCGAGGTCGAGCAGGCCGGGCTCGGCCCGCTCATGCGCCACGCGGCCAACACCGCGGCCGGCATCGAGCACCCCCGCAGCCGCTACGACCTGGTGCGGGCCGGCATCGGCATCTACGGCATCAGCCCGGCGCCGGCCCTCGACGGTCGGGTCGACCTGCGGCCGGCGCTCACGCTGCGCACCGAGGTGACGATGGTGAAGCGGGTCGCGGGCCGGCGAGCGCATCTCCTACGGGCTGCACCACGAGTTCGACCGCGACACCGGCGTGGCCACCCTGCCGATCGGCTACGCCGACGGCGTGCCCCGGCGGCTGTCGGCGGTCGGCGGCGAGGTGCTCATCGGTGGTCGGCGCCGCCCGATCGTCGGCGTCGTCACGATGGACCAGCTCATGGTCGACGTCGGCGACGACGCGGTCGCGGCCGGTGACGAGGCGGTGCTGATCGGCCGGCAGGGCGACGAGGTCATCACCGCCGCCGACTGGGCCGCCCCGCTCGACACCATCGCCTACGAGATCGTCTGCGGCATCGGCCCCCGCGTCCCCCGCACGCTACCGCTGACGCGCGCCGCCGCCCCGCCCTCGGTGGAGGACGGGACGGTCGCCGGGGGATCCGCTGCCTGAGATCGGCGACGGCCTACCGGTAGAGGAAGCCGCTGTAGGTGCCGTGGGTCGTGCCGTTGCCGTACTGGTCGGGGTCGTCGACGGTGCGTCGTGTGAAGCCGAGAGCCCGCCCCGCATGCCCTGCAGGGCCTGCGAGCCCCCGACGGCCACGCACGTGGTCGATCCGGATCCGGTGCCGTTCGCCGGGGTGCCGTGGATGTAGTCGACGAAGCGGATCGTGCCCCGCCCGAACCCTTCGACCGTGCCGGTGAAGGTCTCGTGTCAGGGTCATGCCAGGACTCGCCGGTGGTCAGGTCGATCGGCGCCGTGGCCGGTGTAGCTCGTGGTGCCGGTCAGGTGCCGGCCCACTGGTCGCCGCCTGACGCGTCGAAGGTGGCGGTGGTCCCGTCCTCCGACAGCACGGGGTTGCTGATGGTGACCGGCGCCCCGACGAAGGTGCCCGGTGCGGAGGATCAGCGCCGTGGTGCTTGCGGGCCGCTGGTGGTGGCCGAGGCCGGCGTGGCGCCGACCGCGGTGAGTCCGACGGTGGCGAGCATCGTGGCGACGACGACCATCCTGAGCAGGGTGCCCTTGCGATTCCTGCGATCACTGATCATGGGTGCACATCCTCCGATGAGCTCTTGACGTCAGCCGGACTGTCCGATGCGTCGAACCTGATGCTGCGCCCGACCGGCCGAACAACCTCTGCCGAACGGGTGAGATCTGGGGTGATTCGAGGTTGCGCATCCGTCTCGGGCGCGTGACGATGCCCGCAAGGCGCGCACGGCGCCCGGGCGAGCATCTCCCGATCGGAGGTGGGCAGTGGCGACGTCGAACCGACCGGTCGAAGATCCGACCCTCCCGATCTGGCTGTCCACGTTCGTGGGACGAAGACGCGGAGCGGAAGTCGCTGCATGCCCTGCTCGACGCACGATCGCCTGGTGACCCTCATCGGAGCCGGCGGGAGCGGGAAGACCCGCCTCGCGGTCGAAGTGGCTCGTGACCGGGCCGATCGCTGTCCGCGGCGAGCCCGGTTCGTCGACCTCACGCCGCTGTCCGACCTCGACAGGATCGCGGAAGCGATCCGAGCCGCGGTGGGCGCGCACGAGCAGGCGGGCGAGGACACCGGTCGAGACCGTGGTCGACTGGATCGGCGACGACGCGCTCCTGCTCGTGGTCGACAACTGCGAGCACGTCGCTGGCGGGGCGTGGCCCCGCTGGTCGAACGGCTGCTGCGAGGCCTGTCCGAACCTCGTCGTGCTGGCCACCAGCCGGGAGCCGCTCGGCATCGACGGCGAGCGCGACCTGCCTGCTTCCCCCGCTCGAGACTCCCACCCGAGCCGGCCGAGGCCTCGACGATGGCGTCCTACGACGCGGTCCGGCTGTTCCTCGACCGTGCCCGAGCGCGTGCGTCCACGACTTCGACCTCGGGCCCCGGCGAGGACGCGGCGGTCGGCGAGCTGGTGCGACGGCTCGACGGCATGCCGCTGGCCATCGAGCTCGCCGCGGCCCGCGTGCCCGTGATGACGACCGCCCAGATCCTGCGCGGCATCGACGACCGCTTCCGCCTGCTGGCCCGCTCCGACGGGATCGATGACGCCGCCACCGGACGCTGGTCGCCTCCGTCGACTGGAGCCACGACCTGCTCGACCTCGAGGAGCAGGCCCTGCTGCGTCGGCTCGCCGTGTTCGCGGGCAGCTTCTCGCTCGACGCGGCCGAGCAGGTCGCCGCCGGCGGAGCGGTCGAGCGGTCCGACGTGCTCGACCTCGTCGCCCGTCTGGTCGCCAAGTCGATGGTCGTGGTCGACCGGTCCGAGGTTCGAGGCGGCGCGGTATCGCCTGCTCGAGACCATGCGGGCCTACGGACGCTGCGGCTGGTCGAGGCCGGCGAGGATCACGATCTCGCACGTCCGCCACCTCGAGTGGGCCGCGTGCGCTCGTGGCCACGGCCGAGCCGGAGCTGGCCGGTCGTGAGCAGCAGCGTGTGGCTCGACCGCCTGGAGCCCGAGCACGACAACCTGCGCGAGGCGCTGCGATTCGCCGAGCTGACGGCCGGTGGGAGGACGCCTGGTCGATGGCCGCCGGGATGAACCTGTTCTGGAAGCTGACCACAGCCGCTTCGGCGAGGCGAAGGCCGACGCTGCGTCGCGCTGCTCGAGTCCGGCGACCGGGAGACGGCTCCGACGCGGCGGGCCGCCGAATGGGCGCTGGCCGACGTCTGCTTCGTGGATGGGCGACCACCGACGAGTGCGATCCGCCGGGCCGAGGCGGTGCTCGAGGCGGCGCGTGCCGTCGGTGACGACCTGGTTCGACGGCCGGGCGCTCTGGACGCTGGCCAACGTCGTACGGTCGCACGTCGACATCGGCCGGGCCCTCGAGCTCGACCTGGCCGCGCTCGACATGGCCCGCGCCGCGCGGGTGATCTCTGGCTGCGAGGGCGTCGCGCTCAGTCTGGCCGGGCTGCTGCTCCGCTACCGGGGCGCAGCATGCTGAGCGCGAGGCTCGATCTACCTGGCCGCGCTCGACCTGCCTACGACCACGACTTCCCGCAGCTCGTCGCCTGGTCGCTGGGTCGCGCTGCAGCCGGCCGCGGTCGAGGACGGCGACTTCGCCGAGGCCGATCGCTGCTACGAGCTGGGCATGGCGGCGGCGACGATCGATCCGCGATCCGGCCACGACCATGGCCCACCTCGAGCGAGGCGCGACGCCGACGGCCTCGATGCTGCGGGGGCGGACGGTCGGAGGCCCGTCGACGTGCTCGGAGGGCGTCGTCGCCGAGCTCGAGGTCAGCGGCGTGCGGTCGTTCGTCCCGTACCTGCACCACCGGCTGGTCGTCATCCTCGCCGGTGTGGACGACGTCGCCGTCGGAGGCCGAGGTCGAGCTGATCGCGGCTCCTCCCACGAGTCCACGCCCGCGCACCGGTTCGTGATGACGATCGGCCCGGTCGTGGCCGGTGGCGTCGTCGGCGCCACCGTGCGAGGCGATCCCGCTGATCGAGCGGGCGGCGGTCGACTGCTCGCACTGCACGGCCACCCCGAGGATCGTGGCCGAGCAGCTCTGCGCTGCTCGGGCTCGTGACTCGGCTCGGAGACGGATCCCGCTCGGCCGCCGACGCGTTCCACGAGGCGCTGACGGTGGCGGTCGACGCCGGCTCCTGCCGTGGGTCGCCGACGCGCTCGACGGCATCGCCGCGTGCGACGGCCTGTCGGGGCGAGGATGTGGACGCGGCTCGGCTGTTCGGGGCGGCGCAGTCGCGCTGCGCGACGCAGATCGGGATCGGTCGCGCCACCTCGTCCTCGACCGCCGGCTCGCGCCGATCGAGCGAGCGGTCGAAGCCGAGCTGGGCGAGCGTCGGGCGAGCTGCCGTCGAGGAGGGTCGACGGATGACCACTCGCCGAGGCCGTGCTGCTGCGCCCGGCGGAACCGTGGTCGTCGGAACCGGCCGACGACCGGGTGGGAGAGCCTGACGCCGACCGAGGAGCAGGTCGTGGCGCTCGGCGGCCGAGGGGCTCACCAACGCGGAGATCGCGACCCGCCTGTTCGTCTCCGCCGGCACGGTCAAGACCCACCTGGCCCACGCCTACGCCAAGCTCGGCGTGGCCAACCGCACCGAGCTCGCGGCGGCTGTCGCCCGACGAGCTGGGTAGCGTGCGCGGGTGATCACCGACGTCGACGGCGTGCTCGTCGGGCACTGGACCGACGCCGAGGCCCGCACCGGGTGCACCGTCGTGCGGTTCCCCGAGGGCACGGTGGCGTCGGCCGAGGTGCGCGGCGGCGCGCCGGCCAGCCGCGAGCTCGAGCTGCTGACCCCGCACCGCACCGTGAACCGCCTCGACGCGGTGGTGCTGTCGGGCGGGTCGGCGTTCGGCCTGGCGGCGGCCGACGGGGTGATGGGCGTGCTCGAGGCCGAAGGCGTCGGCTTCGCGACCGCGTTCGGGGTGGTGCCGATCGTCGTGGGGCTCTCGCTGTTCGACCTCGGGGTCGGGCGACCCGAGGGTGCGGCCCGGCCGCCACGAGGGTGCGGTGGCCTGTCGGGCGGCGCAGGGCGGGGCCCACGAGATCGGGCTGGTCGGTGTCGGCACCGGGGCCACCGTCGGGAAGTGGCGGGGTCGCGAGCACGCCCGACCCGGCGGCATCGGGCGTGGCGACGCTGCGCGACGGTGACCTGGTCGTGGCTGCGCTGCTGGCGGTGAACGCCACCGGCGACATCGACGACGGCACCATGACCGCCGGACGCGGTCGACCTCGGCTCGCTGCGGCGCAGCGAGGAGGCGTTCCACGACGACGGCACGCCGGCCTCGCCGACCGCGGCCCGGCCAACGACGACATGACCAACACCACGATCGGGGTGGTGGCCACCAACGCCCGGCTCGACAAGAACGCCTGCCTGGTGGTGGCCCAGGGCGGCCACGACGGCATGGCCCGGGCCCTGTTCCCCCCGCACACGTCGGCCGACGGCGACGCCCTGATCGTGGCCGCGACCCAGCAGGTCGACGCCGACCTCGACCTCGTGCGGGCGCTGGCCGTCGTCGTGGTCGAGCGGGCCATCCGCAGTCTGGGTGGGGACGCCGGGCACCGATAGCATCGCCGGGTGCCCACCGCCCTCGAAGAGCTCGCCACCGTGGCGAGCACCTGCACCCGCTGCGCCCTCGGCCGCGGGCCGCACCCAGGTGGTGTTCGGCATGGGCGATCCCGACGCCGACCTCGTGTTCATCGGCGAGGGCCCGGGCGCCGAAGAGGATCGCCAGGGCCTGCCCGTTCGTCGGTCGGTCGGGCCAGCTGCTCGACAAGCTGATGCTCGAGGAGCTCGGCATCACCCGTGAGCGCGTGCTACATCGCCAACGTGGTCAAGTGCCGGCCGCCCGACAACCGCGACCCGCGGCCCGACGAGATCGCGGCGTGCCGTCCCTACCTCGAGCAGCAGCTCGACCTGATCGCGCCCAAGGTGCTGGTCACGCTCGGGCAAGTTCGCCGGCCAGCTCCTGCTCGACTCCAAGGTCGGCATCACCAAGCTGCGCGGCCACGACTACCCGTACCGGCGGCGCGGTGCTCATCCCGACGCTGCACCCGGCCTACGCCCTGCGGGGCGGCGGCGAGCCGCTGGCCCAGATGCGGGCCGACTTCGTGCGGGCCAAGCGGGCCCTCGTGGCCGCCGGCAGCACGACCATCGACACCGACCAGCGAGAGGAACGCCTGATGTTGCTGGCCCGCAGTCGATCGGTCGACGAGACCAAGGCGCTGGCCGCCGCGCTGGCCGAGCTGGCCCGACCCGGCGACCTGATCCTGCTGGCCGGTGAGCTCGGCGCCGGCAAGACGGCGTTCGCCCAGGGCTTCGGCGAGGCCCTCGGGCGTCGCCGAGCCGATCACCAGCCCCACGTTCACCCTGGCCAGCCAGTACGAAGGCCGGCTCGAGCTGAACCACCTCGACGTCTACCGGCTCGAGCAGCTCGACGAGGTGCTCGACATCGGCCTGCCCGAGATGCTCGACGAGGGCGGGGTCACGCTCATCGAGTGGGGCGACGCCATCATCCCGGCGCTGCCGGCCGACTACCTCGTGGTGCGGCTCACCTACGGCGACGCCGACGACGACCGCATCCTCGACGTCGAGTCGATCGGGCCGCGCTGGTCGGCCCGCAGCCGGGCGCTCTCGCTGGCGCTGCGCCAGTGGCTCGTGGCCGACGCGACCGCGACGACGGCCCGACCGACGGCGCCGACCGGACCGGAGGTGGCTCGTGCTGATCCTCGGCATCGACACCGCCACCGTGCAGGTCGGCTGCGCGATCGGTGGCCACGAGGGCGTGCTGGCCTCGACGCTGTCGGCGCGCGGCAAGCGCCACGCCGAGTCGCTCACGCCGGCCATCGAGTTCATCTGCCGCCAGGCCCGCATCGAGCTGTCCGAGATCAGCGTGGTCGCCGTCGACCTCGGTCCCGGCCTGTTCACCGGCCTGCGGGTCGGCGTGGCCGCGGCCAAGGCCATGGCCCACGCGCTGCGGGTGCCGATGATCGGCGTGCCCAGCCTCGACCTGCTGGCCTTCCCGGTGCGCTTCAGCTCCGCGCCTGATCGTGGCCGCCATCGACGCCCGCCGGGGCGAGCTGTTCTACGCGTTCTACCGGCAGGTGCCCGGGCGGCATGCAGCGGCTCAGCGACCACCGCGTCGGCACCGCCGACGACCTGGCCGGCGAGCTGCTGGCCGTCGGGCGAGGAGTGCCTGCTCGTCGGCGACGGCGCCATCCGCTACCGCGAGGTGTTCGACGGGCTGCAACAAGGTCGAGATCGTCGGCGACGAGCTGGCCTACCCGTCGGCGTCGTCGCTCGTGATGCTGGCCCACGCCCAGGCCCTGCGCGAGCAGTTCGTGAAGCCGTGGGACCTCACGCCGATGTACCTGCGCAAGCCCGACGCCGAGATCAACTGGTCGACGCGGGAGACCGGCGTGATGGCCGCCCGGGCCGACGACCTGCAGCCGCGACCCGGCCGAGCTCGTCGTCGACGCTCGATGCCGATGCGCCGGCGCCACCTGCGGGCCGTGCTGCGCATCGAGGGCCAGGCCGAGCACCGCGGCTGGTCGCTCGGGCTGTTCATGGGCGAGCTGGCCAACGAGCGCGGTCGCCGCTACCTCGTGGCCAAGGTCGGCGGCGCGGTCGTCGGCTTCGCCGGCATGCTGTTCCTCGGCCCCGACGGCCACGTCACCACCATCGTCGGTCGACCGGGCCTGGCGGCGGCAACGGCATCGGCACCCGGCTGATGCTGGCCCTGTGCCGCGAGGCGATCGAGCGGGGCGCGACCGCGCTCACCCTCGAGGTGCGGGCCGGCAACGAGCCGGCCCAGGCGCTGTACCGGCAGCTTCGGCTTCGCCCCGGCGGGCATCCGCCGGAACTACTACCAGGAGACCAACGAGGATGCGCTCGTCATGTGGGCCCACGACGTCGACGGGCCCGACTACGCGGCGCGGCTCGACCGGCATCGAGGCCGGCCGTCGCCCGGTCGCACCATCGTCGAGGCCATCGCCGGCCCGACCTCGGGACGCCCGGCACGTGATCGCCGGCACCCGCGGTCCTCGGCATCGAGACGTCGTGCGACGAGACCGCGGCCGCGGTCGTCGTCGACGCCAAGGAGGTGCTGTCGTCGGTCGTGTCGAGCCAGGTCGACCTGCACGCCCGCTTCGGCGGCGTCGTGCCCGAGATCGCCAGCCGGGCCCACGTCGAGCTGCTCACCCCGGTCGTGGCCCGGGCCCTGGTCGAGGCCGGCATCGACGACGACCACGTCGACGCCGTCGGCGCCACCGTCGGGCCCGGGCCTGGTCGGTGCGCTGCTCGTCGGCGTCAGCGCGGCCAAGGCGCTGGCGCTCGTGTGGGACGTGCCGTTCGTGGCGGTCAACCACCTCGAGGCCCACCTGTACGCGGCCTTCCTCGAGGAGCCCGACATCGAGCTGCCGCTCGTCGTGCTGCTCGTCTCGGGCGGCCACACCATGCTCGTGCTGATGGAGGGCCACGGCCGCTACCGCCTGCTCGGCTCGACCATCGACGACGCCGCCGGCGAGGCCTTCGACAAGGTCGCCCGCTACCTCGGCCTCGGCTACCCGGGCGGTCCGGCCATCGACCGCATCGCCATGGAGGGCGACCCGCACGGCCATCGCCTTCCCCCGGGCCATCCTCGACGACGGCTACGACTTCTCGTTCAGCGGGCTCAAGACCGCGGTCGTCAACTACGTGCGCAAGCACCCCGACGTGTCCACGCCCGACGTGGCCGCCTCGTTCCAGGAGGCCGTGGTCGACGTGCTCGTGCCAAAGGCCCGCCGGGCGGCCCAGGCCTACGGGGCCAAGGGCCTGTGCCTCGGCCGGCGGCGTGGCGGCCAACTCGCAGCTGCGCGAGCGCCTGCTCGACGCCTGCATGGACGACGGCCTGCACCCCTTCCTGCCCAGCCGTGAGATGTGCACCGACAACGCGGCCATGGTGGCGGCCGCCGCCTGGTGGCGCCTCGCAGAGCGACGGCCCGTCGCCCCTCGACACCGGCGCCTTCCCCAACCTCAGGCTGCCGACGATCTGACCCCGAACCTGTGCCGGATTCGTGCCCGAAGGGGCACGAATCCGGGACAGGTTCGAGCAGGTTCGCGTGGGTTCGCCCGAAGTTCGCCCGTTCTCGGGTTGCCGGGTAGGGGGATCC